>NZ_CAUROW010000004.1:0-89229 GCF_963526355.1 uncultured Actinomyces sp. | reverse complement strand
TTTTCTTCAAAGATGACGCGGAGCCGCGTCGTTTATGAAGAAACCGTCGGTGAGTGAGAATTCTGTTGTCCGCGGTGGAAGTAGGCCGCGAGGTCCGCGTCGAGCTCGGGCACGTCGTAGGGCACGGACCCCGAACGCAGGGACCGAGTGGCCAGCACTCCGGCTGCGACGGCGTCGCGCGCGCTGACAGGTGAGGCCTCGGTGGCCCCGCCGGCGCGCACGAAGCGCAGGAACTCATCGATGGCGAGCTGATCGGCGCTGTCGTGCCCGGTGCCCTCCTCGGCGATGACGTGCTCCTGCGTGGCACGCTCGCTGTAGCGCTCCGAGCGCTCGGTCCACACCTTGACGACGTTTCCGGCACCGTCACCGAGGTTCTCGGCCCGGCCGCGAGTGCCGATGACCGTGTAACCGCGCCAGTAGTCGGGAGTGAAGTGGCACTGCTGGTAGGAGGCCATGACCCCGTTGCGCATGGTCATCATGAGCATGGAGTGGTCCTCGACGTCGATGACCGGGTTGAGCCCGCCCACCTCGTCGGCGGGCCAGTGGTCGAGGCTGAACCAGTCCTGCATGACGGTGCCGGCGCTCGTGCCCGGCTCCCGGCGCCCGGCCTGACCGTAGACCATGAGCCCACCCATACCGACGACGCGAGCCGGCGCGGAGTCGGCCAGCCAGCTCATGACGTCGATGTCGTGGGCGGCCTTCTGCAGTAGCAGGCCGGTGACGTGGCGGCGCTCGGCGTGCCAGTCACGGAAGTAGTAGTCGCCGCCGTTGCCCACGAAGTGGCGGCACCAGATGGCCTTGAGCTCGCCGATCCGCCCGGAGTCGATGATCGACTTCAGCAGCCGCACCACCTCCATGTGGCGCATGTTGTGGCCCACGTAGAGGCGGGTGCCGGTACGCCGGGCCGCCTCCAGGATGCGGTCGGCACCCTCGATGGTGATGGCCAGGGGCTTCTCCAGATAGACCGGAACACCGGCCTCAAGGAAGAAGCAGGCGAGCTCCTCGTGCGTGTCGTCGGGGGTGGTCAGGACGACGGCGTCGATCCCGTGCTCCAGCAGGTCGCGGTGGTCGGCCACCACCGCCACCCCCTTGGGCAGAAGGCGCTCGGCGCGGGCGACGGCGTCGGGCGCGGTGTCGGCCGCGGCGACGAGCCGGGCCGGTACCGGTGAGGAGTCCGCGAGCGCGGCCAGGTAGCAGCGGGCTCCGATGCCGACGACACCGACCCGCAACTCTCTTAACGATTCAAGCATGTCATCAGGGTCAACTCGTTCAGCACCCAAGCCCTGAGTCACTTCCGGCCCACTTGTCGACATCACTGACTCATCGCCTTCAGCTCTTCTGACGGGCCGCCCACCAGGAGTGCAGTGCCTGGCGGGCCAGGTCCTCGCCGATCGGTCCCTTCTCCATGCGCAGGTCCATGAGAAAACGGTATGCCTCTCCGACGACCGGCCCGGGGGGCACGCCGAGCTCGGCCATAATCTGGCCGCCGTCGAGGTCCGGGCGGATGGCGGCGAGCTCCTCGGCGGCGCGCAGGGCCTCAATGCGCTCCTCGAGGTCGTCGTAGGCGCGGTCCAGCATGGCGGCCTTGCGGCGGTTGCGGGTGGTGACGTCGGCCCGGGTGAGCCGGTGGAGGCGCTCCAGGAGGGGACCGGCGTCGGTGGCGTAGCGGCGCACGGCCGAGTCCGACCAGGCGGCGTCTGCGTAGCCGTGGAAGCGCAGGTGGAGCTCGACCAGCCGGGAGACGTCCTTGATGGTCTGCTTGTCGAAGCGCAGCGCCCGCAGGCGCTTGGCCGTCATCCGGGCGCCGACGTGGTCGTGGCCGTGGAAGGTGACGGTGCCGTCGGGCAGGAAGCGACGGGTGGCGGGCTTGCCGATGTCGTGGAGGATGGCGGCCAGACGCAGGACCAGGTCGGGGCCGGGGACGGGTCCGTCGGGCCCGGTCTCCAGGTCGATGGCCTGGTCCAGGACGGTCAGGGTGTGCTCGTAAACGTCCTTGTGTCGCTTGTGCTCGTCGACGGTCTCACGCAGGGCGCTCAGCTCGGGCAGGACGACGTCGGCCACACCGGTGTGGACCAGCAGCTCCAGTCCGCGCCGGGGCCAGGGGCTGATGAGCAGCCGCTCGAGCTCGGCGCGCACGCGCTCGGCGGAGACGATCGCCAGGCGGGAGGCCATGTCCTCCATGGCGGTCATGACATCCATCTCGACGTCGAAGCCGAGCTGGGCGGCGAAGCGGGCGGCCCGCATGATGCGCAGGGGGTCGTCGTCGAAGGACTGCTCGGCGCTGACGGGGGTGCGCAGGACGCCGGCGGCCAGGTCGGCCAGGCCGTCGCAGGGGTCGACGAGCTCGAGGTCGGGCAGGCGCAGTGCCATGGCGTTGACGGTGAAGTCGCGGCGGGTGAGGTCCCCGGTGAGGGTGTCGCCGTAGGTGACCTGGGGCTTGCGGGAGCCGACCTCGTAGGCCTCGGTGCGGTAGGTGGTGACCTCCACGATGGTGGAGCCCTTGCGCGCGCCGATGGTGCCGAAGGCCCGGCCCACGTCCCAGGTGGTCTCGCCCCAGGCGGCCAGGACCTTCTCG
Organism: uncultured Actinomyces sp.; assembly: GCF_963526355.1. Taxonomy (GTDB): domain Bacteria; phylum Actinomycetota; class Actinomycetes; order Actinomycetales; family Actinomycetaceae; genus Actinomyces. The sequence goes on along the minus strand of NZ_CAUROW010000004.1, from coordinate 86,654 downwards.
GTCTGCTCGGGGCGGGCCGAGGTGGTCAGGTCCAGGTCGTGGGGGGCGACGCCGAGGAAGGCGTCCCGCACGGGCCCGCCGACCAGGGCGATCTCGTGCCCGGCGCGCACGAAGGCGTGCCCCAGGGCCGCCAGGGCGGGGGGCAGGCCCTCGAGCGCCTGACGGGCCTTGGGCGTCAGACCGCGGTTCTCGGCGGCATCCGGGGAGTCGGCGGGTTCAGCGGGAGCGGGGTGCGCAGTCATCGGCCCAAGCCTGCCATGAACCCTGACCGGCGCGCCGTCGTCGTCGACCTCAGCATCCCTGTGGTGAGGACCATCTCGCGCAAACGGGCACGTTCCGTCACAGCCACCCACCCGCAGACAGTGCAGTTGTGTGCGACGACGTACTCGGCCAGAGGCACCCGGCAGCCCGGACGCCCTAGAGTGTCCCTATGCCCTCGCCACGCACTCGCACGCCCCGCGCCGGAAACCCGGCCCACCGGGCGGGTGCGCGCGCTTTGCCGATCGTCAACGAGACCAGTGCCGGCGGCCTGGTCGTCGACGTTCAGAACGGTCAGGCCTTCACGGCGGTCATCGCCCGGCGCAACCGCGGAGGGCGGCTGGAGTGGTGCCTGCCCAAGGGGCACCTGGAGGGCACCGAGACCCCCGAGCAGGCCGCGGTCCGCGAGATCATGGAGGAGACCGGGATCACCGGCCGTGTTCTTCGACACCTGGCGACCATCGACTACTGGTTCGCCGGTCACGAGCACCGCGTCCACAAGGTGGTGCACCACTTTCTGCTGGAAGCAGTCAGCGGCACCCTGACCACGGAGAACGACCCGGACCACGAGGCCGAGGACGTCGAGTGGGTCGCCCTGGAGGATGTCTCCCACCGTCTGGCCTATCCCAACGAGCGCCGTATCGTGGCCGCGGCCTGGGACATCCTGGTGGGGGATGGATGACCGGCGCCGCCAACCCGTATGCAAGGATGGCCACCATGCTGGGCTCCAGGCTGCGGAGCAGGGCAATGGTGACCATCGCCACCCTACTGGGCGTTGTGAGCCTGGTGTCGGTCCCACTGATCGGCCTGCCGAAGGCCTATGCGCAGCAGACCGTTGTCTCGGGCGCGCGAACCGGTGGGCTATCCACCGAGATCCTGCCGAGGGCCCCGACGAAGCCGACCACTCCGAGGCCGACCCCGTCCCCTGCGCCGTCGGCCTCGACGACGAAGACGGCATCCTCCGCCCAGAGCCCGAGTCAGGGCACCGGCCAGGGCACGCAGGCCCCTCAGGCGCCGCCCACACAGGCGGCCGCCAACCAGGTGACCATGAGTGTCGACGCTCTGGCCCCCGAGGTACTGCACAGCGACCAGGACCTGATCCTGACCGGCACCATCACCAACGGAACCGAGCAGCTCCTGAACGGGGTGGACCTGGCGGCCCGCCTCCAGCGATCGACGGAGGTCACGAGCCACAGCCTCAGGAAATGGCTGAGCGGCACTACTGATGAATCAGGACTGTCCGATCCGTTCACGGTCCCGTTGGGCCGCGACATCCAGCCGGGGGAGGTCACCCAGTTCTCCATCACCGTACCGGCTGATCAGCTGCCATTGACCAACACCGATCAGTGGGGTCCGCGCGGTATTGCGGTCAGTCTTGAGATTCAAGGCGCCCCCCTGGCCCAGGATCGAAGCATCGTCGTATGGGACAGCGGCGCCTCCGTCACCCCGGTGCGTCTGACCACATTCATCCCGGTGACCGCCTCAACGCAGGAGATGACGGTTCTGGCCGGCCCGCACACCCAGGAGCGCGAGGACGTCCTCACTCGCGTCCGCAGCCGGGTGCTCGGCCTACTGAACATGGCCGGCGAGGGCACGGTCATGGCCGTGGACCCGGCGCTGGTCGAGACCCTGGGCGTATCACAGGCCAGCATGGAGGAGGCCGCCCGCAACAGCGGCTTCCGGGCCACGACGCCGGACACGGCCACTCAGACCTCCCCGGGCGCCGAGCCGTCCGCATCGTCCACGGCCGATCCCTCCGCAGCCGGCAGCCCATCGGCGTCGGCCCCCTCGACGTCCTCGACATCGCCGACCGCCTCCCCGACGACGTCGAGCAAGATCTCCGAGGACGTCACCCAGCTCTCCACCATGCTCATGTGGGCCATCGGTACCGGCAGCCTCGTGGCTCTGCCTTGGGGTGACTCCGACACCGCCGCGCTGTCGCACCTCCAGCAGACGGGCCTCATCGATACCGCCGCGCAGCGCACCCAGGAGTCGGCCATCGTCAAGGCAGGGGCACCGGCATCGCTGTCCTGGTTGGCTTCCAGCGTCATGGATTCCGCCACGGTCGACGCACTGCCCCAGTCCACGTCCACCGTCATCGCCTCATCCACCTCCTTTCCGGCGGCCGACGAGCTCACCTACACCCCATCCGGGCTCGGGGCGCTCGGGGACCGGGCGGTCCTGCTTCCCGAGCAGTCCCTGTCGGAGACTCTTGCCGGCACCGGCGCCGAGGCCGACGGTCCGGTCCACACCAACCAGGCCAACCAGAGCACTCAGGCCGCGGAACTCGACATCCGCCAGCTGCTGCGCGGTAACAGCGCGATCCTGACGCGTCAGGCCCCGGCACTGGAGCGCGACATCGTGGTGGCGATGCCTCGCCAGGAGGCCTCCACCGTGGAGGTCTCCACCCTGCACGAGCGCCTGTCCGCCCTGCGCTCCATGTCCTGGACCCGGTCTCAGTCCCTGGACGCCCTGCTGGAGCGGGCTCAGGCAGAGGTCAAGGCCGTCGATGAGGGAACCTCTCGACTCGAGCGCTCCGACCCACCGGACAAGGTGGTCGATGACGACGAGCTGTCCACCGCCACCCTCACTGCCGCCTCCGGAACGGCCGGCACACTCCGATCGGTCGCCTCGGTGCTCTCCGATCCGACTGCACCGCTGGGTGACTACGCGGATCTGGAGGCCGTCGTATCCTCGGCCTCCTGGCGGGCCGACCCCACGGCCCGCAGCGCCCAGGTGCCGGCCGCTGAGGCCGCAGCGGCCGAGGTCACCTCATCTCTGGCTGCGGTGCCGTCGTCGACCATCAACCTCATCAGCTCCGAGGCCCAGCTGCCGGTACGGATCACCTCGTCCCTGGACCAGGACGTTACCGTGCAGGTCTACCTGGTCTCCGACAACAAGCGTCTCCAGGTGCCGCGTACCGCCACCGTGAGGGTTCCGGCCCATCAGCAGGCCAAGGTCACAGTACCGATCCAGGCCGTCGGATCTGGTGACGTGGGCCTGACGGTGCAGGTGCGCGCCGAGGACGGCACCACCGTGGGCACACCCACCACTGTTCACATGCGGGTCCGCGCGGACTGGGAGAGCCGGGGAACCGGCATCATCGTCGGAATCCTGGTATGCATCGTGGTGATCGGTACTGTGAGAACTGTACGACGAGGCCGCCGCACCACGGTCGCCCCGGCTGCACAGGAGACGGCATGACCATGTTCAAGCACGCACGACCCAGGCGTTTCTCCTCGCAGAGACGCAGTCAGGCGTCGCTGGCGCGCTCCTCGGCCATCATGGCTTCGGGAACCTTGGTCTCGCGCGTCCTGGGCATGGTGCGCAACGCCCTGATCGTGATGGCGCTGGGCGCCACGGGCTCGGGGGCGGCCGACGCCTTCAACACGGCCAACAACCTGCCCACCTACCTGTACAACATGATGATCGGCGGCATCCTCAACGCCATCCTGGTGCCGCAGATCGTCCAGGCACTGCGACGGCGCAACGGCGAGGAGGTCGTCAACCGTCTCCTGACCGCTGCGGCCACGCTCATGCTGGTGGTCACCTGCATCGCGACCGCGGCCGCGCCTCTCATCTTCGCCATCAATGCCAACTCCCTGGCCCAGGGGCAGTGGCAGATGCTGTCCTTCGCCTTCGCGTTCTGGTTCATGCCGCAGGTCTTCTTCTACGGCCTGTACGCCCTGTGGGGGCAGGTGCTCAACGCTCGTTCGAGCTTCGGTCCCTACATGTGGTCCCCGGTGCTCAACAACATCATCTCGATCGCCTCGATCCTGTTCTACCTCCATATCTACGGTCGCTACACCACCGGCCAGGGGCCAGAGCTCTGGGACTGGAGCCGGGTCACGCTCATCGGGGCAACAACCACTCTGGGCATCGCGGTCCAGGCGCTGATCCTCTACATCCCCCTGGTGCGCTCCGGGTTCCGGCCGCGCATCGTCTTCGGGGTGCGGGGCCTGGGGCTGGGCAAGACCGTCAAGGTGGCCCTGTGGGCGCTGGCCGGGGTGGGCGTGGCCAGCCTGAGCAGCTGGATCACCTCCAACCTGGGCTCCTACGCGGTGACGGCCTCCGAGCAGCCCGAGTACGCGAACGTCATCGTGCCCTCCACGACCATGTGGCTCAACGCCTACCTGGTGTACATGCTGCCCCAGTCCCTGGTGGTCACCTCCATCATCACGGCCCTGTTCACCCGGATGAGTGAGAAGGCCGCGGCCGGGGACAGCACCAGTGTGCGCGAGGACCTCTCCCTGGGGCTGCGGTCCGCAGGTGTCTTCACGGTGCTGGCGACGGCGGGCATCTGCGTGCTGGCGGTCCCGGCCCTCCAGCTCTTCACCCCCTCGATCACCCTGCCCGAGGCCCAGGCCAGTGCCCCCATGCTCATCGCCCTGGCGCTGGGCATCGTCCCGCAGGGCGTCTGGTTCGGGACCCAACGGGTCATGCTGGCCTATTCCGACACCAAACGGTTGCTGCTGGCCGACGTCGTCGTCGGCGTCATCCCGGTCGTCCTGTGCATCATGGCCTACTTCATGGCCCCGGCCAACCACTGGATGACCTGGGCGGGGGCGGCCAACACAATCAGTCAGATCGGAGGCTGCATCGTGGTCATCCCCATGATGCGCTCCCATCTGCCCAGCCTGGACGGCCGCAAGATCGTCACCACCCACCTGCGTCTGATCATGGCGGTGACCCCCGCGGTCATCGCCGGGATCGTCCTCAACCTGGTCATGGGCAACGTCGACGGCGACTCCTCCCTGGCCAAGATGTCCGCAGCACTCGGACACATCACCGTCGTCGCCGCCGTCATGTCGCTCACCTATCTGCTGATGGGCCGTATCGTCGGGGTTGAGGAGATCGCCGTCGCCTTCCGGCCCTTCTCGCGTATCCTGTCCACGATCGGTCGGCGCCTCCCCGGCGCGCCCGGACGGGGGGTGCTGGCGATCGCGACCTGGCTGTCGCCGCCGGCCCCCGCTGCACAGGCGACCACCCAGATGTCAGCCGTTTCAGCGGCAACCGCAGCACCTCCGCAGGCCACTCAATCCGCTTCCGATCCGTCAGACCTTTCAACAGGCGCAAGCGCACACGGTGCTGTTGGCTACACCGGAGACGCCACCCACGGCACCGCCACCGTTCCGTCGTCCCACCCGCAGGCGCAGCCCCACTCACCGAGTCGACCGGACAAAATGGGTCGGGTTCCCGTTAGCGGTCCGTCACCGCAGGCACCTGGGTCCTACACCCGGGACGGCCGTCCGGCTCCCTCACTTGCGCCACCGGTTCCTTCACAGGCGGCAACCCCACCGCCGCCCACGCGCGCCGACTATGCGGCCGATGCCTCGCGCCGCTTGCAGGCCTCCCAGCACTCATCGGCCAACATTCCCGGGAGTATCCCTCCCTCGCTGCCTCCCAGTATCCCACCCCTCCAGGGGGCCACAGGGCAGCCCGCTGCTCAGCCTCCCCTGGTACATGCCCACACGAGCCACATCACCCCGGTTCGGAGGCCTCAGGCGGTTACGATGGGGTCAACCGGTTCAGATGGACGCCCATCGCAGGGAAGGAGACGCATGTCGGAGGCGACGCCGATCGGTAGTGGTCGCTACGGACTCCTTGGAACGCTGTCCACCACGCTGCCCCGCATTGTCAGGCACCGCGGGGTTGACACGATCCTGGACAGAGACGTGACGATCCTGGTTCTCACCGACGCGACGCTTCACCGTGACAACGTCCTGGAGTCTGCCAGCCGGGCCGTCCTGGTCGAGGATCAGCGCCTTCAGCAGGTCTACGACGTCGAGCGCGCCGAGCCCTCCATCATCGTCACCGAGCCGCTGGCCGGACGCACGTTCTCCTCCCTGGTGTCCCGGGGCATGCTTCCGGAGCAGGTGCGCGCCATCATTGGCGAGACCGCTCAGGCACTTGATTCCGGTGCCCGTAAGGGTCTGCACCACCTCAATCTGTCCCCCGAGTCCATCCGTGTCCTTCCTGACGGCATGGTCAAGGTCGGAGGCCTGGGTATCGAGGCAGCCGCCCTCGACCTGGAGAGCCGGGTGGCCGGTCACGATCCCACAGCCGCCGACCGGACCGACGCCCGCTCCCTGGTGGAGATCCTCTACTACGGACTGACCGGCCGGTGGCCGGGCAAGCGCCCAGGAATCCCCTCCGCACCGCGCCTGGGCGGGGTCCCGGTCAAGCCATCCACGCTGGTACCCGGGATCGACCCGATCCTGGACGAACTGTGCGAACGCACCTGGAGCAGCCAGCCCCCCATCTGCGCCGCGGAGGTGGCGCGCTCGCTGGGCACCTGGGAGCAGGTGACCGGGTACCACGGATCGGGCTCTGCGCCAGGTCCAAGCGCTCAGCGTCCGTCGTCAGCCGCAGCGGCCCCTGCTGGCGCCGCTGCGGGTGCCACGGTCAGCGCCTCGGGAGCCGCCGTTGCAGGTGCGGCCCGTGGTGTCCTGGACCGGCTACGGCGCAGTGGTGCCGGCAAGGAGACCACGGTCGCATCGTCATCCGCGCAATCCCAGTCCGGACCGGACATGTCAGTATCGGCCGGCCCCGATGCGGGCTACGGGCAGACGGCCGGCATCGCGACCTCCCCGGTCGCCGAGGAACCGGCTGCGCCGTCCACCTCTCCGGTCGAGTCGCAGCAGTTCGACTCGCCTGTCGTGCAGGAGCCATCGGCCGACGACACCTATGTCCAGGTCACCGGACCGGTGAACCCGATCCCGAATGTGCTGTCGACCGCCTCTGAGACGGCGCCCGTGCCCGCGCCGGTTCCCTCCGAGCCCTTCACCGGCAGCTTCCCCGCCTTCGAGGACGACGACGAGGAGGAGATCGATCCCGAGGCCGCTCGCCGGGAGCAGCGGACCACCAGCGGAATCCTGGTCGTCCTCGTCGTCATCGTTCTCATCTCACTGGCGGCCGCCAGCTACATCGTGTACCAGACAATCAGTATCCCCTTCACCGAGAAGGACCAGCCGGCCGTAGACACCGTCCCCTCCGCCAGCGCCCAGGCGACCAGCGGCGAAGGCGGACAACAGGCTCCTGCGACCACACAGGCTCCTGCGACCACGCCTGAGATCGCCGGGGTCTCCGTCGCCAACAACCCGAGCGCCCTGGCGCCTGACAACGCCAGGCTTCTCACTGATGGTGATGCTGGGCGCCCCTGGACCTCGCACTACACCGACAGCGCCGATCTGACCCAGCCGATCGACATCGAGCTCAAGCTCAAGAGTTCTGCAAAGGTCTCACAGATCGTGCTCCAGGGCACCAATGAGGGAGGACGCGTCGAGGTTCGCGCAACGGACATCAACAACGCCGGTGGCGGCACACTGCTCGCCGAAGGGGCCTTCACCTCAGGAACAACAACCTTCGATATTCAGAAGCCTCAGATCGTCGACACCATCGTCCTTCGGGTGACCCAGCTTCCCAAGAACAATGTGGCCGGTGAGCGCGCCTATAAAGCCGCCGCGACGGAGATCACACTCAAATAAGAGATACCCTGGGAACAGGGTATATTGATTACTAGTTGTACTAGGCGACCGCGCCCAACGCCCGTCCCGTCAGGAGAGTCATGATTCACGACGTCGTCATTGTTGGCTCCGGCCCCGCCGGTTACACGGCCGCCATCTACGCGGCTCGCGCCCAGCTCAACCCGGTCGTCCTGGCAGGCTCGGTCACCGCCGGCGGCGCTCTGATGAACACGACCGAGGTGGAGAACTACCCCGGCTTCATCGAAGGAGTCATGGGCCCCGAGCTCATGAACCAGATGCAGGAACAGGCCGAGCGCTTCGGCACCGAGGTCCGCTACGAGGACGTCACCGCCCTCGAGCTGGAGGGCGACGTCAAGCGCATCACCACCTCCGAGGGTGCCTACGAGGCGCGTAGCGTCATCATCTCCACCGGCTCGGAGTACCGGCACCTGGGCATCGATGGGGAGGAGCGCCTCTCCGGGCACGGCGTGTCCTACTGCGCCACCTGCGACGGGTTCTTCTTCAAGGATCAGGACATCGTGGTCGTCGGCGGTGGGGACTCAGCCATGGAGGAGGCCACCTTCCTGACCCGCTTCGCCCGCTCCGTCACCGTGGTCCACCGCCGCGACGAGTTACGCGCCTCGGCCGTCATGGCCAAGCGCGCCCAGGAGGACCCGAAGATCTCCTTCGCCTGGAACTCGCGAGTTGTTGAACTTCACGGTGAGGACTCACTGACCGGCCTCACCCTGGAGGACACCGTCTCCGGCGAGCACCGTCAGATCGAGGCCACCGGGCTGTTCGTCGCCATCGGCCAGATTCCACGCAGCGAGCTCGTCGCCGACGTCCTCGAACTCGACGAGGCCGGTTACATCAAGGTTGAGGTCCCCTCGCAGCGCACCCGGATTCCCGGGGTCTTCGCCTGCGGCGACGTCGCCGACCCCACCTACCAGCAGGCGATCACCGCGGCAGGATCCGGCTGCCGCGCCGCTCTGGACGCCGAACACTACCTGACCACTCTGAAGTCCTGACCGGGCCGCACACCTGATCTCACCGGAGGACCGGCTCCGATGTCGTCGGAGTAGCCGCTCTCCACACAGCCTGATTCACCCATCCACAACGTTCGAGGAGAACAACCATGTCTGAGGCTCTCGCCGTCACTGACGCCACTTTCGAGGAGGAGGTCCTCAAGTCAAACGTCCCCGTCGTCGTAGACTTCTGGGCCGAGTGGTGCGGCCCCTGCCGCCAGATGGCACCGATCGTGGACGAGGTCGCCACCGACTTCGGAGACAAGGTCAAGTTCGTCAAGGTGGATGTGGACGCCAACCCGGCCACGGCCCGTTCCTACGGTGTGCGATCCATTCCGACCTTCGCGGTCGTGCGTGACGGTGAGGTCTTCCACCAGTTCAGCGGCTCGCGTCCGAAGGCCTCCTTCAAAGCAGAGGTGGAGAAGGTCCTGGCCTGACACCGGGCGCCCACACACACTCACTTTCACGCGTCGGCCTCACCGAGCCACCTCGCACGAGTGGATCGATGGGGCCGACGTCCTGCCTCACCAGTTGTCTGATGTCCTGTTCCACCGTGAGAGCGACCGTCACCACACCTGTCGCCCACAGTCACCGCCCCGTAGAATCGGCCCGGAATCGCAAGCGGCACCAAGGCATGCGACACGGCAAGAAGGCGGCACATGCAGTACACCCAGTACATCTCTACCCGCGGCCAGATGGCACCCGCAGGGTTCACGGACGTTCTTCTGGCGGGCCTCGCGCCCGACGGCGGCCTGGCGGTCCCGAGCCGATTGCCCGACCTTGATCCCAAGCAGATCGAGGCCTGGAGGCCCCTGAGCTACGCCGACCTGGCCACTGAGGTCATCGGCCTGTTCGCCACCGACATTCCTCGCGAGGACCTTGCAGCGCTGACTCGGGCCGCCTATGGCGAGGAGCGGTTCCCACAGCCGGTCGTCCCCGTCTCCGGGCTCGACGACGTCGCCAGCGGCCTCGCCCTCGTAGGCCTGTCCGAGGGACCGACCATGGCCTTCAAGGACCTGGCCATGCAGTTCCTGGGGCAGGTGATTCCTTATGTACTGGCCAAGCACGGTCAGGTCCTCAACATCCTGGGCGCCACCTCAGGCGACACCGGTTCGGCGGCAGAGCATGCCTTCAGGGGGCAGGAGGGCGTCAGTGTCTTCATGCTCTCACCGGCCGGCCGAATGAGCCCGGTGCAGCGCGCCCAGATGTACACGCTCCAGGACGCCAACATCCACAACATCGCGGTACGCGGCGTCTTCGACGACTGCCAGGCACTGGTCAAGGCCCTGAGTAACGACGCGACCTTCAAGGCGTCCCACCACCTGGGTGCTGTCAACTCCATCAACATCGGCCGAATCGCTGCGCAGGCCGTCTACTACGTCTGGTCCTGGTTGCGGGTCACCGATGCAGTGGAGGAGGGGGGCCGTGCCGACTACCGCATCGACGTGTGTGTGCCCTCGGGCAACTTCGGCAACATCTACGCCGGGTTCCTGGCCCGGTCGATGGGAGTGCCGATCCGTCGCCTCATCCTGGCCACCAATGAGAACAACGTGCTCGAGGAATTCTTCGCCACCGGCGTCTACCGGCCCCGCTCGGCGGAGGACACGTTGGCCACCTCCAGCCCGTCAATGGACATCTCGAAGGCCTCGAACCTGGAGCGTTTCATCTGGGCGCTGCTGGGGCCCGAGGCCTTCGTACGGCGGTGGGAGGAGCTGGAGGCCACCGGCACGCTCGACCTGCGCGATCAGCTCCCGCGTCTGCGCGACGAGTTCGGCTTCGTGGCGGGAACGTCCTCTCACGCCGACCGGTTGAAGACCATCCGCAGCGTCAAGAAGCGCTCCGGACGCCTCATTGACCCGCACACCGCCGACGGCGTCACGGTAGCTCTGCGCACCATGGAACCCGGTTTCCCCACACTCGTCATGGAGACCGCCAAGGCCGCGAAGTTCCCGCAGACTGTGGCCGAGGCGCTCGGAAGCGAGCCGGAGACTCCCGACGTCGTCGCCGATCTGCTCGCTCGGCCCCAGAAGGTGGAGACGATCGACAATAATGAGGAGCCTTTGCGTGCCCTCATTGAGGCGCACGCCCTGAGCTCCTGAGCGATGCCGAGTGCCGCCATGGCACCGTGCCACACCACGTTATGTGTCGTGGACACGATACATGGAGCGTCTTCACCTGCCGCCGCGTCGTCACGATGCACCTCCGAGCAGGTTCCTTGTTTCACGTGAAACACCACGGATTACTCCTGATCCCACCGAGTCCTGCCCGCCCTCGTGGCGTGGCAGACTTGGATCCACGGAGGCAACAGTGGCGACCAAGGAAGGACCGCAGGTGAGCGAGGACAGTAACCAGGTGCAGGGAAATCGTCTCGATCCATGGCTGGACAGCTATGCCGCACGAGCTCATGGTTTGCGTGCTTCGGAGACGCGCTCACTGTTCGCCGTCGCCTCACGTCCGGAAGTGGTGTCGTTGGCCGGGGGGATGCCGAATCTCAAGGATCTTCCATTGGAAAGACTGGCCGAAGCCACGGCGCAGATGATCCGCAAGGACGGAGGAAAGGCACTCCAGTACGGAAACGGCCAAGGTCTGCCGCACCTGCGAGAACAGATCACTGAGGTCATGGCCTTGGAGGGTGTCGAGACCGATCCTGAGGATATCGTCATCACCACCGGGTCTCAGCAAGCGGTTGACATTATCACCGAACTGTTCGTCGACCCCGGTGATGTCGTCCTGACAGAGGCTCCCACGTATGTCGGTTCACTATCAATCTTCGCGACCTACCAGGCCGATGTACAGCAAGTTCCCATCGATGCCGACGGCGTCGTCCCTGAGGCTCTGGAGGAGACAATCGTTCAACTCGAGCGCGAAGGGCGTCGCATCAAGTTTTTCTACTGTCTGCCTAATTTTCACAATCCCGCAGGAGTGACACTCACCGAGGAGCGCCGCCCGCAGATCATTGAGATATGCCGACGCCATCGCATCCTCATCGTGGAGGACAATCCCTACGGGCTACTGGGCTTCGAGGGGCAGACCTACACTGCGCTCAAGACCCTCGCGCCCGACGACGTCATCTACCTCGGTTCCTTCTCCAAGATCTTCGCTCCCGGTTACCGTGTGGGCTGGGCGGTGGCGCCGCCCGCAGTGAGGGAGAAGATGAAACTGGCCTCGGAGGCTGCCATCCTGTGTCCGTCGTCGGTAGGGCAGTACTCGATCTCCATGTACCTGGACCAGTTCGACTGGAAGCAGCAGATCGTGGAATTCCGAGCGATGTATCGGGGACGTCGCGATGCCATGGTGGCCGCTTTGGAGGAGTTTCTGCCCATGTGCCGGTGGAACGTCCCCGAAGGCGGTTTCTACGTGTGGGTGAGGCTTCCCGACGGCCTGGATGCCAAGGACATGTTGCCTCGGGCAGTGACCAATCTCGTGGCTTATGTTTCGGGAACCGCCTTCTACACCGGGGGCAGAGCGGGACAGGACCACCTGAGACTGTCCTTCTGCTACCCCGAGCCGGCTGAGATCCACGAGGGCGTGCGACGACTGTCCGGCGTCATCACTCGAGATCTTGAACTACTGACTCTGTTCGGTCCCACTCATAGCCAACGTCCGTCCGAGGGTGTTCACGCGCCCGCTCCCGATCAGATCTGAGGTTGACGATGAACCAGTCTCCACTCCGTATCGCCGTGCTTGCCGGTGGATTGAGTCACGAGCGAGACATCTCGCTGCGTTCCGGCCATCGTGTCGCCCAGGTCCTCAAACGGCTCGGGCACACCGTGCTGGTCTTGGATATCGATGCGCGCACCATCGGCTCACTCAAGACCTTCGGACCCGACGTCGTATGGCCGCTGGTCCACGGTGGCCCCGGGGAGGATGGCGGTCTGCAGAACATACTCATAGCCCTGGGTCTGCCGTATGTTGGTACCCACTCGGACGGCTGCCAGCGGGCCTCATTTAAACCGACAGCTAAGGCCAGTGTCCGCACCGGAGGAGTGATCACTCCCGACTCGTTGACTCTTCCACATTCCTATTTCAGTCAGTTAGGAGCTCAGGAGGTCCTGACCGTCGTCGCCGGCCATCTGAGCCTCCCGGTCGTGGTCAAGCCCCATCAGGGAGGTTCTGGACTCGGAGTGTCCTATGCATCGACGGCGGATGAACTGAGGTCCGCCATGGTGGCATGCTTCGCGTACGACGAGCGGGCTCTCATTGAGAGTTATGTTCCCGGCACCGAACTCGCCGTATCAGTCGTTAATACAGGAGAGGGACCACGTGCGCTTCCTCCCGTCGAGGTCGTCACCGAGGGGCAGTACGATTTCGACGCACGTTACAATCCTGGCCGCTCGGAGTACTTCGTTCCAGCACGATTGGACAGTACGGTGATCGACGTGGTCAAAGATACCGCAGTCACCGTGCACAAGACCCTCGGACTTGGGAATCTCTCTCGAACCGATCTCATTCTCGACGACGAGGGCACGCCCTGGTTCATTGACGTCAATGTCATTCCAGGGATGACGGAAACCTCCTTGCTACCGATCGCTGCCAAGGCGGAGAGCTCACTGGAAGAGTTGTATGACGCACTGGTGAGGAACCCGTTCGTCTATCCATGACTCATGTTTCACGTGAAACGGTGGCTTCACTCGGCTCGAGTGGAGCCACCACTATTCTCGGCTGCTCACGGACTGCAACGTTGTGTGCCGGTAGAGAAGACTACGATTCACTAGATCCACCAGTATGCAGCTCTCTTCAGTAGGTCGTATTGGCCAGGAGACGCTTTTGAAGCGACGACCAATGGGACTCGAAGGTAATCCCGACGTTCACATCATCTGATGTTTCACGTGAAACCCCGATCATGTCTCACAGAGTTGGAAGGAAGCCTGCTCAAGAGTGAGGAGCACGGCGACCAATCTGAACACACAGCCCACTGCTACGCCTGTGAATGTCTCTCAGACACCCGTACCCTCGGCCGAGAGCTCCTTCCATGCGGTACCGGAAACGATCTCTTCCCCAGATGGGTTCGATCCTTGAGGAGAAGGGATCGCCTCAAGAGTGAAGGAGCGCGTATAGCGGTGATCCAGCTATGCTGTCGAAGACCATGTCCCTACATTCCTATGCTTGCATGGCTCTCATTTCAGTACATCGATACGGCTACCTGTATCCAGGAGTCAACACTCATTCAATCCATCCCGCGAGCCACACCCTCCTCAGGTCAGGGAGTAGCGCCGATGGTTGTTTTTGAGATAGGTGGCCTGTCCAGAGCCTCCGCTTTTAGCACCAGCACCTACGGACATCACTGCGAAAGTCATCCACGGCGCGCCTATGAAGACTGGACTTCACCATAGGATGGTTGACCCCTCCCAGCCGGAACACCGCCGCCTGTGTTTCACGTGAAACCGACGAGACATGTGCTACACCGCGAACAGGTGACCTATCTTTCTCACCAAGATCTCATTCGCCGAGTCCATCAGGAACCGAATCAGTCAATGATGAACAACGATACCGACAACATCAACATCCACTACGACACGCCTTGTCGCCGTATCACATACTTCCTATCGACACTCTTTCGCAGCATCACAGCATCTCCTCCACCGGAGTTAGAAAGCCTCGCGCTTCAATCGAGCACACCTCATATCAATGCTTTGAGGAAATCGAGGCTGCAACGTGCCGGACTACTAGCCATCTCTCGGCCTGATGTGCCATTCTGCAGTCCCATCACCGAACAGACCTGCCCAACCCCCAGATCATCTGACCTCACTCCTCTCAAGTTGGTTTCACGTGAAACCAACGTCGAGTAGTCGAGCATCAGACACATTGCCGAGGGAGTACGGTACAGCGTCTGCTGTCTTTCCTTGCCATTCTCTACGTTGGTCGTGTTACGAACAGAAGGACTGCTTGGACAATCTTAACGCAGCAGACAAGCCTCCAATTTCCCCAACGCAAACAAGGTCTCGATAGCCAGGTACACGGAACAGTTCACATATCCTCCAGTAGTCCACGAACCTCTGAACATTGGGGCTTGCTCAGTCGCCTCCAACGGCAGGAGAACAGCTTCTCTGGCTCATATCAACTTCCCACCGGTTCACAACAGATGCTTGCATCGAATCTTCCGTTTCACGTGAAACCGGATCACAGCATCTACAAGGAGTAGTCTGCCCTTCCCAGAAAGAGTTGAGCCTCGAAACCGCCTGCACGGCGTTGTGAGAGCGGAACTCCGAGAGCATTGACGACCGAAGCTCTAGCTACTTGAGGAATGTTCCCAGCCATAGAGGTCATCTGCCTTCACCTGGCTCAGCGATTGCAAGCGCGAGCCTAGGAACAGAACTCTCGAGTACGACTTGAGACCACCGTATAGCCGGTCCACCACCATTCCTGGTTTCACGTGAAACCACCTCTCGGCGACGAGACCGCTGCTCTACTAGTCGACATCCGAGTACCTCTGGCGAGGCGATGACGCACTCCGTTCATTGTTCATTGACGTTCAATGACTGCTACAACGGCCGAGGTCGTTTGTCCAAGCCAGCGAGGCGCATCACTACAATCCATCATGAACACATTCCAATCGACAACAGCATCTGCATCTCACAGCCTGTTCTCCCGGAGTGAGTAGCTCAACCGGGTGCAACTGCATAACACGCTTACTGAGACATTCTGACGCTTTTGAAGAAGGGGAACACTCGACCTCCAAGAATGGCTACCTCATGGAAGGACTCCGGTAGGACAGCGTATCCTTGAGATGCGGTAGACACACACCTGTCTTCTGGAGAAGGCGGATCCAAGCCATCACTCAACCTTTAGGATCTTCTACCCTGAGGTACGTTGACTAGAAAACGAGATTCTCTTCTGAAGAAGGACTACATGCCATAGGTATGTCGGTTTCACGTGAAACCGCGGTTTACATGACTCGCAGGCTCGAAGTTCCGCACTGTTACTCTCGGCTCCCCACGTTAGAGACACTAAGCGATGTCAGCAAAGGAGTGTTGTTGAAGTGATCTCAAGACAGCACAATGGCACATACCCAGTATGTCACTTGGATCCCAATCGCCTGATCACACACAGGACGTGCGTAGAACCCGAAGTGTATCCGAGAGCCCCATCCCCTTCGGTACCAACTCAAACTGGCAGGCTTTGATAACAAGTCAAGCCTGAAGCTGTGTCTCCCTATTCATCTGAACCAAGGATGGCGCGTGCAGGGTATTCACAAGTACACATCGATGTAGACTCACCCGCCCATCCGGTGAAGAAGCCTCCGACACTCGGACGTGAGCCGATAGGAGTATCGGTTCACACATTGCAGATCGGCAGTATGACGATGATCCACAGTCGGTGGGAGTGCTGCCGGTCATTGCAGTTGCACTGAGCCACAGACAGCCAGTACTCAGACACCACATTCACGAACTCGATGCTTGATACGCCACTGGTTTCACGTGAAACATAGATCATTCTTCTTCAGAACAAGAGTGGGGCCGAAACATTCACTGTTTCGGCCCCACCATTATTCAGAAACTTAGCGTCAACTACTCCTCGTCGAGCGATGTCCCCGGCGCCAAGGCGCCAACGATACGGGCAAGATCATCATCGCCAGCGAACTCGATGGTGATACGTCCCTTCTTCGCTCCACGTGTCACCTTGACGCGAGTATCAAAGGCATCGGAAAGCCTTGTCGAGAGAGCCGGGAGAGGAGTGCTGCGAGCTCGCAGCACTTTCGGTTGACTCGTTCTCGAGTCCGGTTCCTCGTGAAGAGCGACGAGTTCCTCCGTCGCACGAACCGACAGCCCCTCTGCCACCACGCGTTGAGCAAGCCGCTCCATTTCTGCCGCATTGGGAAGGCCCAACAGAGCACGCGCATGGCCGGCCGAGATGACATTCGCGGCAAGCCTGCGCTGTACCAGTGGCGGAAGCTTCATGAGGCGCAGCGTATTGGAGATCTGGGAACGCGAACGGGCAATCCGTTCAGACAACTCAGCATGAGTGCACTGGAAGTCCTCCAGCAACTGTTGATAGGCCGCTGCTTCCTCAAGCGGATTGAGCTGGACCCGATGAAGGTTCTCCAGCAGCGCGTCTCGCAGCATGGCGACGTCATCGGTATCCCGCACCACTGCCGGAATCGTCTCAAGGCCAGCCTCTTTAGAAGCACGCAGACGACGCTCGCCCATAATGAGCTCATAGTGCGGGTCCTCTCCCTGAGAGGTAGACACCTGCCGAACCACGATCGGCTGGAGTAACCCCACTTCCGCAATCGAGGCGGCCAGCTCGGAGATGTCCTCCTCATCGAACACCTGACGAGGCTGGCGAGGATTCGGATGAATCAAGCCCACCGGAATCTCAGCAAAGTGGGCACCAGGAACCGGAACGAGGTCGGGACCATCTGAGTCGACAGTATCGTCAACCCGACTATCGTTCCGTTCACTGGTGTGGGCTCCAGATACGATCGAGTCCCCGACGGGTTGTGCAACTTTGGAATCAGAGGACGTAACCTCTGCACCTCCCGTCTGCTTCTCCTTTGTTTCACGTGAAACAACAGAGTCCTCGAGCTTCTCAGTTTCTTCCGAGGCAGAACTGGCAACGATGTCATCGACCGCAGCTACGTTGTCATGCGTCGTTGTCTCAACCAAGATGGCCTCCGTCGCAACAACTTCAGGCTGCGGTGTTTGCTCCTTGGTCTTCAGCGCAGTAGCCGAGTCAGCATCACTCGACATCACCTTCCTAGGAGAGCGCTTCGGAGTCGTCTTATCCGCCGACTGGACACGGCTTTTCGACGTAACCTTAGATGTCCCACGTTCGAGCTTCTTCACCGTCTCATCAGCAGAATCCGACACAGTTTCACGTGAAACAGAGGTCGCCCGCTTAGTCTTCGATGCTGTCCTGGACGACGTCGAGCGCGCTGTGCGACTCTTGGAACTACGTTTCCGCTGAGATGGAGCAAGAAGAGTAGCGGCCAGATCTCGAGTGCTCTGCGACTCGTTGTTCGTAGGGTCGTTCTCCGAATCAGCGTCGGCGTGCGATGCGGGCTCCTTGTCGTGAGTCTCCGTCTCCTTCGAATCGGGAAAGAACACGTCAGAAGGACGAGGTGCCGTTGCCTTCTCCTTCTGCGTGTCCGGGATGAGTGCTTCCAGACCCCGTCCAAGTCCGCGTCGTTTCTGAGCCATCAGGCTTCCTCGCCTTCATTTTTGGGGGCGCCCCGCAGAGCAACCTCACGAGCCATTTTCTTATACGCGATCGCGCCGGAGGACCGGGGATCCCAGAACACCACTGGAGCACCAAAGGAGGGGGCTTCAGCGACACGAATTGAACGAGGCACCTTGGTATCCAACGTCGCATCAGGGAAGTAGGAGCGAACCTCGGACTCCACTTCTCGAGCCAGTGTGGTACGTCCATCAAACATGGTGAGGACAATCATGGAGACACCCAGACCCGGGTTATGGATACGAGCAATCCGGTCGATGGAACGAGTCAGTAACGCCAGTCCCTCAAGGGCGTAGTACTCGGCCTGCATAGGGATGAGGACCTCATCTGCAGCGACGAAGGCATTGATCGTCATAATGCCGAGGCTTGGCGGACAATCGATAATGACGTAGTCGAGGGACTTCTGCCCTTCGGTTTCACGTGAAACCAGGTAGTCCACCAGAGCGCGTCGCAGGCGCGATTCCCGCTCAGCGGTGGAAATAAGCTCAATCTCTACAGCAGCAACGTCGATCGTGGCCGGAACACACCACAAGGTCTCGCAGAAGCGAGTCTTGACCACCACGTCCTTGATGTCCACCCCATCAACAAGAACGTCATAGATGGAGACACTGTCATCGCCGTGCTCGACTCCCAAAGCTGTGGAGGCGTTGCCTTGCGAGTCAGCATCAACAAGAAGTACGTGTGCTCCGCCTTCAGCCAAGGCTGCGGCGAGATTGACTGCTGTCGATGTTTTCCCGACGCCACCCTTCTGGTTGGCGACCGCGATGATACGGGTCCGCTCGGGATGTGGGAACTCTCCGCCCGCTACCTCGTCAAGGGCGAGGTGCTCGGCCTGGAGCTGATCGAAGATAGACGATCCGGACAAACCTGCTTCTCCTCTGACGACAACTCGACGGCTTGAGCCAGTCGGGCAGTTACGAGTCTACGCGAGCACGTCAATCCTTACGCGCTACAGCGAACGCGCGCCGTATCTCAGCGTTTTTTCGGGCGACGAATCTCAACCACAGCAGTGGTTTCGTCACCGGGAGTAACAACCTCATGAACCACAGCAGTTGATAACTTTACCTTTTTAATAACGTACTTAGCGTCATCCACCTCAGCCTGAGCGCGCATCCCCTTGAGGGCGAGCAGCACTCCTCCTGGACGCAGAAGAGGCGAGACCAATCGTACGAGCTTGGACAGGTTCGCAACTGCGCGAGCCGTCACCACGTCATAGCGGTCCTTGACCTCTTCGGCCCGGGCTCGCCGGACAGTCACATTGTCCAGGCCCAGTTCTTCGACGACGTCAGACAGCCACTGGGTTCGACGCTCCATCGTCTCAATGAGCGTCACATCAAGATCGGGTCGCAGCAGCGCGACCACTACGCCAGGAAAACCTGCCCCGGACCCGACGTCAGACACACTTCCGCGAGCTGGAAGAAAAGGGACGATGGCAGCAGAGTTGACAATGTGTCTGCTCCACAGCCGAGGAAGCTCACGCGGCCCCACAAGGCCGCGCAGCTCACCCTCCTCAGCGAGCATCTGCGCGAAGTGCTCTGCCGCAGCGAAGGAGACCCCGAAGATCTCCCGCATCTCCGGCGTCGGATCTTCCATCTGGGCCCGCTGCTGATCACTCATGCTCAGAACCGCTCCACGGGCGGCTCATCGTCGGCTCGATCCTCACCCTGATCCGCAACCGATTCAGCACCGGACCCGCTATCCTCCTCGATATCATCAGCATCCACGTCGTCAGCCGGTAGGACGACCACGCAGCGATGCGGTTCAGCTCCCTCGGACTCGGAGACCAGACCGGCCGAGGCAACGACGTCATGGCACACCTTGCGCTCAAAAGGATTCATGGGCTCGAGTCTGACCGACCCGCCCGAAGTGAGTACCTTGGTGACCGCCTCCTGGGCGACCTTGGTGAGCTCAGCCCGACGAGCGGCACGGTAACCGTTGATATCGAGCATGAGCCGTGAACGGTTACCTGTGCGCGCCTGAACGGCAAGACGAGTCAGTTCCTGAACCGCCTCAAGGACCTCTCCGTCGCGCCCCACCAGATCAGCGAGCTCGCGCTCGTCACCCTCCTCGGAGGCGACCACGGCGATCGAGGCTCGCCCGTGGTCGATATCAATGTCAATGTCACCACCCAGGTCGGCGATGTCGAGGAGCTCTTCGAGGTAGTCGGCACCGACCTCACCCTCCTCCTCAAGGCGTGAAACAGTGTTGCTCACAGAACGGCCTGCGGGCTGGTGGGACGAGTCGTTGCTGTGCTGCTCGCTCATGATGTCATCCGTATCTTGTCGATGGGGACCGGGTCTATCACCGCTGAACGACTCTCAGCGGTTGCGATTCTTCTTGGCCTGAGCCTTGCGACGGGCAGCTGCCTGACGACGCTGACGGGCCCGGCGTTCGTAACGACGTCGAGCAATCTCCTCGTCGCTGAGCCCGACACTCTTCGAGGATGATGCGGTATCCAAGTCATCGGAGTCACCCGCGTCCTGCCCAGAAATCGAGTCGCCGACGGCGTCTGTGCGGTCCTCACTCTTGCCGCCGGCCTTCTTCTGCCGGTTCTTGCGCACCGGCTGGACCCGCTGACCGCCGGTGCGTCCCTCAGCCTCAGCCTTGGCGACCGCCTCGGCGCGTTCCTCCTCCTCCAGGGAGGGCAGGCCCTTGCGTGCCCGCTTGGCGTTGATCCGGGCACGGTACTTCTTCTCGGCCTCACTGCCGGGCGCCGGCATGTTACGGATGGTGAAGAACTGCTGGCCCATGGTCCACAGGTTGGAGATGACCCAGTAGACGAGCACACCGATCTGGAAGTTGACACCGGAGACGGCGAAGATCACCGGCATCACGTACATCATCATCCGCTGGGAGCGGATCATGGGGTTGTCGGAGTTCTTTGACTCCGCCGACATGTTCTTCATCGTCAGCTGCGCCATGGTGTACCACTGCGTCACCGACATGATGATGATCATCGCAACAGTGACGATCTTGACCTGCGTATCGTCACTGTTCATGAAGGACGAGGACAGACTGGCGCCGAAGACGCTGGAGTCCTGGACCTGTTTGGCCAGCTCCTGCGTGAGCGGTCCGATCGAGGGGCGACCGTAGGTTCCGCTCGCGACCTGACCGAGCGAGGCCAGCACCCGGAACAGGGCGAAGAAGATCGGCATCTGCACCAGGATCGGCAGGCACGAGGACATGGGATTGGTCCCGTGCTTGCGATAGAGCGCCATCATCTCTTCGTTCATGCGCTGGCGCGACTCCGGGTCCTTCTTACCCTTGTACTTGGCCTGGAGCGCCTGCATCTCCGGCTGGAGGAGCTGCATTCCACGAGACGCGCGGATCTGCTTGACGAACAGCGGCATGATGAGCAGCCGCACCACGATCGTCAGACCGATAATGGACAACACCCAGGCAATGCCGGCTCCATCAGGAAATCCGACGAAGATCAGAGCCTTGTGGATCGTAACCATGACCCAGGCCACGGCCACCTTGAGGGGCCATAGCAACGTGTCCATCCGTACTCCTTGTATGCGGTTTCTCGTGGCAGAGCAGTATCAGTGCAGGCTCTGGTCGGTGTCGCACCAACCGGTTGCGGGTATCTGCGAGGATCGGTCAGATCGTTCGACCCGGAATCGCGGAACATCACGGGGATGGTGGTAACGCCAGCATCCCTTGTCCGGGACGTGCTCCACTCCACCGGGAGTCAGCGGGTTGCATCGCAGCAGACGCCAGACAGTCAGCAGCGAGCCTTTGATCGGACCGTGAATCTCCAGTGCTGTGACGGCATAGGCGGAGCAACTGGGGTAGTAACGACATGACGCCGGAAGAACCGGTGAGATGAAGCGCTGGTAGAGGCGCACCGGAACCAGGAGCACCCGTGTGACCCAACCGCTCATCCCTCGCTCATCACCATTCAACAGAGCTCACCGCTTACTGCCCCTGGGCCTGACACTCACGGCACCGACTCAGAAGTCGATCGAGGTCCTTCCCCAAGATGCCACTGCTGGCGCCGTCGGCACCGGCGAGTCCGCGCACGACGACGCAGGAACCCGGTTCGAGCGCACCGATCCGCTGAGCCATGAGGGCCCGGACACGGCGCTTGACGCGATTACGGCGGGTAGCCAGTGGGATCTGCTTCTTGGGCACGACGACGCCGACGAGAGCTGGGGAGTGATCCCCCCTCCCGCCGGCGCGGTAGTGCACAACCAGCCTACGGTTCCCGCAACGCGTACCCCGACGGATCGCGGCGGTGAAGTCCCCACCCCGCGATAACCGGTGCGCCGCGCTGAGCACCTCAGGCGGCGAGACGAGCGCGACCCTTGCGGCGTCGCGAGGCAAGGACAGCGCGGCCCGCGCGGGTGGACATGCGCTTACGGAAGCCGTGCACCTTGGCACGATGACGGTTGTTCGGCTGGTAGGTCCGCTTGCTCACGGGCTTAACTCCTGCTTGAGGTGATCGGAACAGTGCATCGCGAGGCTCGCGGCACTGTCGCTCACGCGGCGGCCCCATGGATCGGAGCGTGATTCCGCGCGAACGTCCTCAATAGCCTACGGTTGCCCCTCTTGCCGGTCAAACGGATGCGACTGACTGTGACCGATGACGTCATCCACACTCCATCCACAGGCGAGGTGCATTCGTTTCCACCCCTGTGGGAAGCCCGCTGTCCACAGCCCTGAGGATATGTGGATGAGATGTTGAACTGGGTCTGTCGTCTCAACGGAACAGAGAATCGCTACACCTTTGTCATTCCGTGCGCTCGCACCGCGTCACTCAGGCATGATTAGTCCTAAGATTCCCAGAGTTTATCCTGAATAAAATCTGTGAGTCACTGCTCCCTGTGTCCCCAGGTGTGGACAAGGCTGTGGAGAGCCACCATGATGGGACGCCGGTCAAGACCCTCCGGTTCGCCAGGCCCGCATATCCCTGTCATGATCGACGCAGCGCCCTGGCCGACGCCGGTCGGGTTGCGATCACAGGGATCATCAACCATGCCGATCAGGAGTCCGTCGTGCCTGACGCCGCCAACACCAAATGGCTCTCCGCCCTTGAGGTGCTCTCCAGCTCCGGGGAGTTGGGTCAGGGCAAGATGTCCATGATTCGCATGACTCACCTCATCGATGTCGATGGAACGCTCGTTCTCGTCGTCGGGTCCGCCTTCGCCAAGGACATCGTCGAACAGGCACGCGGTCCAATCAGCGCTGCCGTCTCTCAGGTCTGGGGACGCCCCATGCCCATCGAGGTCACAGTCGATACCTCCTCGGAGGTCTCTCGGTCGCCCATGCCGCCTGTTGCTCCCGAGCCTGTCAACCTGGCCACGGCACCGACATCAGGACCATCTTCCGTATCGGCCACACCGGCTGCCTCCGCCACCGTGAACATGACACCTCCAACGACCGATTACGGGCATCAGCTCGATCATTCATCGGCCTACTCGGGCTCGACTCCTTCTCCGAGTTCTCCGAGACCCCGTTCTCAGATCTCCTCCTCCTCGGCCCCGTCAGCAGCATCGGGTTCTCTTCCGACCTCTTCCTCACCCGGGTTCACCAGCTCTTACAGCCCGCCACCGGGCGGATCTCAGAGCCCCACCGGACTGCTCACGCCGACGGCGGCCAATGATGTCTCTCAACTCAACCCGCGTTACACCTTCGACACCTATGTCACCGGCTCGTCCAATCGGTTCGCCCACGCCACGGCTCTGGCCGTTGCCGAGGCCCCGGCCCGTGCCTACAACCCCCTGTTCATCTACGGAGGTTCCGGCCTGGGTAAGACTCACCTACTGCACGCCATCGGTCACTACTCCCAGACACTCAACCCCGGAATCCGCGTCAAGTACGTCAACTCAGAGGTCTTCGTCTCCGACTTCATCGCCTGCGTACGCGACGGCAACCAGGACGACGGCCGTATGGAGGGTTTCAAGCGCCGCTATCGCGAAGTCGATATTCTCCTGGTCGATGACATCCAGTTTCTTCAAGGTAAAGAGTCCACCCTGGAGGAGTTCTTCCACACCTTCAACTCTCTGCACTCCTCAGGCAAGCAGGTCGTCCTCACCTCCGACCAGCCCCCCAAGGCCCTGGGCGGGCTCGACGAGCGCTTACGCTCCCGCTTCGAGTGGGGTCTGCTGGCCGATGTCCAGCCTCCGGACCTGGAGACCCGCATCGCCATCCTTTCCCGCAAAGGCACTGCTGAGGGCCTTGATCTTCCCTTCGACGTCCTGGAGTACATCGCCTCGCGCATCACCACCAACATCCGCGAGCTCGAGGGTGCACTCATTCGCGTCACGGCCTTCGCCTCACTCAACAAGCAGCCCGTCGACCAGACGCTGGCCGAGATGGTCCTCAAGGACATCATCTCCGACCCTGAGGGCCAGGAGATCACCACCTCCCTCATCATGGCGCAGACCGCCGACTACTTCGGTATCACCATCGACGACCTATGCTCGGCCAACCGCTCACGCACCATGGTCTCGGCCCGACATATCGCCATGTACCTGTGCCGCGAACTCACCGACCTCTCCCTGCCCAAGATCGGCCGGGAGTTCGGCGGACGTGATCACACCACCGTGATGAGCGCCGACAAGAAGATCCGCACCCTCATGGCCGAACGGCGCTCCACCTTCAACCAGGTCACTGAACTGACCAGCCGCATCAAACAGGCAGCTCAGTCACCCGCCTGACCCCGGTGGCCTCTGTGGACGGTGCTGAGGACGACAGGTGGAGGAGCGTGCGTGTCGCTGTGGAAGCCCAGCACCCCGACTGTGGAATGACATGAATGTCATTCAATCTCTCCACCGGACCTCTTTCTTGCTCACCAGAACCACCCACCTGTAGTTCCCCAGCAAGATCCTTGCCTTTGCAGGGAAAGACCTTGTTATCCCCAGCATCCACACGTGCTACTACACCTACAAACCTTCAACGACGAGAACGACGAAGCACGATCGACCGACGAGTCCGGTCCGGACTCCCAACGAGTGTCATTCGGGGAAACTCATGGGATGAGAATGAGTGATCGCTGGTGACGGAGGCGATTGGTACGGTCTACCGTCTACACTTCCAACCCAGGGCTGCACTCCAAGCGACGCGGTCCTTACTGACTACCTGCTGGCAACCTGCCGGTACGGCACGTCCCTGTATGGCTCAGTGGCCCCACGAAGCGCTGCCGAGCGACCTACCACGACGACGGAGGCATCTACCGTGAAGCTCAGGGTTGACCGAGACATCCTTGCCGAGGCCGTCACCTGGACTGCGCGGTCCGTACCCGCTCGTCCACCGGTACCGGTGCTGGCCGGAGTACGTCTGGAGGCCAGGGGTTCCAGCCTGGTCCTGGCCTCCTTCGACTACGAGGTCTCGGCGCACTGCGAAGTAGCAGCTGACGTCGAACAAGATGGCGTCGTTCTCGTCTCAGGACGACTCCTGGCCGACATCGCCAAGGCTCTGCCGAACAAGCCTGTTGACCTGGAGGTCGAGGGCAACAAGGTGGCCGTCTCCTGCGGGTCGGCCCACTTCTCCCTGGCGGCGATGGCGGCTGATGACTATCCAGCACTGCCGGTCATGCCTGCTGTTGCCGGTACAATTGACGCCCACGACTTGGCTCGCGCCGTCGCCCAGGTCTCGATCGCCGCCTCCCGTGATGACACTCTGCCCCTACTCACCAGCGTGCAGATAGAGGTCGAGGGCAGCTCCCTGGTGCTCATGGCCACTGACCGCTACCGCCTGGCCATGCGGGAGCTGACATGGTCACCGGCGAACACTGACTTGTCCACCACTGCGCTGCTCAAGGCGCGCACCCTGTCCGACGTCGCCAAATCACTGACCTCCTCGGGTGACGTGACCGTGGCTCTGAACAGTGGGTCGGCCGCGTCCAGCCTCATCGGCTTCGAGGCCGGTGGGAGGCGTACCACCTCCCTGCTCACTGACGGCGACTACCCACCAGTACGCCGTCTATTCCCGGAGTCCACCTCGATCCACGCCACGGTGGGCACCGATGAGCTCATGGCGGCGGTGCGCCGTGTCAGCCTCGTTGCCGATCGATCCACCCCGATCCACATGTCCTTCACCCAGGGCAACCTGGAGCTCGACGCCGGACAGGGCGACGACGCCCAGGCCACTGAGCAGCTCGTCGCCCACCTCGAGGGCGACGACATCTCCACCGCCTTCAACCCGGGCTATCTCCTTGACGGTCTGGGCGCGCTCAATCAGCCCTACGTCCGCCTCGACTTCACCCACGCCTCCAAACCGGCGGTGCTTACGGGTATGGATTCCATCGGCGGCACCGAGGACTCCACCTTCCGCTACCTGCTCATGCCGATCCGCTTCGGAGCCTGAGACTCGACGGTGCATGTACGTCTCTGACCTCTCCCTGGACGATTTTCGTTCTTACCGCAACCTGGTTCTGTCCCTGGAGCCAGGTCCCAGCGCCTTCGTGGGATCCAACGGGCAGGGCAAGACCAATCTGGTCGAAGCCATCGTTTATCTGGCGACGCTCTCCTCCCACCGGATCGGAGCCGACACCGCCCTGGTACGACGCGCGGCACCTGGCCAGAGCCAGCCGGCCGGCGCCGTTGTCCGCGCTCGGACCGTCCACGGCGAGAGACCCAGTGTCCTGGAGATCGAGATCATCGCCGGTAAGGCGAATCGGGCTCGGCTCAACCGGGGCGGCTGCCGGCCCCGGGACCTGCTCGGAGTGCTACGCGCTGTTGTCTTCGCTCCGGAGGATCTCTCCCTGGTGCGCGCAGAGCCGGGGGTGCGCCGAGCGTTCCTCGACGACCTCGTGATCACCCTGCGTCCGAGCCTGGCCGGGGTGCGCAACGAGCACGACAAGATCCTCGCCCAGCGCGCCAGCCTTTTGAAGTCCGCGCGCGCCGCCCGCTCATCAACCGCCTCCATGCTCTCCACCCTGGAGGTCTGGGACGCTCAGCTCGCCACTGCGGCTGCCCGGCTCATTGCTGCCCGGGTCGATGTCATGCGGCGTCTGCGCCCCTGGGTGGCTGCCGCCTACGAGACCGTCTCGGGCAGTTCCGGGGAGCGTTCGCGCGCCCAGCTCGCCTACCGTTCGAGCCTGCTGATTCATGAGGAGGTCCCCGAACCCGATCCTCATGACGAGGCGGCCTGGCTCGCCGGTGAGGAGACGCTTCTGGACGAGACCGCCGTCACCACACGCCTGGAGAGCGCCATGGGAGAGCTCCACGCCCGTGAGATCGATCGCGGCGCGAACCTCATCGGGGCGCACCGCGATGACCTGTCTCTATTCATCACCGGCCTGCCCGCCCGCGGATTCGCCTCGCATGGCGAGCAGTGGTCCCTGGCCCTGGCGCTGCGCCTGGCCTCCTACGACATGCTGCGCGCCGACGTCGACGCCTACGGTGGGGACGGCGAACCCGTCCTCATCCTCGATGACGTCTTCGCCTCCCTCGACGAGCAACGTCGACGTGCCCTGGCCCGCATGGTCGCCGGGGCCCAGCAGGTCCTGCTGACCGCGGCCGTTGACGACGACATTCCCGACGAGCTCGCCGGGGCCCGGTACCGGGTGGCAGACGGCGAGGTCGCCCGTGGCTGAGCGCCTCCGGCCCATAGGTGAAGGATCCACCGACGCGGACGGTGGATCCGGTCGGGGATCCAAAACGGCCCCCGGCCCCTTGCCGGACGTACTGGCCCAGCGGGCACTGACTCGGCAGCGGGCTCAGGCCTGGGAGAAGGGAGACAGCCGGGTTCCAGTCCGCAGACTGCGTGAGCCGGCCGGTGGCTCCAACGGGGTCGGTGGTGCGGAGCAGACGGCGCCTTGGGACCGGCGTCGCGAGTTGGCTCGGGCGCTGGGACAGAACCCGGACGATCCGGCCGACCGCGGCCCTGGGCTGGCTCGCGGCCGTGATCGCCCCGGCCCCACCCCTTTCGATCCCCGCACCGGACAGCGGGAACTGCATCGCATGGTGGCTGATAACGGTTGGGCCGGCAAGCTTGCGGTGGCCGGCGTCGTCGCCCGGTGGCAGACCATCGTGGGTGACCAGATCGCCGAGCACTGCGTTATCGAGTCCTTCGAGGCCAGACGCATCACCCTGCGCGCCTCATCGTCGAGCTGGGCCCAGCAGCTCCGCCTCCTCCAGCCGACCATCGAGGCCAGAATCGTCGAGGCCCTGCGTTCGGGTCCTGGAGGACGCCAGGCCGGAGGCATCAGCACCGGGGACGGCGTGGAGCTGCGGATCCTGGGCCCGGCAGGCCCGAGTTGGAAACGACGCGGTGTCGGCCTGCGCGGCGCCCGGGGGCCGCGAGATACATACGGCTAGCGGTACCATCTCCAGTGCGCAAGTCGTCGGAAAGACCCGGGACAGACACGAGACGCTGCACGGTTCGGTGACCTGCACGCAACAGAGGTGACCACGGGCACGCTCTCAACGGCCCTCAGCACAGCGGGTCGAGTAGTCATCTACGCTAGAATGCGGTGAAACCGCCCAAGGTGCGCCCAGGACCGTCCTGATGTACCCACCTACGTGTGCGCACGATCCTCCTCAGGATCGTCGTGTGAAGGGGCCGGACGGAGACATCGGACTACTGAGGTCCCGATGCGCACAGATTGAGGAGCAACTGACACGTGTCTGACCAGGACGCCACTGTGAATCATGACTACGGAGCCTCGGACATCACCGTCCTCGAAGGGCTCGAAGCGGTCCGGAAACGCCCCGGCATGTACATCGGCTCCACCGGTGAGCGCGGGCTTCACCACCTCGTCTACGAGGTCGTCGACAACTCCGTCGACGAGGCCCTGGCCGGATACTGCGACCATATCGAGGTCACCATCCTGGCCGACGGCGGCGTGCGCGTCAGTGATAACGGCCGCGGCATCCCGGTCGATGAGCACCCCACTGAGCACAGGCCCACCGTTGAGGTCGTCATGACGATCCTGCACGCCGGAGGCAAGTTCGGAGGCGGCGGCTACGCGGTCTCCGGTGGTCTGCACGGTGTGGGCATCTCGGTGGTCAACGCCCTGTCCACCCGGGTGGATACCGAGGTCCGCAGGCAGGGATTCGTATGGCGCATGTCATTCGCCGACGGCGGTCGTCCCATCACCGAGCTCATCAAGGGCGAGACCACCGAGGCCACTGGCACCACCCAGACCTTCTACCCGGACCCGAGCATCTTCGAGACGGTCGACTTCGACTACGAGACGTTGCGTCGTCGGTTCCAGCAGATGGCCTTCCTCAACAAGGGTCTGCGCATTACCCTGACCGATGAGCGCGTCGGTGTTCAGGACGCCGGTGATGAGATCACCGGTGATGACTCCGCCCCTGACGCGCCCGAGGTCGGTTTTCGTACTGACACCTACTGCTACGAGCACGGCCTGCGTGATTACGTCGCCTTCCTCAACAAGTCCAAGAAGGCCGACCTCGTCCACCCCGAGATCATCGACTTCGAGGCCGAGCAGTCCCTGGATGAGAATCGCTCCATCAGCCTGGAGATCGCGCTGCAGTGGACCAGCTCCTACTCCGAGTCGGTCCACACCTACGCCAACACGATCAACACCACCGAGGGCGGCACCCATGAGGAGGGCTTCCGTACGGCGCTGACCACCCTGGTCAACAAATACGCCCGGGACAAGGGCCTGCTCAAGGAGCGCGACGACAACCTCACCGGCGACGACATCCGCGAGGGCCTGACGGCCGTCATCTCCGTCAAGCTCTCCGAGCCCCAGTTCGAGGGCCAGACCAAGACCAAGCTCGGCAACACCGAGGCCCGCACCTTCGTCCAGCAGACCGTCTACGGACAGCTCGGTGACTGGCTGGACTCCCACCCGAGCGACGCCCGTGCCATCATCACCAAAGCATCCCAGGCCGCCGCCGCGCGCCTGGCCGCCCGCAAGGCCCGCGAGGCCACCCGTCGTAAGGGCGTCCTGGAGTCCGCCTCCATGCCCGGCAAGCTGCGAGACTGTTCCTCGAAGAACGCCGCGGACTCCGAGATCTTCATCGTCGAGGGTGACTCGGCCGGTGGCTCCGCCGTCGGCGGCCGCGACCCCGAGCACCAGGCGATCATGCCGATTCGCGGCAAGATCCTCAACGTGGAGAAGGCGCGCCTGGACCGGGCCCTGTCCTCCGACACGATCCGCAGCCTCATCACCGCCTTCGGCACCGGCATCGGCGAGGACTTCGACATCACCAAGCTGCGCTACGGCAAGATCGTCATCATGGCCGACGCCGACGTCGACGGCCAGCACATCGCCACCCTCCTGCTGACCCTCCTGTTCCGTTACATGCGTCCGCTCATCGAGCACGGCCACACCTACATCGCCATGCCGCCGCTTTACCGGCTCAAGTGGTCCAACGCCGAGCACGAGTTCGCGTACTCCGACGCCGAGCGTGACAAGCTGCTGGCCGCCGGCCAGGAGAAGGGCCACCGTCTGCCCAAGGACGGTGGGATCCAGCGCTACAAGGGGCTGGGCGAAATGAATGACCACGAGCTGTGGGAGACCACGATGGACCCCACGACCCGCATTCTCAAGCAGGTCACGCTCGATGAGGCCGCCGATGCCGACGAGACCTTCGCAATCCTCATGGGCGACGACGTAGAGCAGCGGCGCTCCTTCATCCAGCGCAACGCCTCCGACGTCCGCTTCCTGGACATCTGAGCAGCACCGAGCGACACGTGAACCGCCGGCCTGTTTCCGGCGACATCCTCTGAACACGAAGGAATCCTGTGAGCGACGAAGTTGAAGAGATCACCGGCGACGAGGGGCAGACGGACGTCGTCACCTCCGAGCGCATCCAGCCGGTCGACCTCCAGATGGAGATGCAGCGCTCCTACCTCGACTACGCGATGAGCGTCATCGTGGGCCGGGCCCTGCCCGACGTGCGTGACGGGCTCAAACCGGTCCACCGCCGCGTCCTGTACGCCATGTACGACGGCGGCTACCGCCCCACCGCCTCCTTCTCCAAGTCCTCGCGCATCGTCGGCGACGTCATGGGGACCTACCACCCCCACGGCGACAGCGCCATCTACGACGCCCTGGCCCGTCTGGTCCAGTGGTGGTCGCTGCGCTATCCGCTGGTGGCCGGCCAGGGGAACTTCGGCACACCCGGCAATCTGGGGCCCGCCGCCCCCCGGTACACCGAGTGCAAGATGGCGCCCCTGGCCATGGAGATGCTCCGGGACATCGACGAGGACAGCGTCGACTTCCAGGACAACTACGACGGACGCAACCAGGAGCCGGTCATCCTGCCGGCGCGGTTCCCCAACCTCCTGGTCAACGGCTCCGAGGGCATCGCCGTCGGCATGGCCACCCGCATCCCGCCGCACAACCTGCGCGAGATCGCCCGTGGTGCCCAGTGGTACCTCGAGCATCCCGACGCCTCCCGTGAGGAGCTTCTCGACGCCCTCATCGAGAGGATCCCCGGACCCGACTTCCCCACTGGCGCCACCATCCTGGGCCGGCGGGGCATTGAGGACGCCTACCGCACCGGCCGCGGCTCCATCACCCAGCGGGCCGTGGTCAACGTCGAGGAGATCCAGGGCCGCCAGTGCCTGGTGGTCACCGAGCTGCCCTACCAGGTCAACCCCGACAACCTGGCCGACAAGATCGCCCAGCTCGTGCGCGACGGCCAGGTCACCGGCATCGCCGACATCCGCGACGAGACCTCCGGGCGCACCGGCCAGCGACTCGTCATCGTCCTCAAGCGCGACGCCGTCGCCAAGGTGGTCCTCAACAACCTCTACAAGCGCACCCAGCTTCAGGACAACTTCCCGGCCAACATGCTCGCCCTGGTCGACGGGGTGCCGCGCACCCTGAGCCTGGACGGATTCGTGCGCCACTGGGTGAGTCACCAGATCGACGTCATCGTGCGCCGCTCCCGCTTCCGTCTGCGCAAGGCCGAGGAGCGCCTCCACATCCTTGAGGGCCTGCTCAAGGCGATCGACGCCCTCGACGCCGTCATCGCTCTCATTCGCCGCTCGCCCACTACCGAGGAGGCCCGCACCGGTCTCATGGGCCTGCTCGACGTCGACGAGGCCCAGGCCGAGGCCATCCTCTCCCTCCAGCTGCGCCGTCTGGCCGCCCTGGAGCGCCTCAAGATCCAGCAGGAGTCCGAGGAGCTGCGGGCCCGGGTCAAGGATCTGCGCGAGATCATCGCCTCCCCGGAGCGTCAACGAAGCATCGTCTCCGACGAGCTCGCCGAGATCGTCGAGAAGTACGGGGATGAGCGTCGCACTCGGATCGTTCCTTTCGACGGCGAGATGAGCATGGAGGACCTCATCCCCGAGGAGGACGTGGTCGTCACCATCACCCGCTCTGGCTACGCCAAGCGCACCCGCACCGACTCCTACCGCTCCCAGCACCGCGGCGGCAAGGGCATCCGCGGCGCCACGCTGCGCGAGGACGATGTCGTCGACCACTTCTTCGTCACGACGACTCACCGCTGGCTGCTGTTCTTCACCAACTACGGCCGCGTCTACCGGGCCAAGGGCTATGAGCTGCCCGAGGGCGGACGCGACTCCAAGGGCCAGCACGTGGCCAACCTCCTGGCCTTCCAACCGGGTGAGGAGATCGCCCAGGTCATGGAGCTTCAGGACTACGACCAGGCCGACTTCCTGGTCCTGGCCACCCGCCGCGGCCTGGTGAAGAAGACGCGCCTGAGCGAGTACAACTCCAACCGCTCCGGCGGCGTCATCGCCATCAACCTGCGTCAGGACGAGGACGGCAACTATGACGAGCTCGTCTCCGCCAGGCTCTTGAGCAAGGGACAGGACCTCCTCCTGGTCTCCCACGCCGGTCAGTCGCTGCGCTTCCACGCCGATGATGACACCCTGCGCCCCACGGGCCGGGCCACCAGCGGTGTCACCGGCATGCGATTCCGTCCCGGCGACTACCTGCTGGCCATGGACGTCGTCGATCCCTCCTGGCAGGACGCCGACCTGTTCGTCGTCACCGAGGGCGGCTATGCCAAGCGCACCAACGTCATCGACTATCCGGTCAAGGGCCGTGGTGGCCTCGGCGTCAAGGTCGCCAACCTCGTTGAGGCGAGGGGCAACCTCGTGGGCGCCCTGGTGACCGACTCCGGTGATGAGGTCCTGTGCATCATGGCCTCGGGCAAGGTGGTCCGCTCCGCCGTCGGTGAGGTCTCGCGTACGGGACGAACCACCCAGGGCGTGACTTTCGCCAAGCCCGACACCGGAGACCGCATCATCGCGGTGGCCCGCAACACCGAGCGGGACATGGAGAAGGCGGTTGACGCGGCTGACAGCCCCGCTGAAGCCGTCGCCGAGAACTCCGTCGACGGCGGTGCGGAAGGTCGCGCACCAGAAGGTGAGACTGATGACTCTCCTGCAGACTCAGTGGCTGACACGGTAGCGTTGGAAGACAACGAGAGTGAGGTCGAAGCATGAGCCAGCCGGTTCCCATGTCCCCCGACAGCGGGCAGTCCGCAGGTGCCGCATCCATCGTGAGCGGCACAGGTGCGTCGGGCGGCAAGAGCAGTAAGAGCAAGAAGACTATTGCCGGGCCGCGCCGTGTGCGCCTGGCGCTGACTCGGGTGGACCCCTGGTCAGTGCTGAAGGCGAGCTTCCTGCTCAGCTTCGCGGGCGGCATTATGCTGATCGTCGCCACAGCCATCGTGTGGTTCATGCTGGACCGTATGCATGTTTTCGCCACCATTGAGGGCCTGGTCAAGACAGTGGCCGGCGAGAGGTCCAACACCTTCTCCGCGATCGTGGCCTACCTCGAGCTACCACGAGCCCTGGCTGTCTCCACGATCATCGCCGTTGTCGATATGGTGCTGGTGACAGCACTGAGCACTCTCGGCGCCTTTCTTTACAACATCACTGCCGCTCTTGTCGGTGGGATCCATCTCACGCTTGCGGATGAGTGATCGGATTTGGTCTCCCGTGGCCAGGTAGGTTAACCTCTTCCGGTCGCAAGGGCCTATAGCTCAGTCGGTTAGAGCGCATCCCTGATAAGGATGAGGTCGCTGGTTCGAGTCCAGCTAGGCCCACGGCAACTTTGGAGGGAGACCATGAAGAAGTTTCTGTTCGTACTGACGGCTGCAGCTGTCGGGTATGTCGCATGGATCGAGATTCAGAAGAAGGGTCAAGATCGGGCTGTTTGGCAGGAAGTCACGGACCCGGTGGACTGACGAGCCCGCATGGTCGGGCTGCCGATGAGGGGCCGACGCTCCCACGGCCATTCGGGGCTATGGCGCAATTGGTAGCGCACCTGCTTTGCAAGCAGGGGGTTACGGGTTCGAGTCCCGTTGGCTCCACCATCTTCTTCCTCATATTCTCCGTTCCCCGAGACGAACCATTGATAATGGTTGATCTCGGGGAACGTGTTTAGTGCCGTTGTATTGAAGAAGAATCGGGACGTGGAAGCCGACAACCTGCAATGGTGAAGGCCTCTTCCAATGTTGGTGTATGTCCCAGGTAGTTGTGCCGGTACAGGCTGGTTCCGATCATCATGTCCACGCTCGTCTCCGCGTCCGGACCCTCCCAGGAGGCCTGCTCAATAGCCCGCCGGACGGTATCGATCGCAGCGTCGCGCAGGGGGCTGATCACTCGTTCTCGGTAGAGACGGGCGGTCTCGGGACGGTTGACGAGGTCGAGGGCCAGCTGCGGCAAGGTACCGGTCAGGGGTGAGTTGACGAGTAGCGTGTGTGTACGGACAACGATCTGGGCCAGGTCGTTGAGTGGATCGTCGCTGATGACGGCTTCCCGGTCCCCCAGGGCATCATCGACAGCGGCGACGGCGAGATCCGTCAGCGAGGGCCATCGCCGGTAGATCGTCGACTGCGGTGCTCTACGGCTACGGCATGCACACCTTCAGCCACCTGGTCACAGCGGCCCTTGCCGGTGCTACACCCCGGGATCGGCGACGGCGTTAACAGTCGTCCTTCCCTTCTGGATCTTCGCGAGACGGACGTTGCGAGTTCACGGGGTCGAGGTGCGTCCCCATCGATGGGTGATTCCCGTTTTCCCGCTCGCCGCAAGCAGTGTTCTCGGCAGTGCGTACCTGGTGACGAAACAAAGGGCGGGAGAACGCCGTCAATAGGAAAGTAACCTTGACTGAATGACGGGGTTACTTTACAATTTTGGTTGTGCCACGGTTGACTCAACTGATAACCGGTAGCCGATCCGCTTCTCTCCATCGACGGAAGGTAGCCATGACCATTGAGCGTAAGGCGGGTGTCGCTTACTCCATCCGATTCGGCATCGGTGCTGCTCTCTACTCCGTCGGAGTTCTGATCGGCCTGCGGTGGGCGCGATCCATGGAAGACAACCCGTGGCGCTTCGCCGTCGTTCTGCTTCCCATGGTTGGCGTTGCCGTGTGTGTGTGGGCCATGATGAGAATGTCTCAGGAGCTGGACGAGATGCAGGCGCGCAAGATGCTGGAGGCACTCGTCATCTCCGCAGCAGGAACGGTGATCGTCTCGATGGCATACGGCTTCATGGAGGAAGTTGGGGCGCCTCATGCCAGTCTCATATGGGTCAGCGCCATATGGGCCTTCTTCTTTGGTGCCGGGATGCTGTGGTCCACTTGGCGGTACCGGTGAGGAATGATCTCAAGGTGCTGCGCGCCCAGCGCAGCTGGACTCAGGCCCGGCTCGCCGAGGAGCTGGGGGTTTCCCGCCAGACGGTCAACGCCCTGGAGGCCGAGCGCTACGACCCCTCCCTGCCCCTGGCCTTCGCCATCGCGCGCGTCTTCGGCCTGACCATCGAGGAGATCTTCTTCCCCGATGACGAGGCCTCCTAGGATGATTACCGTGAGCCGCATCGTGGACATTCCTCCCCCGAGGCGGGGGCGTCGTGAGCTCGCTGAGGACACCAGGGTGCGCCTGGGCCTGCACATCAAGACGGCGGAGCAGGCCATGATGGCCGCTAAGACGGAGGCCCTGAGGAGCTTCGGCCTCACGGTGGCCCAGTACGCCGCCATGCTCTCCCTGTACTATGTGCCCGAGCAGTCCTCGGCCCAGCTGGCCAGGGCCGCCGCGGTCACCCCGCAGACGATGGCCACCGTCATCGCCAAGCTGGAGCGGAAGCGACTCGTCACCCGCCGCCCCTCCTCCGACCACGCCAAAGTCCTCATCGCCTCACTGACCCCCGAAGGCGAGGCTCTGGTTCTGCATGCCGATGAGGGCGCGCGGCGCATTGAACAGTGCATGGCGGAGGCATTCTCCGTGAAGGAGCGCGAGCAGCTCACTGAGATGCTTGAGCGGGTCACCGCAGTCCTGCGGGGCGATCTCAGTGCCGACTAGCGGCGAGTCATCGCCGATCACTGCTTTCGCGGGCGCGAGATCACACTGTCTCCACGGATCACGGCGGATGCCGCCTCGTCTTGAGTATCAGAGATCTGATACAGTGTTGATCACTGATATAGAAAGGTGTCTCAGATGAAGGCCATGCAGATCGTCAGTTTCGACGGCCCCTCGGGGCTGTGCTTCCAGGACGCCCCCACTCCCGAGCCCGGACCCGGCCAGATCGCCGTGGACGTGGACTATGCGGGTGTCGGTTACGTCGAGGCGCTCTTCGCCGAAGGTTTCGTCCCCATCGACCTGCCCTGGACTCCTGGGCTGGAGGTGACCGGTCGTGTGCGTGCCCTCGGCGAAGGAGTGAACGGATACCGGCTCGGGGACGCCGTCGTCGCCCTGACCATCACCGGGGGCGGAGGCTACGGGCAGGTGGCCGTGGCGCCCGCCGAGCTCGTCACGCCGCTGCCGGAGGGACTCGATCCGGTCCTGGCCGCTGCCGTTCCCGCCAACTCGACGACGGCGCTCGTCGCCCTGGAGGAGATCGCCCGCCTGCGCCGCGGTGAGAGTGTGCTGGTCCATGCCGCCGCCGGTGGCCTCGGCTCGCAGATGGGGCAGGTGGCCCGGCTGCTCGGGGCGGGCCGCGTCGTCGGCGTGACCCGCAGCGAGGCCAAGCGCCAGGAGATCCTGGACCTGGGTTATGATGAGGCCTGGCTGACCGAGGACCTCGCCGACGCCGAACCCGCCCAGTTCGACGTCATCGCCGACCCGGTGGCCGGTCCGGCCAGACTGCGCAGCCTCGATCTGCTGCGCACAGGAGGACGGCTCCTGGTGCTGGGCGATGCCTCCCAGGCGGAGGATCAGCGGGTGAGCACCACGTCGCTGTGGCTGCGAGGCATCGGTGTCATCGGCTTCAACCTCGGGGCATTCAGCCGGGTGGACCCGGCGCTCGTTGGTCGCCACCTG
The DNA here is from genome assembly GCF_963526355.1 of uncultured Actinomyces sp. GTDB lineage: Bacteria > Actinomycetota > Actinomycetes > Actinomycetales > Actinomycetaceae > Actinomyces. The sequence goes on along the minus strand of NZ_CAUROW010000004.1, from coordinate 49,562 downwards.
AGGCGTGCGGTGGAGCTCGTGGCGGCCGGAGAGCTCAGCGTCCATGTCACCGACCGAGTTCCGATTCAGGACGCCGCGCAGGCGGTTACCGCCGTCCGCTCAGGCTCTACCACCGGCAAGATCGTCCTGACCCACGCAGACCACTGACGGCCTCTCCAAGTCCGCAAGAATCGTCGGTGAACTCCGGGCGCCATGTGCGCATCATGGTGCGCATGAGAGAAATGATCGAGTCCTTCTACGTCGTCGGCCTGCCTCTTCGGACATCGAACCGCGAGGCGGCCCGTAGCATTCCCCCTCACTGGCGGGCCGCTGCTGACGCCGGGCTCCTCGAGCCGGGAGAACCGGGCGTCGGCTCTGGCATCTACGCGGTCTACACCGACTACGAGACTCCTGGAGACGATGTCGACGGCGTCTACACCCTCATCATCGGCAGACGCATCGAGGCCGGAAGCCCGGTTCCCCCGGGCCAGGTGGTTGTGACGATCCCGGCCTCCACTCACGAAGTCGTCACGGTGGTCAACGCCCGCCCGGAGAGCGTCTACGAGGCGTGGGCGGGTATCTGGGCACGTGACGACCTGGCCCGCGACTACCGTGCCGACTACGAGTACTACGCCCCTGACGGCTCGACCCACCTGTCCATCGGAATCCGGCCCGACCGATGAGGGCGGATCAGTACCAGCGCCACCTCGACGCCGTCACCGACTACATCTACGCCCATCTCGACGACGATCTCAGCCTGGAGACTCTCGCGCACGTCTCCGGGTTCTCCCGCTTCCACTGGCATCGCATCTACCGGGCGGTACGCGGGGAGACGACCGCTCAGACCGTGCGCCGGCTCCGCCTGGAGCGGGCGGCCGCCATGCTCAGGGAGACCTCATGGCCGGTGGAACGAATCGCCCGGAAAGCCGGATTCACCGGTAGTGAGGTCTTCAGCCGATCCTTCCTCCGCTCCTACGGGACGACTCCAAGCCAATTCCGCACTGGCCAGCGCCCGGCGTCGACCGACTCAGCGTTGACGAGCAGCGGTTCAGGCTCGACGTCGTCGGTGAGAGAGGTCCCGGGATGGCCGGTGCGCGTGGAGGCGCGGTGCGGCTATCGACTTGCTGCATCCGAGCATCGCGGGGCGTATATGGATATCGGCCGGGCATTCAGTCGAGTCAAAGACCGTATGGGAGCCGGGAGCCCGATGGTCGCCATCTATGAGGACGATCCCGACGCCGTTCCCCGGGCCGATCTGCGCTCGGCGGCTGGAACCGTCGCCGATCCCGGCACGAAGATCCCCCACGACCTCGTCGAGAGGACAGTGCCGGCCGGCCGGTACGCGATCATGCGCTACATCGGTCCGTACTCCTCGATGCACGCCGCCTACCTGTGGCTCTACGGTCAGTGGCTGCCGAACTCGGGCGAGGAGCCGCGAGACCATCCGATCATCGAGGAGTACCTCACCGATCCGGCTACCACCCCGCCTGTCCGCGCGGTTACCGACATCCTCCTGCCGCTCCTGTGAGATTTCTGGTCCGATGCTTCGTGCAGATGGGCTGCCGACGCCGAAGCATCCGCAGCCCATCAGGCGAGTTCCGACTGCTCGCTCAGATCATGAGTCGAGTCATGAGTCCAGGGCTCGACGGCGTTTGCGCGCCTGGATCATCACGACGGGCGCCGTGATTCCCAGCAGGATCCCTCCGGCGATGAGGTAGGTGGTGGCGGCGCTTCCGCCAGTGAGGGGGATGGCGGGAACCGCTGATTTGCGGTTGGAGATGTTGCCCAGCGCCACAACCTGGTCCGGAGTGGAGATGGTGATAGTGCGGGGTGTGGCATCGAGGACGTAGCCGGCTGGCGCCTTGGTCTCAATGAGCCGGTAAGAGCCGTAACCCAGGTCCGTCAGCTTGAAGGCGCCGGGGGCTGCGTCGGTGTCCAGGCTGCCTTGGGGGCAGGTGCCTGCGCAGTCGGTGATGGTGCGGGCTTGATCGGACAAGGGCTTGCCGTCGGAGTCCAGAGGAGTCAGTGACCACTGCGCTCCCTTGATGGCGTTGCCCCGTTCATCAGTCTTGGTCCAGGTGGCCGCACCCTTGATCCGGGTATTGGTGACCTGACCGAGATCGAGCGTGGGGGTGGTGTCGTCGGCACTGGCGGCGGGGGCCGATCCGTCGAGGGTCTTGGTCAGTGTCTCGCCGGAGATGTGGTATCCGGTCGGTGCCTGAGTCTCTGTGAGGGAGTACTCGCCCCAGGTCAGCCCCACGATCTTGAAGTATCCGGCTCTGGGATCCTGATCGACTGAACCGTTGGGGCAAGCGGTTCCGTCGTTGTCGGTGACGCAGTCGGTCACCTCCACCTGGCCGTTGTTCAGAGAGCTCGAGGCCATAGTGAAGACGGCTCCGGCCAGGGCATTGCCGGCATCGTCGACCTTGCTCCAGATGACCTGGCCAGGCATGGCGGTGTTGAGGACCGTGCACGTCATCCACTCGCCTGTGGCGAGGTTCAGAGTGCTCGAAGCAGTGTCGAAGGTCGATGCGGGAGTCTTGAGATCCGAGTTCGGGTGCGGTGCGCAGGTGATGGTGGCCTTGTACCCGGCGGACTTGGCCGACGAGGAGGACTCGGACAGAACCGTCTTGCCCTGGGGCAGGTAGGACGCACTGAAGCCACCGGCTCCGGAGACCGCTGTGCCGCTCTGGGGAGAAGCGGTGAGTGCCCAGTCGCTGGCGGCCAGTCCCAGACCACCGGCTGCCGTGTTGTCCACCTCCTTGACCATGGTGAGGTTGGGGAGCTGGACCTGAACCTGGTAGTCCTCGACCTCACCGTTGAGCGCGATGCCGGTGGGCTGAGGATCCTCGGCCGCCTGACCCGTCGGCGTTGGACCAGTGATGCGCAGACGCATGAACGTGGCTGCGCCATCTCCGTTGAGAGTGCTTCGCTTGGCGCCCTGGGGGACGGTCCAGGTCAGGGTGGCTTTGCCGGCTCTGGAGCAGGAGGTCACCTCGGAGCGCTCATCAGAGGAGAAGGAGCCGTCCCGATTCCAGTCCACCCAGCCGGCGACCTTGGTGCTGGTGCCCGAGCAACTGATCTGCTGGCTCCACTTCTGGCCGATGTCGGTCCAGATGACGCGGTCCCAGTTACCGGGCAGAGCATCCTCGTCGTCAGTATCGGTGACGTCGTCACCCGAGGCGTCGGTCGTCTGAGCGATGCCCTCGTCGGTGTCTGTCAACGATCCCAGACGGACGAGTGCGGACTTCGCGGTGGCCACACGGTTCTGGCCCGCTGCCTGGCTGAGGTTGTACCAAAGGCCTGCTTCAGCCTGGTCCGGACCTGTTTGAGGAGGAATATTGCTCGGACCACGGCCGGATAGTAGTCCGCCGCTCCACGAGGGCTGGAACACGCTACCAGCGGTCCCGTACGTTTCCGGTGCGTCTCCCAAATCGATATAGGACACGACTCCGAGGGCGACCGCACTATTACCACCGCCGTGAATCTCAACATAGCCACTCTTGCTGTTGCTGATGAACATGACTGAAGAAGGACCGTAACCATTTCTGATTTGATAACTGCACTCACCAGCATCCGGGCGCAGTTTGAGACCATTCTTGGTTCCAGCCGCGGTTGAGATATTAGTCAGACCCACCCAAGAATTTGTGGTACATCCTGTGACTCGGGCGCTCTCCAACAGGTAGTAGGAAACGCTTTGACCCGGATTACTGGGTTCAGGAGCCACAGAAATATATTCCTGTGGACCGCGAGTACTCCAGTTGGAGGCTTCGGCGTCAGCGAACACCATGCCCTCCATCGGAACCTCGATCTTGTTGGGCGATTCCTCCAGATCGGCCTTGCGTGGTTGGGTTGGGGAAGTGACAATGTACGCCTGGCAGTCGATCTTGAATTGATGGGTCGATGCGTCCTGGAGATTAGTGATACCAAGAGGAAGTTCGGATGAGGTAATATTAGGATTCTTGGCAACGCCTGCTGCGTAGTTCTTGCCATCGTTGTAGAGGCGAGCTAGACCGTCACCCCGCCAGGATCCCGGTTTGTACTCGACCTGTATGCCGGCGTGTGTTTTTAACCTGGTGTCGTTACGCCCTGCAGCCGTGGTTCGCACATCGGATAATGTGCATCGACTTGTGCGCCATAGACCGCTGGAAACTTGTGAAGGAGTGGACCATGCGACACCGGTGGTCCCGTCTGGAAGGATTCTCTTCTGATTCTCCCATCGGGTATTGGTCATTTCTGTCCAGTCGATCCAGTCGATCACCTGACTGAACTTGCCCCCTCCTCCGGATGGATTTGCGTGAACAGCCTCCGCCTGGGGGATCGGAAGTGCGACATTGACCATAATGGCACTGGCCAAGGCCAGTACGGAAATCGATGCGCTGGCCCGTATACGCCGATGCGAATGACATGATGGCCGACGTGCTGACGTCAGCGTCGTCCGGTGTGAGCGGACGAGGAGGCGGCGAAGCATGAAGGAGCACCTCGGTCTCGGGGAACGGGACTTGTCACGGTAGCATCAAGGTAATTTGCTGAAAATCTGGAGAGAGTCCTTGCAACTCAATAGTAATCAATATTACGGTTGAGTGTCATCAATATTTACGTCACCGATTGGATATTGATGTTTCGGTGATCTACCGTGAGGGCACGGTGTACGTGGTTTCAACAATAAGAATCCTGTTCAGGTTTGTTATCGCCGGCATGTCATGAAGGATCGTGAGGAGACTGGACTCGAACGGCTGCACCGTTGGACGGGACTGTTTAGGCTAGGTGAGGCTCAGTTATCACCCGGTGTGGAAGGATGAGGTCATGTCACAGCCTTGGGAGATCTACGACGCGCTTCTTGACGGACTGCCCGGCGACGTTGTCGTGCGTGCGGCGGGTCAGGGGCCGCGCTGGAGTCGCGTCCTCAACTCCGCCGGCGGTGTCGGCGCGGCCTGGACCATGGATGTCCGGAGCCGCCCGGCTCTTGTGGAGGGTCCGCTGGAGGGCCGCCCGCTGCGCGATGTCGCTGCCCTGGTGAAGTCCTGGAACCTCGCCGAGGCCAGTATCGGTCAGGCCGCCATCAACTCCTGGTACTCGCGTGAGGAGACGGCCGTCGTTCATGGGTTCGAACCCACTGGGGAGGGGACCACCTGGCGCCAGGTCTTCGACCCCTACAGGGAGATGGTCGTCGGCAAGAAGGTTGCGGTTATCGGTCACTTCCCTTTCGCTGAGGCCGCTCTGGCCACGGCCGGGGAATACATCTGTCTCGAGCGCAACCTTCAGCCCGGCGACTGGCCTGACAGCGCCTGCGAGTACCTCCTGCCCGAGTGTGACATCGTCTTCATTTCCTCATCGAGCTTCGTCAACAAGACCGCGCCCAGGCTCATCGAGCTCTCCCGCCATGCGCACACGGTCTTGGTCGGTCCCTCGACACCGCTGAGCCCTATGCTCCTCGACTCTGGCGTGGACACCATCACCGGCTTCGTCGCGGCGCGTTCCCTCTCTGATCCGGATGCTTTGGTCGAGCTGATCCCCGCCGGGGACATCGGCCCCGGCTTCCGCGTCCATCGTCACCGGGCCTGAATGGACTCGAGGCCCGAGGCGAGGTGTGAGCGCGCGGCTCGCACGCGCCGATCACACTTGGATCTGATCAGGGTGGGACCCGGTGCGCAGGCCTTGGTCCAGGGCGTCCAGCGCCGCCATCTGGGCGTCGTCGAGTGCGATGGAGAGGACATCGGCATTGGTCACCATGCGTCCACGGTGAGTCGACTTGGGAATGACCACCAGTGACTTCTGCAGGTGCCAGCGGATGATGATCTGGGATGGACTCACCCCAACGGTCTCCGCGATGTCCATGACAACGGGGTTCGTCAGCAACCTGCCCCGTCCCAATGGTGACCAGGACTCCGTGGTGATGCCCAGTTGCGCATGCATCGAGCGCAGCTCTGACTGGATCAGCCAGGGGTGTAGCTCGATCTGGTTGACCGCTGGGACCACGCCCGTGGCCTCCACGATCCGGCGCAGGTGCTCGGGCTGATAGTTGGAGACCCCGATGGCGCGAACCCGCCCACTGTGAAGGATCTCGATCATGGTGCGCCAGGTGTCCACCAGGTCGATTCCGGCTGAGTCCGCCAGTGGCCAGTGGACGAGAAACAGGTCGAGGACCTCAAGCCCTAGCGTTTCCATGGTGGCGTCGAAACTGCGCAGCGCGTCCTCGCGCCGATGATGTGGATTGTTGAGCTTAGAGGTGATGAACAGGTCTTGGCGCGGTAGGCCCGCGGCGGCGATCGCCCGCCCCACTCCGGCTTCGTTGCCGTACATCTGCGCGGTGTCGATATGCCGATACCCCACCTCCAGGGCATCACTGACAACGCGCTCCGCCTCGTCATCGGGAATCTTGTAGGTCCCCAGCCCCAACTGGGGGATGAGTGCCTCCTCCCCGTTGGTTCCGCGGGTCAGGGCAATGGCGGGAACAGACAGCGCGCACATACATCCAGGCTACCCACGGTGCGGGAGAATGGAGTAGGAACCTTGCGCAGGAACGTACAACGACGGCGCCGTGCGGTGAGGGACCGGAGCGGCGCCGTCGTCAACGGATCCGAGCGGCCGTCAGGCCTGAGCGGCCTCGGGGCTGATGCCGTAGCCGGCCTCCTCCTCGGTGGAGTCAGCCCAGTACTCCTCTGCCCACGGGTCCTCAACTGGCTGACTGCGACGCCATACGACGTAGGCGCCAGCGGCGGCCACTCCGGCGACGGCGAGCCAACCCAGGGTCTTGAGCACGCGGTGCTTCTTCTGCTTCTTCACGGGAACCTCCAATGCGGCGGACTTTGCGGCAACAGCCACGCGCTGAGCGCGCTCTGTCAGGGTACCGTCTGTTCCCGCAGCAGCCTGGGCAGCCACGGCGGCGCGCTGCGCACGCGGAATGTAGTCCTTGACAACTCGCTGTCGAGCTTCGCTCACCACGGGCTCCAGACGCTCCTGTGCGTCCTTGGCGACGCGGGTCACTTCCTCGGCGGCCTTGCTCACGTGCGGAGCAGCCCATAGCGCGGCTCGCTCAGCCTGATCAGCGACGGACCCGGCGAAGGACGCTGCCTCCTTGCGCAGATGAGTAGTGTCGAACTTCTTGTCGCAGCATGTCTTCATCAGGCACGACATGGTTGCCTCCCAGGTCGGATACGGTTTACAGACGGTTGTTGTGCAACGTGCCCCAATGGTCGCACCGTTGGACGATCGAGCCCACAAGATGTCCAGGCGTTTTGCCTGGGGTGAACAGCGCGGTACACCCCTCAGGGGTCGTACCGATGAGCCTGTGGGCATGCCACCATGGCCCCCATGGAAGCGACTCTTCACACCAACCTCGGCGATATCCGCCTCGAGCTCTACCCCGAGCAGGCGCCTGAGACCGTCTCCAACTTCGCGGGGCTGGCCACCGGCCAGAAGGCATGGACTGACCCTCGCACCGGCGAGGAGTCCCATGCACCCCTGTACAACAATGTCATCTTCCATCGTGTCATCCCCGGCTTCATGATTCAGGGCGGTGACCCACTGGGCACCGGCACCGGTGGCCCTGGTTATGTCTTCGACGATGAGATCGATGCCTCGCTGACCTTCGCCGCTCCCTACGTCCTGGCCATGGCCAACGCCGGTCGCCGCCTGGGTAAGGGAACCAACGGCTCGCAGTTCTTCATCACCACCGCCCCCACAGAGTGGCTTCAGGGCAAGCACACGATCTTCGGTGCCGTCACCGACGAGGCCTCCCGTGCCGTTGTCGACGCGATCTCCGCCGTTGAGACCGATCCGCGTGACCGTCCGGTGCAGAACGTCGTTATCACCTCGGTGGACATCGTCGAGTAGTCGCAAGAGGAGACTGAGTCACTGGCGCCGGGATGTGACTCGCCCCTGTGGCGCCGCCGGGACCCGAGTCTCGGCGGCGTCGTCGTATTCCGTCCTACCCGTTACTGCACGCCGAGTCGTCACAAGCCGCACAGGAGCCCCTATGACCTCAACGAACTCGTTCGCCGAGCAGGCGCCCCCGATCTGTCCCCGTCATCCGCATACGGTGGCTTATGTGCGCTGCCAGCGCTGCGACCGGCCAACGTGCCCCGCCTGCCAGGTTCCCAGCACCGTGGGAATTCACTGCGTGGACTGCGCCCGTCGGTCACAGGCCGGCCGGCGTCAGGCGCGCACGTTGCTGGGCGGGGCCGTGGTCTCCGACGCCATTGTCACCAAGGTGCTCATCGGCCTGTGCCTCGCCGTTTATGCCTGGCAGGTCTTCACCCCAGCCCTGGATTCCCGTCTTTCCTTTGTGCCGGTGCTGGCCGCCGGCGAGCCCTGGCGGTTCCTGACCACCGCCTTCCTTCACGCGGGATATATGCATCTCGGCTTCAACATGTGGGCTCTGTGGGTGCTGGGTGGCTCCCTCGAGCCGGTGCTCGGGCGCTGGCGCTTCACCGCCGTCTACCTGCTCAGTGCCTTGGGCGGCTCGACGGCGATCTACTGGCTCTCCTGGCCGGGCACTGTCTCCTGGATCACGCCGACGGTGGGAGCCTCTGGAGCGGTCTTTGGCCTGTTCTCCACCATGTTCGTGGTTCAACGGCGTTTTGGGCGGGATACCTCGGGGATTGTGATGCTGCTGATCGTCAATGCCGCCATCTCCTTCCTGGGCGCCAATATCTCCTGGCAGGGGCACCTCGGTGGGCTCATCACCGGAGGGATCATCGCGGCGATCTACGCCTGGGCCCCCCGTGGAAGGCGCCAGTCGGTGGGGATTGCCGGCACCATTGCGGTGGCGGTGGTGATCGTGGGGCTCAACGCCGTGCGGGTCCTCATGACCTGAGGTGCCGTGTTCCGCCGAACGATCATGAATGACACAGTTCGAAGAACACCCCTGTAGTTCATCCACATCTGGGGACACGGATGTGGAAATACAAGGATGTAGTTATCCACAGATGTGTCCACACTTGGGGAAAGTCGGGGTGGGTTGTGGGGAGGCATCTGTCCACCGATCCACAGGGAGGCTGTGGAATTCGAGGGGTGTTCAGCGTTTTCTCAGTGATTTGTAGTCAGAACCACAGGGCCGCTCGGGGCTCGCGTTGACGTAACCAATCGAGCCCCGTCGAAAATCGGAAAGACGGACCCCCGAGCCAGTGCTCGGGGGCCCTCGAGTTCGTCCGCTGATCGCGCAGAACGTCTGGTGGCGCGTTACTTCCAGCGCAGCAGGCCGAGGAAGCCTGACATCATGATGAGGAAGCCGATGTAGAGGTTGCCGTTGAGCAGCCAATCCGTGGCATGGTGCTTGGCGAAGTACGGCAGCGGGTACAGGCCGTTGAACAGGTAGGTGGTCACTACCCACAGCAGCCCGATGACCATGAGTGTCACCATAGTGGGGGCGTACCAGCGCGGTGAAGCGCTGTCCTTGACCTTCGTGGGCGTGCGCGAGACCCGGTTCGCCGCGGCGCGCGACTCCTCCTCCAGAACCTTGGCGACCTTGGCCGGGTTGCCCGAGCGCTCAGGGTGCCTTCTCTTCGACGTCGAGCCCTTGCTCTGCGAGTCCTTCTTCTCGGACGTCGCGGCACTCTTCTCAGAACTCTCCTTCGAGACCTTCTCCGAGCTCTTGTCGGCGTCCTCCTTTGCGGACTTCTTCTCCAAGGCCACCCTAGGTCTCCTCACTGCTTGGGGCCGGCGGCCGAGGGCCACCGCAATACATCCGGGCCTAGCCTAGGACATGGGGAGAAGCTTCCTCACGATGTGCCCTGTGATACGTCCACCACTCCCAGTTGGTCATGGGTGGGGTGCGCCGCCTTAGACTGGCGGCTAATCTGATGATGTCTCAGTTGTGAGGAGAGGTGATGGGTAGAAGGGGTGTTGTGCGACATCGTGCGTCTGGCCAGAGCCGTGTTGCACGAGTCTTCAACGGCGTGTTGACCGGGATCGGTGAGTTGCTCATCACCGCCGGCCTTGTTGTTGCGCTCTTCCTGTGCTGGCAGCTGTGGTGGACCAGTATCGATGCCAATGCCAGCGCGCAGGCTGTGGCCACCCAGTTCCACGACAAGCAGGTCGAGTCGCCGAAGACCGAGGGTACCAAGCACTACGACGATCCCCCGGTGATGGACAAGGTCGGCTACGGCGAGACCATCGGGATGCTTGTCGTCCCCAAGTGGTACGGCGTCACCAACAACAACATGCCCATCCTGGAGGGCACCGGCTCCGACGTCCTGGACCAAGCGGCCGCCGGCCACTATCCCGACACCCAGCAGCTCGGGGAGCTCGGCAACTTCGCCATTGCAGGGCACCGTCGCACCTATGGAAACTCCTTCCGGCGCATCGACCTGCTCCAGGAGGGCGATGAGATCGTCGTCTCCACAGCGAGTACCTGGTACGTGTTCACGGTGACCAACCACGAGATCGTCCAGCCCGAGCAGGTGGAGGTCATCGCCCCGGTTCCCGATCAGCCTGACGCACAACCCACTGAGCGCTACATCACGCTGACCACCTGCCATGGCTCGACCGCCGGTGAGTTCGGCAACGACCAGCGCTGGATCGTCCACGCGAAGTTCTCCTACTGGATGGACCGCTCCGAGGGGCGCCCGGCATCCGTCCTCAACGATCCGGGAGTCAACTGATGTACGGCTTCATCTGGCGCCACTTGCCCGGGCCGGCGTGGCTCAAGGCCATCGAGGCGCTCATCCTCATCGCCGGGGTCGTCTACGTACTCATGCAGTACGTCTTCCCCTGGGCCAATGAGACCTGGCACCTCTCCGGCAATGCCGACGTCGGCTGACCACAACCGGTAAAGGAGCCGCAGGCCTTTTTGCGCCACTGATGCAGCGCTGATGGGGCCGACCGTCATCTGACAGTCGGCCCCAGTTGCGTGCTTCTGCTCTGTTCACCGGCTCATGAGCCGACCAGCGAGCTTGTGCAGCTTGTCGATCCACAGCACCAGGGAGGCCATGACGACGGTGACTAGTGGCCGGGAGACGGGCGGGTCGTTGGACTGGCCCAGGAAACAAACGCAACCAGTCCAGTCGGCCGCCGTCGGCTTCAGGCCAGCGAGGGCTGAAGGCCGAGCGTGCCGACGAGGTGCTCGCGGTAGGCCGGACTGGTGACCTTGTCCAGCCAGGCGCGGGCCTCGGCCAAGCGGCCCTCGATGCCCAGGCGCTCGATGACCTCCGCGTTGTTCTCCGCGGTGTAGAAGCGGGTGAGGCCCTCAATGGCCTGGTGGGCCTGGCGGGTGTCTCGGGCGACCTTGGCGTCCAGGCGCGCCGCGTACCACGACGAGCTCAGGATGTTCTCGCGCTCGAACAGGGCGCGGAACTCCGGGCTCGTCAGGTCCCAGCCCTCGCGGGAGGTGCCGTCGATCATGATCTCCAGCAGGGCCCGCAGTGGCGGCACGGCCCACTCGATGGAGCCGTCGGCCCGGTAGTGCTCGGCCACCACCTTGTGGGTGGTGACGATGATGTCCACCGAGTCGGCGAAGACCGCCTCGTCCTGCAGTTCGGGACGCAGCATCTCCTCGGTGAAGACGACATCGGGGTGCAGGAAGATCCGGCCGAAGAATGTCGAGGCGAAGGCCTGGTTCATGCGGTAGCCCAGGCGCGAGGCCTGGATGGTGCGGCCCTCGTACTCGAAGTCCTCGATCCGCTCGAGGTAGCCGTCCTCGATGAGGCTGTGGGCGTTGCGCTCCTCGGCGCTCATGCGCGAGAAGATCTCCGGGATGAGCAGCGAGATGTCGTGAGCCACTTGGACCTTCGGCCCGATGTAGCCGGCCGAGGACAGCCAGCCGTCGTAGCCACTGAGGGCGTAGGACAGCAGGGCCGCATTGAGGTCGTAGATGGCCGGCAGTGCGTTGAACGGGGACTTGGTGAGCGCTCCCTCGCTGCCGGCGCCCGTGGTCGAGGGGGATTTGCCGGTCATGGAGGAGATGAACTCCATGAAGAGCTCGGGCAGCTCCATGTAGTGCAGCGGGTTGTAGGCGCACAGCGGAGGAACCCCGTCCTCGGGCGGGTTGTTGCGGCGCCCGGCGGCGACGACGTCGACGCTGTGACGCAGCGGCTCGGTCAGCGGCACGTCGCGGAAGAGGTGGTTGGCCAGGTCCGCCAGCGCCACATCCTTCGGGTTGGCGACGTCGGGACGCACCTGGAGGTAACGGGGGTTCTTGGTGGGGGCCCCGTTGACCAGGCGCGGGTCGGCGGTGGAGACCCAGTAGGTCTGCTCGGCGGGGTCCTCGGCCTCGGGCAGGGCCGCGGCGCGGGCCACGAGGTCCTGCATGGGCCGGGTGAAGCGGGACAGGCCGGGGGCGTCGGCGACCATCGCCCGGGCGTCGGCGGGCGTGAGCGGCTGGAAGTTCGAGATGAACAGGTCCGCCTGCGCATCCGACATGTCCGACTCGGTCTGCTTGTCGTAGCCGCGAACGATCGCGTCGTCTGGTCGCTGGAAGAGCAGGGACTCGCAGTTGGTGACGAACTTGCGCGACAGCGCCGAGTCCGGGGTTGAGACCAGGCCGCCGGGGGCCACGATCGAGGCGGTGATGTCGTCCTCGGTCTGGACCTTGGCGGCGGGGGAGAAGTCCGGGCGCAGGGACAGCAGGCGCCAGGCGCCGTCGTCCTCGAAGCCCACGCGCAGCATGTTGACCTTGATGACCTCACCGTCCAGGCGCAGGGAGTTGCCCTTGCGGCCGTTGATGATGCCCACGGAGAAGTGGCTGCGCCAGTCCTGGCCCCAGCTGGGCTGGTAGAAGCGCTTGACGGTGAAGATGAGTTCCTTGATGTGGGCCGGGATCGACTCCAGGAAGGCGTTGTACTCATCGGTGTACATCGATGACGGGGTCAGCAGCTTGATGACGCTTCCCAGAGAGCGGCGCTCGGAGAGGATCGAGCGGTGGTTGTCGCTCTTGTTGGCCGGGTCGACGAAGCGGTCGGCATAGTTGCCATCGAGGATGCTCTGGACGGCGTCGAAGTCCTCGTCGACGTCGCCGACGTATGCCTCACCGAAGACGACGGCGTCCAGGAGGGACTTGGAGATCTCCGACTTGCCGCCGCCGGAGACGGTGGCCGGCTTGTGAGCCTGAGTGGACCAGGGGGCGGTCCCCACCAGGTGCCACTGAGTGGCGTCGCCCTCGCGGTGCTTGGCATGGACCCGGTAGCCGTTGGGGGCCACGTAGGTATTGCTCACGAGCAGCGGGATTGAGGACTCCTGGCCGTCGGGGCGGGTCCAGGTGATCGTCTGGTTGTGCATCGAGTAGCGGGCGCCGGCGGGCACCAGGACCACAGTTGGGTCGTCGATGGCGACGGCGGAGCCGTCCTCGCGCACCTCGAAGCGACCGGGGTTGCGCTCGACGACATGCTCGAGGGTCAGACCCTCGGGCGTGTGGGTGTCGGTGTACTCCTGGCTCAGGTTGTAGCGCGGGTAGGCGACGGCGCCGCCGGCGTGCTCCTCCTCCACGCAGCCGAAGAGGTTGGCCGAGTACCCGATCTGGGTCTTGACCTCCTTCTTGCAGTAGCCGAAGTAGTTGTCCGCGATGACGGTGACGATGACGCCGCGCTCGTCGCGGGCCACGCACTTGAAGGCCTTGCCGCCGTTGTAGAGCTCGGCCTCGTCCTTCCAGCACTGGCCGTCGCGGCGCTGGCGCTCGGTGGCCTCCTCCCAGGAGGGCAGGCCCAACTCCTTCTTGGTCAAGGTGGTCAGGTGCGGGGCGAGAATGACGCAGCCGGTGTGGCCGGTCCAGGACTCCGGGGCCAGGGAGGAGTCGTTCTCCGGCAGGTAAGGGTCGCCGCCGTTGCCGAAGATGCCCTCGACGAAGTCCAGGTTGGAGACCAGGCCGCCGGGGGCGATGAAACGGATCTCCATGGAGCGCTCAGCGGAGAATCCGGGGACCTCGGGCACGACGACGGGGCGCAGCAGCAGGGACACGAAGCAGCGCGCTGGGTCCTCCTGCCTGGAGGCCCATGGCAGGGTCAGCAGGTCCTCGGGAGCCTCGACGGCGTGGGCCAGCAGGCGGGCGAAGACATCGCGCGGGACGGCGATCTTGTCATCGGGGATCGGCAGGCCGCCCTCGGCGACGTGGAAGACGCCGGCAGTGGTGCGGCGGTCGTTGCGGGGGTTGTGCAGGACGCCGCCGAGCACCTGGTAGCTCTCGACGTAGTCGGAGGTGAAGCTGGTGGAATCCGCAGGCAGGGACAGGGCCCGCGCCAGGCCCGGCTGATCCAGCACGAAGGTCGAGCGGGGCAGCTTCGGGGTGGCGGCCGCGCCCTGCAGGTAGGAGTCGAGGAAGGTCTGGATGCGCTGGTCGGCGGCGCAGGGGCGGTGGGCCAGTCGGCGGGAGAGCTCGCGTTGGCGTGCCAGGATCGGGGACATGAGACGGTCCGCCTCACTTTGCTTGACCGGAGCCGGGACGGAGAGCCCCAGCAGCTCCAAACGCAGGGCGATGGCGGAAGTGGTGGCTACGTCTGTCGTTGTCATGGCACGAGCCTAGCCAGACCTGATGACACGACCCTGTTACGTTCTGCCCAGAAAGACGGCTTCAGCGGTGTGGTTGACGTCGCACCTGCCGGCCGGTCATTCGTCGCCCGCGCCACCCGGCAGGTGACCGGCTCACGACAGGAGCAGTTGGGACAGTGTCGTCCCCACCAGACAGGAGGTGACGACTCCGATGAGCCCGGGCACCAGGAAGGAGTGGTTGACGACGTACTTGCCAATGCGGGTGGTGCCGGTGGGATCGAAGCCGATCGCCGCGAGGTCCGAGGGGTAGGTGGGCAGGATGAAGTACCCGTAGGAGGCGCCGATGAACCCGACGACGACGACCGGGCTCACCCCGAGCGACAGGGCCATGGGGGCGACGATGAGCAGGCCGGCCGCCTGAGAGTTCACCAGCTTGCCGATGATGAACAGGACGATGGCGTACATCCACGCATGGCTCGACAGGACTCCGGCGAGGCTGTGCTCCAGGCTCTCCAGATGGGCGTGGACGACCGTCTCGGTCATCCAGGCAACCCCGAATATGGAGAACATGGCAGTGGCTCCAGCCTTGAAAACGGCGGTGGAGGCGATCTTTCCGGCCTGCACCTTGCAGGTCAGCAGGATGAGGGCTCCGGCGGCGAGCATGACCATCTGGATGACGAGGTTCATGCTCAGGTGCTCCATCTTCCCGCCGTCGCCCGTGGGGAACTCGGGGCGCAGCACGTCGAAGGCGCCCAGGGCGACGACGATGGCTATGGCCCCCAGGAAGATCCAGGTGGCACGGTAGGCCTCGGGTGAGAACACCTTGCCGATGAGGGTCTCGGAGCTGGAGCGGACGGTGGCGCGGAACTCCGGGTCCTCCAGGCGCTTCTGGTACTCCTCGTCCTTGTCCAGGTCCTTGCCCCGGCGCATCGACCACAGGGCGGCCAGGAGCACTCCGCACAGCGACGCCGGGATGGAGATCGTCAGGATCTGAAGAACCGACCAGTGCCTGTCGGTGTTCTTGGCGATGATGGAGACTATCGAGACCGTGGCGACGGAGACCGGTGAGGCGGTGATCCCCATCTGGGCGGCGACCGATGAGGCGGCCATGGGGCGCTCGGGCCTGATGTCCTTCTTGATGGCGATGTCCGCGATGATCGGCAGCATCGTGTAGACCACGTGGCCGGTTCCGCACAGGACGGTGAGGAACCAGGTGACGCACGGTCCCAGGATGGTGATTTGTTCGGGGTGGCGGCGCAGCACGCGCTCGGCCATCTGCATCATGACGTCCAGGCCACCGGACTGCTGGAGGGTTGCGGCGCATCCGATGACGGCCAGGATGGTGAGGATGACATCGACCGGCGCCTCACCGGGTTCCAGACGGAAGCCGAAGACGAGGACCAGCAGACCGATTCCGGAGATGAGACCGAGGGCGATCCCTCCCTTCTTCGCCCCGACGATCAGGCAGGTGAGGATGATGATGACTTGGAGGATGATGCTGAGGGTCTGGAGGGCTGAGCTGGCGTCCATGGCGTGTCTCCCCGGTGAGCCGGACGGGCGGTAGCCGGTGCTCCTCGGGTAGGTGAGGAATCGGCACGAGAAACTGACACTGTGTCAGTGCCATGCCCAGTGTCTCATTTGTATCGCAGGACTATTGTCCCGATCGATATCGTCTGTTTTCAGTGCTTCTTATTGTCGCTTGGGCTCGAACTCACATTCGGGTTCAAGATCAGGTCCTCCTCCTCCGTCGAGGCGTGTGAGCACACTGGTCAGAACGGTTCATGTTGAGTCGCAGTCAGATCCAGCGCGAGCATCGTGGACGTTTTCCAGGTCCGCCTCGCTACCATCACTGCCCGCTGTTCCCCCATACTGGAGCGCATGTCGACGCCCGTTGCGGCTCGTCCGCGGCGACCGCCGCCGGCACGCAGCAGGATGTCGGCTGTCGTCAGACTCGGCATCGGCGACCAATATCGGTCATGATGGGACCGAAGATCGCAACCGGAGCGTTATCCCCGAGCCGTTGCGGTGACCGGATACCTCCATGACAGTCAACCGAAACGAGGAGCACGTGGCAGAAGGCACGAACGGGGGCGGACTCGGCCGCCCCGTCGGCAAGAAGCTGACCCAGGTAGCCAGTGCCGGTCGGCAGGTTCCGGACAAGGGCTCGAAGTCCGGCAGCAAGGCTGGAAAAGGTGGCAAGCCCTCCCAGCTCAAGCGGTCCAAGGATGCCGCCCCGGGACGTAAGCGCCGCTTCTTCAACTATCCGCGTGCCGGCAAGGGCAAGATTCATCGCTGGATCCCGAGCTGGCGGTTCGTCCTGGGTTCTTTCCTGCTCATCATTCTGGGCCTCATCGGCGCCTTCGCGTGGGCATACAACACCATCAAGGTCCCCAGTCCCAGCGAGTTCGCCCTGGCGCAGACCACCACGGTCTACTTCGCTGACGGGTCCACGGAGATGGGTAAGTTCGCCGAGATCAACCGTGAGTCCGTCGATGCCTCTACCCTGCCGGACTACGTGGGTAACTCGGTTGTGGCCTCGGAGGATCGCACCTTCTACTCCAACAACGGTGTCGATCCCAAAGGTATCGCCCGGGCCCTGCTGAACAATCTGCGCGGAGGCGACACCCAGGGCGCCTCAACCCTGACGCAGCAGTATGTGAAGAACTACTACGTTGACACCACAAGTTCCTATGGCGGTAAGTTCCGACAGGCCATCATGGCCATCAAGATCGACCGGGAGAAATCCAAGAAGGATATCCTGGGCGACTATCTCAACACGGTCTACTTCGGGCGCGGCGCCTACGGTATCGAGGCCGCCTCGAAGGCATTCTTCAACAAGTCCGCCAAGGACCTGAGCCCGTCCGAGGCAGCGCTCCTGGCTGGAATCCTTCCGTCCCCCAGCGCCTGGGATCCGGCCGAGAACCCGGAGAAGGCCCAGGAGCGCTGGGAACGGGTTCTCCAGTTCATGGCCGATGACGACTACATCACCCAGCAGCAGTACAACGATGCCAAGCAGGGGGGGATGCCGAGGACTGAGGCGCCCAAGACGGATCAGGTCTACGCCGGAACCAACGGCTATCTGCTCCAGATGGTTCGTGAAGAGCTTCAGAGCAAGGCCGGGCTCAAGCCCGAGCAGATCGACACTGGCGGTTTCAAGATCACCACCACGATCAGCCAGAAGGACCAGGAGACCGCCGTCAAGGCGGTGCACTCGCTGCCCGAGGGCGCCTCGCCGAACCTGCACAAGGCGCTGGTGTCTGTCGACCCCAAGACGGGGGGCATCCTGGCGCTCTACGGGGGGGATGACTACCTGACCAGCCAGGTCAACACCTCGACCAACGCGATCGCTCAGGCGGGCTCGACCTTCAAACCCTTCGCGCTGGTGGCCGCCCTGGAGAACGGATGGTCGCTGGGCAGTAGCTACCCGGCCACCTCGCCGATGACCATCGAGGGTCACCAGTTCCAGAACTTCAAGAATGTCTCCCTGAAGTCGGCGGACCTCGTTGAGGCCACCGAGCGCTCGCTCAACACGCCCTACCTCCAGCTCAACCAGGACCTCACCACCGCCGAAGACATCGACTCGGATGTGACCGCCCGGGTGGCGAACCGTGCCGGCTATCCCGAGAAGACCAAGGGTTTGGAGACCAAGGAGGAACGAACTCTCGTCCAGAACGTCCTGGGATCGGCCTCGCCGCACACGATCGACATCGCCTCGGCCTACTCCACCTTCGCCGCTCAGGGGATGAAGCGCGACACCCATATCGTCGCCACCGTCAAGAACACCGACGGCGGAGACCGCTACACGGCGCCGACCGCCGGGAAGCGGGAGTTCGACGAGGACGTTATGGCGGATACGACCTATGCCCTCCAGCAGGTCGTCTCCGGTGCGAACGGCAGCGCCGACAAGGTGGCCGCCCAGATGGACCGCCCTGTGGCCGCGAAGACCGGATCGTCGTCGGACAACAAGTCGGCTCAGTTCGTGGGTTTCACCCCGCAGGTGGTCACCGCGGTGACTCTCTACCAGTCCGGCGAGGACGGCTCGGAGGAGTCGATCACGCCCTGGGGCGAGTACGACGAGATCACCGGCTCGACCTATCCTGCGGATGTCTTCGTCAACTACATGAAGGTCGCCCATGAGGGGCTCAAGGTCGAGGAGTTCCCGGAGCCCGCCAACGTCATGGCCACACGCGGCGGCAGTACCGCTAAGCCCACCGCCGAGCCGGAGCCCGAGCCCACCGCGATCCTCACCGACGGTCCCGAGGAGACCGCGGCCCCCACCGATCAGGGCACTGCGGAGGCGACCCAGCCCGAGGGCTCGCAGCCGCCCGGTGGTGATGAGCCGACGTCAGAACCCACGTCCGGAAGTGGTGATGATGGCGGTGGCCGCTCGACCGGGAATCCTCGTGATGGAGGAGGGCCGAGCCAGGTTCCAGGTCCTCGGGTTGACCCACCTGATCGAGGTGCCCAAGGACAGGACGCACAGCAGTGAGCCGGACCTACTAATAATGAGGTAGGGCGTGACGGTGAGGTGGTGAACCTGACGACGGCTGACACCCGCCTCCCAGTTCGCGACTGACGGTGGGCCGACGACGTGTTGCATGGCACGTCGTCGGCCCACCGTCTCGGCTTTCAGGGCCGTCGGGTTGTCCGGTAATGTGGCGGACTGGCTGCGTCGTCGGGCGGATGAAACCTCTGTCCGTCGGATGGTGCGCCGCACGCATCACCCTCCTGTCACGGAAGGACCGTGACCGCCACAGACCAGAGGAGGTGGGTACCAAGCATGCGTCACTACGAGATCATGATCATTCTCGACCCCGAGACGGACGAGCGCACCGCCAACGCGACGCTCGAGAAGCTGCTGCAGGTCGTCCCCAGCAACGGGGGCACCGTGGACAAGGTCGACATCTGGGGCAAGCGCCGGCTGGCCTACGACATCAAGAAGAAGTCCGAGGGCTTCTACGCCGTCGTGGACATGACCACCACGCCTGAGATCGCCCAGGAGCTCGACCGCCAGCTCGGCCTCAACGAGACCGTCCTGCGCACCAAGCTGCTGCGTCCCGAGGCCTGAGCCTCTACCGGGAACGGAGACAACGCCATGGCCGGAGACACCATCATCACCATCGTCGGGAACCTCACCGCGGACCCCGAGATGCGCTTCACGCCCTCCGGGGCAGCGGTGGCCTCCTTCACCGTCGCCTCCACGCCGCGCACCTTCGACCGCGCCGCCGGCGAGTGGAAGGACGGGGAGACCCTGTTCATGCGCTGCTCGATCTGGCGCGACGCCGCGGAGAACGTGGCCGAGTCGCTGACCAAGGGCACGCGCGTCATCGTCCAGGGCCGCCTGGTCCAGCGCTCCTTCACCACCCGTGAGGGCGAGAACCGCACAGTGGTTGAGATGCAGGTCGATGAGATCGGACCCTCCCTGCGCTACGCCAAGGCCCAGGTCACCCGCCAGCCGCGTGGCGGCGGCCAGGGCGGCTTCGGCAACCAGGGAGGCCAGGCCGGCCCTCAGGGCGGAGGCTTCGGCAACCAGGGCGGATACAACCAGGGCGGCCCCCAGCAGGGTGGCTACAACAACGCTGGTGGCGGCATCGGCCAGGGTCAGTCCGGGTACAACGCCCCCGCCGGCGGAGCCGTGGACGACCCGTGGGCCACGGGCGGCTCCACCTCCTTCGGTGACGAGCCCCCGTTCTGATCCGCGACGTCGTCGACACGTTCCCCACATCACACTTTTCATCTCGTAGAGCGCCCAGGCGCTCAGACCAAGGAGTACCACCATGGCGAAGCCCCAACTTCGCAAGCCGAAGAAGAAGGTCAGCCCCGTCAAGGCCATCAAGGTCGGCACCATCGACTACAAGGACACCGCCACGCTGCGGAAGTTCATCTCCGACCGCGGCAAGATCCGCGCCCGTCGCGTCACCGGCGTCTCCGTCCAGGAGCAGCGCAAGATCGCCAAGGCCGTGAAGAACGCCCGCGAGATGGCTCTGCTGCCCTACTCGAGCTCGGCTCGCTGATCGGAGGCTCGCGCAATGACCACCAAGCTCATCCTCACGCACGACGTCTCCCACCTCGGCTCCGCCGGTGAGGTCGTGGAGGTCAAGGACGGCTACGCCCGTAACTACCTCCTGCCCCGCAAGCTGGCCACCCCGTGGACCAAGGGCGCCCAGCGCCAGATTGACCAGATGACCGAGGCGCGCCGCAAGCGCTCCATCGAGTCCCTTGAGCACGCCCAGACCGCGCGGGCCTGGCTGCAGGAGAACGTCGTCACCGTCTCCGCCACCGCCGGTGACAACGGCCGGCTCTTCGGCGCCGTCACCACCGCGGCCCTGGCCGACGCCGTCAAGGCCGCCGGCGGCCCCGCCGTCGACCGTCGCAAGATCCAGGTCGTGCCGCCGATCAAGTCGACCGGCCGTCACAGTGCCTCCGTGCGCCTGCACGCCGACGTCGTGGCCCCTCTCGAGGTCAACGTCGTCCCCGCGCGCTGAGCGCCGGGCATCCTTCCGCCGTCGGGCCGGGCCTTACAACCGTGAGGTACCGGCTCGACGGCGTCGTGCTGGCTGTTCGGGTCATAGGGTAGGTCGCGCGTTCGAACCCTCGACCCCCCGAACGCGAGACACGAGGTGCGAACGAGCAGGGAAGGGTACCGGAGGCAGTGAGGGGCTGATATCAGTGGCGCCAGGCGGTGCCGCGGGCGCGCAGGTAGGTGGTGGCGCCGCGGGCGGCCATGAAGACCCAGGCGAAGGCGACCCACAGTTGGATGAGGCCCGACGTCGAGCCGGCGGCCCCCGGCATCGCGCCGCTGCCGATGAGCAGCGCCAGGGGGACGTAGGGGACCAGTGTCACTAGACCCGCCCCTGCCAGGTAGCGGCCGTCACCGGCGCCCATGAGGACACCATCGAGCAGATAGACGACCCCGGCCAGCGGCAGTGCGCTCGCCGCGACCAGGAGCGTCGGCGTTGTCACCGCGATGACGCCCGCGTCGGAGGTGAAGGCTCGCGGCAGCCAGCCGGCGCCCGCCGCCATGACTACCCCGATGAGCAAGCCGGTTCCCGCGCCCCAGATCAGCATCCGTCGCAGGAGCTCGTCGATGGACCATCCTGCCGTTGCCGAGGCGTTCCGAGTATCGGCCTCCTCGACGGTCTCGTCAGCTGCTTGACTGGCTGTCTCGTCGGCTCTCTGTGCCCGTCCCAGGGCGGTACCGATGAGCGCCTGCGCGGCCACGGCCAGCGCATCCAGGGCGAAGGCGGCGAAGTTCCACAGGGCGCCTACCACCTGGTGCGCGGCCAGGGACACCTCCCCGAGCGCTGTCGCCGCCCACACGGTGGCCAGAATCGCCACCCGCAGGCTCAGGGAGCGGATGAGCAGCGGCGTGCCGCTGCCCAGGGAGGCCCGCAGGCCCCGACGGTGAGGCAGCAGCCCTACGCCGGCCCCCCGGGCCTCCTGGACGATCGGGCGGACCAGAGCCAGCGCCATGGCGGTCTGCGCGATGGCGGTACCCGCGCCTGAGCCCGCGATCCCCATCCCAGCGCCGTACAGCAGGATCGCGTTGACGGCCACGTTGAGTGCCGCCCCGGCGGCGGCCACGACAAAAGGTGTGCGCGTGTCCAGTAGTCCGCGCAGCACACCGGTGGCCGCCAGAACGACGAACATGCCGGGCAGCCCCGGGCAGGAGGTGTGCAGATAGGCGACGGCGGCCTGCGCCACGGGGCCGTGGGCGCCCATCGCGTCAGTCAGCCACGGGGCGGCTAGCCCCAGAAGGGCTCCTGTCCCCAGCCCCAGCAGGAGCGCCAGCCACATCCCGTCGACGCCGGCCCGCAGGCCCTCGGTGCGTCGGCCGGCCCCGAACAGACGCGCCGTCGTCGCCGTGGTGGCGTAGGCCAGGAAGACGAACAGCCCTACCGTCGTCATCAGGATCGTGGAGGCCAGCGACAGGCCTGCCAGGCTCACCGCGCCGAGATGGCCGACCATCGCCGAGTCCGCCAGTACGAAGAGAGGCTCGGCGATCAGAGCCCCCAGCGCAGGCAGAGCCAGGGACAGGATCTGCCGGTTGAGGCCTCTGGAGGCGGGGGTGATGGTGTCGGGCACGGCCCCCATTGTGGACCAGGGGGACGTCTCGGAGCATCAGGGTGTCGACAGTCCCCGGGTGGTAAGAAGCGCTGTGGAGTGAGGGCGCGGGAAGCCTCCGTGGCGGCGTGTGGCCACCACTGTGGAGCGGGGCGGGGCGCTCGAGGGCGGGAGCCGAATGTCGGCATCGAGCGGCGGAGGGAGACTGCGCGAGGCGGTCCTCACGAGCAGGTTGAGGATGAGGTTGAGGATGAGGTCGCGGGGATGGGTTGTGAACGTGACTGAGGCTACTGATCGCCCGGATTGTCCTGGAGGATCACACAACTATTCGACTTCGAGGAAAGTACTAGAAGGCTGAATATTTGCTGAGTATATGCCTGATGGGGCCGTTGTTCGGCCGAGATGACGGGGTCTGGGGATAACTGGTGCGGATCACCCTGTAGGGGAGCCACAAACGGTGTGGACCTCAAGTCGAACGTGATGTTTGTCCACAGGTTTACCCACTTGTCCACAGATCACATTGTGATGTCGTGGGAAACGCCTATAGGAACCCTGAACCGGCGAATTGCACTGATGCCAATGAAAAATCAATCGCCGTCGGAGAGGTGGCGCCGACTGCACACATCTGTGTCCACAGCCTCGTCACTTCTGTCCCCAGGCGATGGGGTGCTTCCCACAGGAGGGGTGCTGATATCCCCAGAGCTGGTGAACTTGAGAGTTTGCGAGGTCATCCTGATGGCGTTATCGTCACGCGCGCGCTCCACGCGGGCGAGCGTCTTTTCCGGCGCGGCACGACGTCGTCGGGAGCGGTAGGACGGGTCGGTGCGAGCCGGCGGAACAGTGCGGAAGGTGGCCGGATGGATAACGGCATGGGTGGGCGGGGCGGCTCGGGCGGTGACGTCGTCGGGAGCGTGCGGTCCGACAGCTCCGCCTTCGACCGCTTGCCTCCGCAGGACCTCGAGGCGGAGATGGCAACGCTCGGCGGCATGCTTCTGAGCAAGGAGGCCATCACTGACGTCATTGACGTCCTGCGCGGCTCGGAGTTCTACCGCTCGGCCCACGAGTCGATCTTCGACGCCATCGTCGAGGTCTACAACCGCTCCGAGCCCGCTGATCCCCTCATCGTGGCCGACGAGCTCTCCAAGCGCGGCGAGCTCGAGCGCGTCGGCGGCGCCCCTTACCTGGCCTCCCTCATGGCCACCGTCCCCACCGCGGCCAATGCCGGCTACTACGCCCGCATCGTCAAGGACAAGGCGCTCATGCGTGGCCTGGTCCAGGCCGGCACCCGCATTACCCAGCTGGGGTACTCCACCGACGCCGGTGACATCGCCGAGCTCGTTACGCTGGCTGAGGCCGAGGTCTACTCGGTGGCCCACCACGAGGGGGAGAAGGAGGACTACGTCGCCGTCTCAGAGCTCCTGGGGGAGGCCAACCTGGAGATCGAGGCCGCCCAGAACCGCGACAACGGGGCGCTGACGGGTGTGCCCACCGGCTTCATCGAGCTCGACGAGCTCACCGGCGGACTCCATGCCGGTCAGATGATCATCGTGGCTGCGCGCCCGGCCATGGGCAAGTCCACCCTGGCGGTCGACTTCTGCCGCTCGGCCTCGATCCACCACGGCATCACCAGCTGCTACTTCTCCCTGGAGATGGGGCGCATGGAGCTCATGATGCGCATCCTGGCCGCCGAGTCCAACGTGGACATGAACAAGCTGCGCGGCTCTCGCCAGATGGAGGACCGCGACTGGACCGACGTCGCCGTGGCCTACAACCCCGTCTCCAACGCGCCGCTGTTCATCGACGACTCACCCAACCTCACGATGCCGGAGATCCGCTCCAAGGCGCTGCGCATGAAGCAGCAGCACAACCTGGGCCTCATGGTCATCGACTACCTTCAGCTCATGAGCTCGGGCAAGCGGGTCGAGTCGCGTCAGCAGGAGGTCTCCGAGTTCTCCCGCTCCCTCAAGCTGCTGGCCAAGGAGCTGGAGATCCCGGTGATCGCTGTCGCCCAGCTCAACCGCGGTCCTGAGCAGCGAACCGGCAACAAGCCGCAGATGAGTGACCTGCGTGAGTCCGGGTCCCTGGAGCAGGACGCGGACATCATCATCCTGCTGCACCGCCCGGAGTACTACAACAACGAGGAGCGCCCCGGCGAGGCCGACATCATCGTGGCCAAGCACCGCAACGGGCAGACCCGCACCATCCCGGTGGCCTTCCAGGGGCACGTGTCGCGCTTCGCCAACATGGCGCGCGATGTCACCCCTGAGCCCGCCTACGAGTAGGCCGGCCGGGCGTCGTCGGGAGCCGGGAGGCTGACCGTGCGCAGGCGCAGGGCGCCCACAGTCCAGCTCGCGACCGTCAGCAGGACGGCCATGACGGCGACATGCGCCAGTCCCCGGTGCAGGTGAGTGGCGGCGTCGGATCCCAGATTCTCCACGACGACACTGGCCAGCTCCCGCGTCGACCACAGCGGTAGAACCCGGGTCCAGCCCTCGGAGGGGTCGACAAGCACTTGAATCGCCATGACCGATAGCAGCAGGAGCGCACCCTCCAGGTCCCGTGGGACCAGGGCGGCTGCCAGGGAGCCCAGGGGAGTGGCCACAGTGGCAGTCAGTAGCAGCATGACCGGTACCGCGCTCGGGTGGGTGAGCTCATCGCTGATCGTGACCAGCACAAGACCGGTGTAGAGCAGGCCAATGGTCCACCCCAGCCCGAGGACAGCGAGGTATCTGCCCAGAAGCAGTGCGGTGGGTGGTGCCCCGCTCACTGCGAGACGGCGGTCCACCGACCGGGACGAGACCTGTGTGAACAGCGCCAGTGTCGCCGTCGCCCACCCCAGGCCGATCGACAGGAGCCGGATGGCGGTCCAGTGCGTCTCCAGGCGCACCAGGTAGAAGACCAGCGGTAGGAGGGCCGCCAGCGTGAGTGCGCCGCGCCGTCGGGCGAGCTCACGCAGGGTGATGAGGGTGACCAGACCCGCGGTCGCGGCCGTCGACCGGAACCGGGGGCCCCCGGTGTGGGGCGACTCGGTCTGTGGTGTGGACTGGATGGGTGAGGTGCTCATGCGGGCTCCTTCCGCCGAGTCGGGCGGAGTGCCCAGTGGGGCGTCCTGCCGCTGCTCTCCTGCGGGGCCGGCAGCTCGATGACGCGGTCGACGAGGTCGATGTCTTGCAGCAGGTGGGTGACGAGCAGGACTCCCGCGCCTGAGGCGCGCCATGAGGAGATGAGTCTCCACAGGTCCTCGTAGGCCAGGGAGTCCAGGCCCTGGTAGGGCTCGTCCAGCAGGAGCAGATCGGGCGCGTCGAGCTGGGCGAGGGCGACGTTGAGCTTCTGTTGGGTACCGCCGGAGAGCATCCCGGCGGTCTGGTCTCCGCGGACGGTCCAGCCCAGACGGGTCAGAAGACGGCGACCCGTTGAGACGGAGCGGCCCCGCCGCATGCCGCGCGCTGCCCCGAAGAGGCGAAGGTGTTCATCGACCGTGAGCAGCGGTGCCAGGGAGTCGAGCTGGGGTGCGTAGCCGAAGCGCGGCGTCCTCTCGATGCTCCCACCGCTTGCGCGCAGCAGGCCCGCGCAGAGTTGGAGCAGGGTCGACTTGCCGGCGCCGTTGGCTCCGACGACGGCGACCACCTCGCTGCGGTGGATGGTGAGGTTGATGCCTGACAGGACGGTGCGGCCACCGCGGCGTGCGGACACGTTCGTCAATCGCAGGACGACAGGGGTGGCAGTGGTGGGAGCGGGTGTCGTTGCCTGATAATCCCGCAAGGCGGAGGCGACCTCGCGGGCGTAGAGGACCGCCGGTCCGTACAGGTCCTTGGGCTGTGCGCCGGCCGCCTCCGCCTCGGCGCGGGTCGAGGCGACCGTACGCACGACTTCGGGGACCGGCAGTCCGCGAGTGGCGAGCTCCGCCTCGAAGTTTCGGTACCAGTCGGCTGTGTCCGCCGTCCGGCCGAGGGCTTCCTCAAAGCGGCTCACGAGGAGGCCTCTGCCCGGGCGGTCCGACCCTCGATGAGGCCGCCGACCGCCGTGGAGAAGGTTCGCCACTCGGTCCGGCGTGCGGCGAGTTCGGTACGTCCGGCCTCGGTCAGCTCATAGTACTTGCGGGCCGGTCCGGAGGTGGAGGGGTGCCAGGAGACCGCGACGAGGCCGCGCTTCTCCAGGCGCATGAGGGCCGGGTAGAGCGTGCCGCCGGGTATTGCTTCCAAGCCGGAGACCGTGAGTCGCCGAGACAGGGACAGACCGTAGTCGGCGCGTTCGGCCAGCAGTGAGAGCAGGCAGGGTTCCAGGAACCCGCGCAGGAGGCGGGATGTCGAAGCGTCCACGCTTAATAGTCTACCTAGTTACTAGGTTGTCTATCTACCGGGACATGGGAACTCGCCGTCGGTGGTTCTCAGAGCGTCCCGGTGTCGGCGCTCCGCCCGCCGCCCGGTGCGTCGTCGTTACCCGATTTCAGGAGCCGAAAGGTCGATCTGAGACAGGGCGGCGGGTCTGGAGCGGCGGACCAGCTTGTAGCCGAGGAACAGGATGGCGGTGATCGGTAGCCCGATGTATGCGACGAGGAGGCCGTACCAGCTGAACCCGTCCAGGACCAGGCCGATGCCCTGACCGAGGATGACTCCGACGAAGACGATGAGTGCGAACCAGGTACCCGCTGGGAAGAGCTTGGCGCGGTAGGGCAGCTCGGATACGTTGCGGTTCTGGGCCTTCCAGGCCGCTCGGAAGCGCAGGTGTGCCACGCACACGGCCGCCCAGACGATGAAGCCGGTCAATCCGGTGGCGTTGTAGAACCAGGTGTAGGCCACCGAGTCGCCGACCAGGCTGGACAGGAACCCGAGCATGGAGATGATGATGGTGGCCAGGACGCCCCATACTGGGACGCCTCGGGAGGTCACTCGTCCGAAGATACGTGGTGCATGTCCGGCGCCGGCCATCGAGTACAGCAGCCGGCTGCCCACATAGAGCGTCGAGTTGCCGGCCGAGAGCACTGACGTCAGAACGACGGCGTTCATGAGGGCGGCCGCCGCCGCCAGTCCCGCTCGCTCCAGGACGAGGGTGAAGGGGCTGGCGGCGATGTTGGATTCCGAGCTGCTGAGCAGACGTGGGTCGGTGTAGGCCACGAGAGTGGCGACCACGGCGATGGCGCCGACGTAGAACAGCATGATCCTGACGAACACGGAGTTGATGGAGCGGGGCATTGTCGTGCGGGGGTTCTCGGCCTCGCCGGCGGCCACGGCGGCCGACTCGATCCCCACGAAGGAGAATCCGGCCACCATGAGTACGGACAGGGTGCCGGTGAACCCGTGGACGAAAGGTGCCTCGCCCGTGCTCCAGTTGGATAGACCGCCGTCGTGTCCGCTGAGGATGCCGATGATCATCGCGACACCCAGAACCAGGAAGACTATGACGGTGATGACCTTGATGCCGGCGAACCAGAACTCCGCCTCGCCGAAGACGCGGGCGGAGAAAAGGTTGAGCAGCAGAATGATTGTCAGGAAGGCCCCGCTCCACAGAAGTGACGGCGAGGCGGGGAACCAGTACTTCATGACAATGGAGGCCGCTACCAGTTCCACGGCGATCGTCATTGCACAGCTGTACCAGTACATCCAGCCCACCGTGAATCCCAGAGCGGGGTCCACGTAGTCGGAGGTGAAGGTCTCGAAGGCGCCGGCGACGGGGCGATGAGTGATCATCTCTCCCAGTGCGCCCATCATGAAGTAGATCGCCAGGCCGATGATCCCGTAGGAGAGCACAGCGCCTCCTGGCCCCGCCGAGGAGATCGAGGCGCCGGTGCCCACGAACAGGCCGGTACCAATTGCTCCGCCCAGCGCGATGAGGTTGATGTGGCGAACCTTCAGGTTGCGCTTCAGGGAGCCGTGGGAGGAGGTCTCGTCAGGGACGTCGGAATCGACGCTGTGGGGAGCATGGGGAAGCGCGGTGGAGGGATCGCTCATCGGGTCCTCCTTGTCCAGATAGACGGTATGGGTGTGACGTGCATGTTCATGCGGGTCGATGTAGTTTTCTACCACGTTCCGCCGAGCCCTTTGCGGGTTCTCATGAAAGGAGTATCTCGTTGGAGACGACTAAGGCGTTGGTGCGCCGTCCTGGTCCGCGGCTCTCGGAGGGTCTTGTCACCCATATCGACCGTACGGAGGTGGACTGCGACCTGGCGCAGCGGCAGTGGCGAGACTATGTGGATGCGCTCCATACGGCCGGCTGGGAGACCATTGAGGTCGACGAGGCGCCTGACTGCCCCGATGCCGTCTTCGTCGAGGACGCGGTAGTGGTCTATGGCAGCGTCGCCGTTGTCACTCGGCCGGGGGCCGATGAGCGCAAGCCCGAGGTGGACGCCGTCGAGAAGTCGGTGCGTGAGCTCGGGTATGACGTGAAGCGCATCGAGGCCCCCGGAACGCTCGACGGCGGTGACGTCCTCAAGTTCGGCGGGAAGGTCTGGGTGGGGCAGGGCGGTCGCAGCAATGCGGAGGGGCTGCGCCAACTGCGTGAGCACCTGGTGGCCGAGGGGGCGGAGACGATCGGTGTGCCATTGACCAAGGTGCTGCATCTGAAGTCCGCGGTGACGATGCTTCCGGACGGAACCGTCATCGGTTACGAGCCCCTGGTGGACGATCCGACCCTGTGGGACAGTTTCCTGGCGGTTCCCGAGGAGAGCGGAGCCCACGTCGTCCTCCTGGGAGGCTCGCACCTGCTCATGGCGGCTGATGCTCCGCGTAGCGCCGAGCTCTTCCGCTCGCGGGGCTACGAGGTCACCGAGGTGGACATCTCGGAGTTCGAGAAGCTTGAGGGCTGCGTTACCTGCCTCTCGGTGCGTTTGCGCGGCTGCCCCCGGTAGACGAGGTGCCGACCCGGTCGTTCGACAAGAGCGGGCCCCATGCCGCGACATGTATCGCGACATGGGCGGCGGTGAGAACCGATACCAGGTACTACGGTCTGCCGCTATTGTCGGGAAGCCGGTTTCAGGCCTTCCGGAACTCCCCTTGATAGACGTAGAGGAAGGGCATGTTGCCGCGCAGCCCGTGCCGGATGGAGGAGGAGACGACCTCCTTGGCGGTGACGGCGGCCTGAAGCGGGGCGGCGCCCTTGGCGAGCTCGGCGGTCACCGCAGCGGCCAGAGTGCAGCCGGCGCCGTGGACGCGCTCGGTGCCCACGGCCTCGACCTCGAGGACCTCCAGGGTGGTGCCGTCGTAGAAGATGTCCAGAGCGGTACCGGTGCCCAGCGACGGGCCGGCCTTGGCCAGGACGTTGGGGACCCCGTGATCGTGGATGCGCTTGGCGGCGTCCTTGAGCTGGGAGACCGTGGTGATCTCCTCCATGCCCGCCAGCGTGGCGGCCTCGAAGAGATTCGGGGTGGTCATCGTGGCGCGCGGCAGGATCTTGGTGCGCAAGGCGTTGTCCACCTCGAGGGCGCCCCCGAACTCCTGGCCCTTGCAGATGAGGACCGGGTCGAGCACCACTGCGGGGAAGTCGTAGGTCTCCAGGGCCTGCTCGACGACATCGATGGTGGGCGCCGTGCCCAGCATGCCGATCTTGACGGCGTCGACGCGCGAGTGGACGGCGGCGCAGGTCTCGATCTGGTCGGCGATGACACCGGGGTCCACCGGCACGAAGCGGTGGTTCCACCCGTCCTTGGGGTCCATCGACACGATGCAGGTCAGGGCCGTGCAGCCGAAGACTCCGAGGGTGTGGAAGGTCTTGAGGTCGGTCTGGGCGCCGGCGCCGCCCGAGGCCTCGGAGCCGGCGATGGTCAGGGCGATCGGAGTTCGGGGCTTGTCGACTGTAGTCATGGGAAGAAGCGTGCCCGCGCACAGGGTCCAGCGCAAACATGATGTCCACAACTGTCAGCAACTGCTAATTTGGGCTAGATTAGCAACAAACGACAGGTCGGCAGTGAGGTTCTGCGTCATGAAGGTTCCTGTTCCATCTCCAGCGGCCATGGAGGTGCTTCTGGCTCACCTGGCTGAGGACGGCCGCCTGACTGAGGTGCTCGTGTCGCCGTCGACGGCGGACACCGACTACCGGCCTTGGGACTGGTTCTTCCGCCACAATCCTCCAGCTGGCCTCACACGTGAGCAGTGGTGGGCGGCCGTGCGGCTGCGCCGAACCCAGACAGCCCGGCCCACTCCGTTCACGATGAAGGACGGCACCCGGTTCACCTACAACCTGCCAGACCCACTCCTGCGCGTCATCGATGACGTGTCCGCACGGGCGCGGGGGCAGGTTGAGCTGCCCGAGCCCATCGCCAATGCCGCGACGCGAGATCGCTACCTCGTGCGCTCCCTCATCGAGGAGGCGATGACCTCCTCGCAGTTGGAGGGGGCCTCGACCTCTCGGGTACGGGCCAAGCAGATGCTGAGGGAGGACCGGGCCCCCCGTGACCGTAGCGAGCAGATGATCCTCAACAACTACAGTGCGATGCAGCGTGTCATCGAGCTCAAGGACGAGCGGCTGACGCCCGGGCTTGTATGTGAGATCCACCGGATCGTCACAGACGGCGCGCTCGATGACCCGGCTGACGCCGGTCGACTTCAGCGCCCGGGGGATGCGAGAGTCCGCATCTACGGCACCCAGACCGAGGAGCAGATCCTTCACGTCCCACCCCCGGCCGAGACCCTGCCCGAACGACTTGAGACTCTATGCGGCTTTGCCAACGACTCCGACCGCTCTGACAGCACAGTCCCCTACATGCCACCGCTCCTGCGCGCGCTCACGCTGCACTTCATGATGGGCTACGACCACTACTTCGCGGACGGCAACGGTCGTACCTCACGGGCCGTCTTCTACTGGTCAATGCTCCGCCAGGGCTTCTTCCTCACTGAGTTCCTGTCGATCTCGCGCCTGCTGCGCAAGGCCCCGGCGAAGTACGCGCGCAGCTTCCTGCTCACCGAGCAAGATGAAGGGGACCTCACGTACTTCTTCCTGGCTCAGGCACAGGTCGTGGTACAGGCGATCGACGAGCTCGATGCCTACCTGGCACGCAAGACCGGCCAGCTGCGCGAAGCCACACGGCTCCTGCGCGACCTCGGACTCAACCACCGGCAGGTCGCGCTTGTTGAGATCTTCCTTCGCAATCCTTCCGGCAGCGTGACCGTGGAAGAGCACCGAACGACCCATGGTGTCGTCCCGCAGACAGCCCGCACGGACCTGCAGGGCCTCGAGCGTCGGGGTCTGCTCACCAGTTCCAAGCAAGGGCGAAAGGTCATGTGGTTCCCTGCTCGCGACCTGCCTCAGCGGGTCGGTGCCTAGCTCATCGGCCCCAGGCACTCGCTCCAGGCGCCCATATACGCGACCATAGATCTATGAGCGCCGCCACGTCCCTCCCGTCATCCCTCGACGACATCGTCTTCCACGTCCTGGATCCGCTTGAGGCCGCCGAGCGTGACATCTTCCTCACGCGCGCCGAGGCCTGGTATCCAGACCTCCTCGATGGGCTCACCACCCTTTACGGGGACGCCGCCGAGGCCACGGCGCTCAACCTGCTGGCCCTGGCCGCCCGGGCCTACGCGGAGCGCGAGCATGAGCTGTGCCGTCTGGACCTGGCCCGCACTCTCGACCCCGCCTGGGCCCAGCACCCCGGCCGTGTCGGATATGCCGCCTACACTGAGCGCTTCGCCGGCACCCTGCGCGGCGTGGAGGACCGCATCGACTACCTGCGCGAGCTGGGTGTCACCTACCTCCACCTCATGCCCCTGCTCACGCCGCGCCCCGGCGACTCCGACGGCGGCTACGCGGTGGCCGACTACCGCACCGTGCGCCCGGACCTGGGCACCATGGACGACCTCGAGCACCTGGCCGGCGAGTTGCGCGCCGAGGGGATCTCCCTGGTGGTGGACCTCGTCCTCAACCACGTGGCCGCCGAGCACGAGTGGGCGGTGCGGGCGCGCGCCGGCGAGCAGCGCTATCGCGACTACTTCCTCATCTTCCCTGACCGCACCGAGCCCGACGCCTACGAGCGCACCCTGCCGGAGGTCTTCCCCGACTTCGCTCCCGGCAACTTCACCTGGGACGATGACGTCAACGGCTGGGTGTGGACCACCTTCAACTCCTTCCAGTGGGACCTCAACTGGCGCAACCCCCATGTCATGGCCGAGTTCGCCGCCATCGTCCTGGACCTGGCCAACCGCGGCGTCGAGGTGCTGCGCCTGGATGCCATCGCCTTCACCATCAAGCGCTTGGGCACCGACTGCCAGGGCCAGCCCGAGGTCCACGCCATCACCGAGGTGCTGCGTGCCCTGACCCGCATCGCCTGCCCCGCCGTCGACCTCAAGGCCGAGGCGATCGTGGCCCCTACCGAGCTCCTCCAGTACCTCGGACAGGGCAAGTACACCGGCAAGGTCTCCGACCTGGCCTACCACAACTCCCTCATGGTCCAGGTCTGGTCCATGCTCGCCGCGCGTGACACGACGCTGGCCGTCGAGGCGCTCCAGGGCCTGCCGGTCGAGCCGTCCACAGCCACCTGGATCACCTACCTGCGCTGCCACGACGATATCGGCTGGGCCATCGACGACGACGACGCGGCCGCCGTCGGCCTGGGCGGCTACGACCATCGGGCATTCCTCGCCGACTGGTACGGCGGCGAGTACCCCACCTCCGACGCGGCGGGCCTCGTCTTCCAGTACAACCCGGTCACCGGGGACCGGCGCATCGCCGGAACGGCGGCCTCGCTCATCGGGATCGAGGCCGCCGCCGAGGCCTGGGAGGGTGTCACCGATGCGACCCCCGAGCATGAGGTCGAGTCGCTGTGGACCTGGCGTGAGGAGCGGATCCACGCTCTGCGCATGGCCTACGCCATCCTCTATGGGTGGGGCGGCATCCCCGTCCTGTGGAGCGGGGACGAGCTCGCCCAGCCCAACGACCCCAACTGGGACACCGAGCCCGGTCACGAGGCCGACTCGCGCTGGGCCGGGCGGCCCCGTCTCGACGAGACCCGGCTGGCCAACCGGCATGATCGCTCCACCGTCGAGGGGCGCGTCTTCACCGACCTGGCGCACATGGCGCGGGTGCGCGCCGACCTGCCTCAGCTCGATGCCGTCGTGCGCACCCAGGTCCAGGATGTTGACGACCCCGGGGTGCTGGTGACCTACCGTGACCACCCGCGCGGCAGCTTCGTGGGCGTGTACAACGTGACGCCGCAGTGGCGCTCGGTGGCCGCCGACCAGCTCGCCCGGCTCGGGGTCATGGGGGCCACCGACGTCCTGACCGACACGGTCCCCTTCGGGTCAACCTCACTGGAGGGGGCGGGGGACGGGCGAGTGCCCGTGCCGCCCTACGCCGCCTGGTGGCTGGTGCGCCCCACCGACTGACGGCAGATCGGCGCGAGCTCGTCGAACTTGGGAGCCCGGGCGCCGGGCGTGCATCATGGGGATGTGACCAGCCGTGGACTCTCCATCTCGACACACACCTCCGCCGTCGCCGGCCCTGACGGCTCGGCGGGTCCCACTGCCACCGGCATGTCGGCTCCTGCTCCGGAGACTGCCCTCGTCTCCACGGCCCTGGACTCGGCTACGCCCGCCGCCCTCCTGGCCGGGGCCATCGACGTCGAGCAGGCACCCCGCCCGCTGAGCGTCTTCGACCTCATGCGCATCGGTATCGGCCCCTCCTCCTCCCACACCGTAGGCCCCATGCGGGCCGGCCGCGCCTTCAGTCGGGAGCTGGCCGAGGCTGTCCGCCCGGGCGGCGCGGGGGCGTCCGACGGAGAGTGCACCTCACCGGTCTCCGGCGCCGGCCTGCCGCAGCCCACCCGCGTCACCGTCGAGCTCTACGGCTCGCTCGGCGCCACCGGACGCGGGCACGCCACCGACCGCGCCACCGTCATGGGGCTGGCCGGCTACGAGCCCGAAACCGTCCCAGCAGTCGTGTGCGAGTCCCTCATGGAGGAGGTCGAGGCCGCCGGCGAGTTGGTGGTCGACGGTGTCGGCCCCGTCCCCTTCAGTCCGAGTGCCGACATCCACTTTCTGCCCGGCCGGGTCCTGCCCTACCACGTCAACGGCATGACCCTGACCGCCTACTGCGCCAGCGGCGCCGAGATCCTGCGTCGCACCTACTACTCCGTGGGCGGCGGCTTCGTCATGGAGGACGTCGGCGCCCCCGGATCGCCGTCGATCCAGGCCCTGGCGACCGCCTCCGCCACCCAGGCCCACGCCACCCGCGCTCCTTTCCCCTTCACTACGTCGGCCGCGATGCTGGTGATCTGCGAGCGCGAGGGTCTGAGCGTGTCCGACGTCGTCCTGGCCAACGAGCTCTCCGCCCGCAGCCGGGGGGAGGTCATGGCCTACCTGGACCGCCTGCGCACTACGATGCGAGCCTGCATCGAGGCCGGCATGAGTGCCGAGGGAATCCTGCCCGGCGGGCTCGGGGTGCGCCGCCGCGCCAAGGCCCTCCACGAGCGGCTGCGTGCCCAGTCGACTGGCCCGGCCGCGGCCTTCACCATGGCCGACCCCCTGCGCGGCATGGACTGGGTGGACCTGTTCGCGCTCGCGGTCAACGAGGAGAACGCCGCCGGGCGCCGCGTCGTCACCGCCCCCACCAACGGCGCGGCCGGCATCGTCCCGGCGGTCCTGGCCTACTACGAGCGCTTCATCCCCGGGGCCGACGACGACGGCGCCCGCCGCTTCCTGCTGGCCGCCACCGCTGTGGGCGGGCTCATCAAGACCAATGCCTCCATCGCGGGGGCCGAGGTGGGCTGCCAGGGGGAGGTCGGATCGGCCTCCTCGATGGCAGCCGCCGGCCTGGCCGAGGCCCTGGGCGGGACGCCGGCCCAGGTGGAGAACGCCGCTGAGATCGCCATGGAGCACAACCTGGGGCTCACCTGCGATCCGGTGGGCGGGCTCGTCCAGATCCCCTGCATCGAGCGCAACGCGGTGGCCGCCGTCAAGGCCATCAACGCCGCCCGCATGGCCCTGTGGGGCGAGGGTCGGCACGCCGTCAGCCTCGACACCGTCATCGAGACGATGCGCCAGACCGGCGAGGACATGCTCGCCAAGTACAAGGAGACCTCCCGCGGGGGACTGGCCGTCAACGTCGTGGAGTGTTGAATTCATCAGCGAGCACTGTCATCGAGTATTGATGTGTTCGTGCGATTCTATCAGTTCATATAGTTGAATCTGTTTGCTTCAAGCTGTATCGAGTATTACCTCCCTATTAAGTATAGTGGTTGAGTTGTAGGATTTGTCGTGTTAATCTGCGATTAGTTGCGTCCACTGTAAAGGAAGTATGGCACATGTCGGACACTATTGTCGCATCGATTATTGGTGTTGTTGGGGCGGTAATTGCCGCTCTTGTGCCGACGATGATGTCGTCCAGAAATAATAAAGGAAGTGATGGAGGTCAGATCTACATCGCTGGGAATAGGAATGTGGCAACTATAGAAAAGCATGATAATAGGACGTACAACACCTATAACATGTACCCTTCTAGGGCGACCTCATCAAATGACGATGCGTTTATTCTTATAATCTCCGCTGTTGCGATACTTGCATGCGTTCTCGTCGGGGTGGGGGTTTTTGGGGATTTAGTTTTGACTGGGGTTGCTACTGCGGGTAGCGTCTTCGTGCTGTTTTTGCTGATTTTTTCCTTGATTGGGAATGTTTCAGTGAAAAAGATTTATCTTCTTGGTTACTTTCTGTTCGGTGTCTTGCTTTGGGTTTCGGTTCATCGTGTCACTACGTCAAATGTATTTTTGGCTCTTAAGAATGCTGTGAGATCGGGAAGTTTTACCCAGAGGGCATCTGCTGCATTTAGTGTGGGTGCTGCGGGTCACGCAGTTGCAATAGTATTTCTCTTGGTGGTGTTCTCTGTGTTTATCGCAATGTGGTCTGGGGTTGCTATATTAATCAAATACAATAATGTAAAATATGGCACGAAAGAAGGAGGTGGGAAGGAGTTTATTTCCTGCCTGATCGCTATTGCTATGCTGGTTATTTCGTGTTTAGGCGATTTAATCGGATCTTGGATCAGTTGGCTGGGTCAGGTAAACATAGGAACTTGATTGACGTCCAAATGTGGGTGGGGCCGCAGCATTGCGCTGTGGCCCCCCACCTTCGGTGTCCAGTTCGGGTCAGCTGCTCTGGGCTGTGCTGGACTGGCTGTTCGACTGGCCGTTCTGGTTGCTCTGGTTGCCGGGCTGCTGACCACCGTTGGGTGGCTGGCCGCCGCCGGGCTGACCGCCCTGGCCGCCGGGGCCACCACCCATGGGACCACCCATCCCGGCCGACAGTGCCGAGGCCGTCCCCGTGGCCGAGCCGCCCGACGACGTTGCCACCGTGTACTGCTGTCCCTCAGTGAGCCCCAGCACCGTGATCGCTGCGGCCGTGAAGTCGACCTTGACGGAAGCCACCTGTGAGCCGGAAGCATCCGTGACGGTGAGCGTGTCTCCCGCGGTCACCGAGGGGGATCCCGTCACCCCCACCAGCTGGGTCTCGCCGTTGGCGTCCACGGCCCCGTCCATCTCGCCGGCCTGCCCCGAGACCACCACGATCCCGCCTTTGACGTAGGCCGAGCCATTGGAGTCGATGCCGTCGGAGGAGGCGTAGGAGACCTCCACCTCGCCGCCGCTGATCGTGAGCACCGATCCGTCGTCGGACTCGGAGTCCGCGTTCTCGTGGCCCTCGATGACGTGGTCGCCGTTGGAGGCGTTGATGCCGTCGTCGCCGGCCGCGATGGAGAGCTCTCCGCCGACAACGTTGACGAACGGTGCCTGCAGCCCCTCATCGGCCGCATTGATGGTGACCGTTCCGGAGTCCTGTGTGTAGCTCACCCCGGCGTTGATGCCCTTGGGCGAGGGCGTCGTGGAGTCCGCCGTCGACTCCTGCCCGGGCGGAGCCTGTTCCTCAACAGTGGCGTTGGCCTGACCACCGCCGGCCGTGATCGTCAGGGCCGTGTCCTTCACGGTGACGTCCGTGATCGCGGAGATCGCGTCGTCGGAGGAGGTCAGGGTGATGCTCGCCTTTCCCAGGGAGATGAAGCCCTTCGTCTCATCATTGCCCTCACTGGACTTCAGTCCGTCACCGCCGGCCTCCACCGTCAGCGTCCCGGACTCGACTACCAGGTAGTCCTTGCCTCGCAGGCCGTCGTCGGCGGCCTTGACGGTGATGGTGGCGTTCCCGGTGATGATGAGGCCGTTCTTGGAGGAGATGCCGTCCTTGTAGGAGCCGGTCACGTCCAATTGGCCGGTCCCGGTGATGGTGAGCGTGTCGGAGGAGAACAGGGCCGCGGTGGCCTCCTGACCCGAGGCGTAGCTCGCTCCGTCGGTCAGCGTGTTCTTGGAGTCCTTGGCCAGGACCACGATCGCGTTTCCGGCGTCCTGGATGTCGATGGCCGGGCCGTCCGAGCTCGTGATGCTCGCGCCGTTGAGGACCAGGCGCACATCGTCCTTGGGGGCGTTGACGACGATCCGCCCGTTGCTGAGCTCGCCGCTGAGGACGTAGGTGCCGCCGCCGCTGATGGTGACGGTGCCCCCGTCGACCTTCACGTTGCTCGATGCCGACCCACTGGCCGAAGCCGACGATCCCGACAGCGTGATCGTGGTGGCCGACGACGTGTCCGTGGTTCCGGCGTCGTCCGCAGAGCTCGAGGCGTCCTCCACTGAGGCATTGGCCCCCAGGATGTCGGAGACGCTCGCGCCGGTGGACGCCGTGGCGACAGATGAGGAGATCGTCGTCCACGTCGTGTCCGACTCACTCGAGCTCGAGGCGCTGGCGTTTCCGGAGGCCGAGGAGGTCGAGCAGCCGGTCGCCAGGGCGATCGCGGCCAGGAGTGCGACGGCTCCGGTCGCGCGACGGCGGAGTCGGTTCAGGGGCTTGGTTGTCATCGTCTTGGTGGTCTTCATGGTTTCTGGGCCTCTTCTTCTCGGGTTTGGTGTCGGATCGTGGGTGGTCTGGGTGCAGCACTCAGGCGGCGCTCGCGGTGGCGCGGGTGGCGCCGATGCTCTCCAGGCTGGAGCGGTCGGTGCCGAACAGGTCGGCGAGCTCGTGGGTCAGAGTCCGGTACCAGCGATTGGCGGGAAGCTCGGGGTGGAGCAGCACCATGCCGGTGGCGTACTTCGAGATGCGGGTGGGCCGGTGGCCGGCGTCCCACAGGGCGCGGTCCGCAGGTGAGGGCGTGGCCGGGTTCTTCGTCTCAACGACGGCGACATCCGCCACCGCCACCGGCTCACCGTCGTTGATGGCCGCGGCCAGGTGGCCCGGGCGCAGGGCCTGAGGGGCTCCGACGGTCACGGCGGGGGTCCTCGTGCGGGCCCCCGGTGTCAGGCGCCGCCAGGTCAGGGCCGTGTCGATGGTGGCCCGGGCCTCGGCGTCAGGCAGGTGCAGGGTGGTGCGCTCATAGGTGGTGGCCAGCACAGGACGCAGCGCTGCGGCGACCTCCCGGGCCGCGGCCGGACCAGTGGCCCCCGTGCTCACCAGGCAGGCGGCCACGAAGGCACGGCCGGGGCCGGTGAGGCGGGAGGCGTCGTCGGGGTGGTAGCCCATGCGCCGCTTGACGGTGGTACCCCGTGCTCCGCGGGTCTTGACCTCCAGGAAGCACAGGCCGGTGTCCAGGTAGGTGCGGGTGCGGACCTTGAAGCGCCGACGCCGCTTGCGGGCCGTGAGCATGAAGGCCTCCAGCCCCGGGGTGTCGAAGTAGGTTGAGGTGTAGGAGAAGCAGCGCCGCTCATCGATGGTCAGCACCTGGGCGTGAGGCGCGAGCCCGTCGACGAGGTCTTGGGCGCTCTCCAGGGGCACAAGGTACTTGCGGTCCACGCGGGTGAGCAGGCCGGCGGCGCTGTTGAGGTCGGCGAGGGTGGTCGAGGCCAGGTGCTTCGTGCTTAGGGTGGCGGGGGCTGCCTGAGGTGTTTGGGGCACCGACGCCGCAGCACCCGGGTTCGTGGTGGACGTCACCATAGAGGTCGTGGTGGTCATCGTCGCGGTCCCTTCGACTCTGCTAGTCACTGTGGACCGGCGTCAGCGCCCGGCCATGGCCGGCTGGGCGACCGTCTGGGCCCGGCGGGCCGACACCGGCTGGCCGACTGACTGAGTCGTGGACTGTGATGCGGAGCGGGCGACGTACTGGGCCGCAGGGGTGATGGTGACGGGCTGGGTGTCGGCCTGGCCGGTGTCGGTACTGGTCTGTACGGTGCTCAGGTGCGTGCCGGTCCAGGCTTGAACGGTTGGGGCGGCGGGCGCACCGGCCGGCTCCAGGGCGGGGGCGTCGTCGTCGGAGCCCCGAGAGATTTCTGAGACCCCGGAGACCTCGGCCTCCAGCTCGGCGGAGGTGTCACGAGGCACTCGGAAGCGGACATCGACGGTGGTGGTGTCGTTGACCAGGTCGAGGCGCTGGACCTCCACCGAGCGGACCTGCCCGCCCAGGGTGTGCTCCAGGTGCGCGATGAGAGCGGTCTCGTTGGTGATGGCGTGGTCGAGGACGATCACCTGGTGGCGATTGCGGCGCATGAGTGCGGGATGGTCGCCGATCCACAGGGCCGCGACGACGGTCCCCATGAGGGCCGCCACCATACCGATCGGCGCGGTCTGGATCCCGCCGAGCAGGCCGAGGGCCAGGGCTGCGAAGAAGTAGGCCACCTCGTGCTGGGCCAGCTCGGTCGAGCGCAGGCGGATGATGGACAGGACGCCGAAGAGTCCCAGCCCCAGGCCGGCCGCGACACTCGCCGTCGACAGCAGCAGAGTGACGGCCAGGACGCCCACGTTGACGCCGATGTAAGCGGCCATGAGGTCCTTGCGCGAATGGCGGGGGGCGTAGAGCGCCCCGACCAGGACGGTGAGGGCGATCAGGTCGGCGGCGATGTAGGTCAGAGTGGTCAGGCTCA
The DNA here is from genome assembly GCF_963526355.1 of uncultured Actinomyces sp. Lineage (GTDB taxonomy): Bacteria > Actinomycetota > Actinomycetes > Actinomycetales > Actinomycetaceae > Actinomyces. The sequence goes on along the minus strand of NZ_CAUROW010000004.1, from coordinate 9,292 downwards.
TCGGGAGGCTCCTGTCGGGTCAATCGGACCGGTGCCGGGGCCAGCCGGGATGGGCTCTTGAAGGTCGAGCGTGTGCTCTGGTCGCGCCGCAGCCGCGGGGCTCCGTCCGGTGAGTAACAGTCAAGGAGCGCATCCCATGAGCCGGCTGTGAAAGCGGCATGGGTGAGGCATGACTTGTTCCGCCGTCGGTGTGGAGCGGCGAACAGCGCCCCCGGGTCGGGCGGGGCCCGTAATGTCCGGGGGCGCTGGTGTAGGGAGTGAGACCGTGGGTGAATACAGACTGACGTTCAGGCCGCCATCTGGCGCAGCGGTGCCTGACGCCGGTAGCGCCCCAGTTCCCGTTTGATGGTGCGGTGCCAACGGTTGGTGGGAAGGTTCGCGTACAGCAGCGCCATGCCGGTGGCGTACTTCGAGATGCGGGCCGACCGGTGACCCTGGTTCCACAGGAGCCGGTCCGTTGGGGAGGCCGTGGCCGGGTTCTTCGTCTCGACGACGTTGAGGTGGCTCACTGACACGCCTGTCTTGAGGCGGCGCCCGTCGGGGTCGAACAGGTCCCAGGTCAGCTCGGTATCGAAGGTGGCGCGGGCCTCGTCATGAGGCAGGTGCAGGGTGGTGCGGCTGTAGGTGGAGTCCATGACCGGGACGAGGGCATCGGCGATGGCGCGTGCCTCATCCGGCGAGCAGGTGGAGGACTCGACCAGGCGCTCGATGACGAACAGACGGCCGTCGGACGTGATGCGGTCGGCGTCGTCGGGGTCGTATTTGAATCGGTCCTTGACGGTGGCCTCGCGCGAGCCGTTGGTCTTGACCTCCAGGAAGCACAGGCCGGAGTCCAGGTAGGTGCGGGTACGGATCTTGTAACGTCGACGGCGCTTACGGGCCGCCAGGAAGTAGGCGTCCAGCCCGGGGGTGTCGAAGTAGGTCGAGGCGTAGCGGAAGTGCCGCAGACCGTCGATCTGGAGGACCTGCGCTCGCGGGGCGAGGTAGTCGATGACCTTCTGGGTGTCTCGGGGTGGGACCAGGTACTTGCGGTCCATGCGGGTCAGGAGGCTCGCCTCGGAGTTGAGCTCGGCGAGGGTGATCGTGTCGATTCCTTCGGTGTTCGGCACGGTACTGTCCTTTCCGGGTTCGGGAGTTGCGGTGGCGGTCGGTCGGTGCCGCGGGTCGGTTGTGGTGAAACGGTTGTGCAGTTGTGGTGGGTGGCTCAGTTGTAGCGGGGGTGCACCGTGGGGGGTGGCGGGGTGCTCGGCTGGGCCTGTTGCTGGCCGCCGGTGACCCAGGCGTATCGGGGCGGAGCGGTGGCAGCTGATGCGGCACTGTCATGTGAGGCGGTCCCGGGCCAGGCGTGCTGCCCAGACTCCAGCACCTGAGCGGCAGGCTGGAGTGGAGCCTCTTGGGGCGACGGAGGGGCCTGGCGCGCGATCCCCTGTGATGGCTGCGGAGCCTGCTGAGAGGCCACCTGCTGCTGGGGCACCGGTGTCGCCTCCCGCGATTGACGATGCAGCCTGTAGTGCACCTCGACGATGGTGGTGTCGTTGACCAGGTCCAGACTCTTGAGGTCGATGCTGCGCACCTTGGCACCGAGTAGGTCCTCGAGCTCGCGGGTGAGCTCACTCTCGTTGCTGATCGCCCGATCGATTGTGACGGTCTGGTTGCGGTTGTGGCGCATGAGTGCGGGATGGTCTCCGACCCATAGGGAGCCGATGATGAGGACCATAAGGATGATGACGATGATGAAGTGGCTCTGGATCCCGCCGAGCAGGCCGAGGGCCAGGGCCGCGAAGAAGTAGGCCACCTCTCCCTGGGCCAGGGAGGAGGAACGCAGGCGGATGATGGACAGGACGCCGAAGAGCCCCAGGCCCAGTCCGGCGCCGACGTCGTTACTCGATGACAACAGGAGGGTGACGGCCAGGACGCCCACGTTGACGCCGATGTAGGCGGCTACGAGGTCACGACGTCCGTGGCGCGGGATGTAGAGCGCTCCGACCAGGAGGGTGATGGCCGCCAGGTCAGCGGCGATGTAGGCCAGCGTGAGTGGTAGTTCTTGCAACGTCTGCTGCATGTGGAAGTCCTTGGGGAGTGGTGGATTGGGAACTGTATTGTTACGATTTCGTAATAACAACCATAAATCGACCGTTACAAAAAATGCTACAGCTTCCCCTTCTTGTTGGATGTGAGACTGAATACTTCCGGCTATCCCTCCGTGCTTCTCTGAAGTCCCTCGGGCGTCAGTGGTTGGTTGGGTGCTCAGAGGGGGTGTCCTCGGTTATTCATGACTCCAGCAATCGTTTGCTGAGTGTTTGCTGGGAGTGGCGACACGCCGTGCGTGGAGCACTCGGAGGGGATTTTTCCTTCTCTGTCCCCAGGTCTGGGGGCAGAGCTCCGGTGTCGACCGTCGACTCCTGTGGTTAAGAGGGCTGAATAGATGTCGCACCCGTGTAGGACCATCGTTCTGCGGCTCGTGGAGTCGGGGTGCAGTGTCGCCATCAGGGTGGCTGTCAGCCCTCTCCACTGGTCGTCCCCAGCTCGGTGAGTGTTTTCCACAGAAGGGAGGGGTGGTGTGCACAGGGCCACGTCAGACACAGCATCTTGGGGTGGTGGACCCGGCTTACCCCAAGGGGTAGTGTCTTGCTCCGCGGGGCCGTTCTGGCCTCCCGCGAATGACAAGCGTGTGGTGCCGCCGGCGCAGTCCCTGCCCAGGGACGGGCCGCAGTCACCGCCACCCGACCCTGAGGAAGAGACGGACATGGCGATCACCATCTACAGCAAGCCCAACTGCGTCCAGTGCACGGCCACCTACCGCGCCATGGACAAGGCCGGCCTGTCCTACGAGACGGTGGATATCTCCCTGGACGCTCAGGCTCTCGAGCAGGTCAAATCCCTGGGGTACGCCCAGGCTCCCGTCGTCGTTGCCGGAGAGGACCACTGGTCCGGTTTCCGTCCGGACAAGATCAAAACTCTCGCTCTGGCCGTCGAGTCCGTCGCGGTCTGAGGTCGCGGGGCGCGCCGTGAGTAGCGGGCCTCTGCTGGTCTACTTCTCCTCCACCTCGGAGAACACGCATCGATTCGTGGGCAAGCTCGGTTTCCCGGCGGTGCGCATCCCCCTGCGGCGCGCGGACCCGCCGCTGACCGTGGGCGAGGAGTACGTTCTGGTTGTGCCCACCTACGGCGGCGGCTCCGTCAAGGGGGCGGTGCCCAAGCAGGTCATCGCCTTCCTCAACAACCCGGACAACCGGGCCCTGTGCCGGGGCGTCATCGCCTCGGGCAACACCAACTTCGGCCAGGCCTACTGCCTGGCGGGTGACATCATCGCCAGCAAGCTGGGGGTGCCGTTCCTGTACCGCTACGAGCTGCTCGGCACCCCCACGGACGTCGCACGCGTCAAAGAAGGATTGGAAGACTTTTGGCAGACACGCTGACGGACACCGGCTCAGAGACCGTGTCCTCCCCGGATCTGGACTACCACGCGCTCAACGCGAAGCTGAACCTCTATGACGCGGACGGCAAGATCCAGTTCGACGCCGACCATGAGGCGGCTCGGCAGTACTTCCTTCAGCACGTCAACCAGAACACGGTCTTCTTCCACGACCTGGAGGAGAAGCTCGAGTACCTGGTCGAGGAGGGCTACTACGAGGGCCACATCCTGGACAAGTACTCCCCGGAGTTCGTCAAGACCGCCTTCAAGGCCGCCTACGCCCACAAGTTCCGTTTCGAGACCTTCCTGGGTGCCTTCAAGTACTACACGTCCTACACGCTCAAGACCTTCGACGGGAAGCGATACCTGGAGCGCTTCGAGGACCGCGTCACCATGGTGGCCCTCACCCTGGCCGACGGTGATGAGCAGCTGGCCCTCGACCTCGTCGATGAGATGATGTCCGGCCGCTTCCAGCCAGCCACCCCCACCTTCCTCAACGAGGGCAAGGCCCAGCGCGGCGAGCCCGTCTCCTGCTTCCTCGTGCGTATCGAGGACAACATGGAGTCGATCGCCCGCGGCATCAACTCCGCCCTCCAGCTGTCCAAGCGCGGTGGGGGAGTGGCCCTCCTGCTGAGCAATCTGCGGGAGATGGGCGCCCCCATTAAGCGCATCGAGAACCAGTCCAGCGGCGTCATCCCCGTCATGAAGCTGCTGGAGGACTCCTTCTCCTACGCCAACCAGCTCGGTGCTCGTCAGGGGGCAGGGGCTGTGTACCTGCACGCCCACCACCCCGATATCATGCGGTTCCTGGACACTAAGCGTGAGAACGCCGATGAGAAGATCCGCATCAAGACCCTCTCACTGGGTGTCGTCATCCCGGACATCACCTTCGAGCTGGCCCGCAACAACGAGGACATGTACCTCTTCAGCCCCTACGACGTCGAGCGCGTCTACGGCATGCCGTTCGCGGACATCAACGTCACCGAGAAGTACCGCGAGATGGTGGACGACGGGCGCATCAAGAAGAAGAAGATCAACGCCCGCACCTTCTTCCAGACCCTGGCAGAGATCCAGTTCGAGTCCGGCTACCCGTACGTCATGTTCGAGGACACGGTCAACAAGGCAAACCCCATCAAGGGCAAGGTCGTCATGTCCAACCTGTGCTCCGAGATCCTCCAGGTCTCCGAGCCCAGCGAGCTCAACGAGGACCTCACCTTCGCCCACGTGGGCAAGGACATCTCATGCAACCTGGGCAGCCTTAACATCGCCAAGACGATGGACTCCCCGGACTTCGCCCGAACGATCCGCACCGCCGTGCGCGGCCTGACCGCCGTCAGCGACCAGACCCACCTGCCCAGCGTGCCCTCCATCGACCGCGGCAACCACGAGTCGCACGCCATCGGCCTGGGACAGATGAACCTCCACGGCTTCCTGGCGCGCGAGCGCATCCACTACGGCTCCGAGGAGGGCCTGGACTTCACCAACGTCTACTTCGCCAGCGTCCTGTTCGCCGCCCTGACGGCGTCGAACGAGATGGCCGTGGAGCGTGAGGAGAGCTTCGTGGGCTTCGAGGACTCGGCCTACGCCAGCGGCGAGTTCTTCGAGAAGTACGTGACCCAGGACTTCGTGCCGGTCACCGAGCGGGTCAAGGAGATCTTCGCGGCCTCCAGCGCGCGTGTGCCCACCCGTGAGGATTGGGCTGAGCTGGCCGCCAAGGTCAAGGAGGGCGGCCTGTACAACCGCAACCTGCAGGCCGTGCCGCCCACCGGCTCGATCTCCTACATCAACAATTCCACCTCCTCGATCCACCCGATCGTGGCCAAGGTGGAGATCCGCAAGGAGGGCAAGATCGGCCGTGTCTATTACCCGGCGCCCTTCATGACGAACGACAACCTCGAGTACTACCGGGACGCCTACGAGATCGGCCCGGAGAAGATCATCGACACCTATGCCGTGGCCACCCAGCACGTGGACCAGGGGCTGAGTCTCACGCTGTTTTTCCCGGACACGGCCACCACCCGCGACGTCAACCGCGCCCAGATCTACGCCTGGCGCAAGGGCATCAAGACCCTCTACTACATCCGCCTGCGCCAGGCCGCCCTGACCGGTACCGAGGTCGAGGGCTGCGTCTCCTGCATGCTGTGAGCCGGGAGCGTTCGGAAATTCGAATGGTTGTGGAGAGGAATGTGAGTGGGCCGGGTTGCCTACGGGGATGAGAGTGTTCGTCGCGTTGGCGTTCCTGATCAGGTGATCGGAACGCTGGGCGATCATCGGGCTGGCTCAGATGCTGGCGATAACTGGAGCATGATCGCTGACCGTGTGCGGGTGGAGGAGATCGATCCCCGTAGATAGCGCGAACGCCGGGCCCACATGACGACACGGGTGCACCGGTGCTTACTTCCACTCCGCGCCGTAACGCGGCGGCACATCAACTATATGCCAGCAACGCCGCTATTGCCAGCAATTGCGGCATTGCTGGCAATAGCGGCATGAGTCACACGGCCGAGCATCCCCCTGCAGCCGCCTGCGGGGGACAGTGTCTAGGTATTGTGCGACGACGCAGCTCGCGCACGGTGGCATGCGGATCCTCTCCGGTAGGGAACCCAGGCAGGTGCCAGTGCCCGTTGCGAAAGAAGGATGAAGCGTCCACGTGTTCGTGCCTTGGGGTGGGCGTTCGTACCCTCTACCTCTCGAACGCGCGCCCCAAGGCACGAACACGCCGTCGGCGACTGGCAAGAATCGGCCTCCCCGGGACGTGCGCGACAGGAGCTAGTCGAGCTCGTCGTCGGAATCGTGTTCGTCCTCGGGTTCACGCCACACTTCGTCACAGCGGTGGACGCTCGTGGCGATGAGTCGCGCGTTGGGCAGGTCCACCGTACGTACCCAGTGACCGGCGTCGAGCGGGTTCTTGCCGAATTTCTCATGCCGGCTGATGAGGCGGGTCATGAGCACCTCCTCAGGAATATCGATGTGGATGAGTAGATCGATCCGCTCACGTACCGCACCCCAGCCCCGTGTCTCAAGGGCCAAATAGTTGCCCTCGGTGATGACGATGCCCGGTCCTGACACGACGCCTCCGGCCGCCACGGGCTCGTGCAGATCGCGCCGGTAGACCGGCACGAGGACCTGTTTGGTGCCATCGGTACGCACCCGGTCGAGGATTGCCAGATAGCCGTCGATGTCGAAGGTGTCTGGCGCGCCTTTACGGTCATGACGGTCCCACTCGTTCAGGACGGCGTCGGAAAGATGGAATCCGTCCATGGTGACAAGTCCGGCGAAGAGGTCCGCCTCCTTGAGGCGGGTCCTCAGTTCTGAGGCGATGGTTGATTTCCCTGATCCGGGCGCTCCGACGAGCCCGACGACGAGGCGTTCGGGTGCGGCGTCGGCCTCCAGCCGCTGTGCGAGCTGATCAACGAGGTTGCTGACAAGGGTGGAGATCGCATCCACCCGAACCGTGGGGCTCATGGAACTATTATCTCAGTCAACTACATGGCTGATACCTGAATGTCGTACCTGTTTCCGCTGTGATGCCTGGATGGAGTGGCTCCTGGCGGAGGCTGGAATCGCGGGGAATGAGGCCTGTGTCCGGTTGTCCTCATCTGCTCCGGGGTCAGCGGGGCGTTATCGGCGCACTCGCCGCTGATGCTCCCGTCCCGTCTACCTTCATGGTTCGCGATGACTCCGTCATCATTTCGTGGCGCAATGGCCGCCTTTTCGTGACCTGTACGTGAGATTTGTGCCATTGAAATCAGTAAATATTGAATCTAAATTCAGCGAGTCATCAATTGAGTGTCAGCCTTCTCCCGAAAGGTTTGCCGTGTCTGATACCCCTACTCCCAGAGTGCTCGGCGCGTCTGCGCGTGCGGCAGGTGCTCTTCTCCTGCTCGTGGTGCTCGTCGCCACGATGCTGACGGTCCTGCCGACGCAGGCCCGAGCCGCCATCAACTCGAAGATCACCGTCTCCGACTTGGAACTTGTGGCCTCGGATCCCAACGGCAAGGAGGATCCGAACAAGACCTCGATCCAGGGTGGTGACATCCTTAAGCTGAAGTTCGCCTGGGATGCCAGCAGTGTTGGCGCCAAGAGCGGGGACTCCTTCGAGATCGGACTGCCCGAGCAGATCCGCAGCAGGGAGAACCTCACGGAACCAATGACGGTCACCCACCAGGGCTCTAACCACAAGGTGGGTGAGTGCGTAGTATCCGAGCACAAGATCACCTGCACCTTCAATGACACCCTCGACGCCATTACCGCCCAGGGTTTCAGTGGACTGCGGGGTACTGGCTCGGCGCTGATGGTGGCCGCTAAGGCAACCGACTCGCCCAAGTTGACAGTCGATGCCAACGGCAAGAAAACCCCGGTGTCCATTCCCGGCGGCAAGATCACCGAGTACGTCGACAGCCCCTATAAGCCGGAGACGGTCTCCAAGTGGGCCAACGACCTCACCGCTGACACCGAGAAGTTGACCTGGCAGCTGATCTTCGGTCCCGCCCAGATCAAGAAGGCTCTCGAAGAGAACGGTCAGTCGCTGGCCGTGGATGGCAAGACCCGGTCGACCATCACCTTCACCGACGAGCTCGGTCCCGGGCAGACCTACGTCTCCAACAAGGACAGGTGGAGGCTGGGTACCGGTACCGTTGAGGGGAAGGAGACCAACTACTTCCAGCTCACGGATGGTACCGGAGTCGACCAGAACACCAGCGAGGGCGACTTCGACCTCGACGTCTCCATTAACGGCGACGTCGCCACCATTAAGGTGACCGGCCCCTTCGCGCCGCGTAGCAACTACATCATCTACTACGAGTCGACCCCCAACACCGCCAATGGCAAAATTCAGGCTGGTGTGCAGTACAGGAACAACGCCACCGCGCTGGGAAGCGGTCTGCAGGCCTCCTACTCGTTGCATTACACGAAGTCCTTTACCATTAATGTTGAGATGAAGCCCGGATTCGGTGGTTTCGACGTCACCAAGCTCCTCACCGGAGCTGAGACCGGCAAGGTGCCGGACGGCACCACCTTCAAGGTCGGCGTCCACTACGAGTTGCCCGGCGGTGCCAAGACGGATGCCTACCCGGAGTGGACTGCTCCGGGGACCGTCAACCAGGAGGGCACCGGAGGGGACGCGGAGATGTCCGTCACCGTCGGCGCGAAGACCGTGTTCAACGGCACCTTCCCGACCGGAACGGTCCTGACTTTTGATGAAGACACGACGAAGGCCTCGGTCACTCCCGATGGCGTCGTCTGGGGTGCTCCGACCTTCATGGTCGGGGGCCAGAGCACTAACACTCTGACCGTTGAGGACCAGAAGTCCACGGCTGTGACGCTGAGCAACTCCGCCAACTCCGTGCCCGTGGATCACGGAGACTTCACGATCACCAAGGCTCTGGCCGGCGATGGTGACTTCAGCAAGTCGACCTTCCTGTTCACCTACAACTGCACCGACAACACCACAGGCCTGCTGATGGTGAAGGGCGGGGCGACCTCGGAGACGTCCGAGGAGGTCAAGGCGGGCTCGACCTGCACCATCACTGAGATGACCGACTCTGCCGCCCGGGCGGGATACACGCTGACAGCCTCGGACCCGCAGACCGTTGAGATCGCCAAGGACCAGACGGCCGAGGTGACGATGACCAACACCTACACCCTCAAGGCGGGGCCTTCGCCGGAGCCGACCACGAGTCCGACGTCGGACCCGGCCACGGACCAGGCAGCAGACCCAGCCACGGACCAGGCAGCAGACCCAGCCACGGACCAGGCAGCAGACCCGGCCACGGACCAGGCAGCAGACCCGGCCACGGACCAGGCAGCAGACCCAGCCACGGACCAGGCAGCAGACCCAGCCACGGACCAGGCAGCAGACCCAGCCACGGACCAGGC
>NZ_CAUROW010000003.1:0-105649 GCF_963526355.1 uncultured Actinomyces sp. | reverse complement strand
TCGTGGAGGGCTCGCGCCGCATCCTGCCCGAGCTGACCGAGGAGCTCTCCGGCTATGGCCTGGAGCAGCTGCGCGAGCGCGGCATCGACGTGCGACTCAACACCTTCCTCAACTCCTGCGTCGACGGGCACGTTGTCCTGTCCGACGGCACTGAGTTCGATGCCGACACCATCGTGTGGACCGCCGGCGTTAAGGCCGCCCCCGTCCTGAGCGAGTCCGACCTGCCCGTCGAGGCGCGTGGCCGCGTCACCACTCTGCCCACCCTTCAGGTGGCCCGCGACGGCGAAGTCGTCCCCGGGGCCTGGGCCGCCGGCGACTGTGCCGCCGTCCCCGACCTCACCAGCGAGGACCCGCAGGCCACCTGCGCCCCCACCGCCCAGCACGCCGTGCGCCAGGCCGCCATTCTCGCCGACAACCTCGTGGCCACCCTGACCGGGCGGGCCGAGGGTGACGGACCAAGTGGGCAGGGCGTACCGCAGCTGGCCGTCTACGCCCACGAGAACCTGGGCACCGTGGCCTCCCTGGGCATCGGCAAGGGCGTGGCCCGCATCATGGGTCAGAACCTGCGCGGCTTCACCGCCTGGACCGCTCACCGCGGTTACCACGTCTACGCGATGCCCACTCTCAACCGGAAGGTGCGCATCATGATGGACTGGTTCGCCGCCGTCGTCTTCCGCCGTGACCTGGCCTCCTTCGGGTCCGTGGCGGCTCCGGGCGCGGCCTTCGCCCAGGCAACCCGCAACGACGCCAAGATCGCCTCGCGCAAGAAGTCCTGAGGCGGGCCTCTCCGCTACTCATCAGGGCTCGTGGCCCCGCCCCGGCGTGCATCTGGTCACGACGGTCCGTCAGGGCTGGGGCAGGGCCCCACCGCCACCTACACTGCTCGGCGATGACCACGCTCGCCACCACCGCCCCCGCTCTTGACGCCCGCGGCGCCCTGCCGCGCACTTACCACGTGCGCACGCTCGGCTGCCAGATGAACGTCCACGACTCCGAGCGCATGGCGGGCCTGCTGGAAGGGGCCGGCTACTTGCACGTCGAGGACGTGCCCGAGGCGGCCGCCCGCGCCACCGACGCCGGTGACGGCGGTGCCGACGTCGTCATCATCAACACCTGCTCCGTGCGCGAGAACGCCGCCACCCGGCTCTTCGGCAACCTGGGCCAGCTCGCCGCCGTCAAGCGCGCGCGTCCCGGAATGCAGATCGCCGTGGCCGGGTGCCTGGCCCAGCAGATGGGGGAGGGGATCGTCGAGCGCGCCCCCTGGGTCGATGTCGTCTTCGGCACCCACAACCTCGACGTCCTACCCGCCCTGCTCGAGCGCGCCCGGCACAACTCGGCGGCCGCCGTCGAGCTCGAGGAGACCCTCAAGGTCTTCCCCTCCACCCTGCCCACCCGCCGCGAGTCCGCCTACGCGGCCTGGGTCTCCATCGCGGTTGGCTGCAACAACACCTGCACCTTCTGCATCGTGCCCTCCCTGCGCGGCAAGCAGCGCGACCGCCGCCCCGGCGACGTCCTGGCCGAGGTCGAGGCCGTCGCAGCCCAGGGGACCATCGAGGTGACCCTCCTGGGACAGAACGTCAACTCCTACGGAGTCGGCTTCGGCGACCGCGGAGCCTTCGCCAAGCTGCTGCGAGCGGCCGGCGGAGTCGAGGGCATCGAGCGCGTGCGCTTCACCAGTCCCCACCCGGCCGCCTTCACCGATGACGTCATCGAGGCCATGGCGGACACCGAGGCCGTCATGCCCAGCCTCCACATGCCCCTGCAGTCCGGCTCGGATCGGGTGCTGCGTGCCATGCGCCGCTCCTACCGCGCCCAGCGCTTCCTCGGCATCCTGGACAAGGTCCGGGCCGTCATGCCCGAGGCCGCCATCACCACCGACATCATCGTCGGCTTCCCCGGCGAGACCGAGGAGGACTTCCAGGCCACCCTCGACGTCGTCGAGCAGGCCTGCTTCGCCTCGGCCTACACCTTCGAGTACTCCCCGCGCCCCGGCACCCCCGCCGCCGACCGCGACGACCAGGTCCCGCTCGAGGTCGTCAAGGACCGCTACCGGCGGCTCGACGCGCTTGTGCGCCGCATCACCCGCGAGGAGAACGAGCGCCAGGAGGGACGCGTCGTGGAGGTGCTCGTCGCCGAGGGCGAGGGGCGTCGGGACTCGGCCACCGCCCGCATCTCCGGGCGCGCCGCCGACAACCGGCTCGTGCACGTCGCCCTGCCTGAAGGCCTGGCCGAGGATGACTACGCCGGCGGGGCCCCGCGTCCCGGTGACATGGTGAGTGTGCGCGTCACCCATGGTGCCCCCCATAACCTCATTGCCGACTCCGCCCGCTGCGGGCGGGAGCCGGACCCGGTCGCCACAGCCGCTAACGAGGCGCTCAAGCCCGGTGATCGCCTCTGGCTCGACGACGGCCCCGCCCTGTTCCAGGTGCGGCGCACCCGCGCCGGGGACGCCTGGGAGCGCCGTCAGGCCGAGGCCTGCGCCACGCCTGAGCCCGACACCGCCCCGGTGAGCCTGGGCCTGCCCACTCTGCGGGTGGGCGCCCCCGTCTAGGGCCCCGTCTGTTTTGCGCTGACGGTGGAGCGGGGCGGGATGCGGTGGGGAGCAGACCGCTTGCCCCGCTAGGCTGGGAAGCATGCCCAGCTTCGACGCCAGCTCTGCTGCCGCCGCCACGGTCCCCAGGCCCGTGGACGTCGACCGTATCCACGAGTGCGTCAAGCGATTGGGGCTGCGCTACTTCATCGACGACGAGGGCGACATCGGTATCCCGTGGCGCTACGTCACCGTCCACGCCATCTTTCAGGACACCAGGGCTGTCCAGATGCGCGGGATCTGGCACCGTATCGCCGACACCGAGCACCTGGCCCAGCTGCGCGCCCTGGTCGAGGACTGGAACACCACCCGTATCGGCCCCAAGGCCTACCTCACCGTCGCCGACGGCGGAGTCGTGCGTCTTCACGGCGAGTACACCTACCCTCTCGAGGCGGGGATGACCGACCGGCAGCTCGAGGACTTCGTCTTCGGCGGGTGCCGTCTCATCGTCGCCCTCATGCACGAGGCCGAGGAGCAGTTCCCCGATGAGCTGCGCGGAAGCCTGGAGCCCTGATGCCGCGACTGCAACGTCTCACCGACTTCATCGCACGGCTCCTGGGCAAGGAGTGGGACGTGCGGGCGCTGGACCAGCAGGGAGGCCGCCTGACAAGCGACCGGCCGGGCCGTGTGCAGAGTTGTCAGGACGAGCCATCGGCAGCCTCGCCGGACTCGGTGGGAGTCACCGACACAGCGGAGGCCGCGGGCCCATCGGACAGATCGGGGTCGGCTGGGGCAATCGCGTCGGCGCAGGACCCTGGCGCCTCACGCACCTGGTCGAGCAGATCACTCCGGCCGGACAATCCCCCCTCAGAGACGCGTGACACGCCTGATGAGACGATCAAGGCGCTGACCTTGGCGAGGATCGAGTCCATGCTCACCGGCCCCATGGAGTACAAGGTCCAGCTGGCCGACGACCGTGAGCACCCCTGCCTCCTGGGCACCTGGGACTCCTTCCCCTTCGTCATCGAGATCCCTGAGGGCCATGATGGCTGGCTCCTGGTCTCCGGCGACTGGGAGGAGACCGCCCCCGCCTCCCAGCGCGGTGAGATCGCCGCCAGCGTCAACGACTGGAACCGCGACAAGTTCTTCCCCACAGTCGGTGTCGTCGACACCCCCATCGGGCCACTGGTACGGGCCACCTACCTCACCGACCTGTCCGCCGGGGTCACCGACGCCCAGCTGCGCCTCCACCTCGATACAGCGCTGTCCGCCTGCACCCAGGCGCTCAGCCTGGTGGGTCCCCTCCTGCCGGAGATCTGAGCACCGTGAGCCCAACGGCTTCCAGTACTCCTCGGCTGGCGCGGGTCGCCGTGGTGGGTCCCACCGCCACCGGCAAGTCCGACCTCGCCCTCGCTCTCGCCGACCAGGCGCAGGCTGGTGGGCTGTCCGACGGCGCCGAGATCATCAACGCCGATGCCTCCCTGCTCTACCGGGGGATGGACATCGGCACCGCCAAGCCCTCCCTGGTCGAGCGGGTCCGCGTCCCCCACCACCAGATCGATGTCCTCTCCGTCAGGGACCGGGCCTCCGTGGCCGCTTTCCAACGGGTCGCCCGCAGCGACATCGAGGGCGTCGAGTCCCGGGGAAACCTGGTGATCATCGCCGGTGGCTCCGGTCTGTACGTGCGGGCCCTGACCGATGGGCTCGACTTCCCCGGCACGGATCCGGCTGTCCGCACCCGCTTGACCGAACGCGCCGAGCAAGAGGGTGCTTCCGCCCTCCACGCCGAGCTCGCCGCCTTCGACCCCGTGGCGGCCGAGCAGATCGAGGCCTCCAACACCCGCAGGATCGTGCGCGCGCTGGAGGTCATCGAGATCACCGGGCGTCCCTTCTCCGCATCCCTGCCCCGCTATGAGGACGTGGTCCCCACCGTCCACATCGCCCTGCGCTGCGAGCGCCGGCTCCTGGATCTGCGCATCAATGCCCGCGCCCACGCCATGTTCGAACGCGGTCTCGTGGAGGAGGTCGAGACCCTCATCGACCAGGGCATCCGAGAAGGGGAGACCGCTCCGCGCGCCATCGGCTACGCCCAGGCGCTCGCGGTCATCGATGGGACCATGGACGTGCCCGAGGCCACTGCCTCCACTGCCCTGGCCACCCGCCAGCTCGCCTCCCGCCAGATCAAGTGGTTCCGCCGCGACCCGCGAGTGCGCTGGATCGACGTCGAGCTCACCGAGGACGGTCGTTGCACCGACGCGGAGCGCTCCCGGGTGACCAGGCAGGCATGGCAGCTCGTTCTCGCCGTCGGCGGCGTCGCTTAGGCTAGGGGCCATGCCGCACTCGACAGGTCTTCGTGGTCGTGAGCTTATCAAGGGCCACGCGACCCTCAACGACTTCCTCATGCTGGTCGACCCCAGCTGCGAGGTCGCTGTCAGCGGCGCCGACATCGCAGCGGTCTGCGACCGCCGTAGCGGCATCGGTGCCGACGGATTCGTGCGCATCGTGCGGACCACCTCCCTGCCCGGAGCCGGGGCCTTCGCCGCGGCCGTGCCCGAGGCCGAGTGGTTCATGGACCACTACAACGCCGACGGATCCGTGGCCGAGACGTGCGGTAACGCCACCCGCCTGTTCGCCCACGTCCTGGATGCTGAGGGCCTGCGTCCCATCGCAGACGGCGAGTCCATCACCATCGGCACGCGCGGCGGGGCACGCACCATCACCCGCATGGGAGACCTGTGGACCGTGGACATGGGGGCGGTCCGCCTCACCCGCCCCTGTCAGGCGCAGGATGAGGGCTGGGACACCACCGTTGTCGTCCCCGGCCTGAGGGGTGAGCGTGCCGCTCTGAGCATGGAGATCCCCGACCCCCACACCGTCGTCGCTCTGGGGGAGGAGAGCGAGCTTGAGGCGGCCACCTTCGCCGGGCTGACCGACTCCGCCGCCCCGGTCGTCTACGACCCTCCTCCTGAGGCCGGCACCAACCTTGAGCTGGTTGTGCCGCTGGGGGAGGAGATCGATCCCGACACCCGGGCGCCGGTCGGCATCGCCCGCATGCGTGTTCTGGAGCGTGGAGTGGGTGAGACCCTATCCTGTGGAACAGGCTGCTGCGCCGTCGCCGTCGCTCTTCACGCATGGACCGGCCCGGGCGCTCCTGAGGACTACCGGCTCCTCCTACCCGGAGGAGAGATCGGGGTGCACGTGGGCGTTGATCCCTTGGCCGGGGACAGCACCGTGCTGCTGACCGGACCGGCCACCGTCACCGGACATGTCACCATCGCCTGACAGCCTGAAGATCCGCCACCCAGCAGTTCCCGGACGTCGCACTGACGCCGCATCCGAGAAGAGAAACCAATCACCGCTATGTCCCAGACATCCAGCCGCTCCGCCGTCGGCACCATCCTGCCCACCGGTCTGATGCTCTTCGCCCTGTTCTTCGGGGCCGGCAATCTCATCTTCCCGCCCCTGCTGGGGGCCGCCTCGGGCAGGTCCTTCATCCCTGTGATGGCGGGCTTCATTGCCACGGGGGTGCTCATGCCCCTCATCACCGTGGTGGCCGTCTCCACCTCCGGTGAGGGCATCCTCGGCCTGGCCCGCCGGGTGGGGCCCCGATTTGGCCTGGTCATGCCGCTGGCGGTCTATCTGACGATCGGTCCGCTCTACGCCATCGCCCGGGTGACCACGGTCGCCTACGAGCTGGCGACCCGTCCTGTTCTTGAGCTGTGGGGCTTCCACGACTCCCGCCTGGCCCTGTTGTCGCACGTGACGGTCTTCATGGGCGTTGCCTTCGGCATCGCCCTTCGCCCGCGCCGCCTGGCCGACCGCGTTGGCCGCTGGCTCACGCCCGCGCTGCTGGCCCTACTGACCCTGCTGTGCGGGGCCTCCGTCCTCATGGCTCGAGGGGTGCAGCGCGAGGCCATCGAGCCCTACGCGAGCGCGCCCTTGACCAATGGGCTGACCCAGGGATACCTCACCATGGACGTGCTGGCTGCCAGTGTCTTCGGCATCGTGGTCATCACCTCCCTGCGTGAGCGCGGACTGACGTCCCCCAAGAGGCTGGTGCGTGGCACCATCCTGTCCGGAGGCATCGCCGCGGCGCTGCTGGGCCTGGTCTACATCGGCTTGGCTGTGCTGGGAACCCGCACCAGCGGGGAGATCACCACCAGCACCAAGGACGGCACCGAGCTACTGCGCAACGCGGCCTCTTCGACGTTGGGGACCTTCGGGGTCATCATCTTCGCCGCCATCGTCATCCTGGCCTGCCTGACGACCGCGGTGGGACTGCTGGCCTCCTGGGCCGGCTACGCCTACACCGCCTGGCCGGCGGTCTCTTTCAACCGGCAGCTCGCCGCCTGTGCCATCGTCTCCTTCATCCTGGCCAACTTGGGCCTGAGCGTCATCCTCAAGATCGCGGGACCGTTGCTGAACCTCCTCTACCCCTTCGCCATCGCCCTGGTCGCCGTGACGCTCGTCGACGCCCTGGCCCCCGGACGGCTTAAGGCGGCCTACCGGTGGTGCGTCATCACGGCCGGGGTTTTCGGCTCCGTCTCCGCCATCACCGCCGCCGGCTGGGACGGGCCCAGCAGGTTGCTGACACGCACCGGTCTGTGGAACGACTCGACCGGATGGATCCTGCCGGCGCTCATCGCCCTGGGCATCGGGATCGCCGTCGACGTCCGCTCCGGGGCCTGGGTCACACCAGCACCGGAGGAGCCCAGCCAGGTCCAGCACGACGTCGAGCACGCCGCGGCCTCACAGCTCTGAGCGGCCGGGGGCGCGATAGCCTCTCGACGTGTCCAACTCTCATCCCCCAGCCTCCGACACTGCTGTTCCCGACCGCAAAGGGCTCCTGCCGACGCTGCTCATCCCCGCCTTCGTCTCGCTGCTGGCCGTCTCCTCGGTCAACGTCATCCTCCCGGCGGTCTCCCAGGACCTCGGCGCCGGCACCGCAGGCCTCCAGCTCGTCGTCTCCGGCTACGCCCTCGTCTTCGGGGTCGTCCTCGTCCCCGCCGGCAGGGCCGGCGACGTCATGGGTAGAGGCCGGATCTTCGTCATCGGCATGCTTCTGTTCGGGGGCGGGTCACTGGCCTCGGGGCTCGCCCCCGACGTCGTCACCCTCAACCTGGCCCGCCTGGTCATGGGGATCGGCTCTGGACTGCTCAACCCGCAAGTGGCCGGCATGATCCAGCAGTACTACATCGGTGAGGCCAGAGGGCGGGCCTTCGGAGCCTTCGGTGCCGTCATCGGGGTCTCGGTGGCGGTCGGTCCGGTGATCAGTGGTGGGCTCATTGGCTGGCTCGGAGACGACAGGGGCTGGCGCGCCTCCTTCCTCATCAATATTCCCTTCGTTCTGCTCGGCATCTGGGCCGCGCGTCGCTGCCTGCCGGCCTCCTCCTGGCACCGTCAGGACGACCCGGGCCGTGACGGTGAGCATGACGGAGGGGAGACGGGCGGGGGAGGGGCTTCCCGTCGGAGCAGGATCGACCTCGACCCGGTGGGTATGGTTTTGCTCGCCACGGGCACGCTACTGGTCATGATCCCCTTCATGGAGGTCTCGGCCGGTGCCTGGGTCTGGGGCCTGGGGGCGGTGGGCATCGGTGTCATCGGCGCCTGGGTGGCCTGGGAGAGGCGCTACCGCGCCCGGGGCGGTGCCCCCATGGTGGACCTCAGCCTCCTGGCCATCCCGTCCTTCGCCTACGGGAGCCTAGCCATCGCCGTCTATTTCCTGGGCTACACCTCGGTGTGGATCATTGTGGCCCAGTACGTTCAGGCCGGCCTGGGCTCGACCGCTCTGGCCAGCGGACTCGTCGGAGTCCCGGCCGCCCTGGCGGGATCGGTTGCTGCCGCCGTCGCCGGCCGCCGCGTCATCCGGGTGGGACGTGTCATGGTGCTCGGAGGCATGGCTGTGGGCATGGCCGGGCTGCTCGCAAGCATCGGCATCATCCACATGCACTCGCACGCCGGCTGGAGCCCCTGGTGGCTGACGCTTACGCTCCTCGTGCTCGGCGTGGGCCAGGGGCTCGTGGTCTCCCCGAACCAGACCCTCTCTCTGGCCGACGTCCCCCTGGACTATGCCGGGGCCGCCGGCGGTATCCTCCAGACTGGTGAGCGCATCGGCACCTCCATCGGCATCGCCGCCATCACGGGCCTGACCTTCCGCATCTCACGCTCCTCGGGGTGGGACGCAGCCGCCCAGGCGGGACTGCTGGCCGTCGTCTGTGCCATTGCCGTATCGGCCGCGGTAGCCGCCATCGACCTGCGCCTGGCCGCCCGACGACGTCGGTAGTCGCCTTAGACCATGAGCAGACGATTCAGTCCTCTGCTCTGTCCTGCTGATGGCGCACCCGCAGCACGCGGAAGCCCTTCGACGACGCCTGCCGGCTGACGTCCCAGCCCTGACCGGTCAGCCATGTCGCCAGAGAGTCGGCGCCCAGGTTCTTGAGCACCACCAGCCAGGCCTCGCCGTCGGCTGACAGCAGTTGCAACCAGGACAGCAGGAGTTCGTGCAGGGCTTCCTTACCGATGCGCACCGGCGGGTTGGACCAGATGAGATCCACCGGCGTCGAGGTCTGACGCAGCTCGGCCAACAGTGCCTGGGCCGGGCAGGTGCGCACGTTGTCCAGGCCGGCGACCTCGGCGTTGCGGGCGGTCAGGGCCAGCGAGCGCTCATTGACATCGGCCGCCAGGACCGTGGCCCCGGGAGCGGCCTCGGCCAGGGCCAGCGTGATCGGACCCCAGCCGCAGCCCAGGTCGAGGAGGGTTCCGGTCTCGGGCGGATCGGGGACGTGGTCGAGGAGGACCTGGGTTCCCTTGTCGAGACGGTCGGCGCTGAAGACTCCCGAGGCCGTGACCACCGCGTGCTCCACGCCGCGGATCATGAAGCGGTGGGCGCGTTCCTCGGCCTCGACCGCGGGGGAGGCGGTGAAGTAGTGCTCGCTCACGCCCACCAGGCTACCCGGGCTCTGCTCGTCGACAGAGGGAGGAAACCAAGGCGGTCATCAGTCCGCTACCCCCTTGCCAGGCGAGGAGTGCCGATCTTGCGAGACGCGGCTTTATGGTAATACGATCGTGTTTCCATAGGGGGCGGACGGTAGGAGAGGGATGTTGTCATGAGCCGATACAGGGCTCTCGCAAAGGCGCTCAGCGGCTGGGTAATCTGGACGTTGGGGCTGAATCTTTCGATAGCGATCGCACAGGCTGTCGGATCCAGGACTGAGGCCGGACCTGCATTCATTCGCGTGTCTCAGGCAGTTCTGGTCGCATTGTTCGTCGTTCCCGCGATCGTGGCTTGTCGTCGCCTCCTCGACCGCAGGACTCTCGCCGGGATGGGCCTATCACGTCACTGGCCCGCCGCGGCCGCGACCGGGGTGGCCGTCGGTGTCGGGACCGGGGCTGTTGTGTGGACACCCGTGTTCTTGATCGGCTGGGCCCGGCTCGATCACCTCGAACCGGCGGCGCTCGCAACCTTCCTCGCAGTCAACGCGGTCGTCCTGCTGCTGTACGAGGCATTGCCGGAGGAGATCGCGCTGCGCGGCTACGGGTGGTCGACTCTACGGGAAAGCTGGGGCCCGCTCGCGGCCACCATGACGATCACGGTTCTCTTCTGCCTCGGTACGGCGTTGAGCAATCTGATTCGAATGACGTCAACGCTCGTTCTAGGGGGCGGAACGACGGGCTTCTCTCTGGCGCCGAGCGGTAACGACCCCTTTTTCTACATAGCTTTGCTGTTCGTCTTCGGCCTCACACTGGTTGCGGCCCGACGGATCCCACTACCGGGTGCGCTCACCTCTGCGATCGCCTTCCATCTCACGTTTCTCACCATCAACCGCGTGCTTCTGGGCGGTCTTGGCTGGATCGACTCCGGGGTCGGGATCGAGTTCGCCACGCCCGAGGTGGCCGGGCTCACCCTTGTGCACGCTGCGCTTGCCGGAACTGTCTTCATGGTGGTGCGGCGGTGGCTGGAACGCCGCACAGCGGTTGTATCGAGGCGGGTAGCCTGATGTGATGACGATGTCTCCGCTACCATCCGACCCCGTGTCGGAAGGTCCGGTAGCACATCGGAGAAGCCAACGGGAGGCGCCTCCGGGGCCGTCGCTCGGAGCGCTCCTCGGCTCAAGGACGGGGCATCTGGCGCTGGCGGTACTCGTCGTCGAGCTGCTGGCGGGCATGCAGGTCTACCTCAACCAGACGGTCCTGCCGCTGCTGGCCACCGAGATGGGCGCCCGTAACGCCTACGGACTGGTGACGGCTGCGGCCCAGGTCCCCGCCTTCCTCACGATGCCCCTGGGCGGGGCCATGCTCACCCGCTGGCGTCCCGCTCGGTTGATGACGGTGCTGACCACTCTGCTGGTGTCCGGCGCCGTCGTCGGAGTCCTCGCCCCGAACGTCGAGGTCTACGTCCTCGGGGAGATCCTGCGGGGCCTGGCCGCCGGGGCGCTCGCGACAGCGACCATGGGGGTCATGGTCACCGGCCTGCCCGACGCCTGGAGGCGGCTGTGCCTGGCGGGAGGATCGGGCATGTGGGTCGTGGCGGCCCTGGCCGGCCCCGTCTACGCCTCCGGTGTCAGCGCCTCCTGGGGCTGGCGCTGGGCCCTCGTGGTCTACCTGCCCGTACTCCTCGCGGCCCGTGCCGTCATGGCCGGTCAGATCCGCGACCTCAGGCTGGACGAGGAGACGGATCGCGATGAGACGGTCCCGTGGCTGCCCGCCGGGGCCATGGCCGCAGGTGTGGCGATCATCGGGGCGTTGCGCGCCTCCAGCCCCTGGTTCTGGCCCGGCGTCGTCGTCGGCACCGCGCTGGTGCTCTGGTCCTGCTCGCGCGTCCTGCCGGATGGGACCCTGTGCCTGGCGGCCGGCCGGCGCGCGGGCATCGCCACCCTGCTGTGGGTGTGCGCCTTCTTCCTGACCCTGGACTACCTGGTGGCCCCCAGCGCCCACGACGTCCTGGGCCTGACCCCGACCCAGACCGGCTGGGCGCTCACCGCAGGCGGCATCGGCTGGTCGGTCGTCGCGATCGCCTGCGGGGCACGTCCGGCGCGTGAGCCGCAGGCCTACCGGCGTCGCACCACGCTGGCCGCGGTCTTCTTCGTGGTCGGAACCATGATCATGGTGGTCGCGGTCCTGGAGAAGGCGGACTGGTGGGGGCTGCCCGTGGGCTACGGCGTGGCCAGCATCGGCATGGGCCTGACCCACCTGGACACCATGAACCGCATCGTCACCGATCCCGCCGAGCCCGACGGCATCACTCACGCCCAGGCCGCCACCGCCGTGACGATCGCCGGTGCGGCCGGCGGTGCTGTTCTGGGGACGGTCGCCACGGCCTTCGTCGCCCCCACGGCATCCGGTGTCGAGACGGACCGGCTGTGGCCGACACTCGTCTTGCTCGCCGTGGGGCTCCTCCTCACCCCGCTGCTGGCCCGACGCGCCGCCTGAGCGCTCGGGTGGCCTCGCAGGCCCGTGGGCAGTAGCATCGCCCCCATGTGGATCCTTCGTATGCGCTGAACCGGCGGTAGAAGCCGCCCCCAGACGAGTTATCGCGCCCCATCGAAGGGGCGCAGGCATACGACGAAGGACTTTTTGTGACCCAGCACCACTGCAGTACTCCCTCCATCCCCGACGACGTCTGCGACGTTCAAGAAGGTCGCGATGTGCGCGATGTCGTCGCTCGGGTCCTCTCCCGAACCGGAACCGCCCTGGCCTCCACTGCCGCCCAGCACGAGGAGCGGGCGACCGGCTACCAGGACGGCGCCGACGACGGCGTCCTCGAGCGCGAGGCCCGCGCCGCGCGCCGCCGCGTGGCCGGACTGTCCACCGAGCTGGAGGACGTCAGCGAGGTCGAGTACCGTCAGGTCCGCCTGGAGAAGGTCGTCCTGGTCGGCCTGGAGCTGCCCCGCCCTCATGGCTCCTCGCCGGGCGGCAGCGGTCTTCGGGAGCGCGACTTCCAGGACGCCGGCACCTCCCTGCGCGAGCTGGCCGCCCTGGCCGAGACCGCCGGCAGCCAGGTCCTCGACGCCCTCATCCAGAGGCGCGACCACCCCGACCCGGCCACCTACCTGGGCAGCGGCAAGGCTCACGAGCTGGCCGATGCGGTGGCCGCCGCTGGAGCCGACACGGTCATCGTCGACGGCGAGCTCGCCCCCTCCCAGCGACGCGCCCTGGAGGACGTCGTCGGCGTGAAGGTCGTCGACCGCACCGCCCTCATCCTGGACATCTTCGCCCAGCACGCCAAGTCCCGTGAGGGCAAGGCCCAGGTCGAGCTCGCCCAGCTCGAGTACCTCCTGCCGCGCCTGCGCGGATGGGGCGAGTCCATGTCCCGTCAGGCCGGAGGTCGCGTGGCCGCCGGCCAGGGCATCGGATCACGCGGCCCCGGTGAGACCAAGATCGAGCTCGACCGGCGTCGTATCCGCCAGCGCATGGCCCGCCTGCGCCGAGAGATCCAGGCCATGGCCCCCTCCCGTGAGACCAAGCGCGGCTCGCGCCGACGCGGTGCCATCCCGTCGGTTGCGATCGCCGGCTACACCAATGCCGGCAAGTCCTCCCTCATGAACCGGCTCACCGAGGCCGGCCTCATGGTCGAGGACGCCCTGTTCGCCACGCTCGACCCCACCGTGCGGCGGGCCGAGACCTCCGAGGGGCGCACCTACACCCTCACCGACACCGTCGGCTTCGTGCGCAACCTGCCCCACGAGCTCATCGAGGCCTTCCGCTCCACTCTGGAGGAGGTGGCCGGAGCCGATCTCGTGCTTCACGTCGTCGACGCTGCTCACCCCGACCCCCTCAGCCAGGTGGCGGCCGTACGCACCGTCCTGTCCGAGATCCCCGGAGCCCTGGACGTGCCCGAGCTCATCGTCCTCAACAAGACCGACCTCGCCGACGCCGTCACCCTGGCGGCACTGCGCACCCGCCTTCCCGAAGCGGTGACGGTCTCTGCCCGTACAGGGAAGGGAATCGAGGAGCTCCGAGCCCGCGTCGAGCAGATGCTGCCCCGGCCTCAGGTGAGTATCGACGTCGTCGTGCCCTACTCCCGCGGAGACCTCGTCTCCAGGGTCCACGCCGAGGGCGAGATCGACACCGTCGACTACGTCGAGACGGGAACCCGCATCGTGGCCCGCGTCGGTGCCGCCCTGGCGGTCGAGATCGAGGACGCCGCCGGCGCCTCAGTCGGCTGAGCCCACCGTGACCCGAACCGAGCCGGGCCGGCCGAACCGGCCTGGCCCCGACGGCCCCAGTGACAGGAAGGTCCTGGACATCCTGGACACCGCGGTGCGTGCCATGGGCGGCAGCCCCCGCCTGGGGCAGAGCACCATGGTGCGTGAGGTCGCCCGGTCGGTGGCCGACGGCACTCACCTCCTGGTGCAGGCCGGTACCGGAACGGGGAAGTCGCTGGGCTACCTGATCCCCGCCATGGCCCACGCCGTACAGGCCGGTCACCGGGTCGTGGTCTCCACCGCCACCCTGGCCCTTCAGCGGCAGATCCTCACCAAGGACGCACCCCTGGCTGCTGACGCCGTCGAGCAGGTCACCGGCACCCGCCCCGAGGTGGCTCTGCTCAAGGGCTGGCAGAACTATCTGTGCCGACACCGCCTGAACGGCGGCTATCCGCAGGACGAGGACGAGGCCGCGCTCTTCGGCGTCGGTGATGCCATCGCCCAACCGGCCGCCGGGCACGGGGTCGACGCGAGCCTGGGGGAGCAGGTGGTCCGCCTGCGCGAGTGGGCGGCCAGGACGGACTCCGGTGACCGTGACGACCTCGTCCCCGGCGTCTCCCAGCGCGCCTGGGCCCAGGTAGCCGTCTCCCGGGCCGAGTGTCTGGGGCAGTCCTGCCCCCTGAAGTCCGAGTGCTTCCCCGATCTGGCGCGCGCCGCCGCCTCCCGGGCCGATCTCGTGGTGACCAACCACGCCATGCTCGGCGTGGTTGTCGCCGGCAACCCCGGCGTCCTTCCCGACCACCAGGTCCTCATTGTCGACGAGGCCCATGAACTGGCCGACCGCATCCGCTCCCAGGGCACCATCGCCCTGTCGGCGGCCGCCGTGGCGCGTACAGTCGCCACCGCCCGCAAGCATGCCTCCGTGCTGGTCAGCGAGCTGGAGTCCGCCGGCCAGACCCTCCAGCTCGCGCTGGCCGAGCTGCCCGACGGCAGGCTGGGGGCGTCTCTGCCCACCGCCCTGCACGACGCGCTCGTGGTTCTGGCCGGCGCCGCCCGCCAGGTCGCCTCCGACGTGCGCGACCAGGCCCGCGCCGTGGGTCGTGACCGCTCCAGTGAGGCCGCCGGAGGCCTGGCGGTCGCTCGCACCGCCATCGCGGACCTGGTCGACGCCCTGGACCGCATGACCTCGGACTCGGTGGCCCAGGGCCGCGACGTCGCCTGGATCGAGCGTCCCCGCATGGGTGCCGAGCCCCCACGACTCCTCCTGGCCCCCATCGAGGTTGCCGGATCTGTGGCGAACCACCTGCTTGACGGCCGCGCCAGCGTCATGACGTCGGCGACTCTCGCCCTGGGGGACAGCTTCGAGCCCATGGCCCGCTCCCTGGGACTGTCCCTGGCGGAGCAGCCGTGGAGAGGCGTTGACGTCGGCTCTCCTTTCGACTACCCCCGCCAGGGCATCCTCTACGTGGCAGCCCACCTGCCCCGCCCCGGTGCCGGCATCTCCGAGGCCGCCCTGGATGAGATGCTCGCGCTGGTCGAGGCCTCCGGAGGTGGCATGCTGGGCCTGTTCTCCTCCAAGCGGGCAGCCCAGGAGGCCGCCGAGGTGCTGCGCGGAGCCACCGACCTGCCCGTATACGCTCAGGGGGACGATCAGCTACCCACCCTGGTGCAGGCCTTCGCCGACGATGAGGCAGCCTGCCTGGTGGGCACCCTGTCACTGTGGCAGGGCGTGGATGTACCCGGACGTACCTGCCGGCTCGTCGTCATCGACCGCATCCCCTTCCCCCGCCCCGATGACCCGCTCGCCCAGGCCCGCACCGACGCCGTCACTGCCGCCGGAGGCAACGGGTTCATGAGCGTGTCCGCCACCCACGCAGCCCTGCTGCTCGCACAGGGCTCTGGCCGCCTCATCCGTCGCAGCCAGGACCGCGGCGTGGTGGCTGTCCTCGACTCGCGCCTGCGCACCGCCCGCTACGGAGGATTCCTCGCCCGCTCGATGCCCGCTCTATGGCCGACGACGAAGCCCGACGTGGTCCGGGCCGCTCTGAGACGTCTGTCCGCACACTCCGGTGCTCCGGGAGAGGAGTGAACCTGCCGGCTGGGCCCTTAGGTATGTGCCCCTCAGTAGGATCGGCACGTAGGCTTGGAGTGAGCGGGTGCTTGTGCCCCTGCGGTCCTGCCCAGCAGATCCCATTGAGGAGAAGAACGTGTCAGACCACATCACTACTACCGCTGAAGGCTCCTACCCCACCAACCGTTCCGGCCGTCCCTCCAAGGTCGCCGTCATCGGAGCCGGGGCCGTCGGCTCCACCCTCGCCTACGCCTGCGTGACCAAGGGCGTTGCCCGCGAGGTCGTTCTGCAGGACATCGTCAAGGAGAAGGTCGAGGCCGAGGCCCTCGACATCGCCCAGGGAATCCAGTTCACCTCCGCCGGCTCCGTCTCAGGCTCCGACGATCCCGAGATCTGCCGCGACGCGGACGTCATCGCCATCACCGCCGGTGCTAAGCAGAAGCCCGGCCAGTCCCGTCTCGAGCTCGCCGGCGCCACCGTGGGCATCATGGAGAAGATCCTTCCCAAGCTGGTGGAGGTCGCCCCTAACGCCATCTTCGTCCTCGTGGCCAACCCGGTGGACGTGGTGACCTACTGTGCCAAGAAGATCACCGGTCTGCCCGAGAACCAGGTATTCGGCTCCGGAACAGTACTGGACACGGCCCGCATGCGGTACCTCATCTCGCTGGAGACCGGTACGGCCGTCCAGAACATCCACGGTTACATCGCCGGTGAGCACGGCGACTCCGAGGTTCCCCTGTGGTCCTCCACCGAGATCGGTGGCGTACCGATCACCCAGTGGGGCGCCACCCTCGACGGCGGCGTGTTCGACGAGGCCAAGCGTGAGCGCATCGCCCATGACGTGGTCCGCTCCGCCTACCGCATCATCGAGGGCAAGGGTGCGACCAACTACGCCGTTGGACTGGCTGTCCAGCGCATCATCGGTGCCGTCCTCAATGACGAGCAGCGGGTGCTCACCGTCTCACCGCTGCTGGAGGACTGGCATGGCATCTCTGATGTGTGCATGGCCGTTCCCACGATCGTGGGTCGTGAGGGGGCTGGGCGTCGCCTCGAGCTGCCCCTGACCGCCGATGAGAAGGAGCGCCTGACCGCCTCCGCCGACCACCTGCGCGAGGTTGCGCGCGGTCTGGGCTACTGAGCTCTATCCGAGTCCTACTCCCAGTCAGTCGCTGAGGGCCCGCCCCGGTCACCGGGCGGGCCCTCACCGTGTATCGAACCGGGTTTGGCCACGAGTGGGGCGGACAATGAGTTCTACAACGGGCTCTACAACGACCGCAGTACCGTGACCACCTTGCCCATGATCGTGGCATGGTCGCCGTCGATCGGCGCGTAGTTGGAGTTGCGGGGGAGCAGCCACTGGTGGCCGTCGCGACGCGAGAGCACCTTGACCGTCGCTGAGGTGCCATCGACGTCCTCAACCATGGCGGCCACGATCTCGCCGTTGGCCGCGTCAGGCTGCGAGCGCACGACGACCCAGTCGCCGTCGCAGATGGCAGCCTCGATCATCGAGTCCCCATGCACCTCCAGCATGAAGAGCTCTCCCTCGCCGGTGAGGCGCCGCGGCAGGGCCACGACGTCGGTGACGTCTTGTTCGGCCAGGATCGGAGCTCCGGCCGCGATGCGTCCCACCAACGGCACAGCGACTGCGTCTCCGTCCTCAACGCCCGCGATCCGAGGGGCTTCGGGCGAGGCGACGAGTGCGGTGGCGCCGGCGACATCTGCGCGAGCGTCAGTGCTGCCGGCGACGACCTCCATCGCCCGAGGGCGATTGGGGTCTCGGCGCACCAGCCCCAGGCGCTCGAGCTTGTCCAGCTGGTGCTTGACGGAGGAGGGACTGGTCAGACCCACCTGCTCACCGATCTCCCGCAGCGAGGGCGGATAGCCATGGGCGGCGATGGCCTCGCGGACCGCCTCGTAGACCGCCCGAGCGCGCTTGTCGAGGTTGTCGATGGCCGCGGTGACGGCTTCGGAGGCGTCTGCGCCGGTGCGCGGGACCGATGCCGGTGAGGTGCCCCGTTGTGCCGTGCTGCTCATGGTCCTGCCTCTTCCTGCCGGACAGCCCTCGGACCCGCAGGTGTTAAGGGCGCGGAATAGATGTCGGTGGTCTGTGATCGTCTTGGATGCAACAAGCCTAACGGTGAGACGACCGCGATTCAAACACATGTTCGAAGAAATGCTGGACGTGTCGCCGTTTGGGCGCTAGTGTGTCGAACAAACGTTCGTCGAACATGTGTTCAGGAGGTAGTTGTGAGCGTCATCGCCATCCCGTCCTTGCCTCGTCCGGCGTCTCGGACCCGAACCCGTGGACGTACCACCGGGCAGGTGCCTGGGCGTTCCGGTGAGCAGGCTGTTGTGAGGGCCTCCTCTCGGCCTCGCCTGCGGCTGGTGACTGCCGGCTTCGTCCCGGAGGCTCCGACTCTCCGTGCGGTCGATGACGATATGTCTCGCCCCGCGGTGACCCACGACACCATGTCGCCGGCACTGCCGGTACTGCCGGTGCGTCGTCCTTCCCGTCCCGCCGTCCTGCGTGGTCATCGGCCGGAGCTGGAGAGACTGGCGCCGCAGCACCCGGCTGTACGGGCGGCCAGACTGCGTGAGAGTACTGTCCGTCGTGATGGTGCACCGCTGAAGAGTCGGGCGGATGCCAGTGCTGGTCCGTCCCGGGGACGGCAGGAACGGGGCCTGCGTTTCGGAGCCGACCTGCGTCGCTATCGCGGTGGGCTCCTCGTTGTTATCGCCGCGATCGTGCTCATCTGTTGCGGACTCATGCTGGGAGGTCTGGTAGGTCTGCTTGCTCCGAGCTCCACAGCAATGCTCGCTCAGGGGGCCGTGGGGACAACTACCACCGTGGTCCGTCCCGGCCAGTCCCTGTGGGAGATCGCCGCAGCGAGCGGGACCTCAGACGTCCCCGCAATGGTGGCTCGGATTGTGAGTCTCAACGGCCTGCAGAGCGCCGCTGTCCACTCTGGGCAGACCCTTGAGGTCCCAGTCGGCTGAGGGTCTGTTGATATGCGGGTCGTACTGTGAGGCAGGCTTGCGGGGTGGCCCGCCGGGCGTTTACTCTCCGATGGACCGATGGGTAGTTCTGTGAGATCGGAGGTCGCAGGCGTGCACTGCCCCTTCTGCCGTCACGACGGCTCGCGCGTGGTGGACTCCCGGACTGCGGAGGACGGTACCTCGATCCGTCGTCGTCGTGAGTGCCAGCAGTGCGGGCGCCGCTTCACCACCCTGGAGACTGCCAGTCTGTCGGTCCGTAAACGCTCCGGTGCTGTTGAGCCCTTCAGTCGTGACAAGGTGATGGTCGGGGTGCGGCGCGCCTGCCAGGGCCGTCCTGTCTCCGATGACGATCTTGCCCTGCTGGCCCACAAGGTGGAGGAGTCGATCCGGGCGACCGGACAGGCCCTCGTGGAGTCCCACGACGTGGGTCTGGCGATCCTCGGGCCGCTGCGCGACCTCGACGAGGTCGCCTACTTGCGTTTCGCCTCCGTCTACTCCGACTTCAGTTCCTTGGAGGATTTCGAGACCGCGATCGCCCAGCTGCGTGTCGGGCGTGCCTCGCACAGTGCCTAACCGTCTCACTGGTCTCGACCACTGCTGACCTCCCGAGTCTCATCGTGTCCTCGCTGGGTCGCGCGTCGATTACCGTGCGTCGATCGCTCTGATGAGACCCGCAACCAGGGGGGGCCACGTCCATCGCTCCTGCATCAGCGTTCGCCCCGCAGCCCCCATCCGAGCTCTCAGCGCCGGGTCCGACAGCTGGCGGACCAGCGCTGTCACCAGGGCGTCCTGGTCGCGACCGTCGACGATATCGCCGGTGGTCCCCTCGACCACCGTTTCGGGTGCACCACCACTTGTACCGGCGATGACGGGCAGCCCCGTGGCCGAGGCCTCGAGGAAAACGATGCCCAGCCCCTCGACGTCGAGACCGCCTCTCCGCGTACGGCATGGCATGGCGAAGACATCACCCATCGCGACATGACCGGGTAGTTCGGCGACAGTCACTTCGCCGGTGAGGGTGATCGATCCTCGTGTCGGCGAGGTGCGGCGGAGCATGGCCAACCTCTTGGCGTAGGAGCCCCAGCCCACGATTACCAGTCTGGCTCCGGGGAGGTGCTCGATCACCCGGGGCCAGGCCTCGATCAGCGAGTCCTGGCCCTTGCGTGCCACGAGCCGTGAGACGCACACGACGGTCGGGGCCTCACCCAGGCCGTAACGGGCCCGTAGGGCCGAGCGGGCCTCGGCGTCGGGACGGAAACGCTCGACGTCGATGCCGCTGGGGAGACGGAGTACCTGTTGACCGTGCGGCATATGGGGGCGGAGCCTGCCCAGCGTGTAGTCAGAGATGTAGGTGACCACGTCGGCGTCGCGGAGGATCCGGTGCAGTGCCTGGCGGGCGCCCGGTATCATCCCCCAACCGACCTCATGTCCGTGAGTGGTGGCGATCACGCGGGTCGCGCCGGCCCGCTTCGCTGCGCGGCCCAGCAGGCCGAGCGGTGCGGCGGCGCCGAACCACACGGTCTCGATGCCTCGATCGCGAATCAGTTGCTGCATGCGCCTGCGCACGTCCGGGGTTGGTAGGAGCATATGGGTGGGCATACGCACCACGTCGAAGGGTGCCCTGCGGTCGAAGGTCTCGGCGGCCTGGAGGCCCTCGGGCGGGGTGGATGCCAGGACGGTGAGGTCGGCGGGGGGCAGGCGCTGGGTGTAATCGTCCAGGTAGGACTGGATGCCGCCCACAACGGGGGGAAAGTCGTTGGTGACCAGCAGGGTGCGTCGCATACTGGGAGTCTATCGAGGTCCTCTCCGGCCTCGCTCCGGTCTCGGTGGTGCTCTGTGCCGTCCTCCGGCCCGCACGGGGACGGGAGTCAGCTCTCGTCGTTGTTGCGCAGAACCTCGGACAGGCGGCGTGCTGCCGCCACGACCACGTGTCCATGGGTGCGGCCTGGTTGACGGCCCATGCGCTCGATGGGCCCGGAGATTGAGATTGCCGCTACGACCTTGCCCCCCGGCCCACGCACCGGCGCCGAGACCGAAGCAACTCCGGGTTCCCGCTCCCCGACCGACTGGGCCCAGCCCCGACGTCGGACCGCCGAGAGCATGGTGGCGGTGAAGCGCGCGCCCGTCAGACCGCGGTGCAGGCGGTCGGGCTCCTCCCAGGCGAGCAGCACCTGGGCGGCGGAACCGCCTTGCATGGACATGGTGGCGCCCACGGGGATGGAGTCACGTAGCCCGATGGGGCGCTCGGCATTGGCCACGCAGATGCGCACGTCACCCTGACGGCGGTAGAGTTGTGCGGACTCGTGGGTCTTGTCGCGCAGAGCCGCCAGCACTGGTCCGGCGGCGGCCAGGAGATGATCCTCGCCCGCGGCGCAGGCCAGCTCGGTGAGCCTGGGGCCCAGGATGAAGCGCCCCTGGGAGTCGCGGGTGACCAGGCGGTGGAACTCCAGGGCGACCGCGATGCGGTGTGCCGTGGGGCGGGCAAGATGGGTGGTGGACACGAGCTGGGCCAGAGTCGCAGGTCCCGACTCCAGTGCGCTCATCACCAGGGCCGCCTTGTCGATCACGCCGACGCCGCTGCTATCGTTGTCTAAGGAGCCGTCCATACTCTGATACTGACATTTCAAGGTATGAGATTTCAAGTTAGGGTCGGCCCCGGAAGCGGCACCGTGTCAGCATCCTGGGGCCGGGTAAGAACCTGCGGCGTCAGAGGAGGCGCGGCCGCCTCTTGCGGTCTGCACGGCGTCTCGCGGGCTTGTGAGGCCGGCGTGGTTGCGATCAGCTGTTTCTGAGAGGATGAAGTCGATGGGAATGACTCTCGCCGAGAAGGTCTGGCGTGATCATGTGGTGTCCAAGGGTAGCGATGGCGCCCCCGACCTGCTGTACATCGACCTCCACCTGGTTCACGAGGTCACCAGCCCCCAGGCCTTCGAGGGACTGCGTCTGGCCGGACGCAGGGTTCGCCGTACTGACCTGACCATCGCCACCGAGGACCACAACACTCCCACCCTCGATATCGACCTCCCCATCGCCGACGTCACCAGCCGTGCCCAGATCGAGGCCTTACGCGCCAACTGCACCGAGTTCGGGGTACGTCTGCACCCACTGGGGGATGCCGACCAGGGCATCGTCCACGCCGTCGGTCCGCAGCTGGGGCTGACCCAGCCCGGTATGACCGTGGTCTGCGGCGACTCCCACACCTCCACCCATGGCGCCTTCGGGGCGCTCGCCTTCGGTATCGGTACCTCTCAGGTCGAGCACGTCCTGGCCACTCAGACCCTGCCCATCGCTCCCTTCAAGACAATGAGCGTCACCATTGACGGCGACCTGCCCTCGGGCAGTGGGGCCAAGGACATCATCCTGGCCATCATCGCCAAGATCGGCACCAATGGGGCTCAGGGGCACGTTATCGAGTACCGCGGCCGCGCCATCGAGCAGCTCTCGATGGAGGCCCGCATGACGGTCTGCAACATGAGTATCGAGGGCGGGGCCCGAGCCGGCATGATCGCCCCTGACCAGACCACCTTCGACTATCTCAGGGGCCTCCCTCACGCACCCGTCGGCGAGGACTGGGACGCCGCCGTGGAGTACTGGTCCGGTCTGCGCACCGACCCCGACGCCGTCTTCGACACCGAGGTGGTACTCGAGGCCAAGGACATCGAGCCCTTCGTCACCTGGGGCACCAACCCTGGACAGGGCCTACCGCTGTCCGCCGCCGTCCCTGACCCCGAGAGCATCGCCGATGCCACCGAGCGGCTGGCCGCTGAGCGGGCCCTGGAGTACATGGATCTCGTTCCGGGAACGCCCCTGCGCGACATCAAGGTCGACACCGTCTTCATCGGCTCGTGCACCAACGGCCGTATCGAGGACCTACGGGCCGCCGCAGAGGTGGTGCGCGGACGCAAGAAGGCCGACGGGTTGCGTATGCTCGTGGTGCCCGCCTCCGCCCGGGTGCGCCTTCAGGCCGAGGCCGAGGGGTTGGACCGGGTCTTCACGAGTTTCGGGGCCGAGTGGCGCAACGCCGGATGCTCCATGTGTCTGGCCATGAACCCCGACAAGCTCTCCGCCGGGGAGCGTGCCGCCTCCACCTCCAACCGCAATTTCGAAGGGCGTCAGGGTAAGGGCGGACGCACCCACCTTGTCTCACCCGTCGTCGCAGCGGCCACCGCCGTGCGCGGGGCCCTGTCGGCACCGGGGGACCTGCCTCCGCGCCCCGTGGACTGCGTCGGCGACGACCGGGCGCTGGATGCTGTCGACATCCCAGTGGTCTCGGCGGTGCCGCAGCCGGCGGCCACCGTGCACCCGACGACCGGCCTGTAGCGTCCGGGCCCTGTGCACGAAGACGACCAGACAGAGGCAAGGAGCTCAGAGACTGTGGACAAGTTCATCCGACACACAGGCATCGGTGCCCCGTTGCGGCGCAGCGCCGTCGACACCGACCAGATCATCCCGGCGGTCTACCTCAAACGCATCACCCGTACGGGCTTCGACGACGCCCTGTTCGCCTCCTGGCGGGCCGGTGAGCCCGACTTCATCCTCAATCAGGACGCTTACAAACGGGCCTCGGTGCTCGTTGCAGGTCCTGATTTCGGCACGGGCTCCTCGCGGGAGCACGCCGTGTGGGCGCTCAAGGACTACGGGTTCAAGGTTGTCCTGGCTCCCCGCTTCGCTGACATCTTCCGCGGCAACGCCGGCAAGCAGGGACTGGTGGCCGGGGTCGTGACCCAGGAGGACTGCGAGCAGCTGTGGAAGATCCTCGAGACCGAGCCGGGCACCGAGGTGACGGTGGACCTGGAGAACCGTACGGTCGAGGCCGGAGCGTTCCGCTGCGCCTTCACCATTGATGACTATGTGCGCTGGATCCTCATGGAGGGGCTCGATGACATCTCCCTGACCCTCACCCAGGAGGACGCCATCCGTGACTACGAGGAGGCCCGCCCCGCCTTCAAGCCGCGCACCCAGCCGGCCAGGCATCTGCCCGCCCAGGAGGTTGTTCCGGCCCGAGCTGTGGACATGCCCCGGCCTTGAGGGCGGCCGGGGTGGCCGAGTCCGGGGCGGGTACCGGCCGTATTCATCGGTTTTCATCGGGTTTGATGTGACATCCTTGCATATTGATCGAGACTTACTGTGAGTCGAAGGCCACCTGATGCGGGCAGGAAAACGGCACTGGGAGCCCCTCCGCTGCGCTTATGCTGGGACGGCCTTGCGCGCCCGCGCGAGGATGGGTACCCGGCTCAACGCGCACGGCATGCCCAGATGACGTCATGGAGGTGCGCATGGTCGACGGTCTGCTCCAGGTCGAGGGCGGTCGCCCGCTGACTGGTGAGATCACCGTCCGCGGAGCCAAGAACCTGGTTCCCAAGGCGATGGTGGCGGCCCTGCTGGGGTCATCCCCCTCGGTTCTGCGCAACGTTCCCCTCATCCGGGATGTCGACGTGGTCTCGGGGCTGCTGAGCCTGCACGGTGTGAGCATCGACTACGACCAGCGTGAGGGCGTCCTCCAGCTGGACTCCTCCAAGGTCGGGTCCGCACACATGGCCGATATCGACGCGCACGCCGGCTCCTCGCGCATTCCGATCCTGTTCTGCGGCCCGCTCCTGCACCGCCTGGGGGAGGCCTTCATCCCCGACCTGGGCGGGTGTCGCATCGGCGACCGCCCCATCGACTTCCACCTGGAGATCCTGCGCCAGTTCGGCGCCATCGTCGACAAGCAGGCCCAGGGCATCCGGTTGACCGCCCCCGCCGGCCTCAACGGCACGGTCATCGAGTTGCCCTACCCCTCAGTCGGAGCTACTGAGCAGACCCTGCTCACCGCCGTGCGCGCCCGCGGGCTGACCGAGTTGCGGGGCGCGGCTGTCGAGCCGGAGATCATGGACCTGGTTGACGTCCTGCAGAAGATGGGCGCCATCATCTCGGTGGACACCGACCGCACCATCCACGTTGAAGGTGTCGACGAGCTGTGCGGCTACACCCACTCGGCCCTGCCCGACCGCATCGAGGCCGCCTCCTGGGCCTCGGCCGCACTGGCCACTCGTGGGGACGTGTTCGTGCGCGGAGCCCACCAGAGCCACATGACCACCTTCCTCAACACCTTCCGCAAGGTGGGGGGCGCCTTCGACGTCACTGACGAGGGCATCCGCTTCTACCACCCCGGCGGTGACCTGCGCTCGATCGTGGTGGAGACCAACGTCCACCCCGGATTCATGACCGACTGGCAGCAGCCTCTCGTCGTGGCGCTCACCCAGGCCCAGGGCCTGTCCATCGTTCACGAGACCGTCTACGAGAACCGCTTCGGGTTCACCGGCGCCCTTCGCAAGATGGGGGCCACCATCCAGGTCTACCGCGAGTGCCTGGGTGGAACCGAGTGCCGCTTCGGCCAGCGCAACTTCTACCACTCCGCGGTCGTCTCCGGGCCCACGCCGCTGACTGGGGCCGATATCGTCGTCCCCGACCTGCGCGGTGGCTTCTCCCACCTCATCGCTGCCCTGACCGCCGAGGGCACCAGCCGGGTCGAGGGCGTCAACCTCATCGACCGCGGCTACGAGCACTTCATGTCCAAGCTGGAGTCCCTCAACGCCGCTGTCACCCGCCTTGCCTGAGCTGAGACGACTGAGTCACTCGTCGGCACGTGCGCGGTCTTGACCGGGGCGAGGGAGGTCTGGCGCGGCTCGGGATCGGATGGGCTTCGTGAGCGGATAGAGTTCACCCGTGCCTTCAACACGCCCCATGACTCCGTTCTACCGCTTCGCCGCACGCGGGGCGATCATCCCGTTCCTCAAGATGGTGTCCCGGCAGACGGTGACCGGCCTGGAGAACATCCCTCGTGAGGGCGGCTTCATCGCCGTGGCCAACCACCTGACCGATCTTGACTCGCTCACGGCCATGCGCGCCCTGGTCGACGCTGACGTGCCGGTCTACTCCCTGGCCAAGTCCACCCTGTTCAAGGTTCCGGTACTCGGCTCGATCCTGCGGGCCGGCGGCCAGATCCCGGTCCAACGGGGCACCCAGAACGCCGCCGCCGCTCTCAAGGCCGCAGGTGACGTGCTGGCTGACGGCGGAGCCATCATGATCTTTCCTGAGGGTACCCTCTCACGCGACCCTCTCAAGTGGCCGATGGTCGCCAAGACCGGGGCGGCCCGGCTGGCCATGACCAGTGGTGCACCCGTCCTGCCCATGGGGCAGTGGGGGGCACATGAGATCCTGGACACTTACGGACGCCGTCTCCACCCCTTCCCGCGCAAGGAAGTGCGTGTCGTCTTCGGCGAGTTGATGGATCTGTCCCGATTCGGTAGGGACACTCAGGACCGCGAGGCCGTGCGCGCCTGCACCGCTGAGATCATGCGGGCCATCACCGTCCTGGTGGAGGGGCTCAGGGGTGAGAAGGCCCCCCGGCCCTTTGACATGCACTACGACGGCGACCCCGGCAAGGGCAGGATCGGTGTGCGCCGCCCCGACCCTCTACCTGAGTCGAGTGGCCAGGAGTCTGAGGCCGGAGAGAGTCAGGAGGCCGGACAGTGAACCGGACGAGACGTATCGGCCATGCAGCGGCGCATCGGGCGGTCGTCATCGGCTCGGGCGCCTGGGGCACCACCTTCGCCGGCCTCCTGGCCCAGGCCGGCACCCCGACGACGATCTGGGCCCGGCGTCAGGAGGTGGCCGACGAGATCAATGCCGGTACCAATGAGCGCTATGTCCCCGGCCACCGTCTGCCCCCTGAGGTTACGGCCACCACCGACCTGGTCGGGGCCGTGAAGGGGGCGGGTGTCGTCGTCGTGGCCGTGCCCTCCCAGGAGGCCCGAGGGGTCCTTGAACCTCTCCGTGGTGCCTTGGCCGACGACGCTGTGGCCGTCTCCCTCATGAAGGGGGTCGAGCTGGGCACCGGGTTGCGAATGAGCGAGGTCCTGGTCGAGGTCCTGGGCATCAACCGCTCCCGCGTCGTCGTCGTCTCCGGGCCCAATCTCGCCGACGAGATCGCCGCCGGACAGCCCACCGCCACCGTGGTCGCCGCCGACGACGAGCAGGTCGCTGCCCGGGTCGCCGCCATGTGCGCCACGGGTACCTTCCGCCCCTACACGAACACCGACGTTCTGGGCGTCGAGTTGTGCGGGGCGGTCAAGAACGTCATCGCCCTGGCCGTTGGAGCCGCCTCGGGCCGGGGGCTGGGGGACAACTCCAAGGCCACGATCATCACCCGGGGCCTGGTGGAGATCACCCGCCTGGGCCTGAAGCTCGGCGCCCGTCCTGAGACCTTCTCCGGGCTGGCCGGTATGGGTGACCTGGTGGCCACCTGCTCCTCACCCCTGAGCCGCAATCAGACCTTCGGCTGCCACCTCGGTCAGGGGATGAGCGTGGCTGAAGCCGCCGCGGCCTCTCGGGGCGTGGCCGAGGGCGCCAAGTCCGCCCGCGCCGTCCTCGACCTGGCCCGGTCCCACGGCGTGGACATGCCGATCACCGCAGGAGTCGTCACCGTTGTCGAGGGCGCCGCCAGCGTTGCCCAGGTAACTGACGCGCTGTTGGCCCGCCCCCGCAAGGCCGAGGGCGTGCATGCCGCCCCGTCGGAGACGTAGACGGTAGGACGCCTGCCACTGCCACGTGCGGACGCCGTCTTGGTGCTGGAGCGGAGGGGCTAGTCGTGGGCGGGTTCAGTCCTGGTTCAGTCGTGGGCGATGTCGATGACCAGGCGTGTGGGGTTGGACAGGTTGAAGATGCGGTAGGTCTGAGAGTCGGTGCCCAGCACCACCTGGAACTCGCCCTCAAAACCGGGGTCGATGTAGACCGAGTCGATGCTGCTGCCGTCGTTTGCGTAGTCGGTGGGTGTGATCTGTCGATGGCCGATCTTCTTCTGCCCGTCCGGGGGCACGGCGGCCACACCAGTGCCTCGGACCACCATCGTATGGTCCCCTTGAACCGTGATCGGATCTCCCTTGCCCGAGGTGTAGGCCGGGACGTCCCACTGCGGCTGGTTCCAGCCCGGCGCCCCTTGTCCGTCGAACTCCACCACCACCCGGCTGAAGCCCTCCTTCGGGTGGTTTCCGACCCTGAGGTCGGAGACCGTGAGGGTGCTGCCCTCGGCGGCCTGTTCGCCCTGGGAGCCGGAACCCCAGTCGGGGGCCTCCGAACTGTTGTCCTCCGGGGTGCCCGACGGCGCGCTACTCGTCGCTCCGGGAGCTGCGTCCGGTGTCGCGGTGGTGGAGGAGCCGGTCTTGGCGGCGGTAGGGGTGGTGGAGGAGCCGGTGAGGGTGGCGGTGGATGATGGCGTATCCAGTGTGCAGGCACTGAGCATCAGGGCCGTGCCTGCCAGCAGGGTGAGTGGTACGACGGGGCTGCGTCGGTGCATTGTTGCCTCCTTCTGATGGGGCGACGGGGTGCCCCGTGTTGTTTCAGGATCTCAGGGTGTTATCAGCATACGGGGCCTCGCGCGGTAGCGTGGGACCTATGACAGACCTCCAGGAAACCGGCCCCTCCGTTCCCAGTCCTGACAACTCCAAGGTGCGTGTCGCCGTCGTCTTCGGCGGCCGTAGCGGTGAGCACACGATCTCCTGCGCCACCGCCGCCGGGGTCCTGTCGGCCATCGACCGTGATCGCTACGAGGTCCTCCCTGTGGGCATCACTGGTGAGGGCCAGTGGTTGCTCGTTGAGGACGACCCGGCCGCCCTCGAACTGAGCGATAGCCGACCGCCGGCGCGGATCACCGCGGACGGGCTGGGGCGGGGGGTCCTCACCGCCCCGCTGGGAGGTGGCGACCTCACGGTGGCCGCGCCCGCAGGCCCCCAGGTGCTCGGCCAGGTCGACGTGGTCCTGCCGCTGCTGCACGGGCCTTATGGGGAGGACGGAACCATCCAGGGAATGCTGGAGATGATGGGCCTGCCCTACGTCGGCTGCGGGGTGATGGCCAGTGCCGCGGGTATGGACAAGCAGGTCACCAAGGTGCTCCTGGGGGCGGCCGGCATCGCCACGGCCCCGTACGTCGCCGTCGGCCCACACGCTTGGAAGCGCGACCCCGAGGCGATCCTGGAGGCCTGTCGGTCCCTCAGCTACCCCCTGTTCGTCAAGCCGGCCCGAGCCGGATCCTCCCTGGGTATCAGCAAGGTCGAGTGCCCCGAGCAGCTTCCCGGTGCCATCGAGGCGGCCCGGGCCGTCGATCCCAAGGTCCTCGTGGAGAGCGGCATGGTGGGGCGTGAGATCGAGGTCGCCGTCCTCGAGGGACGCGACGCAGACGCCCCTCGCGTGGCCGAGCCCGGCGAGATCGCCATGGATACCTCCCAGGGCGCCGGCGAGTTCTACGACTTCGAGACCAAGTATCTGGCCCATGACGCCGTCGCCATGGTCTGCCCGGCGCGCATCGGCGCCGAGGAGAGGTCTCTCATCATGGACACCGCCGCCCGGGCGTTCGAGGCCGTCGGCTGTGAGGGGCTGGCCCGAGTCGACTTCTTCCTCACCGATGCCGGCGAGGCGGTGGTCAACGAGATCAACACGATGCCCGGCTTCACTCCCTTCTCCATGTACCCCTACATGTGGCAGGTCTCCGGCCTGGAGTACACCGATTTGGTCTCCGAGCTCATTGAGCTGGCCCTGTCCCGCTCCACCGATGTCAACCGCTGAACCGGCTCTTCCCAGCGGCAAGACTGCGCAGGTCGGTGACCTCAGCGAGGAGGAGCTCCTCGCCGTCATCACCCCGCTCCTGCCGCGTGGACCTCAGGCTCCGATCGCCACTGGGGACGACTGCGCCGTCCTGTCCTTCCCTGATGCACGCACGGCCGTGAGCACCGACGTCCTGGTCGAGGGGCACCACTTCCGCACCGAGTGGTCCTCGGGGCGCGATGTCGGTGCAAGGGCTGCGGCCCAGAACCTCGCCGACGCCGCCGCTATGGGGGCTCGGCCGGTTGCGCTCGTCGTCGGCCTCGTCATGCCGCCGGCCACACCGGTGGTCTGGGTGCGGGACTTCGCCCTGGGGCTGGCGCAGGGCTGTGAGTCCTGCGGGGCCGGCGTCGTCGGCGGCGACCTCAGTGGCGGGGAGTCGCTGGTCGTGGCCGTCACGGTCCTGGGCGACCTCGAGGGCAGGGCGCCGGTCCTGCGAAGTGGTGCCCGTCCCGGCGACCTCGTTGTCCACGCCGGTACTCTCGGGCGCAGTGCGGCCGGACTGGCTCTGCTCAGTGCTGGGAAGCGGACTGCGGCGGAGCAGTATTGGGACCTGCCTCAGGTCCGGGACTGCCTGGCCGCCTTCCGGGCGCCGACTCCGGCTCTGGCGGCGGGCCCCGCCCTGGCCGATGCCGGAGCCACCTCCATGATGGACGTCTCGGACGGATTGCTGCGCGACGCCGGACGGATTGCCCGGGCCAGCGGCGTCGTCATCGACTTCAATGATCCGGGGAATCTGCCCGAGACCTCCTTCCTCGAGTCGGTCGCCGCGCTCGTGGCAGGCGGCCGAGGACAGGCGGCACGCGCCCTGGCCCGCGACTGGCTGCTCACCGGGGGAGAGGATCACGGGATGCTCGCCACCGTTCCGGCGGACTGCGCAGAGCATCTACCGGCAGACGCCGTGGTGATGGGGCGGGTACTGGCCCCTCGGAGTCCGCGGGCCGACGGACTCGACCACCGGCCGGGTGTGCTCGTAGGCGGACAACCGGTTGGCGAGTACGCCGGGTGGGACCACTTCGCCGGAACCTGAGTCACCGCTTCTCGAATGGGCCTGAAGCACGACAAAGGCCGCCGACTGCAGGCGCAGCGGCGGCCTCGCGCTCGAAGGGCTCGAGGCGGTTCGCTCAGATGTTGCGCGTCACCTTACCGGCCTTGAGGCAGGACGTGCACACGTTGAGGCGCTTGGGGGCGCCGTTGACGAGGGCACGCACACGCTGGATATTGGGGTTCCACCGGCGGTTGGTCCGCACGTGGGAGTGCGAGACGCTCTTGCCGAAGATGGGGCCCTTGCCGCAAACGTCGCACACAGCAGCCACGGTCTCACTCCTGATCTTCAATGCTTCAACGCTCAGGACGGTGCCCGGCGTCAGGTCCTACCGCCCAGGCGCGGGGCGCCGGGCAACCCGGAAACAATAGCGGACCGATCGGTGCCCTCCCAAGCTGGGGGAGCGTGGGGTCGGGCACATGTTGGCGTGTCCAGAGGGTGGAAAATGCATAATCGTTAGGTCGTAAACGTGTTTGATCTCACCATATGATGAATGTTTGCTTCAGTTGGGTGCAGTGGTACGCAGTTTGACCTGCGTGTCGGTGGTTCGGGTGTTCAATCGGCTTCCTTGCGCCCATAACAGGCCGTTGTGGACGGTTCTCACTCCGGTGGGAGGAATGTGTTCAGGCAGGTACTCTGAAAGCACAATCAATTCAGGGGCTCGGCCTGGCCGTGAATCAGACTCGCTGAACGCCAGCACGTTTGCAGATCATGCAGCGGAACATAAGGCGTTCGCAGCGTGAGACGCATGGTGTGGTCGTGGCTAGGACGCAGGGGAGGCGAAAATGGCGCAGTCGCAAGGACACCGCTCCACCACTCCTGTCCCTGACGCCCATGCACTGCACGGGGCCGCAGTGCGACGTTGGATCGCGCTGGCCGAGATCGTCGCCGATCAGACCCGGGACCTTGTCGATATCCTCAATGTCTTCCCGGTGCCGGATGCCGACACGGGAACCAACGTCCTGCTCACCCTGCGTTCGGCCTCCGAC
The DNA here is from genome assembly GCF_963526355.1 of uncultured Actinomyces sp. Lineage (GTDB taxonomy): Bacteria > Actinomycetota > Actinomycetes > Actinomycetales > Actinomycetaceae > Actinomyces. The sequence goes on along the minus strand of NZ_CAUROW010000003.1, from coordinate 74,235 downwards.
GCCCTCCACCGTCTGGGCCGGGCCGCAGACGCCGCCCAAGTCGCCCGCGCCGCAGCCGACGGTGCCGTGCGCGGTGCTCGTGGGAACTCGGGCCTCCTGGTCTCCCAGGCGCTGGCCGCCTTCGCGGATGTCTGCGCTGATGCCCCCGACCCCACCGGTCTGCGTCCCGTTGAACTCGTCCACGCCTACGAGGCCATGGCGGATACCACCTGGGCAGCAGTCTCCCGCCCGGTGGCAGGCACCCTGCTGTCCGTGGCCAGGGACGCTGCCACGGCCGCCCGGGCCGCGCTGGAGGAGGCGACTGCCGATTCACCCGCCACCCTCAGCGTGATCGCCGCTGCCGCCGCCTTCGGCTCTCAGGAGTCCGTCGTGGAGACCGCTGGCCTGGGACACGGCCCAGTGGATGCCGGGGGAGCGGCCTTCATGCTGCTGCTGACCTGTTTGTCGGACACCGTCGAAGCGATCCAGGATGTCGGCAGCGGGGATGAGGCGCCAGAGCTGCGCGAGGGCCATGAGGACGCCGACGAGCACGCTCCCTACACGGCCGTCGCCCGCCAGATGCTTGCCGACCTGGCCGAGGGCGGTGTGGCGCACGGTGTTGGTCCTACGCCCCTGGGTATGTCCACCGGCGAGTTCGAGGTCATGTACCTGCTGGAGGCGACTGCGGTTCAGGCCGGGCAGCTGCGTCGCGACCTGGAACACGTTGGTGACTCCGTGGGTGTCGTCGGCACCCCTGACGCCTTGGGGGTGGGGCTCTATCAGGTCCACGTCCACACCGACACGCCGCGTGCCGCACTGCCGCGTGTGGGCAGCGCCCGTCAGATCTGCATCCACCACCTTCATCCCACCGCCCTGGTGGCCGCCACCGATGAGCCCCCGTCCCCGTGGGGGTCGATCGTCTCCGACCCCACAGGTCAGGTGGTCTCTTTTGAGCGTCTGGCTGCCCGCCGAGCCAAGCGCAAGGCCAAATCGGTACGCATGCACCCTTCCCAGGCTGCTGCGCCACGCTCCGTATCAGCGGAGGGGGCGCGTCTGGTTGCGCGATCGCGACAGGCAGGGATCGGTGTCATCGCCTGCACCCGCGCCCCTGGGCTCATCGAGCAGCTCGCCCGTTCCGGTGCTGCCGTCGTCCTCGATCCTGATAGGGAGGGTATCGCCCGCGCCGCTGCGGACCTGGGCGCCTCCCAGGTCATCGTGCTGCCCTGCGATGCCGCCTGCACCGAGGCTGCCCACGATGCCGCCCGGTTCCTGGCGGCTCGCTCCGCCGTCTCCGCCGTCCGTCCTCCGGTCGGAGCGACGAGGGGCGCAGGCGGCAGTGCCCGTGAGACCGCTCAGGCCGGGATGCAGACAGGGGCGCAGTCGGAGCGATACGCCGCCGAGGGCATTCAGCTCCTCGTGTGCGACACCGATGACGAGGCCCGGGTCCTGGCGGCCACCGTCGCTCTGGCGGGGCGCGTCGAGGAGGCTGAGTTGGCAGAGCTGGCCCGCCGCGCCTGGAGCGCCGCTGCAGGCCTGCGCACCATTGCCCTCAACGGTGCTCAGGCCGATGCCGATGCCGTAGCCCGTGTCGTGGCCGCCGCGCTGCGGCCCTCCGACGAGCTCCTCACCGTCATCACCGGCCGCAACGCCGGTCGTGACGTCGGGGCTCTGGCGGCCAGCGCGGCGGTGGGTGCTCGTGGGCAGGTGGTCGGTGAGGACGTGGAGGTCGCCGTCCACGCCGGGGGTCAGGAGCATCCCGACGTCCTTATCGCCATCGAGTAGCCCGAGCAGCCACTGGCTGGATGTGACGTCACTGATGCGTGTCGGCGACTGTTGAGGAGTATGGGAGAACCCGGGGCGTCTTCGGATTATGGTGGGGACCGTGCCCAGTTCGACTGATCGCTCGCCTTGCGCTCCGCGTCGTGGTGGCGTCGGCATCCTGCAGCGCCCGCTGAGCCGGCTCGTGGGCAAGCGCACCGCCGCCCAGCTCGCCAAGCAGGGGGTGGAGACCGGGGCCGACCTGCTGCGTCTCCTGCCTCGGCGCTACGACTCCTGGGGAGACCTGACCGACATGCGCTTACTCGTCAAGGGCGAGCAGGCCACCATCCAGGCCCAGATCGTGCGGGCCTCCTCCCGGCGCACCCGCTCCGGCCGGGCGCCGGCCCTCATGGAGGCCACCGTTACCGACGGCGTCTCCACCATGGATGTCGTCCAGTTCGGCGCGGCGGGTCAGATGCGCGCCCGCGCGACCCAGTTGGCGCCTGGAACCACCGTGCTCATGAGCGGCAAGGTAGGACTCCATCGCGGACGCAAGCAGTTGTCCAACCCGCGCCTGTACGTCCTCGATGAGCTCGACGAGGCTGAGCGCGAGGCTCTCCTGGCCCGTCCCATGCCCATCTACCCGGGTACGGAGGCCCTCCCCTCATGGTCGGTGGCCAAGGCGGTACAGATCGTTCTGGATCAGCTGGGGGTGGATGATGTCCCCGAGCCTCTGCCTGACGAGCTACGGCATTCGGCCGGTCTTGTCGACGCCTACACCGCCTACCGCTGGGTGCACCGGCCCGAGGACGCCCGCCAGTGGAAGGCCGCCCGGAGCCGGCTGCGCCATGAGGAGGCTCTCGTTCTTCAGGTGGCCCTGGCCCAGCGTCGGGCTCACCACGAGAGCACCCGGACCGCGGTGGCATGGCCGGAGCCGGAGGCGACTGCCTCCCTGAGAGCCGACCTCGACACCGCCCTGCCCTATGACCTCACCGCCGGACAGGTGCGGGTCGGCCAGGAGATCGCTGCCGATCTGGCCAGTACCGTCCCCATGCAGCGCCTCCTCCAGGGTGACGTGGGCAGTGGCAAGACCCTCGTGGCCCTGCGCGCCATGCTCCAGGTGGTCGGAGGCGGAGGTCAGGCGGCCCTCCTGGCCCCCACTGAGGTGCTCGCGGCCCAGCACCACTCCTCCCTGGAGACGTTTCTCGGCCCCCTGGCCCGTCTCGGGATGCTCGATGGCGCCGAACGCTCCACCCGGGTCCATCTGCTGACCGGCTCCACCCCAGCCGTCCGGCGCCGCCGTACCCTGGCCGACCTGGCCGCAGGCGAGCCGGCCATCGTCGTGGGGACCCACGCCCTGCTGTCGGACACGGTGCAGATTCCCTTCCTGGGGCTGGTCGTCGTCGATGAGCAGCACCGTTTCGGCGTTGCCCAGCGCGACGCCCTGCGTGAGCGCGGCGGCGTCACCGACCCGGCCACAGGTCAGCGCCACACCCCCCACCTGCTGGTCATGACCGCTACCCCGATCCCGCGCACCATTGCCATGACGGTCTTCGGCGACCTGGCGACCTCCGTCCTCGACGAGCTGCCCGCCGGGCGCAGCCCCGTCCCCACGCACCTGGTGCCCTGGTCGCGAACCTCCTGGGTGGAAGGCATTTGGCGACGCGCCGCCAAGGAGATCGCCGCTGGTGGGCGTGTCTACGTCGTCTGCCCGCGGATCGAGGTCGGTGATGACGAGCCTCTTCAGGGGGAGGCTGCGGAGGACTCCGATGCGGACGCCGCGTGGGCTTCGGACCTGCTGGAGCCGGAGGCGACCGGTCGGCGTCCGGATCGCCCGCTGGCGGCCGTCGAGGAGTGGAGGCAACGGCTGGGTGCGGAGCCGGCCCTGGCCGGTCTCGACGTCGGGGTCCTCACCGGACGTATGAGCAGCGAGGACAAGGCTGCCGTCATGGCTGACTTCGCCTCCGGCGCCACGCCGGTCCTGGTTGCGACCACTGTTATCGAGGTGGGCGTGGACGTGCCCGAGGCGTCCATGATGGTCATCCTGGATGCCGACCGCTTCGGTCTGTCCCAGCTTCATCAGCTGCGCGGTCGGGTCGGACGCGGAGGTCGGGAGTCGGTCTGCGTGGCGGTCACCGGTGCGGAGGTTGGCTCCACCGCCTTCCACCGCCTCAAGGCCTTCGCCTCCACCACGGACGGCTTCGCCCTGGCCGAGGCCGACCTGGACCTGCGCAGTGAGGGCGACGTCCTGGGGTCCTCGCAGTCGGGACGTTCCTCCGGTCTGGACCTGCTGCGGGTGACTCGCGATGCGCGTCTTATCGCGACTGCGAGGCGCGAGGCCGAGCGAATCGTGACCGCCGATCCGCAGTTGCGCGAGCACCGGGCCCTGGCGTCTGCGATCGTCGAGCGTCTCGACGAGGAGTCCCAGGCCTTCCTCGCAAGAGCATGATGGGTTGGGCTTAGGCGGGCTCGGCGAACCAGATCGTGGTCTCGCCGTACCGTTTGTCCGCGAAGCGCTGCATCCCCTGCGGCCAGGTGGGCTCCGGTGAGCGCGTCGAGCGCTCGACGACGACGACGGCGTGCGGCGCCAGCCACGGGTCCTCGCTGCGGGCCAGGAGGGTGAGGAGCGCGGTGAGTTCCTCCTCGCTCAGTTCATAGGGCGGATCGAGCAGCGCCAGGTCCACCGGGGCACCCGCTGCGCCGGCCAGGAAGGCGGCCGCCTTCGCGGTCACCGCCGACACCCCTGGCAGGTCCAGTGCCCGGATGTTGCGCCGGCAGGTCTCCGACGCGCCGCGCGAGGAGTCCACGAGTGTGACGTCACGGGCTCCTCGGCTCGAGGCCTCCAGGCCCAGGGCCCCGGAGCCTGCGTACAGGTCCAGCACCCGAGCGCCGTCGAGCACCCCGTGGTGGTCCAGGCGGGCGAAGAGGGCCTCGCGGACGCGCTCGGAGGTGGGGCGCGTCCCGGACCGGGGCACCTCGATCCTGCGTCCGCCCACGGTTCCGGCCACGATCCTCGTCATGGGGCAGACCTTACCCGGCCTGGAACCCGCGTCTCCTCCGACCTGCGCCGCTCAGCCCTCCTCGACCGGGGCGTGCTGACCGTAGCCGGTGTCCCGGATCTTGCGCGCGACCGCCGCGATCTGCTCGTCGGAGAGGATCTTGGGGCTGCCGACGGCGAGTGTGCGCAGGTAGAGCTCACAGACCCACTCCAGCTCCTGGGCCAGGACGTAGGTGGCGGCCAGCTCCGGGCCGGTCACCACGGAGCCGTGGTTGCTCATGAGAGCCGCGGTACGTCCCTCGAGGGCCTTCTCGACATTGGCGGCCAGCTCCGGGGAGCCGTAGATGGCGTAGTCGGCCACCCGCACGTCGCTGCCGCCGAACATGCAGATGTAGTAGTGCACAGCCGGGAGCGCGCTCACGCCCTCGAGGCTGGCCACGGTGGTGGCAGCGTAGGAGTGGGTGTGCACCACCGACATCTGTCCGGTCGCCCGCAGCGCGGTCAGGTGCAGGTCCAGCTCGCTGGCGGGCTTGAGTGGTCCCTCGACCTGCTTGCCGGTGGCGTACTCGACCACGGCGACCAGGTCGGGGCGCATGTCCTGGTAGGGCAGCCCCGAAGGGGTGATGGCGAGCAGGTCCCCCTCCCGGATGGACAGGTTGCCTGCGGTTCCTACGACCAGGCCGTCGTCAGACAGGTGGGAGCAGGCATCGGCGATCTGCTGGCGGGCGTCGTTGAGAAGCATGGTGGGCTCTTTCCCCGGGGCGCACCGCTGCGCGCCCCGTTGCGTCAGAAGTGGTGCCAAGGCATCGTCTCATGTTGGCGCTCTCATGTCTATAGTTGCGGTTTTTCGTTTTCATGCTTGACATGACCGTTTGGTTGGGGTCATTCTATGTTTGCGCTCACATTGATGTGGGTCCTGGTCATCGTCGCCCAGTGAAAGGAAAATTTGTCATGCCCACCGCGTCCTACCCCGCCATCGGAATCCGCCCCCTCATCGATGGACGCCGTCGTGGTGTGAGGGAGTCGCTCGAGGACAAGACCGCTCAGCTGGCCAAGGATGTCGCCGAGCTCATCTCCTCCCGCCTGACCTACCCCGACGGAAGCCCGGTGCGCTGCGTCGTCTCCGAGACCGCGATCGGAGGAGTGGCCGAGGCCAACCGCTGCAAGGAGCAGTTCCGCACCGAGAACGTGTGCGCCGACCTGACCGTCACCGCCTCCTGGAACTACATCACCGAGGTCCTCGACCTCGACCCCTCGATCCCGCACGCCATCTGGGGCTTCAACGGCACCGAGCGACCGGGGGCCGTGACCCTGGCCGCCGCGGCCGCCGCCTACAACATGCTGGGCATCCCCTGTTTCGGCATCTACGGCCACGACGTGCAGGACGCCGACCACTCGGGCCTGACCGACGACGTCGTTGAGAATATCCTGCGCTACGCGTGCGCCGCCCTGGGCGTCGGCCTCATGAGGGGGCGCAGCTACCTCTCGATCGGGACCGTCTCCATGGGGATCGCCGGCTGCCGCGTCCCCGAGCAGTTCTTCGTCGACTACCTGGGCATGCGGGCCGAGTACATCGACATGATCGAGATCGACCGCCGTATCGCCCACGGCATCTACGACCACAAGGAGTACGAGACCGCTCTGGCATGGGCCCGGGAGAACCTCACCATCGGGGAGAACCGCAACCCCGAGGCCAACCGCTTCACTCAGGAGGAGTACGACGAGCAGTTCGACTACTGCATCAAGATGCTCCTCATCGGTCGCGACCTCATGGAGGGCAACCCCGCCCTGGCCGAGCTCGGCTTCGTCGAGGAGGCCGACGGGCACGACGCCATCGCGGCGGGCTTCCAGGGGCAGCGCCAGTGGACGGACTACAAGCCCAACGGCGACATCCTCGAGACCTTCCTCAACAGCACCTTCGACTGGAACGGCAAGCGGCCCGAGAAGGTCTTCGCCACGGAGGGCGACGCCGGCAACGCCGTCGCCATGCTCTTCAACTCCGTTCTGACCCACCGTCCCCAGCTGTTCAGCGACGTGCGCACCTACTGGAGCCCCGAGGCCGTCGAGCGGGTCACCGGGTACAAGCTCCAGGGACGCGCCGAGAACGGCTTCATCGACCTGCGCAACTCCGGGGCGACGACTCTCAACGCCACTGGCCAGGAGAAGGATGGCGAGGGCAACCCCATCATCAAGCACTGGTGGCAGATCACCGACGCGGACATCGAGGCGGACCTGAAGGCCTCCACCTTCCACGCCGCCACGCGCGAGTACTTCCCCGGAGGCGGCTTCTCCACGCACTTCACCACCGCCGGCGGCATGCCCGTCACTGCGACGCGCCTCAACTTCGTGGCCGGTCAGGGGCCCGTCCTCCAGATCTCCGAGGGCTGGACCGTGGAGCTGCCCGACGACGTGCGCGACCAGATCGTCAACCGCACCGACCCGACCTGGCCGACGACCTTCTTCGTTCCGCGCCTGACCGGCCAGGGCGCCTTCACCTCCGTCTACGACTGGATGGCCAACTGGGGCGCCAACCACACGGCCACCGGTTACGGGCACTTCGGCGCCGACCTCATCACCCTGGCGTCGATGCTGCGCATCCCCGTCTACATGCACAACGTCGAGCGTGAGAGGATCCTGCGCCCCAAGGCCTGGGTGCCCTTCGGCACCGCCGAGCCCGAGAGCGCCGACTTCAGGGCCTGCGCCACCTTCGGTCCCCTCTACCGCTGAAGGACCGACGTCATGACGAGCACCGACGAGCACCACGCACTCGCACTCGATCTCGGATCCAGCTCCGTACGAGCGGTTCTGGGAAGCTACCGTCAGGGAGCCATCAGCACCGAGGAGGTCTTCCGGCTCCACCACCAGGCGGTGGATGACCACGGCACCCTCACCTGGGACCTCGAGCGCATCATGGACGGTGCTCGTCGGAGCATCGTCGAGGCGACTGAGCGCCTGGGGCGGGCCCCCGACAGCATCGGCATCGACACCTGGGGTGTCGACTACGGCCTCCTCGACGCTCAGGGCGACCTGCTGCGCGCCCCACGGGCCTATCGCGACGGGCGCATGGCCCGGTGGGCCGCGGACCTTGACCGGGCCATCCCCCCGCAGGCGGCCTGGCAAGCGACCGGCATCCTGCCCCAGCAGATCAACACGGTCTACCAGCTCTACGCGGACCTGAGGCAGGAGCCGGAACTCGTTGATCGGGTCGACCGCTTCCTGCCGCTGCCCGACCTGGTGGCGCTCCGGCTCGGTGCCCCGGCCGAGGCGGGGCGGGCGATCGCCTCGACCACCGGGCTCGCCTCCCCCGGGGCGAGGCACTGGGCGCCTCAGGTCCTCGAGGCCACTGGGATCCCCGAGCGGTGGATGCCCCCACTCGTCGACGACGCCACCGTGGCCGGCAAGACGCCGGAGGGGATCACCATCGTGCGCCCCGGTGGACACGACACCGCCTGCGCCGTCCACGCGCTCGGGCTGAGGGGTGACGAGACTCGCCTGTTCATCTCCTCGGGGTCCTGGAGCCTCATCGGCGCCGTCGTTCCCCATCCGGTCCTGGACGAGGCGGCGCTGCGGGCAGGGCTGACCAACGAGGTCCGCACCGACGGCGGTATCCGGCTCCTGCGCAACCTCACCGGCTTCTGGCTGCTCCAGGAGTGCCAGCGCTCCTGGGACGAGCCCAACACCGGCGCACTGGTCAAGGCGGCGGGGAAGTGCACCTCGCTCGGAGTGGTCATCGACCCCGATGACGAGCTCTTCGCCACCCCTGGGGACATGCCGGCCAAGATCGCCCGCTGGTGCCGCGACCACTACACGGTGGAGCCCGAGGGGCCGGCGCAGACTGTCCGGCTCATTCTCGAGTCGCTCGCCTGCGCGCACGCCGCCTACGCCCAGGGGCTGCAGGACGTCGTCGGCGACCTGCTGGACCCGGCCTCGCCGATCCACCTGGTGGGAGGGGGAGCGCGCAACGGCCTCCTTCCGGCGATGACGGCGGCGGCCTGCAACCGACGCGTCGTCGTGGGCACGCCGGAGGCCAGCGCCCTGGGCAACATCCTCGCCCAGCTCGAGGCCACCGGCGTCGTCGACCCGGCTTCGCGCAGCGAAGCACTGCGCCGCAGCGTCCCCCTGGTCGACGTCGAACCCACCGACTCCATCGTGGGCCCCAGCACTTTCGACGCCATGCGGGAGCGGCTGCTCACCGTCATTACCGGCTGACCAATGACCTCATCGACTGAAACCGATCACCAATCCGAACACCCACCTCATGAAAGGAGCAACGATGCTCCGCAACATTCCCGCCAACCTGTCCCCCGACCTCGTCAAGATCCTGCTCGAGATGGGCCATGGGGATGAGATCCTCCTGGCTGATGCCAACTTCCCCGGGCACCACCTCCACCCCACCACGGTGCGAGCGGATGGCCTGGGTATCCCCGACCTGCTCACGTCCATCCTCACCCTCATGCCCCTGGACCGGTACAGCAGCTACCAGGTGGCCCTCATGGAGACCGTGGGCGACGACCCTCGGCCTCCGGTGTGGGACGTCTACGAGCAGATCTGGAACGAGGCGGAGAAGGAGGCCGGTCCCGTGAGCGTCAAGACGATTGAGCGCATGGCCTTCTACGACTACACCCCGAGCGTCTACGCCGTCGTCCTCACTGGGGAGACCGCCCTGTACGGGAACCTCATCCTCAAGAAGGGCGTGCTGTGATGACTGCTGTCCAAGACTCCGTGGCTGAGACGGACCGCGTCCAGGGGACTCAGTCCAACCGAGGGTTCCTGTACCCCGGCATGGTGCTGCCCTTCTGCCTGCTGGTCTCCTGCTTCGCCGCCTGGGGACTGGCCGGAAACATGACGGATCCCTTGGTCAAGGTGTTCCGCTCCGTGTTCTCCATGACGAACCTGCAGTCCTCACTGGTGCAGTCGGCCTACTACGGGGCCTACTTCTGTCTGGCGATCCCGGCGGCCTTCATCAACAGTCGCCTGGGTTACAAGGGCGGCGTCCTGATCGGGCTGGTGCTGGCGGGAACCGGTGGGCTTCTGTTCATCCCCGCGGCGTACGTCATGACCTACTCAGTATTCCTGACCGCCCTGTTCACCCTTGCCGCGGGCCTGTCCATTCTGGAGACCAGCGCCAATCCGTTCGTGATGTCCATGGGGCCGGAGCACAATGCCACACGGCGTCTCAACTTCGCGCAGGCCTTCAATCCCATCGGTTCCAACCTCGGGGTGCTGCTGGCCGCCCTGTTGATCCTGCCCAAGGTGAATCCGGCCACTGCCGAGCAACGCGCGGCCATGAGTCATGAGGCCCTGCTGGCCACCCAGAGCTCTGAGCTCAAGGCCGTGATGGGCCCCTATGTCGTCCTCGGACTCCTCTACATCCTGCTGGCCGTCATGATCGGCCGGGTCAAGGTCGCGGAGCGGCCGGTGGAGTCCGCAGCGGGTGAGAGCGGTGGGCCGGGCAGGCTCATGCGCCTGCTTCGAAACAAGCGCTACAGCTTCGGGGTGGTGGCGCAGTACTTCAACGTGTCCGCTCAGACCTGCATCTGGACCTACACCCTGCACTACGTCACCAGTGCCTTGGGCGTCTCGGATAAGGTGGCCGGTTACTGGCTTCAGACCAGTCTGATCGTCTTCCTGGTCTTCCGTTTCCTCATGGTGGGTCTCATGGGCAGGTATGACGCACGCAAGCTGCTTCTGGTCATGTGCTCCCTCGGGGTCGCCCTGTCCCTGTTCGCGATGGTGAGTGTGAACATTCTGGGGGTACTCGCCATCATCTCCCTGTCCGCGTGCATCTCCCTGTTGTTTCCCACCATCTACGGAGAGGCCCTGATGGGGTTGGGGGAGGACACCAAGTACGGGGCCGCGGGGCTGGTCATGGCCATCATCGGCGGAGCCACCATGCCCCTGGTGCAAAGCGCCATCATGGATCACACGTCTCCCGCGGTGTCCTACGTCACGGTTGCCGGGTGCTTCCTGGTGGTGGCCGCCTACGGACTCTACACACTGCGCTCGCCAAGGCCCATCAGTGCGGCCTGACGGCGCTCTGGAGGACTCCAATGTCATCGTTGTCTCGTCCCACGTACTACGTGGGAGGAGACAACGATGAAGGACTCAGTGAGTCCGCCCGGCGAAGTGCTCGGCTCGTCGCGGACACCCTAGAGTCCGACAGTATTCGGCAACGGGCCCCTAGGAATTGGCTGTTGACGACCTGACGACCAGCCGCGGCTCCAGGGAGACGTTGTGCGCAGGGGCGCCCTCGACGAGCTCATCGGTCAGGCTCAGGGAGGCTCGCCCCAGGGCGTCGAAGTCCTGCGTGATGCTGGACAGGGACGGGGTCGCCCAACGCGCCAGGGGGATGTCGTCGAAGCCAATGACGGCGACGTCGTCAGGAATCCGGACACCGGCGGCGAGCAGCTCGTGACACAGACCCAGGGCGATGTCATCGTTGCCGGCGAAGATGGCATCGGGCAGTCCGCTCTCAAGCAGACGCCGAGCGACTTTGGCTCCGGCCTCTCCCGTCCAGGAGTCGGTTCCGACCCAGCGACCAGGAATCCCCGCCTCGGAACAGGTCGACTGGTAGGCGGCAAGGCGCTCGGAGGCGTCTTGCCACGTCAGGTCCCCGGTGACGTGGAGTGGTCGCGTGCGTCCCTGAGCGAGAAGGTGCTCCGTCGCCAGCCTGGCTCCCAGCGCCTGGTTGATGGAGACGGTTGACAGTGTGGAGAACTCGTGCTGACCGGAGATGATGGCAATGACGGGGCCTCGGTGGCGTTGAGACGACAGGATGGCGAGGACGTCGGCGCGCTGGGCGAGGACGACGATGGCGGCGACGCGATGGCCGTGCAGGTGAGCCAGGGCCTCCTTGACCGATTCCGGTGCGTCGCCATCAGCAGTGGCCAGGACGAATGTGTCCCCCCGTTCGCGAACGGCCCTGGCGATTGCGGAGAAGGTGGAGGCCATGCCGTGGGACAGTCCGGCGGTCAGAAGGATCCCGACGGCTCCAGAGGAGCCCGATGCCAGCAGGCGAGCCGCAAGATTGGGCTCGTAACCCAGTGCCTGAACAGCCGCTAGAACCTTCTGACGCGTCTCGGGGCGGACCGATGGGTGGTGGTTGAGCACGCGGGAGACGGTCTGAGGCGAGACTCCGACCGCGTCGGCCACGTCACTGAGGGTAACGCGTGTGGGCACGAGGGAGAATATAGCAGCGCCTGTGCGCCGCTCCCGGATGCCGGCGGACGGCGGGCTCGGGAGAAGATGCGTGCTGCAGAGCGCTAAACGGGTGCATGGGAGGAAGGTGCTCGTTGTTGGCCTGCGCCGGCCCTGAAGGAGACCGCCGCGGCGCGCGTCCCGCACTGTGGCACGCCCAGCCAGTAGCGTGGCCGCATGAGCCTGGCCGTCTACCCCGGAAGCTTCGACCCTCTCACCCTGGGGCACGTCGACATCGCCGCCCGCGCGGCCGCGCTCTTCGACATCGTCGTCATCGGGATCGCCCACAACGCCGCCAAGGTTGGGCGCCACCTGCTCGATGCCGAGGAACGCCTGTCCCTGGCCCGGGCCTCCACCTCCCGCCTGCCCGGTGTCGAGGTGGACCTCGTCCCCGGTCTCCTGGCCGACTACTGCCGCCGGCGTGGTGCGAGAGCCATCATCAAGGGTCTGCGCAACGGCAGCGACCTGGATGTCGAACTGCCCATGGCGCTGCTCAACCGGGATCTAGGTGCGCCTGAGACGGTCTTCCTGACGGCGTCTCCCGCCCATGCCCACATCTCTTCCTCCCTCGTCAAGGATGTCGCCGGCTATGGCCGGGACGTCTCCGGGCTCGTCCCACCTGCCGTCGCCCATGCCCTGAAAACCCGATTCACCACCGAGATGCCGCAGCCCGGCTAGCGGCCCCGGCCGACAGGTCAGCCAGCAGGGCGGTGTGCCGGGCCCCGTCCCGCCTGGAGCCCCGCCAGGCCGCTATGTCGGCGCCGACCAGACAGAGAGGACCTACCGTGACAACCAGCCGCGATGCCGGAGACGATCTGCTGCACATCCTCGATGAGCTCGATGAGCTCATTGCCAATGCCCGCTCCATGCCGATGAGTGCCTCCGCGATCGTCAACCGGGAGGCCGCCCGGCACCTCATCGAGCGAGCCCGTGACGCAGTCCCCACAGCCGTTCACCGCGCTGAGAAGATCGTCGCCGATGCCGATGCTGTTCTGGCCCAGGGACGGGCCGAGTCCGAGCGGCTCGTCCAGTACGCCCAGGAGGAGTCCGAGCGCTTGGTGGCCGGGGAGAACATCGTGCGCATGGCCAACGACCGGGCCGACAGCATCGTGGCGGCCGCCGAGGACAGGGCCGCCTCCCTGCGTCACGGGGCGGACGAGTACTCCGACCGGGCCCTGGCCTCCCTGGAGGCCGAGGTCGCCAAGATCACCGAGCAGATCCGCGCCGGCCGCGAGGTCCTGGCCGGGCGTCTGGGCGACGGCACGGACCAGTCGGTGGAGGTCCAGGAGCCCGTTCGTCGCCGCTCCGGCTGGTCCGTGGACCCCTCTGCCCGCTGAGTCGGGGCTGCTGGAACTGCGGGGTACGCTCGCGCAGAGACCTCATCCATCACCTCATTCATTGCCATGCCCGTAGCGGTCACAGCTGGACGCGGCACGGTCAACCCGCTGTGGAGGAAACCATGTCAGGACTCGTCGTCGATATCGTCGACCTTCCTCGCGCCACCGGCTCGGTCAAGAGCCTGCAGATCCGTACCCCCGCCCCCGCCGATCTTGGCACCGGGATCATCGGCGTGCCCGAGGGCAGTGAACTCACCCTCGACGTCACCTTGACCTCCATGGACGACGGCGTCCTGGCGCGCGTCGACGCCGACCTCCACATCCACGGCGAGTGCGTGCGCTGCCTGCGCGACCTCGATGAGAACCGCACCGTGAGGATCGATGAGCTCTACCTCTTCCCCGAGGCCATCGAGACCCAGCGGGCCCAGGGCGACGAGGAGGCCGCCGACCTCCTGGCAGTCGGGGAGACCACCCTGGACCTCGAGCCCGCCCTGCGCGACGCCCTGGTGCCCACACTGCCCTTCCAGCCCCTGTGCCGCCCCGACTGCCCCGGTCTGTGCCCCGACTGCGGGCAGCGGCTCGAGGAGCTGCCCGCCGACCACCACCACGAGGTTCTCGATCCGCGCTGGTCCGCGCTGGCCGGTTTGCTGGGAACCGGGACCGATCGGGAGGACGGCTTGGGCTCGCCCACAGACGAGGAGGGCGCGGAGGGGGATCAGGCCTGATGTCCCGACGTCGTAGCGCCCCGCCCGCCCGTACCGATACTGAGGCACTCGTTTACCGCTGGGGGTCCGGTATTGATGCCGGGCTTCTCGACCTGGCACTGACCCACCGCTCCTACGCCCACGAGAATGGCGGACTGCCCACCAACGAGCGTCTGGAGTTCCTGGGAGACTCGGTACTGGGCATCATCGTCACCGAGCACCTTTACCGCACCCATGCGTCCGTTCCCGAGGGACAGCTTGCCAAGATGCGCGCAGCCACGGTCTCCGAGCCGGCTTTGGCCGCCGTCGCCCGTGACCTGGGGCTGGGGGAGTTCATCAAGCTCGGCAACGGCGAGGCACTCTCGGGAGGGCGTGACAAGGACTCCATCCTGTCCGACACGGTCGAGGCCCTCATCGGCGCCACCTACCTCACCCACGGCCTGGAGGAGACCCGCACAGTCGTCACCCGGCTCGTCTCACGCTTCCTGGACTCGGCCCGCACCCGCGGTGCCGGCCTGGACTGGAAGACCAGTCTGCAGGAGCTCACCGCCGCCCACCAGCTCGGCAACCCCGGCTACGAGGTGACCGGCACCGGCCCGGACCACCAGCGGGTCTTCACCGCCAGCGCCATCGTCGACGGCGAGGTCATGGGGCAGGGTACGGGCAGCTCGAAGAAGATCGCCGAGCACGACGCCGCCGAGGCCGCCTACGCAGCCATCCTGGCCGCCCGCGGTGACGGCGGACTCGACCTGCCCGGCGTCAACGAGGCCCTGCGTGCCGACCTGCTCACCCAGCGCTCGCAGAAGAGCTGATGCCCGAGCTGCCCGAGGTGGAGGTCGTGCGTGCCGGGCTCGCCAGGCACGTGGCCAGACGCACGGTCACCAGTGTTGAGGTCCTTGACCCCCGCCCCCTGCGCCGCCAGGACGGCGGGGTGCAGGCCTTCGTCGACCAGCTCACCGGGCGCACCCTCACCGCGGTCGTCCGGCGGGGAAAGTTCCTGTGGCTGCCCTTGGACGATGGGCGTGCCCTGTCGGCTCACCTGGGCATGAGCGGCCAGCTGCTCGTACGCGGCACCGCCCCCGCCGCCGACTCCGGTCCCGTCCATGAGCGGGTGAGCGGCGCGGCCCTTCGGACCGACCCGAATGCGCTGACCGGCGGGCGCTCGGTGGACCTGAGCGTCACTGAGCAGCCCCGCTACGTGCGGGACCTGTCGACGTCCCCGCGCCACCTGCGTGTGCGGCTCCATCTCAGCACCTACCCGGGCACTGACGGCGGGGGTGGAGCCGTTCCGGACCCGGGCCTCGACGACGGAGCGGTTCTCGACCTGGTCGACCAGCGCATGCTCGGTGGTCTGCACGTCGTCGACCTGGTTCCCACCGCCGACGGAGCCCCCGGCGGTATGGGCAGCCCGGAGCCGCTGCTGCCCGCCGACGCCACCCATATCGCCCGTGACCTGCTCGATCCCGCCCTGAAGCGAACGGGGCCCGACGGGGTCGTCAGCAAGGTGCGCGCCTCACAGCGCGCCATCAAGACCCTCCTGCTCGATCAGGGGCTCGTCTCCGGCGTCGGCAACATCTATGCCGACGAGGGCCTGTGGGAGGCTGGGGTGCACGGCCTGCGTCCGGGGACGGCGCTCGGCCCCCGAGTCGTGGCCCGGATCCTTGAGACCACGGCCGAGGTCATGCGCCGGGCACTGCAGGCCGGCGGCACGAGTTTCGATGCCCTCTACGTCGATGTCGAGGGCGCCTCCGGCTTCTTCGCCCGTGAGCTCCGGGCCTACGGGCGCCAGGGGCAGGACTGCCGCCGCTGCGGGACCGGCATGCTCCGCGAGGTCCTGGGCGGACGCTCCCACACGTACTGCCCCCGTTGCCAGACCCGACCGCGCCGCTCCCGGTGAGGAAGAGCCCGGGGTGCACCGGCAGCGTGCCACGCAACCCACGAGCACAGCGCCACAACGCAGCACTCCGTGTGACGTAGGTCCCCGTCCCCTGGTAATGTCGTGAGCATGTCACACACCCCCGCCTCGGAGATCGTCCGCGTCATGATCGTGGACGACCACGAGATCGTCCGCCGCGGCATCGCCGAGATCATCGACCGTGCTGACGGGCTCGACGTCGTTGCCGAGGCGGGCTCTCGAGCGGAGGCGGTACGTCGGGCCGAGCTGGTTCGCCCCGATGTCATCCTCGTGGACCTCCAGCTGCCCGATGGCACGGGCATCGAGCTCATGCAGGAGCTGCGCGAGTCGGTGCCCCAGGCCCTGCCCATCGTGCTGACCTCCTTCGACGACGATGAGGCCCTGGCCGAGGCGCTGGCCGCCGGGGCCCGGGCCTACCTGCTCAAGACCGTCCACGGCGCGGAGATCAGTGATGTCGTGCGGGCCGTTGCCTCCGGTCGCGTCCTGCTCGACGAGCGCACCGTCACACGTCGCCGGGCCGACCACGACGACCCCACCGCCGACCTGACCAACGCCGAGCGCAAGGTGCTCGACCTCATCGGCGACGGCCTGTCCAACCGGGAGATCGGTGAGCGCCTCGGGGTCGCCGAGAAGACGGTCAAGAACCACATCACCTCCCTGCTGGCCAAGATGGGCCTGCAACGGCGCACCCAGGTCGCCGCCTGGGTGGCCGGTCAACGCGCCTCGGGCTGGCGCAACGGCTGATCGATCACAGACCACGACCATTCCGCGACCGGTCATGGGGCCGCCTCAGCGGCACCCGCCAGGTGAAGCAGGTACCGCGGCGCTCACCGTCGGAGCGGGCCCTGGGGCCGATGACGAAGCTCCCACCGTGACGGCGAGCCCGTTCCGCCATGTTGGCCGTCCCCGAGCGGCGCGTCACCGACGGGTCCACCCCGACGCCGTCGTCGCGGCAGACGATCTCCACCACCGGGCTTCCCCGGAACGGCTCGGCGTCGCCCGAGGCGTGTCCTTCGACGTCCCCCGGTCCGCAGCACAGCTCCGAGCCGGGGAGCACTCCCTCGATCTTGACGTCCACCGTCACCGAGGAGGCGTGAGCGTGGCGGGCCACGTTGCTCAGCCCCTCGCGCACCACGGCCACCATGTCATCGGCGATGTCCGCGTCGATCATGGCGTCGACTGATGCGATGAGCCGATCCTCCTCGTCACGGTCCACCTGGGCCAGGCCCCGGCCGTCGACGCTCAGCAGCAGCGAGGGGGCATAGCCCAGCGCGTTGCGGGCCAGGGATGCCTCCCGTCGCAGACGCTCGACGACGCCGACCTCCTCGTCGCGGTCACGCAGGGAGCGCACGATGGAACGGATCTGACCCACGGAGTCGTCCACCGCCTCCAGCGCGGTGCTCAGGACGGAGCACACCATGTCCAGGTCCGTCTCCGCGCCGGCAGTCGCGTCACTGCCCTGCGCAGCAGCCAGCCGCTCCCGAGCCGCCGAGATCTGCATCCCGGTTGCGAAGAGCTGCTGGATGGCCAGGTCGTGCAGGTCCCGGCCGATGCGGGCCCGCTCGTCCAGGAGCGTGGCCATCTCCTCGGCGTGCTGGGCGTCGGCCAGCTCGAAGGCCATCGTGGCCTGGCCCGCCACGAGCTCGGCGATCTCCAGGTCCTGGGCGGTGAACGGGGTCGCACCGGGGGAGCGCAGCAGCAGCATGACGCCCACGCCCCGGCCCCGGTGGATCATCGGGGCGTAGAGGGCCGGCCCGAAGCGGGCCAGCTGGCGCACCAGGAGGTCGCCTTCCCGCCAGGCCTCCTCCAGAGAGCTCACGACGAGTCCGGTCTGGTGGGCCAGGGTGGTCAGGGCCCGGCCCTCAGGAGGGAAGAAGGTGCCGATCAACTCGCCGGCGTGCTCGCCGTCGGCGATCTCGCAGATCCAGCTCTCTCCGATACTGGGCAGGATGAGGGCGGCGGTGTCGGCATGGGCGACCTGACGGACCCGGTGAGCGATGAGGGTCAGGGCGTCGTCCTCCTCGGCGCCGGAGAGCAGCAGCGTCGTCAGCTCCTGGGAGACGGCCATCCACTGCTCGCGGTCGCGGGCCTCGCGGTACAGGCGGGCGTTCTCCACCGCCACGGCCGCGGCCTGGGCCAGGGTCAGGACGGCGTCGGCGTCGGAACGATTGAAGCCCCCGGGCTTGTCGCACAGGTAGAGGTGTCCGTAGACCTGCCCGTGCAGTCGTAGCGGGGCCGAGAGCAGACTGCCGGTCTCCTCGTCCTCGATGGCGCCGGTGAAGGCCGAGGCCCGACCCAGGTCATTGTCGATGACCAGGCCCGTGTCCTGCAGCCCACCGAGCGGCGTGTCTGCGGAGGTGCCGGAGGCGCCGGGGCCGCTGGTGGTACCCGGGACACCGACAACAGCGGTGGGTGAGTCGCCTGCGGTGCCTGATACGGTGCCGGCCATCTGGGCCAGCTCGTCGAGAGTCGCCCTGGGCACACCGCTGCTCAGGCCGGTGCCCGGGCCTTCGGAGAAGACTCCGGCGTCGATGGCGTTGATGTCCGTGTCCGCGTGGCTGAGTACCGCGATGGTGCCCCAGGAGGCACCCGTGATGGAGCATGCCGACTCCACCAGTCGACGCAGCGCGTCGGGAACGCGTAGAGAGCTGGTCAGCTGCAGGGCCGCCTGGATGAGGTTGACGGTGGACTCGTCCAGGCTCGGTTGGAGGGACGCGGCCTGACGGCCGCGGGTGGAGGCGAGCTGATCGGCGTGGACGGCGTAGGCCAGGCGCCCTACCGGGGTCGGTTCCTCTGACGGAGGTGTGATGGCCTCCTGGGCGGACTGTTCCTGGAGCTCCTGCGGATCGCCCTTGGGCGTACCGGGGAAGAGGGGGTTCTGCGGGAGCGGTTCCGCTGCGTCATGAGGGTCGCGTGTCGTCATCGTGCTCAGCTTGTCCGGCTCATGTGGGCGTGTTGTCCTGCGGCCTGTCCTGATCCTCCTGGGAGAGCGACCACCGGTAGGCCTCGGAGGTGTCCTTGAGCTCGTGGTGGCCTCCCCGGTGCAGGATAGTCGCTGGTGCCTGCTCCTCGGCAGCCTGCGGGGGCCGTCCCATGATCAGGATCTCGTCGGCGTGCGCCAGTGCGCTGAGCCGATGAGTGACCAGCAGTGTGCCACGGCCCTCGCGGGTCCCCGCCGCCAGCAGGTCGGTCACGAGCCGGTCGGCGGTCGCGGGGTCGAGGTGCTCTCCGGGCTCGTCCAGCAGCATCAGCGGTGCAGGGGCCGCCAGCGCCCGGGCCAGGAGCAGCCGACGCCGTTCCCCGCCCGACAGCGTTGTGGCGTTGGTCCCGATGATGGTGCTGACGCCGTCGGGCAGCGCCTCGAGCCAGTCACCGAGCCCGGCCTGCCGCAGCAGCTCGGCCGCCTCGACCGGGGAGACGTCTCCGCGCGCCACGCGCAGGTTCTCCAGGACGCTCGTATGGAAGACGTGCGCGTCCTCAGCGGTCAGGCAGACCCTGGCCGCCGCGTCGGGGCGGGTGATCCGCCAAAGCGGAACACCATCGAGCGTGAGACTGCCGCCCCTGGGCTCCAGGAGCCCGGCCAGCGTGGCCAGCAGGGTCGACTTCCCGATTCCCGACGGCCCCACGATCGCCACCCGCCTGCCGACATGAAGGTCCAGGTCGATGCCGTCGGCCACGATGGGACCACCGGGCCAGCCCACCGCCAGGTTCCTGGCCCGCAGGCGCGGCCCCTGGGTGGAGGGAACCGGCAGCTCCCGGGTGGTGGGAGAGGCCTGAGCACCGGACTCAGCAGTCTCGATGAGTTCCACGATCCGGCAGGCGGCGCCCGCCGAGCGCACCAGCTGCACGCTGGCCGGGCCGAGCGCGGAGGTGACTTCGAAGGCCGCCAGCGGCACAAGAACGATCACGGCCAACCACACCGGAGCCAGCTGCCCGGCGGCCACGGCGTCCACCCCGACCACGAGGTTGCCAACGACCGCGATCCCCATGGCCGCCACATCCAGCGCCGCCGCGATCGCGGCGGGAATCGCGGCCCGGTCGCGCAGGCGGGCCAGACTCTCCTCCCGGGAGGCGGCCTGGCGCATGGAGTCCGGCAGACGTCCGGAGACGGTCAGCTCCGGCGCGGCCTCCAGGACCGCGAGCACCTCGGCGGACAACTCCGTGGCCTGTCGCTGACGGGCCTGCTCGGAGAGCCGAGCGGAGCGGATCGTGGCCAACGGGGCCCCCAGCCCCGACAGCAGCAGGCAGGCCGCCAGGATGAGGCCGGCCGGCCAGTACACGACTCCCACCCCCAGAGATGTCGCTGTCCCCAGGACGGCCGCAACCGCTGCGGGCAGATAAGCGCGCACCACGAGGTCGCCGACCGCGTCGATGTCGCCACCCACCCGGGCCAGGACGTCGCCGCGACGCAGCCCAGCAACCGTGTCCGTGCGGGCCGAGGCCAGGGCCTGATAAAGACGGGTGCGTAGGACGCCCATTCCCCGTAGGGCGGTGTCGTGGGAGACGAGCCGCTCGCAGTAACGCAGAACCGAGCGCGAGATGCCGAAAAGCCGCACCGCAACCGGCGCCACTCCCAGTGCGACGACGTCGGGCATCTGAGAGGCGCGGGCGATGAGCCAGGCCGCCACCCCGGACAGGGCCACGGCCGAGGCCGTCCCCGCCGTACCGGCCAGGACCGCCAGGGCGAAGCTCGAGCGGTTCAGGTGCAGCAGGGTCAACGCCCGGCGCAGCGACTGGCGCTCGCGGGCGGACAGGGCGGAAGACAGGAGCGCGCTGACGGGCTTGAACGGGCTCACTGGATCCTGCCTTCCTGCATCCCCGGCTCCCGGACATTCGGGATCTCCTGCTCCTCCAATGACTCACTTGCCACGGCGATGGTCCGCTCGGCCAGGGCGATGAGCGCAGCACGATGCGCGATGACCACTACGGTGCGTCCGGAGGAGTGCAGGGCGCGGACACCGTCCAGGAGGTGTGCCTCGCTGGCGGCATCCAGATGGGCGGTCGGCTCGTCCATGACCACCAGCGTCGCCGTGGAGCACAAGGCCCGCGTGAGGGCGAGCCGCTGGCGCTGTCCGACGGACAGCCCCACGCCACCACTGCCCACCATGGTCCTCCACCCCTGCGGCAGACGCCTCACAACCTCATCGAAGCCGGTGGCACGGGCGGCTTCCACCAGCGCCTGGGGCACGGTGTTCTCCCCGGAGCCGTCCGGCAGTACGTTGTCCAGCACAGTTCCCGGGATGATGGTGGGACGCTGGGGGACCCAGACAATCTGCTCCCACCAGGTGACTGGATCGATCTCACTGAGGTCGAGGGCTTCCTGCGAGGTGGTGCCGGGGGCCGGTACGATCCGCACCCGTCCCCGGTCCGCGGGAAGCAGGCCGAGCAGAACCTGCGTCGTCGTCGTCTTGCCCGCGCCCGACGGCCCGGTCAGCGCCACTAAGCTGCCGGGAGGGATCGTGGCACTGAGCCGGGCGGGTGCCCACGTTCCGCGGGCGGCCACCGAGACGGCGTCGAGCTCGATCGCGCACGAGCGCAGATCGGGAGCCGGCAGGGTGCCGCGTTTGGGGACAGAGGTCTCAAGGACCTGGAAGACCGCCTCGGCGGCCGCCACCCCGTTGGCCGACGCGTGGAACTGGAAACCCACCTGCCGCAGCGGCTGATAGACCTCCGGAGCCACCATGAGCACGAGCAGACCGGTGAACAGGTCCATGCGGCCGGCCACCAGTCGGAATCCGACCTCGACGGCGATGATTGCCACCGACAGCGTCGTGATGAACTCCAGGACCGCCCCCGACAGGAAGGCGATCCGCAGGGTCGACATGGTGGTGCGCCGGTAGCTGCGTCCCAGGGCGCGCACCTGCTCGGCCGGTCCCTGCTCGCGCCCGAGGGCCTTGAGCGTGGGCAGCCCGGAGATGAGATCGAGCACTTGGTCCCCTAGGACCTGCATGGCCCTGAGGCGCTCCTGGGAGACGGACTGCGTCATTCTCCCGATGAGGATCATGAAGACAGGAATGAGGGGAAGTGTGCACACCACCGCTACCGCTGCTGGCCAGTCCTGGGTGATGAGAACCAGCACCGTCGCCGGGGTCACCGTGGCGGCCAGCACCAGCTGGGGCAGGTAGCGGGTGAAGTAGGGCTCGAGGTCGTCCAGGGCTCGGGTCAGGAGAGTTGCGGTCCCGGCGCCGTGCAGCGCCTGCCACCGGGGCCCCAGCCGAGCGGCGTGCTCCAGGACCAGGCGGCGCAGCTCGATGATCGTGCCGGTGGCGGAGCGGTGGGCGTGGATCTCCTGAAGAAGGACTACCAGTGCCCGAGCCATTACGACGCCGCTCAGAGCCGCCACCAGCATCCTGATGGATGCCGGTCCCGCGCCGTCGGAGACAACCGAGGAGACCGCCTTTGAGATGAGGAAGGCCTGCGCCACCACCAGAGCAGCGGTGACGATTCCGGCCACGGTTGTGGCGGCGATGTAACGGCGGGCTGAACGGGCGTAACGCATCAGCCGGGGGTCGAGGGGCTTCACCCACCCAAGGATAGGGGAGTGGGTCCAAAGGCCTGCCACCCCCGGCCGATGCGCTCCGGCGCTCTATGCGCCGGCTCAGTACCCGAAATGGGCCTCGGGCTGGGTGGAGTCGCGTACCAGCGTGGGGTGCAGTCCGCCCTGGTCGGGGTTGATGCTCTCGGCACTGATGCGAGAGGCGAACACCTTGTAGCTCCAGACCGTGTAGGCCAGGACTCCTGGCACGAATACGGCTGCTGCGACGGTCATGATGAGCAGCGTCGTGTCGGCGCTGGCTGCCTGCTGGATCGTCAGTGAGTAGGCCGGATCCACCGAGGAGCGCATGACGTTGGGGGCCATTGCGGCGAAGATGAGGACGACGGCGAAGGCGATCCCCACGAAGTGCAGGGCGAAGGCCCGTCCCTCGTTCCCGGCCCGACCCGCCAGCAGTGAACTGATGAGCCCGGCCGCGGCGACCACCAACGGGATCCAGGACAGGGGGCTGCCCGAGTAGGCCAACTGCGCCCATAGCGCCCAGGCGGCGGTGATGACGGTAGCGATCGGAGCGAGTCTGCGCGACAGGGACAGGGCCCGCTGCGAGAGCTCCCCGGTGGTCTTGAGGGCCACGAAGAGCGCGCCGTGGTTGAGGAAGAGCAAGCAGGTGACGGCGCCCCCAAGGAGAGTGAAGGGTGTCACCATGCTGAGCAGCCCGCCGGTGATCTGGTGGGCTGCGCCGGCTACGAGGGAGTCGGCAGGCACCTGGCCGGCCGGAACCACGGCGCCGTTGGAGATCTGGACGACTTCGATGCGCATGCCCTGGACCAGGTTCGCAAACGCCACGCCCCACAGGATGGAGGGCAGCCAGGCGCTGATCGTGTGGATCCGGTCCCATCGGTCGCGCCAGGTCTGGGAGTTGACCTTGGGGCGCCATTCGATGGCGCACACGCGCACGATGAGGCACAGCAGGATGAGGAACAGGACGATGTAGGCCCCTGAGAACAGGGTCGAGTACCACTCGGGGAAGGCCGCGAAAGTGGCCCCACCGGCGGTCAGCAGCCATACCTCGTTGCCGTCCCAGTGAGGGCCGATGGTGGCCAGCGTCGCGCGCCGCTCGCGCTCATCGCGGCCCAGGATCCTTACGAGCATTCCAACGCCGAAGTCGAAACCCTCCAGGGCGAGGTAGCCGATCCACAGGACGGCGATGAGGATGAACCAGAGGATGCTCAGTGTCATGGGTGTCTACCTTCCTCGGTTCAGTAGGCGAAGGACAGTGCCGGGGCGCTCTGGGGCGAGTCGTTGGACTCGTCATCGGAGCCGTTCGAGTCGATGTCCTCGGAGGACGAGGAATCTGTGGTCTTGTCTGGCACCGGGGTGCGCACGCCCTCACGGATGTAGCGGCGCAGCAGGACGAACCAGACCACGCCGAGTGCGGCGTACAGCAGGGTGAAGATGACCATCGAGGCCAGCACCGTGCCCGAGGAGACCACTGAGGACACGCCGTCGGCGGTGAGCATGTAGACCTGGGAGACCGGGTCGGACAGGTTGGGTGCGATGACCCAGGGTTGGCGTCCCATCTCACGGAAGATCCACCCGAAGGAACAGGCGATGAAGGGCAGCCACATGGTGGCCAACGCCACCTTGCCCAGGGCCAGGCGAGTGATGAGTTGCCCGGAGCGGGTCAGCCATAGGGCCAGCGCCCCCAGCCCCATTGAGGCCATGCCCAGACCGATCATGAGGCGGAAGGACCAGAAATTGACCATGACGTTGGGGCTGTAGTCCACTGCGTTGCCGCGGGTATCGGTGGTGCCGTAGCGCTCGGCGTAGGTGTCCCCGGCCTCCTTGAGGCCGGTGAGCTTGGCGTCGAAGTCGTTGGTCGCCATGAAGGAGTAGATACCGGGGACTGAGATGAACCGGACCATGTCGTCCTCGTTCTTGCAGTCTCCGAAAGCGGCTACGGTGAAGGGCGCCCCGGCCTCGGAGTGGCACAGGCCCTCGGCGGCGGCCATCTTGGCCGGCTGGTACTCCGCGACCAGCTGGCCCTGCATGTGCCCGCTGCCGGCCGTGACCAGGCCGGCGGCCACCATGACGATGGCGCCGAAGCGGGTGACTCGCCGCCACAGCTCACGGGCCTCGAAGTCCTGCTCGGCGCGGGCGGCCTTGGTCATCCACCACACCGAGACGCCCATGATGACGGCACCGGCGACCAGCAGCGCCGAGGCGATGACGTGTAGGACGGTGGCCCACACCATCTCGTTGGACAGCAGCTTGAGGAAGCCGCTCACGCCGTCGAGCTCGGCACGCCCTGTCCTGGGGTTGACGACGGCGCCCACCGGGTGCTGCATCCAGGAGTTGGCGGTGAGGATGAAGAAGGCGGAGAAGTTCGTGCCGGCGGCCACGGCCCACATGCACAGGTTGTGGAGTCTGGGGGACAGGCGGTCCCACCCGAAGATCCACAGGCCCAGGAAGACGGACTCCATGAAGAAGGCGAGCAGGGCCTCGAAGGCGAGCGGGGCCCCGAAGATATTGCCCACGAATCGCGAGTACTCCGACCAGTTCATGCCGAACTGGAACTCCTGGACGATTCCGGTGGCCACACCCAGCGTGAAGTTGATCAGCAGGATCTTGCCGAAGAACTTGGTGGCCACCAGCCACTGCTTGTTGCCGGTTCGGCGCCACAGCGTCTCCATGAGGGCCACCAGCGGCGAGAGTCCGATGGTCAGCGGAACCAGGATGAAGTGATAGACGGTGGTGATACCGAACTGCCAGCGCGCCAGATCCAGAGAGTCCAGCGCCATGGGAGAGATGGCCATTCGTGCCACCTTTCGGGGATGACGATGAGATCAATAAGTTGTTCTGTAGAACGTCCTACAGGTCAATAGGGGTATTGTAGGACATCTATGACATGCTGTCATGAAAGAACTGGATCCCGAGGTGGTGGCACGCTCGTGGCGAGCCTCAGATTTTCCTTGTCCTCACTGTTGTTCAAGAGGTTTTCCGGTAGGGGTTTCTGCTTGCTGGTGCTGAAGACTGTGGGGTGTGTGGGCAGGATGAAGGTCCGTGAGTAAGCGGTAGAGGTGCGCTGGGAATTGTCCAAATAATGGATGGGTGTTGACTGTGTAGCGAAGGTTGAGAGGGATGAGACCAGAGGTCGCCATGCGCATGACGCGGACCATGACGAGTTGCGCAAGCGCTTGTCGCGGCAAGTGTGGGATACTTCGACCCGGCTTCAGGTGCTCCGTACCAGTGCCTGAGTCGCGCCTTCCAACCGCCCCTGTCCGAGGACCTTGCGCCGCCTGAGCTGCGCCGCTGCGAGCCCGGTCTGTGTGGATGTCAGGCAAGGCATGCGCTCCTCAGGGTGCGCTCGTAGACTTTTTCGCTGCTCCCGTCTGGGAGCACAACCGCGCTGACGCGTCGAGGGTACGACGACGGCGCCGGCCTCGGAGAGTGCAAGCCCCATGGCACGTCGCACCACATCAGAATCAACAGAATCGCACGAGCAGGAACAGACAGTCGGTGATGCCGTGAGTGCCCCGGCCCCACGCCGTCGTCGCAAGGTCACCGCTGCCGCCGCCGCCCCGGCTCAGGCTCCCGCTGCTGAGCAACCGGGCGCGACAGACTCCGCAGATGCCATCACCACCTCGGCTGCCGACGATCCCGACCTTGAACAGCCCGAGCCCTCGGCCGCTTCGGTCGCACCAGTAGTCCCGTCGCGTCGTCGGCGCAAGGTCGTCGCAGCCTCGGCCGCCCCTGAGGCGGTCCCGGCCGCCGAGCCGTACGTCATCAATACGGAGATCGGCGAGCCCGATGAGTCGGGCAGTGCCGTGCCGGGCGTCATGCCGGTCACGGATGCAGCAGAGGCTGAGGCGGAGTCGCAGGTCGAGGGCGAGCCGGTTGACGGTGCCAGCGACGTCGACGACACCGATGACGAGGAACCTGACGCACAGGACGGTCCGGACGAAGAGGCCACCTGGGAGGACCGGGGGGAGCCCGCGGCTCCGCGCCTGCCCGCCGCCTCGCTCCTGTTCCAGGCCCCCGACCCCAGCCGGGCCCGTCGGCGTCGACGGGTCACCGCCGCCACTGCTGCACCCCAGGAGGCCCCGACGGCCTCGCGTCATCAGGGCGGAAGCGACTGGAGGGAGGAGCCTGAAGGGCCTGGATCGGGCTCTCGGGCCGTCACGGAAAGCCGAGCGTCCGATGGTGAGGATGGAGGGACCTCGTCGCTCCTGGGGGAGCGGGCGGGCGGACGCAGTCGTCGCCGTCGTCGGGTGGTCGCGGGTGCGGGAGCGCCACAGAAGGGGCATAGCGCCTCTGCTCCTCCGGTCGAGGAGCGCGACGACGATGCCGAGTCCGCTGCTGGGCCTCCGTCTGCCGGGGCTCCCGAGAACGACGCCCCCGGTGGTCCCCAGGACGACTCTCAGGATGAGTCGCGCGATGGCGGAACCCGCCGCAAGCGCCGACGGGGCGGGCGAGGTCGGCGCTCACGCTCGCGTAGTGAGGACTCCGCGCTCAATGAGGCCGACGACGAGTCCCGAGCCGCCGCCGACTCGTCCCACTCAGACGGACAGGAGGTCGGCGACACGGCGCCTTCGGCCCGCGAGGCCTCTGCGGACCCCGCCGAGGTGGTATCCGGATCGCGCCGCCGGCGGCGTCGGTCCCGCACTCGCTCCGAGGGCGGCGACCCGCGCGATGAGGTGACCGCCCTGAAGGGATCCACCCGGTTGGAGGCCAAACGTCAGCGCCGTCGCGAAGGACGGGCGGCCGGACGCCGTCGGCCCATCGTCACCGAGGCCGAGTTCCTGGCCCGTCGCGAGTCCGTGGACCGTCAGATGATCGTGCGCGAGTCCGACGGTCTCAACCAGATCGCCGTCCTGGAGGACGGCCTCCTTGTGGAGCACTACGTCTCCCGGCACACCCAGACCTCCATGGTCGGCAACGTCTATGTCGGACGGGTCCAGAACGTCCTGCCCTCCATGGAGGCGGCCTTCGTGGACCTGGGCAAGGGCCGCAACGCCGTGCTCTACGCAGGTGAGGTCAACTGGGACGCGGTCGGTCTGGAGGGAAGGCCTCGTCGTATCGAGGACGCCCTCTCAAGCGGCGACACCGTACTGGTCCAGGTCACCAAGGACCCGATCGGTCACAAGGGCGCTCGTCTCACCAGCCAGATCACTCTGGCGGGTCGCTATCTGGTCCTCGTCCCCGGTGGCACCATGACGGGCATCTCGCGCAAGCTGCCCGACACCGAGCGCAGTCGCCTGAAGAAGATCCTCAAGCGGATCGTGCCGGACTCCGCCGGAGTCATTGTGCGCACCGCCGCCGAGGGCGCCACTCAGGAGCAGCTGACTGCCGACGTCGAGCGGCTCGTGGCCCAGTGGGAGACCATCGAGAAGAAGTCCTCCTCCGTCATCAAGGGCAGCGGCAAGGCCCCAGTCCTCCTCAAGGGCGAGCCGGAGCTCGCCGTGAGGGTCATCCGCGACGTGTTCAATGAGGATTTCCGCAAGCTCATCGTCTCGGGTGACAAGACCTGGTCGACGATCTCCCAGTACATCGACGAGGTCAGTCCGGACCTGGCCGAGCGCCTCGAGCACTGGACCGGCCCCGAGGACGTCTTCGCCGCCCACCGTGTGGACGAGCAGCTCGCCAAGGGCTTCGACCGCAAGGTCTGGCTGCCCAGCGGCGGCACCCTGGTCATCGACCGCACCGAGGCAATGACCGTCATCGATGTCAATACCGGCCGTTTCACCGGTGCGGGCGGCACGCTGGAGGAGACCGTCACCCGCAACAACCTTGAGGCCGCCGAGGAGATCGTTCGTCAGCTGCGTTTGCGCGATATCGGCGGCATGGTCGTCATTGACTTCGTCGACATGGTCCTGGAGTCCAACCGGGACCTCGTCCTGCGTCGGCTCGTGGAGTGCCTGGGTCGCGACCGCACCCGTCACCAGGTCACTGAAGTCACCTCCCTCGGCCTGGTCCAGATGACCCGTAAGCGGGTGGGGCAGGGGTTGGTCGAGGCCTTCTCCACCACCTGCGAGCACTGCAAGGGTCGTGGCTTCATCGTCCACGACGAGCCCGTGGAGAACCAGAGGGTCGACATGTCGGCCTCGGCCTCCCGCGGCGGGCGCTCGCGCGGGCGTAAGAACCGCGAGGAGCAGGCGGCTGCCGGCGGCGGTAAGAAGGACGCCCAGGAGGCTAGGAGGGCCCAGAGCGGCAAGAGTGATGATAAGACCAAGGGCTCTGGTGGGTCCGACGCCGTCGGCTCGTCTGATTTCGGTGCCGATGACGAGGCCCGGGCCGTGGTCCGCGGCGCTCTGGCCCAGATCGCGGCCGCCGCCGAGCAGGCTCACAAGGAGGCTCAAGAGACTCGGGATGCCGTGGGCTTGCAAGGGACCGGCGAGGAGCGGGCCGGGAACGAGAGCGATATCGTCGAGAAAACCGGCGGTCAGGACGGACGGGCCCTCGTGGCCGAGGACAAGTCGGCCAAGACCAGAGGGAGGAAGTCGGCGAAGAAGACCGAGAAGAAGCAGTCTGAGAAGAAGTCCGGTAAGAAGTCGGCTAAGAAGACCGAGAGGGCGGCCGATAAGCCGAATGAGAAGATGGCGGGGGAGCCGGCTGAGAAACCGAGTGGCAGCAAGCCTGCTGGGAGAACGAGGAGACGGGCCACCGCGAGCGGCGCCGCACCCTCGGCTCAGACCGCGCAGGTGGACAGCGGTGGCGGCGTGGAGTCCGAGGGGACCTCGGGTGCCTCCGGGACTCCCGCCGTCGCCTCGCCGACGCCGGAGAATTCTTCAGACGACCCGGCGACGTCGGCCTAGCGCCCTGGCTGTTGTCGTGCCCAAGAACACAGGGGGTAGGACGGGTAGGAGGTTGGTGCCGGCGACATGATCGCCTACAGTTATCTGCCGGTGCGTCTTGCGCCGTTGCCCAGGACAGGGCCCTCCCGGTGAGGCCGATTGAAGCCGCACAGCGCGCGAGAGCCTTTCGAAGAATCTACAGAGATGAGCATTCAAGTGGTCTACGCGATCGTCAAGGCCGGCGGCCGTCAGGAGAAGGTCTCCGTCGGCGACGTCGTGGTTGTCGACAAGCTTGCCGGTGAGATCGGCGACGAGGTCACCCTCGCCCCCGTCATGCTGGTGGATGGCGACAAGGTGACCACCGCTGCCGCCGACCTGGCCAAGTCCTCCGTCACCGCCGAGATCGTCGGCGACGAGAAGGGCCCCAAGATCAACATCCTCAAGTTCAAGAACAAGACCGGCTTCCGCAAGCGCCAGGGCCACCGCGCTCAGCTGACGGCCGTCAAGGTCACCGCCATCAAGTGACCGCTCCGGCGTCAGCCAGTACAGCGGGCACCCTGAACGCATACGCTCGAGAAGAAAGAAGCCTTCATCATGGCACACAAGAAGGGGCTTGGTTCCTCCCGCAACGGCCGCGACTCCAACGCGCAGCGCCTCGGCGTCAAGCGCTTCGGCGGTCAGTTCGTCAAGGCCGGCGAGATCATCGTCCGGCAGCGAGGCACTCACTTCCACCCCGGCCGCAACGTCGGCCGTGGCAACGACGACACCCTGTTCGCCACCGCTGCCGGTAACGTCGAGTTCGGCACCTTCCGTGGCCGTCGGGTCGTCAACATCGTGCTTCCCGAGGCCTGAGCCCCGGGCTCAGCACGCGTCGCATGAGGGCGGACGGCAGTTGCCGTCCGCCCTTGCGTTATCCCCTGACTCTCAGGAGACCCCATGCCCAGTTTCATTGACCGAGTGGTCCTCCATGTGGCCGGCGGCGACGGCGGCGACGGCTGCACCTCCGTGCACCGTGAGAAGTTCAAGCCCCTGGCCGGGCCCGACGGCGGCGACGGTGGTCACGGCGGAGACGTCGTCCTGACCGTCGACCCCCGGGTGACGACCCTGCTGAGCTACCACCGCTCCCCGCACCAGCGGGCCGGGAACGGCACCCCCGGCATGGGGGACTGGCGCCGTGGCACCGACGGCAAGAACCTCGTCCTGCCCGTGCCCGAGGGCACCGTTGTCAAGGACGCCGCCGGCTGGGTCATCGCCGACCTCGTGGGGGAGGGCGCCAGCATCGTCGTCGCCCAGGGCGGAACCGGTGGACGGGGGAACTTCTCCCTGGCCTCCTCCAAGCGCAAGGCCCCCGGCTTCCACCTCCTGGGAGAGCCCGGTCAGGCCCAGGACATCACCCTGGAGCTCAAGACCATCGCCGACGTCGCCCTGGTGGGCTACCCCAGCGCCGGCAAGTCCTCCCTCATCGCCGCCATGAGCGCCGCCCGTCCCAAGATCGCCGACTACCCCTTCACGACCCTCGTGCCCAACCTCGGGGTCGTCGAGGCCGGCGACGTCCGCTACACGATCGCCGACGTCCCCGGCCTCATCCCCGGCGCCTCCCAGGGCAAGGGGCTGGGGCTGGACTTCCTGCGGCACATTGAGCGCTGCGCCGTCATCGTCCACGTCCTGGACTGCGCCACCCTCGAGCCGGGGCGCGACCCCCTGTCCGACCTGGATACCATCGAGGCCGAGCTCGCCGCCTACTCCGAGCGCCTCGGCGAGCAGGAGGACGATCCCTCCCTCACCGGCCGGGTCCCGCTCATGGAGCGCCCCCGCATCGTGGTGCTCAACAAGGTCGACGTCCCCGACGCCGCCGAGCTCGCCGAGTTCGTGCGCGCCGACATCGAGGCCCGGGGCCTGTCCGTGCACATCGTCTCTGCGGTGGCACACACGGGGCTGCGGCCCCTGTCCTTCGCCCTGGCGGGCGAGGTCGAGCGGGCTCGGAAGACGGCTGCGGCGGCTCCCCAGCGTGACGGCGAGTCCGGTGGGGCCGACGGTTCTGGTGAGCCGCGCCCCATCATCCGGCCCGCCGCGGTCGGGCGCCGGGAGAAGGAGAGCGTCGCCCAGGTGCGTCTGCTGGCCCATCCCAGCGAGGGGCAGGTCTACCAGGTCCGCGGTCAGCGCCCCGAGCGCTGGGTGCGTCAGACCGACTTCTCCAACGACGAGGCGGTCGGCTACCTCGCCGACCGCCTGGCCGCGGCCGGGGTCGAGGACGAGCTCGTCAAGGCCGGCGCCCATGCCGGCGACACCGTTCTCATCGGCGAGGTCGACGGGGGAGTGCTCTTCACCTGGGAGCCCTCGATGACCACCGGCCCCGAGCTGCTGGGCGCCCGCGGCACCGACTTGCGCCTGGAGAGCAGTCGACGCCGGACCAACGTGGAGCGGCGCAGCCAGTACCACGAGATGATGGACGCCAAGGAGGCCGCGCGCCAGCAGTTGCGTGACGAGGCCGCCGAGGGGCTGTGGACTGACGCCGCCACCTGGCACGGGGACGATGAGGACTGACAGGAGGGTGCCAGTGACTCCATCAGGAACCGGTGCCCGCGCCGCCGGCGGGCAGGGGCGCCCGGAACGGCTGCCCGAAGGTGCCCGCGTGGTAGTCAAGATCGGCTCCTCCTCCCTGACTCGCGCCGACGGCGGGCTCGATCTCAACCGCATCGACATCCTCGCCGGTCTCATCGCCGGCATGCGGCGTCGTGGTCACGACGTCGTCCTGGTCTCCTCCGGAGCCGTCGCCTCAGGCCTGGTGCCCTTGGGACTGAGCCGACGCCCCGACGAGCTGAGTCTCCTGCAGGCGGCCGCCTCCGTGGGACAGGGGCGGCTCGCCGCCCGCTGGGAGACCGCGATGAGCGCCTACGGCCTGGTGACTGCGCAGGTTCTGCTGACCGCCCACGACGTCGCCATCCGCAGCCACTACCGCACGGTGCGCGCCACCTTCGACTCCCTGCTCTCTTTGGGGGCCGTCCCCATCATCAATGAGAACGACGCAGTGGCCACCAGCGAGTTCAGCCTCGGCGACAACGACCGTTTGGCCGCCCTCGTGGCCCACCTGGTGACCGCCGACGTCCTGGTGCTGCTCACCGACGTCGACGGTCTGTGGACCGCGCGGCCCGGGACCCCCGGCGCCGAGCCCATCCGACACGTACGCTCAGCCGCCGATCTGGAGGGAGTCAGCGTCTCGGGGCGCGGCTCCTTCGTGGGGACCGGCGGCATGACCACCAAGCTCCAGGCCGCCACCATCGCCTGCGCCTCGGGCACCACCACCCTCATCGCCCGGGCCGACGACGCCGCAGGGCTCCTGGGCCGGGAGC
This sequence comes from uncultured Actinomyces sp., assembly GCF_963526355.1. Lineage (GTDB taxonomy): Bacteria > Actinomycetota > Actinomycetes > Actinomycetales > Actinomycetaceae > Actinomyces. The sequence goes on along the minus strand of NZ_CAUROW010000003.1, from coordinate 41,710 downwards.
AGGTTCCAACGGAACTGGGCACCTGGTTCGAGCCCACCGGCCCTCACCGTCCCAGCCGCCGGCTGTGGATGGCCCACGCCTCCCAGCCCGAAGGACGTGTTCTCATCGATGCCGGGGCGGCTCGGGCCCTGACCGTGGGGAAGAAGTCGCTTCTGCTGCCCGGCCTGACCGGCGTCGACGGCGACTTCGAGTCGGGCTCCGTGGTTGACGTCGTTGGCCCCGAGGGCGTCCTGGCCCGGGGGATATGCCGCTACGCCGCCGCTGAGCTGCGGGAGGTCCTGGTGGCCCGGGCCGAGGGCGCCGCCGCCCCCGATCACGTGGCTCTCGTGATCCACCGCGACGATCTCGCCGAGCTGCCCCGCATCGCCGGAGTCTGAAACAGTTTCATAGCATTACTCATTACTGGTTCATGAGGAAGGAACGCAGCTCTGCTAAACGTACGAGAGCGCGGTTGAGGCTCGGGCTGTTCTGGGCAGCCGTGGCAATATCCCAATAGTTTTCTGCGAATTCATTAATTCGAGAGACATATAAGGGTCCCGTGCTCCCGTCAGGGCGAACTATGTCACCACGGATATCACGACTGCGTGACTTCTTGCATAGTGCGAGTAAGCTATGTTTGGCGTGTGGTAGAAGCTCGGTGTCGACGGGAACCTTCTTTGCTGTAATCTTAAAGTACTGCGAAAATGACTGTGGGTCGGCCATGAGCCATCCCTCTGTCATTGGGTGGACAATGCGTAGCAAAAACGCCGGGTTGACTGTCGTTGACTTCGTTAATTGTTCACGAAGCTCTACTGGGCATCTTGTGTCGGAATCACGAAAAACTACCCAAGGGTTGCTTGCTGTGGTTCTTGATAGTTTCGGAATGAGTTTGTCGATGTTGCCTGAACCGTGTTTGGTAACGAGTTGCCCCACGGAGAGACCGGAGTGATTAATTATTCTTTTGGCCATCCCTTGGTCCGATTGTTCCTCGATGAGTACTTTAGACATATGGTGTAAGCATGTTGGTGCACCTTCAGCGACCTGAAGATTTAACCAATCCCTGTAGTTCTTCTGGGGCTATGAGGCCGTTGATGATATCTGAAACAGGGAGGCCGATTTCAATGCCATCCATTGCATTGTCGAGATTTGAAAGAAGATTGGCGGTCGTTCCGTCGTCAGTCACTTGTAGAACGAGTATCTCCTTCGGGCTGATCCCCTCCTCGTCGAGAAGCTCAGGGGCGTGGGTGGATAAAACGATTTGAAGGTCATTGGAACGCTGTGCCGTGGCGAACATCGAAGGTAGAACCTTGACGATGGCGGAGTTGAGCGACAACTCGGGCTCCTCCAGAAGAAGAACTCCAGCATTGCTGGGTGCCTTGATGATGGTCCAAAGCAAGCCGATAAGCCGTAAGGTCCCGTCAGAGAAATCCGTTTCATACTGCGTTGACGGGGTGGAGCGCCAGTTCCTGTAACCGGCTTTGAGGTGGGGGGCGCCCGAGGGGTCTACCTCAATCTCAAGAGACTTGAACTCGGGGACGGCTGCTTGCAGGGCGCGTTGCATTCGTCTCATCCATGCGTCCCTCGTGCGTTTGGGCGTGGCGTTCATCTGGGCGATGAAGTCTTTTCCGAATGGGTCCTGAGGGGTGGCATTGATTCGCCCCGGATCTCGAATAATTTGAGGAACCAGGTGGAAGTACTGGACCTTGCTGAGGTAGTCTGCTATGTCGCGGAACTCCTGGTTCGCCGCGATCTGTTCGAGGTGCGTTTGCGTGAGGCGCTCTTTATCTGACTTATCCACCGAGTTGGGGCGCTTGAGGATTATCGTCCCATCCTGTTCGACAACCTCTTCGTCGACGATTGGTCGGTTGAGTCCCCCTGATTCTCCCTTGATGGATAATCGGTACCTCCAGGATGTGTCGCCGTCGATGAGGTCGACGTCAATGATGAGCCTTCCTTTTCGGAAGTTTCGGGAAAACAGACTGCGTACCTTGCTGAGGCCGCCTCGGCTGGAAATCGCGCTGGCAAGCCCTCCTCCGGGTGCGGCAACTTCCCTTAGAAAGCGGAAGAGGTCGAGTAGGTTGGACTTTCCGGCAGCGTTGGGGCCGACGATGAATAATCTGCGATCAAGGTTAAAGTCTATTGTCTTAAAGTTCCGCCAGTTGTTCGCAGAAATGTGGGTTATCTTCACGGAAGATTTGCTCCCATCGCATGATTGCTGTCTATAAGGACCCAAGAAGGGTTATTCACAGCCACGACGACCGCTTGCGTTTGCCCAGGTCAGGGACCGCTTGCCTCGCCCTGTGAATAAGCCTCAAGTAGTCTATCTCTTCGGAATCGCTTTTGCTAGATTGTTTTTTCCTCTATGGTGACCCCATGAACGACGTCGACGCCCACGAGCTCGTCACCGCAACCGCCCGCTCAGCCCGTGCGGCGCAACGGAGCCTGGCCAGGGCCCCACGCGCCGTCAAGGATGCCGCCCTGGAGGCCATGGCCCACAGCCTCACCGAGCACGGTGAAGCGATCCTCGCGGCCAACGCCGCCGACCTGGAGCGTGGACGCCGGGCAGGAATGAAGGCCGGCCTCCTCGACCGCCTGGCCCTGGACTCCGACCGCCTGGCCGTCATCGCCGACTCCCTGCACGAGGTGGCCGCCCTGCCCGACCCCGTCGGTCAGGTCGTTGACGGCTCGGTCATGCCCAACGGACTGCGGGTGCGCCGGGTAAGAGTGCCCCTGGGTGTCGTCGGCATGATCTACGAGGCCCGTCCCAACGTCACCGTCGACACCGCCGCCCTGGCCGTCAAGTCCGGCAACGCCATCATCCTGCGCGGCGGCAGCGCCGCCCAGGACTCCAACGCCGCTATCGTGGCCGCCCTGCGCAGCGCCCTGGAGAGGCAGACGCTGCCCGCAGACCTTGTGACGAGCGTCGATGCCGCTGGACGGGACGGAGCCCGGGCCCTCATGCAGGCCCATGGCCTGGTCGATGCCTTGGTGCCGCGAGGCGGGGCCGGGCTCATCCGCACCGTCGTCGAGCAGTCCACCGTGCCTGTCATCGAGACCGGCTCGGGCAACTGCCACGTCTACGTCGACGCCAGCGCCGACCTCCAGTCCGCGGTGGGCATCATCGTCAACGCCAAGACCCAGCGCGTCGGTGTGTGCAATGCCGCTGAGACGCTCCTGGTCCACGCCGACGTTGCCGCGACCTACTTGCCGACCGCGGCCGTGGCCCTGTGGGATAAGGACACAGTCCTGCACGCCGACGCCGTCGCCCACCGGCTTCTGGCCGACGCGGCCTCCCGCAGTGGGCACGAGGCGCTCCTGACCGAGGCCACAGAGACCGACTGGGACACCGAGTACGGGTCGCTGGACCTGGCCGTGCGCGTCGTCGATGATCTTCAAGAGGCCATCGACCACATCCGGGCCCACACCACCGGTCATACCGAGGCGGTTCTCGCCCAGGACGTGAATGTCATCAATGACTTCATCGCGGGCATGGACTCGGCGGCCATCATGGTCAACGCCTCGACCCGCTTCACCGATGGAGGTCAGCTCGGCCTGGGAGCGGAGTTGGGCATCTCCACCCAGAAGCTCCACGCCCGCGGCCCCATGGGCCTGACCGAGCTCACCACGACCACCTGGATCGTCGAGGGCGACGGGCACACCCGGCTTTGAGCCCGCCCTGCGTCCTGCGTGCCGCACCTGTGCCATGATGCGTTATTCGTGTTACCGTCGATAACGGTCCCTGGACCCTGGAGAGGGGCTGAGGACTCAAGGGTGCATGCACCGGTAGTTCAGACAGAGGCAGGCCAGAGGGGGCTGAATGCGGAACCTGATTCGCAGGGTCGGACGCGGCCGTCTCATTGCCACGGCAATTGTGGTCGTCACCTCGGGGCTCCTGGTCGGCATCACCCGCATGGTGTTCTTCCATCACGCCGAGTCCGTGAGTGAACCGGGCATTGTCCTGACCGGAACACCACGGGTCACCTCATCGCAATCCTCCACCTCGGACGCACCGGAGCATGCCTCCGCCTCCGGTGGCGCCGGCAGTACGGAGCACAACGTTGGCAGTGATGCTCACCAGGATGTGCACGACGCTGCGACGGACTCGTCGGTGCCCTCGGGGCAGGGCCACGTGCCTCAGGCAGTGGACCCCGATCCGCCGGTCGCCGTCGACCACGGAGTCCGTCAGCCCGTGCCTTCCATTCCGAGCGCCCCGGCCGTTGCCGGGCAACAAGGTGGCCACGACTCCGATGCCGACGACGATGACGATGACAAGAAGCTCGTCAGAACCGGTTCCGGTGACAGTGATGGTGACAACGACATCGACGACGACTGACACGGTCGTCTCCTCACTCAGGGGACACGGGTGCCGGCAGTCAGGGGCCCGGGGTCAGACGAGGCGGTAGCCCATGCCGCGCACCGTCTCCACCCGGTTTTTACCGAGTTTGGTGCGCAGGTAGGAGATATAGACCTCTACCACGTTGGATCCCGGATCGAAGTCCAGCCCCCACACGGCGCCCAGGAGCTGCTCACGGCTGAGGACCTGACCGGGGTGGCGCATGAAGGTCTCAGCCAGTGCGAACTCCCGTGCGGAGAGCTTCACCGTGCGGCCCTCCAGCGTCAGGCCACGGGTGCGCAGGTCCAGGACCATGTCGCGGTGGGTCAGTTGCATCTGGTCGGTTCCCGTGACCTCCGGGCGCAACCGAACCCGAATACGGGCCAGGAGCTCCTCGAAGGAGAAGGGCTTGGGCATGTAGTCGTCGGCCCCGCCCTCGAGACCGGCGACGCGGTCGGCCACCGAGGAGCGCGCTGTCAGCATGATGACTGGGGTCACCACGCCCTGGCCACGCAGTTGCTGGAGCACTTCGAAACCATCAATGTCGGGTAGGCCCACGTCCAGGATGATGAGGTCGAAGCTCTCCTGGACCGCGAGCGCCACGGCCTCCAGACCTGCGGCGGTAGTGTGTGTGGCGAACCCGGCCGCCTTGAGACCCTTGGCGAGGAAGGCGACGATCCGGGGCTCGTCCTCAACGATCAGGATCCTGCTCATTCCGGATCACTCCTTGGCTGTTGTGCAGGGCGTGTGACACAGGTGGGTCCGGGGCGTCCTCCTCTAAGGAGGGTGCTGGGGCTGCGGGGTTCAGAGGGATTCTCATGGTGAGTACCGATCCCTCATCTACCTGGGAGCGTATGTCCAGCTCTCCGCCGTGCGCTGTGACGATTGTCTCCACAATACTCAGGCCCAGCCCCGTTCCCGAGGCCAGTTCCTGGGCGCCGGCGGTGCGCTTGAACCGTTGACGCACCAGGTCGATCTCCTCAGGGGCGATGCCGATGCCCTCGTCGCCCACCCACATCAGCAGATGGCCGTCCCTGATTGCTGAGCCCAGTGAGACAGTACTGCAGTGCTCGGAGTACTTCACGGCATTGGCCACCAGCTGGAGCCAGGCCTGGGTGATCCGGGTAGGGTCGAGCATGGCACGGGTGAAGGCGACCGACTCCAGTTTCCAACGGTGCTCGCCCAGGGCGAGGGACTTGTCGAAGACCAGTTCGGTGAGCTCGGCGACGTCGGTGTCCACCGGGGTGATGAAGTCGTTCTGGGAGCTTTTGGCCAGCAGGATCAGGTCGTCCACGAGCATTCCCATCCGGTCGAGCTCGTCGATGGCCAGTACCTGGGTTTGGCGTACGTCCTCGGGGTCGCTTGGATCAGTGAGCTCGATATGCCCACGGACCACGGCGATCGGGGTGCGCAGTTCGTGGCCGACGTCGTCGAGCAGGTTGCGCTGCGCCTCCACCGAGGTCTGGACGCGGTCCAGCATCCGGTTGACGGCCGCGGCCAGGGCGGTCAGATCGTCTCGGCCCTTGACCGGAACCCGGGTGGTCAGGTCATCCTCGCCGATGGACTCGGTAGCGCGCCGCAGTTGCTCGATGGGGCGCAGGAGCCGCTCGACGGCGAACCAGGCCAGGCCGGTCACCAGGGCGACGGTGAAGACGGCCGCCGCGGCATAGAAGGTCATGGTGCGATGAAGCTGGGACTCGGCGACCTTGAGGTCGATGACCTGTACGAGGGCGCCGTGCTGGGAGCCGTCCTGCACCGGGACGACGAGGACCCGGTAGCTCGATGAGGAGGTGCGCACCGTCTCGATGACCGACTCCGAGGCGGCGGCCTGGGAGGTCACCTGTGTGAGCAGTTCAGCGTCCTCCTCCGGGCGGAAGGAGACGTTGTCCGAGGACACCCAGGTCAGTTCCGTGCTGGCGTCGGTGCCCACGAAGCCGAGTTCGGCCTCCCCGGGTCCTTCCACGGTGCGCTGGATGTGGGTGCGAAGAATCGCTGAGACATCCTCCAAGGGCTGGCCGCTGGAGGGATCCGTACCGTCCGCGGCCAGCTCGCGGATCCGGTCTCGGCTGTGCTCGAGCCGGTTCGTGGCGTCGGCCGACACACTCGAGTGCCCCAGCGCCCACACGATCGCCCCGCAGGTGACCAGTGCGATGCCCGCGACCAGCACGATCGCCCACATGACGCGGGTACCGATGGTGACGGTACGAGTGGGCATCAGTGAGGTCACGTCGCCATTGTGCCCTGCTTGATCAGGTTGTGCGGGACAGGGCCCCGCTCGGTAACGTCGAGCTTGGGCGGAGCCGATGTCGGTGAGACTCAGCGTCCCACCCCCGCGTAGGTCCACCCGGCCTCACGCCAGGCCACCGGGTCCAGGGCGTTACGTCCGTCGATGATGACGCGCTCGGCGACGCCGGCGGCGGCATCAGCGGGGTCGAGGGCAACGAACTGGTCCCACTCGGTCAGCAGCAGGACGAGCTCGGCGCCCTTGAGCGCGGTGCGAGGATCCTCCTCCACAGTGAGATGGGGGTGGGAACGGGCCACGACGGGCAGGGCCTGCGGGTCGCAGACGGTCACCTCCGCATCGAGGCCTGCCAGGCGGGAGGCGATGTCCAGGGCGGGGGAGTCGCGCACGTCGTCGCTCAAAGGCTTGAAAGCGGCCCCTAGGATGGTGATCGATCTACCGGACAGGTCACCGCCCACGTGGGTGCGGGCCAGTTCGACGATCCGGTCGCGCTGTTCGCGGTTGATGGAGTCGACCTGCCCCAGCAGGTCCGCCAGGTGCATGGCGCCGTGCAGGTGTGCGCTGGCCTGCAGTGCCCGGATGTCCTTGGGCAGACAGCCTCCGCCGAATCCCACCCCGGCCTGGAGGAAGCGCCTGCCGATGCGCGGGTCGTGGCCGATGGCGTCGGCCAGGACGGTGACGTCGGCCCCGGCCGTGTCGCACAGGTGGGCCATGGCGTTGATGAAGCTGATTTTAGTGGCCAGGAAGGAGTTCGCCGCGGTCTTGACCAGCTCGGCGGTGGCGTAGTCGGTGACGATCCGGGGGATGCCCTCCTCCAGCAGGGGCTGGTAGACGGTGTCGAGAGCGGCCTGGGCCTCCTGGGCGTCGCGGGAGTCGGCGGGCACTCCGTAGACGATTCGGTCGGGGTGGAGGGTGTCGGCCACGGCGAAGCCCTCGCGCAGGAACTCGGGGTTCCACAGCACCAGGGCGCGACCGGCCAGGCGCTCGGCCACCTGCTGGGCGGTGCCTACTGGCACGGTCGACTTTCCCACCACGAGGCTGCGCCCGTCCTCGGGCAGGGTGTCGTGAAGCATGCCGACCACGCTCCACAGTTGGCTCAGGTCGGCCTCCCCTCCAGTGGCCGACTGCGGCGTGCCCACGGCGATGAAGTGGACGTCGGCCTCGGCCAGTTCAGCAAGTGTCGGCGTCGAGGTGAAGCGCAGGTCGCCCTGCTGGGCGCCGGAGATCAGCAGTTCGGGCAGGCCAGGCTCGTAGAAGGGGGCGCGGCCCCGGGAGAGGGCCTCGACCTGCTCGGACCGGGTGTCGATCCCCAGGACGTGGTGTCCCAGGTGAGCCATGGCGGCGGCGTGGACGGCGCCGAGGTATCCGCAACCGATGACACTGATCTTGAGGGGGTTCATGAGTGGTTCCAATCGTTCGTGAGGTCGAGGGGAGCGGAAGGCGAGGCGTGCTCAAGGCAGTGGCGCACCCAGGTGGGCAACCACTGGTGGGCTGCGGGTCGGAAGGCGTGGACGAAGACGAGTCGCAGCGCCGATGAGCGGTAGTAGGTCTCCAGGCGCTCCACCGTCATGGGCAGCGTGCGGGCCAGGTCGTCGAGCAGCCCGCGGACCTGTGCGTGGGCCTCGGGGCCGAGCCGGCCCCGCACCGCCATGAGGTCCGCGTGGGCCCAGAGGTTGCCCAGGTCGAGGGCTGCCTCCGCCATGGCCGCCGTGTCCAGGTCGAGCAGCGACAGGTCTCTCCCGTCCCACAGGAGCTGACCGTCGTGGAGGTCACGGTGGGCGATGATGGGCGTCTCGTTGTCCTCCCGCAGGCTCAGACAGGTGCCCGCCACCTGTTCGCGCAGCAGCTCCGGTTGGTGGATAACGCCGTAGCGGCGGGCGGAGGTGAACCAGCGGTGCAGCACCTCGATCTCCTGATGCGGTCCGTAGACGGGCAGGTCCGCCTCGGCGCGGGCCAGGTGTGCCCAGGAGTCTGTGAGCCGCTGCCACCCGGGCAGGCCGGCATCGCCGAGCTCATCGAGGCTGCGGCCGGGCAGCAGCTCGAGGTCGACGACGTCATCCTCGCTGTCCAGGATCCTGGGGGTGCGCAGGCCGGTGACTCGCAGTACCGAGGCGGCGCTCGTGTGCGCCCGCACCAGGGAGGCGGCTCTGTGGGGCCGTACCACCTTGCGAACCCGGGAGTCGTCCATCACCACGGCGCGGCGGCCGGCGCGGTGGACGACGAGCGCCCCGGTCAGGCGCGCGGACAGGGCAGGAAGGGCCGGGTCGGTGGCATAGGGCAGCAGGTCGGGAGCCGCTCCGGCGGTGACGTGACCGGCGCGCAGACGGCCTTCGCCGTCGACGCACTCGATACTCGCACTCGTGGAGTCCGAGCCCCGGTGCCCGGGCCAGGCGCGGCGCAGCCCCGGGATCGCGCGCAGTGTGCTCAGCATGCCGGTCACCTCTGGCTTCTGTGTCGTCTCAGTCATCCGTGTCGCAGTCGCGGCTTCTGTCATGCCCAGGTGGTCTCCTTCTCGGGTGACCGGGCGATGCCCTCAATGACGTCCAGCTCCGCTCCGATGCGCTCACGCCAGAACGGATCGGCCCGGCGCAGAGGATCGGCCAGCCGCGCCAGGCGCGAGTGGGCGACCGCCACCCCCAGATGCTCGGCGCCGGGCACAGGTCGGTGCTCGGCGTAGCCCTCCAGCAGGGCGCGCCCCTGGAAGGCCGGGGCCACCGCGAGGTAGGAGCCCAGGTCGGTGACTGCCGGAGCCAGGCGCACCCGGTCGAAGTCGGTCAGCCAGATGCGCCCGGAGGAGCGCTCGTACAGCACCTGGTCGGGGGAGGCGTCGCCGTGAGCGAGGACCGGTTCTCCCGACATCCGGGTGGGCAGCATGCATCCCACCGCCCGCACACGGAGGGCCAGCTCGGGGTCCAGGGCATCGAGCTGACGGGCATGGACCTCGGCCAGGTCCCGAGCATCGGGATGCCGGTGAGGCAGCCGGTCGACGAGCTCCGGATTCAGTGCACCCACGCAGGAGTGCAGCTCGGCCAGCAGCGCCCCCACGCGCCGCGTGGCACCGATGGCGGGCTCGGAGACGACCTCGGACGTGGTCTGCTCAGCGGTCCGGTCCTCGAAGAGCTCGGTCAGGTTCGTGTCGCCGCACCACTGCTGGATGCTGACATGTCCCTCACACCGGGTCACGGCCTTGGAGTCGAGCAGACGCGGGACCGGGAGGAGCTCGGCCAGGGCGCGATGGACGTCGTCGGCCGGGCCGCCGGGCCGAGTACGTATCCGCAGCACCGTGGAGCCATCTCGCAGCACGAGACGCCGGGAGGGGTTGTAGCGCAGGACGTCCTCGGCCTTCCAGGACCCCAGCACCCCCTGGCGGACGGCGCCGGCCATCGGCTCGGCCAGCTTGGGATCGGTGCGAACCGGACCACTCTGCACCAGCAGGTCCCCGTCTACGGCCCGGGTGACAGGAGCCTGGTCGAGTCCCAAGGATGTGGCCAGGCGCTCGGCCTGGGCGGCCTTGGAGTGGGAGACCGGCCAGAGCAGCCGCGCCCACCCGGACGTGAGCCCGGTGGAGCGCTCCGTCAAGGACACCAGGACCGAGACGCTCGGCTTGATGCGCAGCCGGCCTGCCCGCACTGGTTGGTCGAGGAGCTCACTGAGCCGGTCGGCGTCGAGCAGCGTGGAGACGGCGTCGGCCGTGGTCGCAGTGGGGATCGTTGACAGGTTCACGATCCGCTCCCCTCTAGGGCGAAGGAGCCGGACAGATGGCTGTTCGCCCACCGGCGGAACTCGACTGAGGTGTCCAGGAGCCGCTGTGGGCTGCCCTCCAGTAGGATCCGCCCGTCCTGGATCCACACCACTCGGTCGGCGCGCATCGCGGCCTGGGGGTCGTGAGTGACCGTCAGCGTTGTGCGTCCGGTCACCAGCTCGTCGATCGCCTCGAGCACAGTCGATGTCGAGGCGGGGTCCAGTCCGGTGGTCGCCTCGTCCAGGATGATGATCGGCGAGTCCCGCAGCAGCGCCCGGGCGATGGCGATGCGCTGACGTTGGCCCCCGGAGAGGGTGCCGCCCCGTTCTCCCACGGGCGTGTCGTACCCGTCGGGCATCTGGGTGATGAAGTCATGGGCGTGGGCGGCGCACGCGGCCGCCTCGACCTCCTCATCGGTGGCGTCGGGCCGTCCCAGACGGATGTTCTCGCGGATCGTGCCGGTCAGCAGCACTGCCTCCTGGTGCAGGACCGAGACCTGAGAGCGCAGGAACCTCAGGTCCAGGTCCTCGAGGCTGTAACCGTCGAGACTGACCGTCCCCGACGTCGGATCCAGGGCTCGCACCACCAGTGAGACCAGGGTGGACTTGCCCGAGCCCGATGGTCCCACGAGTGCCACGTGCTCACCGGAAACCACTGTCAGGCTCACGCCGTGGAGCACCGGGCGGCCCTCGTAGGCGGCGTGCACGTGATCGAAGTGGACCATGCCATGGACGCGGTCCAGGACAGTGGCATCGTGCGGGGAGACGATCTCGGGTTCGACCGCCATGAGGTCGGCGACCCGCTCGCCCGAGGCCGCTGCCCGAGCGATGCGGCCGGTGTACTTGGCCATGTCCCGAAGCGGCTTCATGGTGGTGCGAAGGTAGGTCGTGAAGAGCACCAGGTCACCGGGGGACATCGCGCCGCTCAGAACCCGGATGCCCCCGCCGACCATGACCACGGCGGTGGCCATGCCGACGATGACGTCCGTGGAGCGCTCAAGGCGCGCGGCGATGCGGCGCGAACGCACCCCCTCGCTCAGCGAGACGGTGTTGGCGCCCGTGAAGCGCTCGTGCAGCAGGGGCTCCAGACCGTAGGCCTGGACCACCTTGATGGCGCCGAGGGCCTCCTGGGCGGTGTTGGCCAGGTTCCCCTCGGACTTGCGGCTGCGCAAGGAGGCCGCGGAGATCCGCCGAGAGTTGCCGGAGGAGGCGATCGCGAAGGCCACCACCGCCATGACCACGACCACTGCCAGCAGCGGGTCCAGGAACACCATGACCACGACCATGACCAGCAGGGTCAAGGTGTTGGCGGCCATCGGTAGGCCGGCGGTGACGGCCACCTCCTGCATGCGGTTGACGTCGGCGATGAGGCGCTGAACCGTGTCCGCGCTGCGGTTGCGGGCGTGGAACTGCTGGGAGAGTCCCTGGACGTGGTGGAAGGCCCGGCTGCGCAGGGAGGCCGCCGTGCGTGAGCCGACCAGGGCGAAGGCCACGGTGGCCAGGTAGTTGCACCCCGCTCGACCGGCCACGAGCACCAGGAGGACCACGCCCAGCCCCACCAAGGAGGAGGTCGTGGCGGGTGCGCTGCCCGTGTGCCGGCCCATCGAGGCCACCAACGAGTCGATGACGATCTTCAGGGGCCAGGGCTCCAGCACCCGGAAGGCCACCTCCGCCAGAAGCACCAGCGTGCCTCCGGCCATGAGACGCCACTGCGGCGCGGCGTCGGGCCCCACCAGGCGCAGGGTCTGACGCATGGGGGAGTGCTGAGCCCGAGCCGCGCGCCGAATCACAGGCACGCCCATTACCGCTCACCACTCTGAGCGAGGCCGGCCAGCTCCAGGACCCGGGTGACGGTCCGACGCCAGGAGTGGCGCTGCTCGGCCAGAAGACGCCCGCTGCTGCCCATGCGGGAGCGCCGGTCCGCACATGCCGCCAGGTCATCCAGGGCCGCGGCCAGGGCCGTGGGGTCCGAGGGGGCCACGAGCACACCGTGCCGGCCAGAGCCGTCCTCAAGCAGCTGGGGGACCTGTCCGACGTTGGAGGCCACGACCGCGAGCCCCGCGGCCAGGTACTCCAGAACCTTCATGGGGGAGAAGTACTGCTGCTCGCCCCCACCCAGGTCCGGGTAAGGAGCCACCCCGATCGCCGAGCCCGCTACGTGGGCGGGAACGTCCTGCGGCGCGACCGCCCCACGGAAGTCCACATCCACCCCCAGGCGCCCGGCCTGGGCGCGCAGCGAGTCCATCTCGGGGCCGTCCCCGATGATCCGCAGGCTCCAGCTCTGGCGCGCCAGGGCCGCAGCCGTGATGAGGTCGGCCACTCCGTGCCAGGGCTTGAGGGTCCCCACGAAGGTGACGACCACTCGGTCCGGGTCCTCCGGCTGGGGCTGAATGCGGCGCACACTCACACCGTTGGGAACCGTATGGACCCGGCTCGCGACGTCGTTCGCATCCGGAAGATCGGCGGTGCGGCGACGCACCCAGTCGGCCACCGGGTCCGAGACGCACACCGTGGCCCGGGCGGCCGCCACCTGACGGCGCAGCACCTGCGCCGCACCGGAGGCGTCCACCAGCGAGCGGTGACGACGCTGCTCATCGATCAACGGAGCATTGACCTCCAGGATCCCCAGCACTCCAGTGGCAGCCGTGATGTCAGCCAGCGCCATGGAGAACAGGGAGTAGCGCTCGTAGACCAGGTCGGCGCCGTCGGCGATCACCCGGGAGACGATCCGCTCCGCGGCGCGCGCCTGCGCCTGCTCCCGCTCGGCGGGCTCGACGTCGGCCACGGCCTCCAGCCGCAGCTCGAGGTCGGTGAGGTCGTCGGGAACATGTTTTCCGGATCGTACGGCGTACAGGGTCACCTCGTGGCCGATGGACCGCAGCTCGCGGACGACCTCCTGGATGTGTACCGAGGCGCCCTTGGTCCCGAACACCGGGATACCCGGGTCGCAGCAGATGTAGGCGATCCGCATCAGGCGACTCCCTCCTCATCGGTCGGGTGCATGGTGGGAGTGGCGGGAGCGGTGCGGGGGCCTGACTGCCAGACGGACAGGACCTCGGCCTGGGCTCGGGAGTCGAAGTGCTCCTCGATGAGCCTGCGCGCCCCACGTGACAAGGACACGGTGTCGACCTCGCCCAGCGCGATCCCGCGCAGGGCCACCGCCAGCTCGGCGGGGTCCCCGGGCGGCAGCAGGAGCCCGGTGACGCCGTCGCGAACCACCTCCGGCAGCCCCGAGACCGCGGTGGCCACCACCGGCGTCCCGCAGGCCATCGCCTCCAGGATCACCGTGGGCAGACCATCGATGTTGCCGTCGGCCGCCTCGATGCAGGGCGCCGCGAACACGTCCGAGTGCGCCAACAGATCACGCACCTCCGCCTGTGTGAGCGGACCCAGCAGACGGACCCTGCCTGCCAGCCCCAGACGGTCGATCTGCGCGGTCAGGCGCTCGCGCTCCTCACCGTCGCCGGCCAGCTCCACCTCGACGTCAACGCCGGAGCTGATCAGGATCCGCACCGCCTCGATCAGGTCGGCGAAGCCCTTCTTAGGCACCAGGCGGCCCACGGCGCACACCCGAAGCGCTCCGGTCCTCCCGGAGGCCACCGGCTGTGGAGCCCGATAGGAGAAGCGGTCCAGCTCGATGGCGTTGTAGCGCAGCGACACCGTGGCCCCTGTACCCGCTAAGACCTTGTTCAGGTGCGCCTCGTTGTAGCGACTGATGGCGATGACTCGCTGCGCGTCGGCACAGATCCGGCGCAGCCACACGGGGTCCACCGACTCATGGAAGATGTCCTTGGCGTGGGTGGTCACGGTGTAGGGGATGCCGGTCAGGGCCGAGGCGATCCATGCGACCCGGCCCGCCAGGGACGCGAAGTGCGCGTGCAGGTGGGTGATGGAGTCCCTGCGTGCCTGACGTGCCAGCTCCACGCCCTGAGCCACCTCGTCACCGGGAAGGTCAGCCAGTACCGGCATGATGGCGGCGAAGCGCTCGCGGTCGTCCTGGCGGGTCAGACCGTCGGTGAGCCGGCTCCACATGTCGATGGCCCGTACCGGCCGGCCCACCCAGTTGACCCGGGCGGCCACCCGGGCGATCTCGGGGTGGAAGCGCGAGTCCGTGGTGGGGCGCAGCGCGTAGATGCTCAGGTCCTCGCCCTGGGCCTCGCGGGCGAGGATCTCGGTGACGATGAAGGTCTCCGAGAAGCGCGGGTAGACCTTGAGGACGTATCCGATGCGGGCGCCGTTCTGATGACTGTCTTGCCGGTGATCGGTTGCGGGACTCATGCGGGGATCTCCATCCTGGTGAGGCCGGTGGCGTGGCTGGTGAGATGAGTGAGGCGGGTGTCGAGGATGTTGTCCCGATTGCCGAGGAGTTCGGCTGCGAGCAGGGGAACGGTTTCCAGACCGTCCAGGCACAGACGACGTCGCCCTGCCAGCTGGCTGTGAGTGCCGGTGTCCTGGTCGCTCAGCAGTTCGGTAAGCCAGTTCTCGAGTGCCGCAGTACTCAGGTCCGTGACTCTCAGGAGGTCGCTGGCGCCCGCGTCCTTCAGGGCTGTGGCCCGGATGAGCTGCTCGAGGCGAGGTGTCTCACGGGGGACGAGGAGAGCCGGGGTGTCGGAGGCGAGGATCTCGCTGACCGTGTTGTATCCGGCCATGGAGATGACCGCTGCGGCCTGCTGGATGTGGTGGCTCATCCCCGGCCAGGACCGGCGCACGATGGTGTGGGGGCCGGCCGCCTGAGCGACCTGGTGGAACCGGGCGGCGTCGAGCTGAGGGCCGGTGACCACGACGTGCCGGTACCCGTCGGGGATACGCACCGCGGCCGCGGCACGCAGCAGGTTGACACCGTCGGAGCCGCCACCGGCGGTGGTCAGGATGAAGGCGCCGGTGGCCTCGGCGTTACCGGCCAGGGCTTCTGACGCCTCGGAGCCGTGAGCGTTTTCTGTGATATCGCGGCCGTGGGCGAGGTAGCCGGTGTAGCGCATCCGCTCCTCCAACGCCGTCGGAGCCTCGCCAGTAGCGCTCAGGTCATGGACCGAGGCGTCTCCGTAGACCCAGACCTCGTCAATGAGCCGGCGCAGTGTGTCCGCCTCGCCGAGCTCGGCCCACTCGCGCTGCACTGACGTGGGCGTGTCCAGGACCTCGCGCAGACCGAGCACCACGCGCGCGCCGGGGCTCGCCTGGCGCAGATGCGCCAGAGGCTCGCGCAGTTCCTGGTGCACCCCATAGGGGTGACGGTCGATGATGAGCAGGTCCGGGGTGAAGGTCGCCAGGACACCGGACAGCAGGGCGCTGCGGACCAGACCCAGGTCCTCACGGGTGATGCGCAGCCGCTGGGGCAGGTAGACGCCCCCGGTCTTCTTGACCCCCGGCAGCACCAGCCAATCGAAACCTTCCGGAGGCCGGTGCTCCTGTCCCGGAGCCAGCCCGGTGATGACCAAGCCGGTGATGTCGCGGCCGGTGAGCCCCGGCAGTGTCCGGGCCAGGTGATGGGCCAGAGCGAGGTTGCGGCGAAGGTGTCCCAGCCCCTTGGCGTCGTGGCTGTAGAGCGCCACTCGTAGGGGAGCGGTTGTCATGTCGTCCCTCCTCCTGGTATCGGTTCTGAATCGCTTGAGAACGAGCCTGACCGGTCAGGAGAAGATGACGATTAGGGAGGGATGAGAGAACTCTCAGGTTTCTCGGAGACTAAACCGTCCTCACCTCGGTATCCGCCCGACGCAGGGCATCGACCTGGTCGGCGGGGGCACCGTCGTCGGTGATGACCACGTCGATCGAGGCGGTGGGGCAGATGAGGGCGAAGGCGGTCGAGCCGAGCTTGGAGCTGTCGCACACGACGACGACACGTTGGGCCGCCTCGACCAGGGCGGCATTGACTGCGGCCTCGCCGTCGTGCTGGGCGTAGGCACCCCTCTCGTCAAGGCCCTCGACGCCCAGGAAGAGCGTACCCACGCTGATCGAGGGCAGGATGAGTTCGGCCAGTGGCCCGGTGAGCTCGAAGGACCTGTCCCGCGCGACACCTCCGGTGACGACGACGCGTACGCACTGGCGCACGGTCATCTCACTGGCGATGTTGACGGCGTTGGTGACCAGGGTGACGGGCATGTCTGGATCGGTGAGGTCCGGCAGGAGCACGATCTCCCGAGCGACCTCGGTGGTGGTGGTGCCGCCGTTGAGACCGATGGAGTCGCCTGGGTGCACCATGGCCGCCGCGGCCTTGGCGATCCGGGTCTTCTCATCGGCCATCTTCGAGGAGCGGTAGCGTAGAGGCAGTTCCGTGGAGGTGGGGTTGGCGATGGCTCCGCCGCGGGTGCGGGTGACTAGCTGCTGGTCCGCCAAGTGGTCGAGGTCGCGCCGCGCGGTGGCGGCCGAGACGCCGAGACGGGCAATGACGTCGTCAATGTGGACGCTGCCCTCGTCCATCACGATGTCGAGGATGGCCGAATGGCGATCATGCCGAGACATCTCGATCCTCCTGGAACTCAAGGGGTGGCCCGGGTCGGGGGAATGGGGCTGGGACGCACCGGAGCACGGCACATGACATGTGCATCGACTGCCTGCCTCATCCTTGTAATTGCACGGCAGGTAGTAGACGTGCCGGGGCCAGCATAGATCAGGTGCACCTGAAGCCGCCTGCTGAAATCGACGTCTGATGACATGGGCCTTGCCTACTGTTGTCGTCGATTGGAAGGTCGCCCTGGACAGTCCGGCCGACCTCGACCGCGCACGGGGCCAGTCGGCTCAGCTCCCTCGACTCCCTCGACGTCAGTTCCGGTCCGACCCGGGGAGGAGTGAGGAGACGACCGGACCGGGAGAGCAGGCGCCAGCGTTGGGAGTCACCGGGCGATCGCTGGATAACTGGTGATTCCCTGATATTATTCCGGGTATTGCCTTGTGTCGCTGCGCCATTGGCTGACAACTCGCTTATGGCGTTGCGGAGACCCACAATGGATGCATGCCGTGGCAGTATATTCGCCAACTGCAGTCGTCCGTACCGGTTGAGGAGAACCAACGTGTCCCCCAGGAATGAAGCGAGGCGCAGCGCGTGACCCAGTCTGCTCGCCCGCTTCGCATCGGCATCATGGGTGGAACCTTTGATCCGATCCACCACGGGCACCTTGTTGCGGCCAGTGAGGTTCAGAACGTTTTTGCCCTCGACGAGGTCATCTTCGTCCCCACCTGGGCTCAGCCTTACAAAAAGGAGCGCAGAGTCTCCCCAGCCGAGCACCGCTACCTCATGACGGTCATTGCCACAGCCTCCAACCCGAGATTCACGGTCTCCCGGGTCGACATCGATCGGGGCGGTACCACGTACACGATCGACACCCTTCATGACATCGCGGCCGAGTACCCGGGCGCGGAGCTGTACTTCATCACCGGTGCGGATGCCTTGGCGCAGATCCTCACCTGGAAGGACAGTGAGGAGATCTTCGATCTGGCCCATCTCGTGGGAGTGACGCGCCCCGGGCACCTCCTGAGTGACTCCGGGGTCCCCCGTGACCGGATCTCACTGGTGGAGGTGCCGGCCATGGCGATCTCGTCGACGGACTGCCGTCAGCGGGTCGGGGAAGGATTCCCGGTGTGGTATCTCGTCCCTGATGGTGTCGTGCAGTACATACGCAAGTACGGGCTTTATCGTATGGCCTTGCGGCCGGCGTCGGCGACGTCGATGACGGCGAGAGTGGCCCGCGAGCAGTCCCTGAGGAAGGAGAACGACGGTGAGCACTGAGCAGACCGGCGTCAATGCCCCCACGTCCGAGGAGCCGACGCAGGACGAGCACGCTCCACGCGGTAGTCGTCGGGCGATTCGGCAGGCGGAGCGCGCCGCCGAGCGCGAAGCGATCCTGACCGGGCAGCAGCCGCTCCTGACCCGACGCGAGATGAGACGCCTACGTGAGGAGGCCAAGGCGCTCAGGGCGGCCGTCGAGGCCGGTGAGATCACCCCTGAGCAGGCCCAGGCTCTTCAGGATCCGCTGGCAGATCCCGCATCGGTCACCGGTCGTTCGCAGGCTCAATCGGGTGCCGAGGCCGACACTGGGGCGGGGAGGTCGGCCGAGTCCCCGGCCGTGGACGATGACGGCGTCACCTACCTCGAGCAGGGCGGACAGAACCCGCCTCTCAACCTATCGGTTCCCGAGGGGCCATCGGCCTCTGCGCCGAGCTGGCGCTCGCTGTCGGCGGCCGAGGCTGTGGCGATCTCCGAGATCGAGACGGGTCTCATGGAGGCAGTGGATCTGCCGGTGGCGACCTTGGACTATGACGCCCACTGGGCCGCGGACTCCAGTTCGGCTCCGGCGCCGGTGCCCACTCGCTTCTCACTCAAGGATCGCCTCGAGGGCGGCCCGGCCTCTGATGCCGATGCGCAGAAGAGCATCGAGTCTCAGGGGCCGGCTGAGGTCGACGTCAACGAGCCCAGGACCGGTCCCTACGACTACAGGGAGGGCCTCGAGTCCGTGACTCGGGGAGAGACGATATCCTCCCAACCGGCGGAGGCCGTCTCCGCCGTCTCCGCATCCGCCACCGGTGTCGGTGACTTCGCCGCGTTCGGGCAGGACCGTGCCCCGGAGGCCTCCGAGTCCGCTCGCATCGGTCTGAGCGCCGGGTCGGCCTCCTCGACCGGCTCCGTGCGCCGTCCTATCGTGCGCATCCCGGCGGCTGCGCAGGGTGTCCGCACGGTCAATATCTCCACGGGCGAGCTCAGCTCGGTCCAACCCGTGGACAGCTCCTCGTCCGCCCAGGATGCAGCGGATGTCCAGGGTGCCTACGGTGTCGCCCCTATCGAGGAGCCGATGGTGCAGGAGAACGTCGCCGCGGTTGATGCTGAGGCATTGGCCATGATGTCCTCGCCCCAGTCGCAGCAGGGGGCTGAGTTCGGCTCGGTCGGTGCTCCACAGTGGAAGTCACTGCACCAGCCCGGTCAGACCGCCGGATTCCAGGAGACGATCGTGACCGGGGCCGTTGAGTCCTCCGACGCCGTGTCCTCGGAGGCTGTTAGCCCTTACGCCTTCTACACCGATGAGACTGAGGCCGGTCAGGGCCCGTCCGGAGGCTCGGAGTGGGACGCCGTGGCGGTCCCTGCCGCTGAGGCGCCCGAGGAACCGTATCTCGCCCCCGTCAACGAGGTGACTGGACGGGTCCCCGCTCCCGACCGCGTCCTACCGATGGAGCAGTCCGGTTCCTCTTCACGTACGGGCAAGATACTCATGGCTGCGCTCATCGTCGTCGTCGTGCTGCTCATTGTTGCGGTTGTGATCTGGCTGGTCGTGAGCGGCCGATTCAGCGCCAGCGCGATGAGTGCCACCGTTGAGACGGGGCAGTGGATCCGTCAGCTCGTATGACGGAGGCGTGCACGGTACAGTCGCCGCTGCTGCATGATGCCTGACTGACTCGTCCCGAAGGAGATCCGTGCCCGCCACCGAATATGCCGTCGGTCTGACTGCCACCGCCGCTCGTGCCGCGGCCGGTAAGAAGGCTGAGCACCTTGTAGCCGTCGACGTCTCCGAGCGACTCGGTCTGACCGACGTCTTCTTGCTGGCTTCCGGCTTGAACCACCGTCACGTCCACGCCATCGTCGACGCGATCGACGAGGCGATGCATCGCGCCGGGGCCAGGCGTCGGACCCGTGAGGGCTTCGCCGACGCGCACTGGGTGCTTGTGGACTACGGCGACGTCGTCGTCCACGTCCTACTGAACGAGGACCGGGAGTTCTACTCGCTGGAGCGCTTGTGGAAGGACTGCCCCACCATCGAGCTGCCGAAGGACCTGGTGGAGCAGCACGGCGGAGAAGGTGAGGGGGAAGGCCGTCCGGAAGGTACTGAGTCGTCATGACCGACCTCATCCTGTGGCGTCACGGCCAGACCGACTACAACCTTCAGGGGCGCATCCAGGGACGGGTCGATATCCCCCTCAATGAGACGGGGCGAGAGCAGGCTCGGCGAGCGGCCGACGGTATCGCGGCACTGGCACCCACACGGATCGTCTCCTCCCCGCTGACGCGAGCGCGCGCCACTGCCGAGGTTCTGGCGTCACTGACTGGGGTGGGCGTCGAGATCGACCCGGGACTGGCCGAGAAGTCCTTCGGAGACTGGGAGGGCCTCAAGGCGGCCGACATCAAGAAGCAGTGGCCCGAACACTACGACACCTGGCGCGCTGGTGGTGATCTTCCTCAGTTCCGGATCGAGGGACGCCGCGAGACCGCCGAGAGAGTGGGGGAGGCGCTCAAGGCCATCACCGCCGGCGCTGCGGAGGGAGAGGTCGTCGTGGCCGTCTCCCATGGGGCGGCCACCAACCTAGGGGCCACCTACCTGCTGGGCATGGACCCTCAGCAGTGGCTCGGCCTGCGCGGCATGAGCAACTGCTGCTACGCGCTCATGCGCACTAGCAAGCGTCCCCCGGGCTGGTCCGTGGTGAAGTGGAACGCCGGGCCGCCGGTGGACCCTAGCCCTCTGGGCAAGATCCTCGGCTGAGTGGGTGAGGTAGTACACGCGTCGCAGATTTGCCCTGACGGGGCCAGTCTCCATACAGTTATCCGCGTCGCCGCACGCGAGCGACACCCGGACGGGGCTATGGCGCAGTTGGTAGCGCGCTTCCATGGCATGGAAGAGGTCGGGGGTTCGAATCCCCCTAGCTCCACGAACCGCTCGGAATTCTTCTCCGGGTGGAGCACCCACATCGGGGCTATGGCGCAGTTGGTAGCGCGCTTCCATGGCATGGAAGAGGTCGGGGGTTCGAATCCCCCTAGCTCCACGAACCGCTCGGAATTCTTCTCCGGGTGGAGCACCCACATCGGGGCTATGGCGCAGTTGGTAGCGCGCTTCCATGGCATGGAAGAGGTCGGGGGTTCGAATCCCCCTAGCTCCACAGTTCTTCATCAGCAGGTCCTGCCGTCAGGCGAGGGCCGTTTTGTTTCTCTGCTCGCCGCCGGCGTGTGCGGCACAATGCGGATATGGCTATCGCTGTGCTGGTCAAGGCCCTGGGCGCCTTCTTCGCGATCATGAACCCCTTCGTCAACCTGCCCCTGTTCCTGAGTCTCACACAGGACCAGGATGCCGCGACCCAGCGGCGCACGGCGGTTCGTACAACGATCTCCTCCACCGTCATGTGTGCCGTCATCCTGCTCCTCGGCGCGACAATCCTGAGGTTCTTCGGCATCGGCGTCGACGACTTCCGGATCGCGGGTGGAATCGTCCTGCTCATCATCTCCCTGTCCATGCTCAACGGCAGTGGATCCAGCGCCCATGAGGGAAGCGCGCGGGAGAAGGAGCAGCACGACGCCGTTGCTGGCAGTGGGAACGATGTCGCCTTTTACCCCATGACCTTTCCTATCCTCGTGGGTCCGGGAACGGTTGCGACCATCATCGTCATCCAGTCCCAGGCTCAGGGGCTGGGCGGGCATGCGGCTGTTGCGACTGCGCTGGCAGTCATCCTCCTGACACTCGGGATCGTTCTCTACTTCTCCGCCACCATCGGTGCGCGTCTGTCCATGACGATGCGCACCATCATGACCCGCCTCATGGGCATGATCCTGGCCTCGATCGCGGTACAGATGATCGTCGTCGGGATCCAGCACCTCTTCCCTGGGCTGGCTCACTGAGACGCGCTCCACGCACATGTGTCCCTAAGGGCTGGCTCTTCAGAGACTCTGAGGGTAGCCTCACCTTCAGATGTTGCTGGGGCACCCGCTCCCACGTGCAGCAACACGGTAGGAAGGTAAGCGTGTGACGTCCGTTCAGGTCCCCGACATCATGCAGCGCGCCCGGCGCACGGCTAGGCGCCTCCTGGCCGGCGGTGGAAGCGCCGCGGTGACGGCCTACCGCATCGACCCCTCCGCGCCCGCCGCCTTCGTCGCTCACGCTATGCGGGCCGATGGTCGGGTCCTCGTGGCCGCCTGCCCGCCTCAAGGTACCCCGCTGGCCATCGCGCCCGACGACGTCGCCGTCGACGTCCGCCTCGACGTCACCCTCGACGCCGCCGAGCCCGGCGTGCGCATCACCGCTGCCACGGCCCACCTGCTGGGCAGTCTGACGTGGGTAGACGGTGAGGACCGGGCGCTCGTTCTGGCCTCATCCCGGACATCTGCCTGCCACTGCGCCATCGTCGGTGAGGATCCTCTTGAGCGCGTACGTGAGATCGCCGCGGGGCCCGGAGGGCGCCTGGGCGTCATCGCCTGCGAACGGGTCATGCTCCACTGCGTCTCCGGGGTCTCCAGCCATGACATCGAGGAGATCCTTGACTTCGAGTCCGCCGACGACGGCTCAGCGCCTTCCGTCTCCTGGAGCCCCCAGGAGGTCATGGACGCCCATGAGGCGGTCAGTGCGGTCGGCCAGCTGGGACTGCGCGCCGTCTGTGAGGCCGTGAGCGAGGGGCAGATGTCCGGGTGGACCTGCTCCTCCCGCCCCGCCGTCGGTGTGTGCCCCACGTTGTGGGACAAGACCCTGTGTGTCGACGTCGACGCACACGGGGTTACTCTCATGTCCATCACCGGTGAGGAGGTCGCCACCCTGGTGGTCTCCTTCCCGGAGGCTCTGGCCAGCGCCGCGGAGGTTGGGCCGGTTCTGGAGCGGCTCGCCTCCCAGGCCCTGCCGCAGCGCCTGGCCCGGCCCTGAGGTCGCCAATCTCGACTGATTCCGAGCACCTGAGTGTCGACATCGAAATGGGGGACTCCACCACATGGTGGAGTCCCCCATTGGCCCCCAGCCGCTCGAGCCGGAGGTCCTTGTGATCAGCGAACCTCGTAGGTCTTGCAGGCGGCGGTGTCGCCGCCGACGGTCACGGCCTCGGCCGTGCACATGAGGTCCTTGTTGTGGACGCACTCGAGGCGCTGGCAGGCCCCCACGTGTCCCTCGGCCACGGGCAGGCCGCCGCGTGCATCGAGGCTGATGAAGGTGTCACAGGCCGGTGCGCCATTGTCGCCACCAACGGTGATGGCGAAGGCGGTGCAGCCCCCGTTGTTGAAGGCGCAGGAGGTGGTGGTGCAGGAGGCGATCTGAGTGACGGACATGATGCTTTTCCTTTCGAGCGGGTGTGCGCGCTGCAGACATGAATAACGTAAATCTGCGCGCGCACCCCGGCAACGAAGGACAGCCTGGCCTGCATCACTCGGTGCTGCTAAACGTTGGAATTTCAGTGTTCTGGCATTGTCGCCCGGGGTGGATCCGTCATTGTGGAGGCCTTGAGAGAATATGGGGTTGTGTGCCGTTGAGTTTCGTTATTCCGATCAGGTAAGGCAAGTCTTGTGGGAAGAAGGCGAAGGATCTCATCCTTCCTGTACCCCGTGCCCGTGGTAGGGGACCTCGGTTTCGTCTGTTGCTGGCCTCAGCTGTGGGCGGCGGCCACGGCCAGGCGCAGAGAGTCGGCGAAACGCGTCTCGCGCTCGGCGGCGCTCATGTCGCCCGAGTGGTCGAGCATGTGGTCGGAGACGGTCAGGACCGCCAGAGCCTGCTTGCCGTACTCGGCGGCGACGCCGTAGAGGGCGGCCGTCTCCATCTCCACCCCCAGCACCCCGTAGTCGGCCAGGGCCTCGGTCTGACCTTCGGGTGTGAAGTAGAAGTGATCGCGTGAGATGACCGTGCCCAAGTGGACTGCTCCATCAACCGCTGCCTGCCCGGTCAGTGAGGCCTCATAGGCGGCTCGGGCCAGATGGAAGTCGGCGACCGCGGAGAAGTTGACGCCCGGGATGCGCAGTTGATTCATCGAGGAGTCCGTGTGAGCGCCGGTGGCCACGATGACGTCGCCGATCCTGATCTTCGGGGAGACGCCTCCGGCGGTTCCCACCCGGATGATCCGCTCCACCCCGAACTGGCTGAACAGCTCGGTGGCATAGATCGTGAAGGACGGCTGGCCCATGCCTGAGCCCATGACACTCAGGGGCCTGCCGTTTACGGTTCCGGTGAAGCCCAGCATCCCGCGCACGTCGGTGACCAGGCGGGCGTCGTCCATGAGGGTCTCGGCGATGCGCTGGGCCCGCCGGGGGTCTCCGGGCATGAGGACGGCCGGGGCGAAGTCTTCTGGTGCTGCGGCAATGTGCGGGGTGGACATGGGGCTCCTCTCAGAAGGGGTGGGTGCTAGGTTTGGTGACGTTCAGTGTGACACATGTCGCGTGACAAAGAACAGGAGATCATCCTCCATGACGTCCGTATCGTGGACATCGGACGACACATCGTGGTCGTGAAAGCTAGCGTCAAGAAATAGAGGGGCCTGCGACCAATCCGCAGGAAAAGGCGGCCGATGGGGCGCCTTCGTTTGCGAGATCACGGAAGGTTGCTCATGACCTCCAAGACAGGGGAGAGCGAGTCTCTTCAGGCACCACCGCGCGAGCAGTGGAGCGGACAGCTCGGCTTCCTCATGGCCGCGATCGGTTCGGCGATCGGGTTGGGTAACATCTGGCGCTTCCCGGGTGTGGCCTACGCCAACGGTGGCGGCGCCTTCATCGTCCCCTACGTCATCGCGCTGCTGGCGGCCGGACTGCCGATCCTCTTCCTCGACTACGCCCTGGGACACCGCTTCCGGGGCTCGCCGCCGGCGGTCTTCCGACGCCTGTCCACCAGGCTGGAATGGCTGGGGTGGTTCCAGGTCTTCATCTGCTTCGTCATCATGACCTACTACGCAGTGGTTGTGGCCTGGTCCCTGCGCTATATGCTTTTCTCCTTCACCATCGCCTGGGGCGATGACGCGGGAGGCTTCTTCCAGCACTACATTGGAATGGATCGCCTGGGTTCCGAGGTCGGCTACTCGCCGACCATCGTCATGGGTGTGGCCGTCCCGTTGCTGTTCGTGTGGGCTTTCGGCCTGGTCGTCACCGCCCTGGGCGTGAATGATGGCGTGGAGAAGGCCAACAAGATCTTCCTCCCGCTGCTTGTCCTCATGTTCGCCGCCCTCGTGGTGCGCGCACTCCTGCTGCCGGGTGCGGGTGAGGGGCTCAACGCCCTATTCACCCCCAAGTGGTCGGCTCTGCTGGACTACAAGGTGTGGATGGCCGCACTCGGGCAGATCTTCTTCTCCCTGTCCGTGGGCTTCGGCATCATGCTCACCTATGCCTCCTACCTTCGGCGGCGCCGCTCCAACCTGGTGGGCACCGGCCTGGTGGCGGGCTTCGCCAACTCCTCCTTCGAGCTGCTCGCAGGTATTGGCGTCTTCGCTACTCTCGGCTTCATGGCGGGCGCCCAGGGCACCAGCGTCGATAAACTGGAGAACATCACGGGCCCCTCGTTGTCCTTCATCACCTTCCCCACCGTCATCTCGCAGATGCCCGGCGGTGCGCTGTTCGGAGTGCTCTTCTTCGCGTCCTTCGCAATGGCGGGGCTGACCTCCTTCATCTCCATCATCCAGGTGGTGGCCGCCGGGGTGGGGGAGAAGCTCGGCCTGGTCCCGAAGAAGGCCTCGCTCGTCGTTGGTGTCCCGGCCGCTGTGCTGTCCTTCATCCTGTTCGCCACCAGCTCGGGGCTACCGGACCTCGACGTCGTCGATGCCTTCATCAACAACATCGGCGTGGTCGCCTCGGCCATCATCATGTGCGTGGCCGTAGCCTGGGTTCTGCGGCACACCGGGCTGCTCCAGGACCACCTCAACGCCGTCTCCGAGTCGCGGATGATCGGTCTGTGGTGGCGTGTTCTGGTCGGCGGCATCGTTCCTGTTCTGCTGGGCTACATGTTCGTCCAGACTTTGTGGACCTATGTCACCCAGGGATACGACACCTACTCGAACGGCTTCATCATGGTCTTCGGCTGGGGGATGCTCCTGCTGGTCGCTGTTGCCACCTCGGTGATGTCCTTGATTCCCTGGAAGTCACCGGTGGACGAGTTCGAGCCCCTCGCGCTTGAGTCCGCCCCCGAGGAGGAGAAGTGAGATGACCGGGATCGCCGTACTCGTCATGCTCGCGGCCGTCGTCATCATCTGGGGCGGCCTGGCGGTCTCCATCACCGCGCTCATCTCGCGCGGACGTCGCGAGGATCGTGACGCCCGGGTGGAGGCCGCGGTGCGGGCTCGCGAGCACATGCTTCATCCCAAGCAGGCCGACTGACCCGTTCGGCGTCCACTGACAAGACAGATGGGAAGAGAGACTGACTCCACCACCCGTTCGGGCCCCGGTTCGACCGGTCTTCAGCCGAATGAGCCACAATACGCCTATGACTCAGACTGATGTGAGCCTTCAGCAGCCCCGTCTGGTGGCCTTCGACCTCGATGACACGCTGGCACCCTCGAAGTCGGCCATGCCGCCCGCGATGGCCACGGCGCTGAGGAGGCTGCTCGACGTCGTCCCCGTCTGCATCATCTCCGGGGGGCAGATGGGCCAGTTCCGCGACCAGGTTCTGGCCCACCTCGACGCCGACGCCGACGAGCTCTCCCGGCTCCACCTCATGCCCACCTGCGGCACGCGGTACTACACCTACGATCCCTCCCAGGCCGGTCGGGGAACCGACGCCTGGAGGCTGGTCTACGCCAATGACCTCACGCCCGAGCAGATCCGCGCCGGCTTCGAGATCGTCGAGGCTCAGGCGCGCCGGCTCGGCCTGTGGGAGGAGCGGACCTGGGGTGACATCCTGGAGGACCGTGGCAGCCAGATCACCTTCTCCGCCCTGGGGCAGGACGCCCCTCTGGAGGCCAAACGCGCCTGGGACCCCACGGGGGAGAGGAAAGCCGCACTGCGCGACGCCGTCGCCCCGCTCCTGCCGGAGCTGGAGGTTCGCTCCGGCGGTTCCACGAGCGTGGACATCACCCTCAAGGGGGTCGACAAGGCCTACGGCATGAAGCGCCTGGCCGAGGTCACCGGGATCGCGCTGGAGGAGATGCTCTTCATCGGTGACCGCCTGGACCCCGAGGGCAACGACTACCCGGTCAAGGCCCTGGGCGTTCCCTGCCAGGCCGTGGGTGGGTGGCAGGATACCGTTACCTACGTCACCTCCCTGGCGAGCTTCATCGCCTCCCAGGAGTACAGTGAGGACCACGTCACCCGGGTGTCCCTGGGGGGCCGTCCCTGAGGTGGGCAGTGACACGCTCGGATTCCGATACGCGCTCTGATGCCGCCGGCCCGTGGCGCGGCGTGTTGACGGCCGCCCGTGACCGCTGCGTCCGGGTCGTCACGGTGCCGTTGTCTCTGCGGACCTGGTGGCGTCGGCGTTGCTCAGGCACCCGTACGGCCATTGGCACGACGGCGATGATCCTGGCCTCCGGCCTGGTCTCCCTCCTCCTGGGGCTGTCCACGGCGACGGCCTCAGCGCCGGTCGGTCCCCATGAGGCGACCTGGTCGACGACCCTGGACTCCAGCATCACGCTCGACCTCGGGCCACTGGGGACCGCCTCGATGGAATCGCCCGCGGGAGTCCTCGGCCTCAAGGTGGTCCTGGGCGAGATCCCCGGCGACCCGGCTCCCGACGCCGCCGATGCAGCCAGCGTGGGGCGTTCACTGTCCTCCGACGCGGCCTCCTATCTCTCCCTCGTCTCCCATCCCGACCTGACGATCCGGCAGGGCCTCCACGGCCTGGCCGGTGACGCCCTGCGCCGGGCCGGGGTCGTTGAGGCGATCTTCCTGTGCTGCGTGGCCGCCTGGCGCCTGGCTCGGACGAAGCCCCTGCGCGAAACGGTCCGCGCCGGCGCCTCGCACCGCTGGGCGATGATCGTGGTGGTCTCAGTGACTACAGCCACCGTGACCTCCCTGCTGGTCCCGGCGATGCGCACGGACGCCGCGTACGGCTCCACCCTGTCCGTCCTTGAGGGCACCCCACTGGCCCGGGCCCGATTCTCAGGACGCATCGCCGACGTGGTCACTGCCTACGGCCCCAAGGCGCGCTCCTTCGTCGAAACCAACAAGGACTTCTACGCCAAGGCGGACACCAACCTGCGTATCGCCTGGAAGACCGCCGAGCAGACCGATGGTCTTGTGGACATCACCGCCGTCGACGGAGAAGTGGATACCGGGGATCTTCAGGCGCGGCTTCAGGCCTCCTCCGCGAAGGTCGTGGTGGAGGCCGGTCCGCCGCCGCAGGAAGAGACCTTCCCGCCCCCCGATTCCCTGACGACATCTGCGATGCCGTCGGCCCCCGCATCACCTTCGGTCACGGCGCCTCCAGTGACGGGGGCCCGCTCGGTTCCCGAGCGTGGCCGCAAGACGGCTGTGCTCACCACCGATCTGCACTGCAACCTCGACGTCATCGCCTTCTCCGGAGTCCTCGATCAGCTCTCCGGTGCGGACGTCCACATGGATGACGGCGACCTGACCATGACCGGCTCCGCCCCGGAGCGGGTGTGTGTCGATGCGCTGACCCAGGCGGTACCGGGATCGACGGCGAAGGTCGCCACTATCGGCAACCACGATTCCGACGCCACAGCCGCCCACCTGCGCTCCCAAGGATGGACCGTTACCGACGGCTCGGTCCAGAATGTCGCCGGAATCTCAGTCCTCGGTGATGATGACGCCGAACGTACGACGGCGGCGGGCACCAGACCACGCAGCGATGAGACCACCGAGCAGATCGCTGCCCGCCTGGCCAAGGTCAGCTGTGAGCGCACACCGGTCGACGTCATCCTCATCCATCAGCCGGCCGCCTTCGATCCCCTCATGAAGGAGGGCTGCGCGCCGCTGCTCCTGGCCGGGCACGTCCACGCTGAGCGAGGGATGACTACGGCGATCAGCCCCCGGACCGGTGGGCCCGTCTCCGGGATCATCTCCGGGGCCGGTAAGGGCGGAACCTCGCTCGGTTCGGTGACGGAGGACGCCTTCCTCCACGTTCTGTCCTTCGATGCCACGGGTGCGCTGGTGGCCTGGCGCGCGGTCATTCTCCACCCCGATGCCTCGGTGACGGTGGGGGCGTGGCGGCCGGTTCCGGGCCTCCCCCCGGGGCAGGAGACGGCGATCATGTCTTCGACTCCCGGTGCCTCGGCGTCGGTCTCCTCGGAGCAGTCGCCGAGCGAGGTGCCGGCCGAGTCTGAGGAGGGGAGGGAGCCGCAGGAGGGCGCCGAGCCGCAGGACCAGAACGGGTTCTCGGACGGGTAGGGCACAGGCGGTCCGTTGTGGCATACGCTCTTACTCTGATAGTCAGACCACTAGAAGAACTCGTGACGCGCACCCGGTGAGGAGACTGACGATGTCGCGCATGCCCACAGATGCCGAGATCGACGAGATGAGCGAGGCCGAGCTCGAGGCCTATCTGGGGTCGGCCCCCGAGCGGGAGCTCGACCGGCGTACTCGACGTAACACCGATGACGGCCCTGCCGGCTCGCCCGCCTGGTTGCGCCGCTCCGGGGCCGAGCGAGGCTTCGGCGGACTGCTCATCGTGTGCGGGCTCATCGGGATCGTCGCCTGTTGGGAGCTCATCAGCGCTCAACTGGATCTGCTGCGCAACCCGGATGCGGATCTGATCTGTGATGTTAGTCCCTTGGTGTCCTGCGGAGACTCCCTCAATGTGTGGCAGGGCAACCTTCTGGGGGTGCCGAACTCCTTCGTCGGGGGCATCGCCTTCGGTGCCTTGGCTGCGATCGGAGCGGCCCTGTTCAGCGGCGCGCGCCTGCCGCGGTGGATGTGGTGGGGGCTGAGCGCCGGCAGCCTGGGAGGGATCGCCTTCGTCATCTGGTTCCTGTCCGTCTCCATCATGACCTTCGGCAAGCTCTGCCCGTTCTGCATGGTCATCTGGTCCGTCACCATCCCGGTGGCCGCCCACTCCTGGGCCTGGACCGCGGCCGGTGGGCACCTGGGGCTGCGAGACAACCTGGCCCTCGACCTGCTCAGGGCCCGCTGGTGGATCATGACGGCGATGTACCTGGCGGTCGTCATCACCATCATCATCGCTTTCGGCAGCCAGCTGGCGAAGGTGTTCGGGTGACGTCGCCCGTGAGCAGGACGGACTCGACCGGATCCGCCTGGAAGCCGTCGGTGGTGGGGGACTCGACCGTCACCCAGGACTACCTCAAGGTCGTGTGGGCCGCCTGCGAGTGGGGCGGGGCGGGTGCCTCCATCACCGGCCTGGCCAAGCGCATGGAGGTGGCGCCGTCGACCGCCTCGGAGAACGTGGCCCGTCTGGTGGACGAGGGGCTGCTCATCCATGAGCCCTACAGGGCCGTCACCCTATCCGAGGAGGGCAGGCGTCGGGCCATGGGCATGATCCGCCGTCACCGCATTCTGGAGACCTACTTGGTCACTCAACTCGACTTCGGCTGGGACGAGGTGCACGCCGAGGCCGAGGAACTCGAGCACGCCGTCTCCGAGCGGCTGCTGGAACGGCTCGACGCGGTCCTGGGGCATCCCACACGAGACCCGCACGGGGACCCGATCCCTACGGCGGATGGTCGGCTCGTCGTGCCCGACCTGGTGCGCCTGGAGACCCGGCCAGTGGGGTCCGACGGCGTCGTCGGACGGATCCAGGACGACTCCGAGACGCTGCGCCGTCTGGCGCGGGCGGGTATCGGGCTGGACAGCCGGGTGCGGATCCGCGACCGCGGCACCGTGGCACCCGCCAAGGAGGGTGGCAAGCGCCGGCGGGCGACCGTCATCGCCCTGCTGGACCCGGAGGCCTCGCGCGGCGGGGCGCCGCCCGGGGGAGCACCGGAGGCCATCATCCCCGACGGCTCCCTGTGGCTGCTGGCCTGATCAGGATCGCCGCCTGTATGAATCTGGACGGATCCGGGCGGGGCTGGGGGACAATGGGGTCATGAGCACGATTTTCACCAAGATCATCAAGGGTGAGATCCCCGGCCGTTTCGTGTGGGCGGACGAGGTCTGCGTCGCCTTCGCCACCATTGAGCCGCACACCGACGGGCACGTCCTGGTGGTTCCGCGGGTCGAGGTCGACTCCTACATCGATGCGCCCGACGACGTGGTGGCGCACCTGGCTGTGGTCGCCAAGCGCATCGGTGCCGCGCAGGTGCGCGTCTTCGAGGCGCCCAGGGCCGGGCTCATCGTGGCCGGCTACGGGATCGACCACCTGCACCTTCATGTGCTGCCAATCCGCTCCGAGGAGGACCTGTCCTTCTCCTCTGCCCGCCACCCCGAGGGACCCGAGCTCGACGCCGCCATGGAGCGCCTGCGGGCCGGCCTCGTCGAGGACGGCTGGGGTGAGTTCGTGCCCGCGAGGCTGGACAGCTCGGCAGTGTAACGACGCACTGAATCGACGTTTTCTTCATAGGCGACACGTATACGTGTCGCCTATGAAGAAAACGTCGATATTGGTAGACATTGAGGGCCTATGCCGCGGCTGCAGTGGGTTCCACCGACGTGACCGGTCTCGCCCGCCCGGGGAGCAGACGCCGTCGGGCCCCACTGTCGCCGGGCGATAGGCTGTGCCCCAGCACCAGGAAGCACGAGTAGGAAAAGAGCGCTGCTGCGATGTCAGAGAGAACCGCACCGGGCGAGTCCGACACCCCTTACCGCTACACGGCGGCCCTGGCGGACTCCATCGAGACCGCCTGGCAGGACCGCTGGGAGGCCGAGGGCACCTTCAACGCCGACAACCCCGTCGGCGCCCTGGCAGGCCCCGGGGCGGACAAGGAGAAGTACTTCCTGCTGGACATGTTCCCCTACCCCTCCGGCAAGGGCCTGCACGTGGGTCACCCGCTGGGTTACATCGCCACCGACGTCGTTGCCCGCTTCACCCGCATGACCGGTAAGAACGTCCTGTACACGATGGGCTACGACGCCTTCGGCCTGCCCGCCGAGCAGTACGCCGTCACCACCGGCCAGCACCCGCGCATCTCCACCGAGGCCAACATCGCCAACATGCGCCGCCAGCTGCGTCGCCTGGGCCTGTCCCACGACCCGCGCCGCTCCCTGGCCACCATCGATGTCGACTACGTGCGCTGGACCCAGTGGATCTTCCTGCAGGTCTTCAACTCCTGGTTCGACCCCGAGGCCCCGCGCCGCGACGGCCGCGGCAAGGGCGCGGCCCGGCCGGTGTCCGAGCTGCGCGACAAGCTCGCCTCCGGCCAGGTCCCCGTCCCCGGCGGCCGCGGCTGGGCCGGCCTGAGTGGCGCCGAGCAGGCCGAGGTCATCGACTCCTTCCGCCTGGCCTACGTCTCCAACGCACCCGTCAACTGGTGCCCCGGCCTGGGCACGGTGCTGGCCAACGAGGAGGTCACCGCCGAGGGCCGCTCCGAGCGCGGCAACTACCCCGTCTTCAAGCGCAGCCTGCGCCAGTGGATGATGCGCATCACCGCCTACGGCGACCGCCTCGCCGAGGACCTGGACACCGTGGACTGGCCCGAGAAGGTCAAGCTCATGCAGCGCAACTGGATCGGCCGCTCCGAGGGCTCCGAGGTGACCTTCGCCGTACCCGGGGCAGGTCAGGACGCGTCGCTGAGCGTCTACACCACCCGCCCCGATACCCTCTTCGGCGCCACCTTCATGGTGGTGGCCCCCGAGCACCCCATGCTGGGAGGCGTCGAGTCCTCCGGCTCGGTGCGCACCGAGACCCAGATTGCCGACGACGCCGCGGCCCTGACCGTCCCGGCCGCCTGGCCCGAGGGCACCAAGGAGGCCTGGACCGGCGGCTACGCGACCCCGGCCGAGGCCGTGTCCGCCTACCGTGCCCGGGCCGCGGCGACATCGGACGTCGAGCGCACCGACGAGGGCCGGGTCAAGACCGGTGTCTTCACCGGCTTCTTCGGCATCAACCCCGTCAATGACGCGAAGGTGCCGGTCTTCGTGGCCGACTACGTCCTCATGGGGTACGGGACCGGCGCCATCATGGCCGTGCCCGCTCACGACGAGCGCGACTACGCCTTCGCCACCAAGTACGACGTCGACATCATCCAGACCATCGGCCCGGCCGATGACCCCCACGGCGTCGACCTGACCGCCCAGGCCTACACCGGTGACGGTGTCGTCGTGAACTCCGCCCAGGGCGACCTGGACATCAACGGCATGAGCAAGGACGAGGCCAAGGCCACCATGATCGGCTGGCTGGAGGCCAAGGGCGCCGGCCGCGGCGCGGTCACCTACCGCCTGCGCGACTGGCTCTTCTCCCGCCAGCGCTACTGGGGCGAGCCCTTCCCGATCGTGTGGGACGAGGACGGCGGCGTCCACGCACTGCCCGAGTCGATGCTGCCGGTCGAGCTGCCCGAGGTCACCGACTACTCGCCGCGCTCCTACGACCCCGACGATGCCGACTCATCCCCGGAGCCGCCGCTGGGCAAGGCCACCGAGTGGGTCGAGGTCGAGCTCGACCTGGGCGACGGCCCCCGGACGTACTATCGCGAGACCAACACGATGCCGCAGTGGGCCGGCTCGTGCTGGTACGAGATGCGCTACATCGACCCCACCGATGACAATGCGCTCGTCGACCCGGCCAACGAGGCCTACTGGATGGGGCCGCGCCCCGAGGCCGGCAACACCTCCGGCGGCACCGACCTGTACGTCGGCGGCGTCGAGCACGCCGTCCTGCACCTGCTCTACGCGCGCTTCTGGCACAAGGTCCTGTTCGACCTGGGTCACGTCTCCTCCTCCGAGCCCTACCACCGCCTCTTCAACCAGGGTTACGTTCAGGCCTACGCCTACACCGATGCTCGTGGCCAGTATGTGCCCGCCGACGAGGTCGAGGAGGTCACCGCCGAGGACGGCACCACCAGCTACCTGTGGCAGGGGCAGCCGGTGCGCCGCGAGTACGGCAAGATGGGCAAGTCCCTGAAGAACATCGTCACTCCCGACGACATGTACGAGGCCTACGGCGCCGACACCTTCCGCGTCTACGAGATGAGCATGGGGCCGCTGGACGCCGACCGCCCGTGGGACACCCGCGCCGTCGCCGGCAGTCAGCGCTTCCTGCAGCGCCTGTGGCGCAACGTCGTCGACGAGACCACCGGCGAGCTGACGGTGGTCGACGAGTTCGCCGACGAGGAGACCCGCCGGCTCGTGGCCAAGACGATCGTGGGCGTGCGCGAGGACTACGAGGGGATGCGCCTGAACACGGCCATCGCCAAGCTCATCGTCCTCAACAACCACCTCACCGGGCTGAGCGTGGTCCCGCGTGAGGCCGTCGAGGCCCTCGTCCTCATGACGGCGCCCGTGGCCCCGCACATCGCCGAGGAGATCTGGAAGCGTCTGGGCCACGAGCACTCCCTGGCCCACGAGGACTTCCCGGTCGTGACCGACGAGTCCCTCCTGGCCGCCGAGAAGGTCACCTGTGTCGTCCAGGTCAAGGGCAAGGTCCGTGACCGCCTCGAGGTCGACCCCGGTATCTCCGAGACCGAGTTGGAGAGGTTGGCCCTGGCGGCCCCGGGCGTCATCCGCACCCTGGACGGGCGCGGTGTTCGCAAGGTGATCGTCCGCGCCCCCAAGCTGGTGAGTATCGTTCCCGAGTGACTAGGCAGGACATCATGAGGGGATGCGAATGGTGAGGCTGCGGAAGACTCTTCCTGAAGGGATCGCCGATCTTTTATCTGGCGGCGACCTGGAGCAAATATCGGCCACACTTTCCAGGTATGAGATCGGTGCTCGGACGCGAGATTATTCGAGGAGTACGGTGCTGCATCTCACCCCGTGCTCGAACGAAGTGGTTCGCTGGCTCGTTGAGCGCGGTGAGGACATCAATGCTGAGAACCGTTTCGGTGACCGGCCTTTGCACTGTCGTGTTTCTCATGGAGAATATGACCAGATTCCTTTGCTGTTGGATCTGGGCGCCGACATCGAGGCCGCGAATCCCAAGGGAGTGACCCCCTTGCTTGTTGCTGCAAGTCACTGCTACCTGAAGGCGATCGATATCCTTCTTGATTCCGGGGCCGATGCAACGAAGCACAAACGGGGCTGGAGCGGGGATGAATACAGTGCCATCTATCTGGCGCTCAGTAGAGAACCTCCACCGCTGCACGCGCTCAACGTCATCGAGCGACTTATTGCAGCCGGGGCGCGCCCTACCGGCGCTGAGGCACCGTTGCTTCGAGAGATGAGTAAGGATCACCAACGCGCGCTCGCTAAAGGTCTGCGCAGCGAGAGAATTACAGAAGCAGGGCGAGCGATAGATCGTCTATTTGAGATCTGCGGTGTTGATCCTGTCGCTCCTATCAAGTTTCATGATGGAATCAGTCCTATCGTGGTTCCCGCAGGAGACTGGAAGAAGGCGTTTGGGGCGCTATGGGATTCTTTGGTTCCCCTCTCTGGGCGTGCTAAAACTGCTCAGGGTGAAGCGATTCGTATTGGTGGGCGGATCAGTTACGAGATCCTCCACAACGGCGGGGGAAACTGGGATAGGGCATATGAGAGACTGGTCGATGGGCTGTCCGGTATTCTCGGCTCCGGTGTGTCTTTGCCTGCCGGTGAGTTAGCTGAGGTCCGCCAGCACCTGGCGGCGTTGCGACAGGCGGCTTACGACGAATATGCCATCGACCGAGTCAGTGAACTCGCTGTCGCCTGGGTTCGTCTCAACCCGTCGCCCATTCCCAATCCGCTACCGGACGTTGGGCGGTGACATGCAGGAGCCTGTTCTGTCGTGCTCGTCGAATCAACGGCGTGGCCAACGCGGTACCCGCCGGACCGCAAGGCCTTCCCGGTCGTGACCGCTGAGGCGCCGCTGGCGGCTGACAAGGTCACCTGCATCATCTAGGTCAAGGGCAAGGCCAACGACCGTCTCGAGGTCGACCCCGGCATTATCCGCACCCTGGACGGGCGGGGCACACGCACGGTGATCGTCCGGGCCCCGAGCTGGTGAGCATCGTCCCCGAGTGACCGGGGCGGGCTCTCCGACGGCGTCGTTCACAGTCATGGTTGAGTAGCCGAGGAACAGCACGAGGGGCTGCACGAACCGAGATGGTTTGGTGCGGCCCCTTCGCTCTGCTTGAGTCGGTGCTCAGCGGCGCCTGAGCGTGCCGAAGATGGAGCGCGTGATCTCGCGGGTGATCTGACGGCCCACGGAGCCGATGGTCTTCTCGATCTCCCGCTGGCGGCGCTCGGCGGCCTTCTCCGCCTCGCGCTGGCGGCGCTGGGCCTCCTTGACGGCCTCGCGCTCCAGGCGCTCGGCCTCCTTCTGACGCTGAGCCGCCTGGCGGGCGGCCTCTTTCTCCAGGGCCTTCTGGGCGGCGGCGTCGGCCTTGGCCTGCTCCTTGGCGGCCTGCTCGGCGGCTCGGGCGGCCTGCGCTGCCTCGGCGTCGGCCTGGACCCGCTGGGCCAGCAGTTCGTAGGCGGACTCGTTGTCCACCCCGGTGGCGTACTTGGACTTGAGCGGTGAGGAGCCCAGCACCTGGTTGACGGTGCCGTCCTGGGCCGGCCCCATGACGGCGGCGGGCACGTTGACGACCACCGGGGCCACCGGGGCCGGGCGCCCCTTCTCGTCCAGGACGCTGATGACGGCCTGGCCGGTTCCCAGCGACGTGAGCACCCGGCTGAGGTCGACAGGGCTGACCGGGAAGGTGGAGACCGCCTTCTTGAGGTTGGCGGCGTCGGCCGGGGTGTGGGCGCGCAGGGCGTGCTGGACCCGGCTGCCGAGTTGGGCCAGGACCTCGTCGGGAACATCCGTGGGGGACTGGGTGATGAAGACGATGCCCACGCCCTTGGAGCGGATGAGCCGCACCGTGCGCACCACGGCCTCCAGGAAGGCCTTCGAGGCGCCGGAGAACAGCAGGTGGGCCTCATCGAAGAAGAACACCATGGTGGGCTTGTCCGGGTCGCCCACCTCCGGCAGCGTCTCGAAGAGCTCGGCGAGCAGCCACATGAGGAAGGTGGAGAACAGCGTGCCCTGGGACTGGATGTCGGCCAGCTCCAGTGCTGAGATGACGCCCCGCCCGTCGGGCGAGACCCGCATGAGGTCACGTACGTCGAGCGCCGGCTCGCCGAAGAAGGCCTCGCCGCCGGCGGCCTCCAGCGCCGCGATCTCACGCAGGATGACCCCGGCCGTCGCGGCCGAGACCCCACCGATGGTCTTGAGCTCCTCCTTACCGGCCTCCGTGTTCGTCAGGTAGTCGACGACGGCGCGCAGGTCCTTGAGGTCCAGCAGGGCCAGCCCCTGGCCGTCCGCCCAGTGGAAGACGAGCTGGAGGGCGGAGGCCTGCGTGTCGTTGAGGCCCAGGACCCGCGAGAGCAGGATCGGCCCGAACTCGGTGACCGTCGTGCGGATCGGGGTGCCGCTGATGCCGGCGCCGGAGTCCGACCCGCCGAGGTTGAACAGTTCGATGGGGAAGGACTGGCCCTTCCAGTCCTGACCGGTGGAGCCGATCCGGGAGACGATCTTGTCGTTGGAGGCGCCTGCCTCGGCGAGGCCGGTCAGGTCTCCCTTGACGTCGGCGAGGAACACTGGGACGCCAGCACTGGACAGGCCCTCGGCCAGGAGCTGGAGCGTGCGGGTCTTGCCGGTCCCGGTCGCGCCGGCCACCAGCGCGTGCCGGTTGAGCAGCCCCAGAGGGATGCCGACCGATAGACCCTTGACCGCAGCGGGCTCGCCGCCGGAGAGCGTGTCGAGGTAAGTGCCCACTGCCAGGGTGGGGGAGGAGAAGCTGTAGCCGGCGCGGACGTCGGCGGTGTAGCCGGTCTCCTCGGCGTCAGGCTCGGCCTCTGCCTGATCCTGTGCTGCGGGGGTTTCCTGCGCCGGCGCCTGCGCGGGAGCGGCGGGCTGTGCGGAGTCGGCGGGGGTGACGGCGTCGGCCGGCTCCATGACCGGGACGGTTTCAGTGGAGACGGGACTGGAGGAGGCGATTGCGGCGTCGAGGGCGGCTTGAGCAGCGGCGGCCTTGGCTGTGGCGGCTTCGGCGGCGGCCTGAGCGGCCTCGGCTTTGAGGCGTGCGATCTCAGCGGAGTCGGTCATGATGTCATCGTAAACGCCGCCCCTGTCAGGGCGCTGATCCTGGCGTGTCGGAAGCCTGACGTGCCCTCGG
Organism: uncultured Actinomyces sp.; assembly: GCF_963526355.1. Taxonomy (GTDB): domain Bacteria; phylum Actinomycetota; class Actinomycetes; order Actinomycetales; family Actinomycetaceae; genus Actinomyces. The sequence continues at coordinate 3,644 of NZ_CAUROW010000003.1, read as the reverse complement.
ATCAGGGAGGGGCGAGGAGGGGGCTCCGAGGACTTCGGTCATAGGGGTCTCACGGGCACCAAGGCGCTGGTGAGCAGGAGAAATGGAAAGAAAACGGTCTTTATGTGGTTTCGGGCCCTGTGGGCGGCGAGAACGTGGCAGACAGGGTAGCCTCTGAGATCGGAAGTCTTCGTGACCACGCGTCCGGCTCCGTACCCTCCACCCGTCCCCTGCCACGAGGTCTGTGCGCCCCTATGTTGTCCCGTCCGTCGTCACGCCCGGATGTGCCGCCCTCGTGGGGCGGGTTGCCGCCACTTCCAGCCGACAGGATCGGATGAGCATCATGCGGATCGCCTTCTTCATCGACGACTACCTGCCTTCCGTCCATGGTGTGGCCACTTCCACAGCCACCTTCCGGGCGGCCTTGGAGGGTATGGGCCATGAGGTCTATGTGGTGGCTCCCAAGGCCGAGGGCTACGAGGAGACCGACGACCATGTCATCCGCCTGCCCTCCTCGCGCTACTACGTCTTCGACAGCCGCGAGGTCGCCACCATCTACCCCGGTCTGGCCAAGCGCTTCGACGCCTACGACTTCGACATCGTCCACAGCCAGACCCAGTTCAGCCTGGGCGTCCTGGCCCACTGGGTGGCAAAGCGTCAGAACATCCCTCACGTCACCACCATCCACACCCTCTACACCGAGCTCATCGACGACTACCCGTTGGCCGTGATTTCCGGCCTGCTGGCTCTCTCCGTCGCCTTCCCCGTGGCGCTCAAGTCGATGCCGGTTCTTCCCCGGGTTCGTCGCAACTCCATCAAGCACCTCAACCGGCGTGATATGAAGATGGCCCTGTCCCGTCAGGGGTGGCGGTTGACGGCGGCCTTCGCCAACAAGTGCGACGCCTGCCTGTCGCCCTCCAAGCACCTGGCCCGGATCCTCATCGATGATGGTGGACTGGCCGCTCCCTGCATAGTGCTGCCCAACGGCCTGGACTCCGGTCGCTACCGCCGGGCCAACGCCGCCGACTCTCCGGTCCCCAAGGCCTCCGGTGAGAAGATCATCATCTGTGTGGCGCGCCTCAGCCCCGAGAAACGGCAGATGACACTCATTGAGGCCATGCCTTACCTGGCCGACATGCCGGTCAAGCTGGTGCTGGTAGGGCCCGGTCCTTCCCAGGAAGAGTTGTGCCTACGCGCCGAGGCCCTCGGAGTCGCCGACCGGGTGATACTTGCCGGGCAGTGCTCGCCCGAGGAGGTGGCCGCCCTGCTCAAGCAGGCCGACGTCTTCTCCCTGGCCTCCTACCACTTCGACAACCAGCCCATGGTGTTCCTGGAGGCCGCCGCCTCCGGGCTGCCCATCGTCTACTGCGACGAGCGGATGACTGAGTGCCTCACCGAGTACAACGCGATCCTCACCGACGGGATCGAGGGGGAGGACTTCGCCCGGGTCTTGGCCTCGCTGCTGTCCGATGAGTCCCGGCTCGCCGAGCTGTCCGACGGCGCCTTGAAGGTGGCCCGGCAATTCGACTCCGAGGCGGTGACCGAACGGCTCGTCGCCCTCTACACCGATCTCATCGCCTCCCGCAGCGCCTGACAGATGGAACCCGGTAGCCGGTTTCGACTGGCACCGCCTGGCCGGCGAGCGCAGGGAAAGCCGATAGGGTAGACGGCATGTCGCTCGCCGTCGTCACCGATTCGGCCGCTTGCCTGACGGAGCCCCTGGTGCGCGGTCGTGCGATCGAGGTGGTTCCGCTCCACGCCGTGCCCGGTGAGGACGGAGCGCCCGGAACCACGTCACGTCCAAGCGTTCAGGAACTGGTGGACGCCTATCGCCGCGCAGCGCGACGGGCCGAGGAGGTCCTGGCCATCCATATCTCCTCGGCGTTGTCCGGCACCTTGGAAAACGCCCGTACCGCCGCGGCCCAGATCGAGGCCGAGCTCTCCGGTGACGTGGGGCACACCGGGACTGGGCGGGTAACGAATACGGTTCGTCGCAGGCCGCAGTGGCTGCGTGTCGTCGACTCCGGCACCAGCTCGGGTGCCCTGGGACTCGCGGTGCTTGCCGCCGCGCGCGCCCATGACGCTCGGCGTGGCGCGGCTCTGGCTCAGGCCAGCACTGCCCGTTCCTGCCAGCTCTTCGTCGTGGACGACCTGGGCCGGCTGGCCCGCTCCGGGCGGATCGATCGCACCACCGCTCGCCTCGACGGTGTCCTCGGAATCCGGCCGGTCCTGGCCCTCACCCGCGACGGGATCCGGGCTGCGGAGACCGTGCGCGGCGCGGCCCGCGCCAGGCGCCACCTCATCGCGCAGGCCGTCCGTGCTGCTGGCGGAACCGCCCTGTCCGGCCCAAGGCGCCCCGCCGACCCGGTGCGTCTGGCCATCCAGGGCGACGATGCCGACATGCTGGCGCAGCTCGAGAGCGGTCTGCGCGAGGCCATGGAGGAGGCCGGCGCCATTGTCAGCGAGATCCTCACACTCCCGGTTGACGAAGCGACCCGTACCCATGTGGGCCCCGGAGCCCTTGGCATCGCCGTGGCTCCCGACCTCCAGTCCCGCTGAGTGCGGCGCGACGCCGCGTTCCACCCCGTTGCCGATGTTCACTATCGGACACGACGACGTCCGGTTGCCACAGGCAGCCGGTTGCGAGTGCTCTCCACAAGGCAGACGGGGCGACTGTGCGGGGACCAGCTCCAGCTCTTAGCGTCGGAGGCATGGGCGTCAGGAGAAGCACCGGGAACCGGTCCCTGGACGACCTTGTGCGTCTGGCGTGCTCGACCGACCCCGAGGAGCCTGTGCGTCGGCCGCGCCGTCTGGCGATCGCACCGAGAGCCGCCGTCGTCGCCGGCTCCGTTCTCCTTATCCTGGCCGTCGTCCTGGCACTACGGGCCGTGATGACCTCCACCGCGGCCGGCGGCGAATCGATTCCGGCCGCAGCCGGGACCACCGCTGCGGCGCGTCCCTCGGCCGCCGTATCCACCGCTGGGCCGATCGCGGGTACGGCTACAGGCCCGGGAGGACACGCTCCGGGGGGACCGAGGGCCGGCGCCAGCAGCGTCGTCATCCATGTCACCGGGGCGGTGACCAGGCCGGGTGTTGTGATCCTGGGGACAGGCAGCCGCGTTACCGACGCCATCAATGCCGCTGGGGGAGCCGCTCCGGACGCGGACGCCGAGCAGCTCAACCTCGCTCGAGTCCTGACTGACGGCGAGCAGATCCGGGTGCCGCGCGTCGGCGAGGTCCTGCCCGATCCTGCACCCCAGTCCGCCGGGGCCGCCGGCTCCGGAACGAGCGCGGCTTCTGGAAGGCCCGATGGCGGTGGCTCCTCAGGGTCGGTCAATATCAACACGGCCTCGACATCTGAACTGGAGAAGCTTCCCGGTATTGGCCCGGCCCTGGCCCAACGGATCGTGGAGTACCGCGACTCCCATGGACCCTTCGCCAGCGTTGACGCGCTCACCGATGTCCCCGGCATCGGTCAGGCCAAGCTCGAGGCCCTGCGAGAACAGGCCTCTGTATGAGTGCCGCCTCCGCTGTCACCGACTCCCGGGCCCCGTGGGACGACCCCGCGCTCTGTGAGCGCCTGCGCCAGGACCGGCTCCGACGCCGCAGGCGACATGCGCACGCGACCTCCTCCAAGGCCCCCGAGGCCCTCGACCTGCGTCTGC
>NZ_CAUROW010000002.1:0-126923 GCF_963526355.1 uncultured Actinomyces sp. | reverse complement strand
GCAACCCCGACTCGGTGTTCGACGGCGACATCGACGGCTTCATCGACGCCGGCATTCGCTGGCGCAAGCAGCAGGAAACTGCCGAGGACTGATCGAGGCGCGTCCTGATGATCCCTGGGTGCTCCAAGGACTGATCCTGGCCTGCGGTCGATCTTCTCATTCTCGCATCTCACCGCCGTCATCAGCGGTTGTCGGCGTCGTCGGGTCGGACATGTTGACGCCCTCCATCTTCAGCAGCCGTTCCTTCCGGTCGACCCCGCCTGCGTAACCGCGCAGACTCCCGTTGCTTGCGACCACGCGGTGGCACGGCACGATGAGAGTGATCGGGTTGCGCCCGACCGCGCCTCCTACGGCCTGGGCGGACATCTGCTTCCGGCCGGTACGGCGGGCAACCTCAGCAGCGATGCGGGCATAGGTGCTGGTTGTGCCGAAGGGGATGGAGAGCATGATGGAGGTGACCATCTTCCTGAAGTCGGAGCCCTCGATCCTGATCGGTGGAGTGAAACCCGGGTCGGCGCCCTCGAAGTATGCGTCGAGCCACTGGACCGTCTGCGTGAAGACGGGCAGGTCGGGCTGGACTACCGCGTCGTCGGTGATCGTCGAGCGGTCGTACTTCTGGCCGTCGAACCACAGACCCGTGAGGTGATCGCCATCGCCGGCCATGGTCATTGTCCCCAAGGGTGACTCGTAGTGACTGAGATAGTGCATTGATTCCTTCCCCTCGTTCCTCTTTCCTACTCTATGGTGGCATGCTCGGGCACTGTTCTGCCTCTGACCGGCTCGCCCTGGCAGCGGTCCGAGAACATGCGGGTCATCAGTGGGGCGCCGCGAATCCGCGTGCACCGTCTCACCTCCGCCGTCGTCGCCATTGCTCCGGGGCTCCCTTAGGCTTGGCCACGGTGCGCACGGACGGGACCGGTCGGTCGCCGTCGTCGCGCAGAACCTTCGCTCACATCCTGACGAAAGGCGCAGACGAGCAGTGGCTGAGTACATCTACCAGATGATCAAGGCGCGCAAGGCCCACGGGGACAAGGTCATCCTCGACGACGTCACCATGGCCTTCCTCCCCGGAGCCAAGATCGGCATGGTCGGCCCTAACGGTGCCGGCAAGTCCTCCATCCTCAAGATCATGGCCGGCATCGACCAGCCCTCCAACGGCGAGGCCCGCCTGACCCCCGGCTACAGCGTCGGCATCCTCCTGCAGGAGCCCCCGCTCAACGAGGACAAGACGGTGCTCGGCAACGTCGAGGAGGGCGTTGCCGAGATCAAGTCCAAGCTGGACCGCTACAACGAGATCAGCGCCGCCATGGCGGACCCGGACGCCGACTTCGACGCCCTCATGGCGGAGATGGGCACCCTCCAGGACGCCCTGGATGCGGCGGGTGCCTGGGACCTCGACTCCCAGCTGGAGCAGGCCATGGATGCCCTGCGCTGCCCCCCGCCGGAGGCCGAGGTCAAGAACCTCTCCGGTGGTGAGCGCCGCCGCGTGGCCCTGTGCAAGCTGCTCCTCGAGGCCCCCGACCTCCTCCTCCTGGACGAGCCCACCAACCACCTCGACGCAGAGTCCGTCCTCTGGCTCGAGCAGCACTTGGCCAGCTACCAGGGTGCCGTCATCGCCGTCACCCACGACCGCTACTTCCTCGACCACGTCGCCCAGTGGATCGCCGAGGTCGACCGCGGCCACCTCTACCCCTACGAGGGCAACTACTCCACCTACCTGGAGACCAAGGAGAAGCGCCTCGAGGTCCAGGGCAAGAAGGACGCCAAGCTCGCCAAGCGCCTCAAGGAGGAGCTCGAGTGGGTGCGATCCTCCGCCAAGGGACGCCAGGCCAAGTCCAAGGCCCGTCTGGCCCGCTACGAGGAGATGGCCGCCGAGGCCGAGCGCACCCGCAAGCTCGACTTCGAGGAGATTCAGATCCCGCCGGGGCCACGCCTGGGCAATCAGGTCCTGGAGGCCACCAACCTCAACAAGGGCTTCGACGGGCGCACCCTCATCGACGGGCTCTCCTTCACCCTGCCGCGCAACGGCATCGTCGGGGTCGTCGGCCCCAACGGTGTTGGAAAGTCCACCCTGTTCAAGACCATCGTGGGCCTGGAGCCGCTTGACGGCGGAGACCTTAAGATCGGCCAGACCGTCAAGCTCTCCTACGTCGACCAGTCCCGAGCCGGCATCGACCCCAAGAAGACCCTCTGGGAGGTCGTCTCCGACGGGCTGGACTACATCCAGGTCGGCAATGTGGAGATGCCGTCGCGTGCCTACGTCGCCTCCTTCGGTTTCAAGGGGGCCGACCAGCAGAAACCGGCCGGCGTGCTCTCCGGCGGTGAGCGCAACCGCCTCAACCTGGCGTTGACCCTCAAGCAGGGCGGCAACCTCATCCTCCTGGACGAGCCCACCAACGACCTCGACGTCGAGACCCTGGGCTCCTTGGAGAACGCCCTGCTGGAGTTCCCCGGCTGCGCCGTGGTCATCACCCACGACCGCTGGTTCCTCGACCGCGTGGCCACCCACATCCTCGCCTGGGAGGGAACCGACGAGAACCCGGCCAGCTGGTACTGGTTCGAGGGCAACTTCGCCTCCTATGAGGAGAATAAGGTCGAGCGCCTGGGGCCCGAGGCGGCCCGGCCCCACCGGGTCACCTACCGGAAGCTGACCCGGGACTGAGTCCTGAGTGATCAAGCCTGGGCTCGATCAGTCATCTCACAAAGAAACGTCATTCTTTCGGTCGAACGGCCGAAAGAATGACGTTTCTGTAATGAATGGGCGGGAGTATTGAAAAACTGTTCTGACCTGTACTCATTCTTGTCAACGATGCAGCCGGGTCGACCTGCTGGGTACTGAATGGATAAGAAGACGACGATGAGTATGTATGGTCCCTGAGATATGGCGGGGAATCCTGTTGCAGGATGGATGAGGTGTCACGGATTTCCGGGTGTTGCGGTGACGGATCGATGCTTGTTCATGCCCGCCTCCGCTTCACTCCCACCGATATCGGCTCTCGCGGTCCGGGGGAAGCGAACCATCTGGCGTCATCTGATGACCTAGTACGTCATTGCGATCATCATGCTAGGGGTGGCGATTACCGGAGTCTCGAAGACATTCACCGAAAGCTCCTCCGTAGGTCTCCTGGTCTGTCCTACACCGCTTTTCGTTACGCCCAGAAGCTACGACATAGACCCTGGTGAGTCGTACGGGTGAACTCTTCCGACTCGGGCAATGTGAGCGATCGTCATCCTCGACCTGAATGACCGGCCCGCCTGCCTCACCGACAGTTTCCTGCTGGAAGCGGCAAGCCGGTCGCTGGTCCTGTTCGGTGATGTGGTGGCGTGGGGAGGGTGGAGGGTACCTGAAGCTGTGGTCCAGGGATATTGGCTCCGCAATTAGCATCCTGACCGGTAGGTTGTCAAGGGGGAGTGAGTCCTCTGGTGCAGTACTGTGGTCGTTCCTATGCTGATAGCACCGATCGCTTCCCAGTGGTCATTAAGGGTGTCGGGTGTTTCGGTCTTCTGGAAAGGAAAAGTATCATGACTGCGAAAGTCGCTCGTCGCATCGCGAGTGCTGGCTCACTTCTTATGCTCGCTGCTGGCGCACTCCTGATTCCGGCATCGACAGCAAGCGCTGCCGAGCGTGACGGCGTCTGTGATGTCGGTGAGGTGTGTTTCTACTACAACAGCAATCAGCAGGGGTCTGTCTCCGACTTCAGTGAGTCCTTGCCTGTCTACGGGGGTAGTCAGCCCAACTGCTATGAGTTCAAGGGGGCGGGAGACGGGCAGGGCCTGTGCGTCAAGAACAATGCCGCTTCCGTCTGGAACAGGACGAATAAGAATGTGACGGTCTACCTCAACTCGAACTACGACGATGGTGGTTCCGAGAAGGGGAGACAGGCCATCACTCCTGATGAGAAGGTTAATCTTCAGGACGGCCTCAAGAACGACAACGCCTCTCACCAGTTCAGTGAAGCTTTTAAGCAGTGCGTGAAGGGACTGTGCGCCGTGTAGCCGACATGAGAGGAACCGCCTCACGAATGGTGATGTCGACCGGATTGGTCGACATCACCATTTCTGTTCTCCGGTCTCAGACCAGCAGGTATGGTCAGTGCAGCCAATCGAGGCGGTGAAGCCATTCAGTGGCAGGTCGGCCGTTGGGGGATGGAAGTCAGCCGGGGATCGCGCCGTCGTCTCCCTCGGCCATGCGAATCCGCCAACGACCTGAACCGTCGTCGGACTCTGAGTCGATGGGCATACGGACCATGCCCTCCTGAGCGATGGTCGACACCAACCTGCCGGACGAGTCGAAGACCTGGGCCCGGGCCATCCCCCGGCCGCCCCGTGATGACGGCGAGTCCTGCACGTAGAGCAGCCAGTCACCCACATCCACATCACGGTGGAACCACTGGGCGTGGTCGAGAGTCGCCAGGCTCATACCCTTACTGCGCCAGGACAGCCCCTGGCTGCGCAGCACCGGTTCCAGCATCACCTGGTCACACACGTAGGCCAGCAGTGCCCGGTGCACGGTCTGTGAGGTCTGCTCAGGGATACGGCTGCGTGAACGCATCCACAGATGTTGGCGACCGGCTCGCTCCTTGGCAGGACGCAGATAGAGGTTGTCCTCCACGTGTCTGAGGTCGAATGCCGCGGTTCGCCCCAGGAAACGCGCCACCGGGTGGTCGATGGTGCGGAAGATCTCCAGAGCGCTCGTCAGGTCCTCAGGCCGTGGCACCGAGGGGGCCGTGACGTGGATGTCAGCCCCCTCCTGCTCCTCCTGGAAGGAGGTGAGCATCGTGAGGATCGACGTGCCTTCCTGGGACGCCGCGGTGCGCCGCTGGGAGAAGGATCGACCGTCGTGCAACCGCTCGACGGCAAAACTGATCGGCTTGTCCGGATGACCGCCCCGCATGAAGAAGGCGTGGACCGAGTGCGGCAGACGCGCCCCGTCGCCGTCGTCCTCGACCGTGGCGGCGGCGGCGAGTATTCCCTGGGCAACCACCTGGCCGCCGTAAACCCGACCCGAGAGCTGCGGCAGGGACCCACCGGTGAAGAGATCCTCCCCGTCTCCCGCCGCCAGGCCGAGGACCCGGGTCACTGAGCCGAGGGGCTCCTCCGTGGCGGCGGGGACGGGATAGGGGCTGGTCACAGACCGAGCTCCTCCAGGATCGGAAGCTTGGCGCGCACGGCGGCACGAGCGTCCTCGGCGGTGGCTGCGGCGATGGCGATGTTGGCCAGCTCCCGGCACTCGTCGAGGGTGACGGATTTCAGCACGGCGTCGACGTCCGGTAGCGCGCGTGCCGTCATCGACAGCGAGGCGACGCCCAGGCCCACGAGCACAGTGGCCAGCGCCGGATCCGCGGCGGCCTCGCCGCACACGCCCACCGGACGTCCCTTGGGGGAGGCTCCGTCGCAAGCAGTCCCGATCAGACGCAGAACGGCCGGTTGCCAGGCCGTGGACAGGTCCGCCAGAGAGGACAGCAGACGGTCGGCCGCCATGACGTACTGGGTGAGGTCGTTGGTACCCACAGAGGCGAAGTCCGCGTGCTCGAAGAGCTTGTCCGCCATGAGCGCGGCGGAGGGCACCTCGATCATCATGCCGGCAGTCTTCAGTCCGTAGGAACGGGCCTTGTCCGTGAACGCCTTGGCCTCGTCGGTCGTGGAGATCATCGGGGCCATGACCCACACCTTGGCCTCGGTGGCGGCCTCGGCCTTGGCCAGCGCCTCGAGCTGGTGCTCCAGGACCTCGGGGTCGCGGCGTGTCGTGCGGTAGGCGCGCACGCCGAGCGCCGGGTTGGCCTCGGTGGCGTCGGTGAGGAACGGCAGCGGCTTGTCGGCTCCTGCGTCGAGCGTGCGCACCACGACCTTCTTGCCGGGGAACGCCTCCAGGACTCCCTGATAGGCCTCCACCTGAGCCTCCACCGTGGGCTCCTCGGGCTGGTCGAGGAAGCAGAACTCGGTGCGGAACAGGCCGATTCCCATGGCTCCGGCCTCAGCGGCACTACGAGCGCCGGCAGCGTCGCCGACATTGGCCAGCAACTGGACCTCGTGACCGTCCTTGGTGGCCCCGTCGCCGTTGAAGACGCGCACGCGCGAGGCGAGCTCGCGGGCCCGGCGCAGGGCATCCTCGGAAGGATTGATGGTGATGGTTCCCTTGGTGCCGTCCACCAGGACGATGTCGCCTTCAGCCAGGGCGTCGGTGACTTCCTCGCTGGTGCCGACGATCGCCGGCATGCCCAGGGCTCGCGCCAGGATCGCGGTGTGGGAGGTGGGTCCGCCCTCGGAGGTGATGAAGGCGATGACCTTCTCGGGGTCCAGCAGTGCGGTGTCGGCCGGCGCCAGGTCTGCGGCCACGAGCACGAAGGGCTCGGGCAGACGGGGGATGCCCGGCATGGGGGACTCGGTCAGGACGGCGACGATACGGTCGCGCACATCCTGCACGTCTCGGGTGCGCTCGGCCATGTACCCGCCCAGGGACTCCAGCATGGCGGCCAATGTCCCCGCCGACTCCCACACGGCACGCTCGGGAACCAGGCGCTTCTCCCGCACCATGGCCTGCGCCGTCGATGTCAGGGTGGGGTCGGCCGCCATCTGCGCGGTGGTCTCCAGGAGAGTGCGAGCCTCGGCCTTGGCCTCGGCCGCGGACAGCTCCAGGCCCTTCTTGACCTGCTGGGCCGCCAGCGCGATGCGCTCGCACTCCTTCTCAATGTCGCGGCTGGCCTCGAGGGTGGCGATCTCGGGCTCGGGGATAGGGGGCGCCATCCTGGCGACGGGACCGGCCACGAGGCCGGGGCTTACACCGATGCCGGACAGGGTTGAGGAAGTGGTGTCGGACGCTGTCATGTGGTGCTCCTCATCGGAGACGAACAGGGGATCATCACTCATTGTGCCTTGGCTTCGGCCCGAACGAGAGGTTTCCGCCAGGGGAATAACGATCTCCGCCATGTCGCTGTCAAGGCGGCTCCTGCGTACCCGTAAGGTTACGTGAGGAATCATGTGCATGTGGGGGAGTGGCGGGCTCTGGAGAGGCCGACTCCGTCCGTCTGAAGCCCTCTCTCCACGATCGGCCCGCAGGTGGGATAAAGTGATCATGACCACGAAGGACCTCAGCCGCCCGATCGCGTGAAAGACGAGGCCCGCGTGAGGACGGGAACCGAGAAGGAGTAGCCATGAGTACTGCATCAGACATTGTCGCCGGTCTCGGCGGCCAGGAGAACATCACCGACCTCGAGCCATGCATCACGCGTCTGCGCGTGGAGGTGGTCGACCAGGCGAAGGTCGATGAGGAGGCGCTGCGGGCCGCCGGAGCCTTCGGCGTGGTGCGCTCCGGACGCGTCGTCCAGGTCGTCGTGGGCCCGACGGCGGATGCCCTCGCCTCGGAGATCGCCTCCTTGTGACTCGCCCTCGGCCGGCTGGCGGGGCTCCTGGCTCCAACATCTGCACTTTGAAAACAGGAGCCCTTCCAAATCCAGTGCAAAGACACCGGGATGGGACTCCGGCCGGCCTTTCAGGTGCTCGGCCGACTGTGCGCTCCCCGATGCAAGGGCTCGGTGCTTGCCGTCAAGGACGGCGGATTTCTGTTGGGGGCGGGTGTGAAGCAGTTGCAGCCAAACAACAGGCGACACGGTGCGGCAGGGTGCAAAACCCTGAGCGGCTAGGGCACACTTGGACACTGCCAGACCTGATTAGCGCCTGCGTTCCGTTTTGACCCCTCGGTCCCCCCTCGGGGCGACGGCGGAGCGCACCATGCTCCAAGGCGCTCCACCGCCCATCTGTATATCCAAGGCTGACCTACGCACATGAACGAGTTCAACGACGACCAGCTACCCGCTTCTGAGAGCCTTAAGCAACTTGCTGAGGCATATGGAGTCTCCACCGAGTATTGGGACTACCACGGCAACCTCGCCTCGCCTTCGAGTGCCACCCTCAAGGCGGTGCTCGCAGCGCTTGGTGTGAGGGCGCGCACCGATGAGGAGATTGAAAGCTCCCTGCGCGGGGTCGAGGACGCCCCTTGGCGTCAGACGCTCGCACCCACCGTCGTCATACGGGGCGGAGTGGAGTCGACAGTTCCCGTCTACGTGCCCGACGGCGCCAAGGTACGGGTGCGCGTCGAGCTCGAGGACGGTGCGGTTCGCGAGCTGACCCAGACCGAGGACTGGACCGTGCCCCGGGAGGTCGACGGGATCAAACGTGGTCGTGCCTCTTTCATCCTGGGAGCCGACCTGCCTCTGGGATGGCACCGGCTCGTCGCCGAAGTCAGTCCTGGCTCGGCATCCATGGGTCAGACGGCGATCCAGGGGGCGCACGCCGCCCCGCCGGCTGATGCTGAGACGGTGACGGTGACCTCGGCCCTCGCGGTCACTCCCAACCGCCTCGATCTGCCAGATTCCCTAGGGGAGCGGGGCTGGGGGATCATGACCCAGTTGTACTCGATCCGCTCACGAGGCTCTTGGGGAACCGGTGACACCGATGACCTCACCGAGCTCGCCTCTTTTTTGGGGGACCAGGGGGCCGACTTCCTGCTCATCAATCCGCTGCACGCAGCCGAGCCGGTGGCGCCAATGACGCCCTCGCCCTATCTGCCGGTGACGCGTCGTTTCGTCAACCCGCTCTACATCCGTCCGGAGAACATCCCTGAGGTCGCTCGTCTGTCCGGCCCCAAGCGGTCGCTGGTGCAGTGGGCCTTCGAAGAGGTCGAGGGCAGCGACTTGAGCGCCGAGCCGATCGATCGCGACGCGGTGTGGAAGGCCAAGCGCGAGGCTCTGGAGGTCATCTTCGCCGCCGGCCGGTCCTACTCTCGTCAGCGCGACTTCGAACGTTTCCGGGCCGAGCAGGGGGAGGGCCTGGAGCGATTCGCCCTGTGGTGCGCCCTGGTGGAGAAGCATGGCTCCTTGGAGACGTGGCCCACCACCTTGCGTGAAGCGAGCTCCGCATACGTGGCCAACGAGGCGAATCTGCTGGCTGAGCGCATCGACTTCTTCGCATGGCTGCAGTGGGTCGTCGACGAGCAGCTGGCCCGCGCCCAGGCCGAGGCCCTGGCCTCGGGAATGGCTCTGGGCATCATGGATGACCTCGCTGTGGGAGTGCACTCGCAGGGCGCCGACGTGTGGTCCAACCCGGAGGCCTTCGCCTCTGGCGTCACCGTGGGCGCCCCGCCGGACATGTACAACCAGCAGGGCCAGAACTGGTCCCAGCCTCCGTGGAACCCCGAGTACCTGGCTCGCAGTGCCTACGCCCCTCTGCGTGACATGGTGCGGACAGTACTGCGCCACGCCGGTGCGCTGCGCGTCGACCATGTCATCGGCCTGTTCCGCCTGTGGTGGATCCCCGAGGGCATGGGGGCGGACCACGGTGCCTACGTTCGCTACGATCACGAGGCCATGCTCGGCGTCGTCCTGCTGGAGGCATATCGGGCAGGCGCCGTCGTCATCGGTGAGGACCTGGGGACCGTGGAGCCCTGGGCCCGCGACTACCTGGCCAGTCGCGGCGTTCTGGGAACCAGTGTGCTGTGGTTCGAGAAGCAGCATGACGGCTGGCCCCTTCAACCTCAGGACTATCGCCACCTGGCCCTGTCGACGGTCAATACCCACGATCTTCCCCCGACCGCGGGCTATCTCGCCGACGAGCACGTCGAGCTGCGTGAACGTCTCGGCCTGCTCACCGAGCCGGTCGAGCAGGTGCGTACCGAAGCGCGTATCGAGCGGGACCGGATGATGTCTCGGCTGCACGAGCACGGTCTGCTGGGAGAGGCCCCCACCGAGCGTCAGGTGGTTGAGGCCCTGCACCGTTATGTGGTGCGTACGCCCTCGGTCCTGGTCGGTATCGCCCTGGTTGATGGAGTGGGGGAGCGACGTGCCCAGAACCAGCCCGGCACCGATCAGGAGTACCCCAACTGGAGAATCCCCCTGGCCGACGGTGCCGGTGAGGTCGTCTTCGTCGATGACTTGCCCGAGAACGCCCGCCTGGGGAGTCTGTTGGCGGTCGTCCGCAACGAGATGAGCATGCGCTAGCGCTCGGGAACGTTCAGCCCCGATCCTGTTCCGCGGGTGCCGCACAACCGATGAACAGATGTGGTCCCCACCGTCGATCGGACGACGCTGGGGACCACATGGCGGTGGTACGGCAGTGGGATACGACGGCCCTGAGCCCCGCTCCGGGAGGCCGGAGGAGCTCTGGAGGGGCCTTGCCTCACCCCCAGGTCATCAACTCGTCTCCGGCTGCGACATTCTGACCCGGCAGGGCCTTCTCCAGGGTCGCGTCGTCGCCCTCCAGAGCGATGACGGGAACGATCGGGTTGAGCCCGTCGGTCTCGAGACGGGCCGGTGACCAGGCGATGACGGCTTGGCCCGCGTGGACCGTCTCTCCCTCTCCGGCTATGAGGGTGAACCCTCTGCCCCCCAGACTCACGGTGTCCAGACCCAGGTGGACCAAGACACTGCGACCCTCGTCGGTGGTGATGACGTAGGCGTGGGGGTGAATCTTCGCGATGGTTCCGTTGACCGGTGCCAGGGCGGCGACATTGCCGTCAGCGGTGAGGTTGGGATTGATGGCCAGCCCCGGGCCGACGATCCGGCCGGAGAACACGGGGTCGGGAACGTCGTCGAGAGCAACGACGACGCCGGTCACCGGCGAGCAGATGGCCAGGCTCACCTGAGGTCCTCGATGTCCTCGGCGATCGTGTCCGCGTTGGGGCCGACCACGACCTGCACGATATCGCCGAGTTTGACGACCCCATGCGCGCCCGCGGCCTTGAGAGCTGATTCGTCCACGAGGGAGCCGTCTTCGAGTTCGCAGCGCAGGCGAGTGATACAGGGCTCGATCTCAACGATATTGTCGAACCCGCCGAGGGCGTCGACGATGGTTTGTGCCTGGGACATAGGTTCCTCCTGGGGTCGACCGGGCAGGTGCCTGGCTCTGGGTGGTGCGTGATGGTGCCGGAATGAATCACAAGTAGGCGGAGCGCGTGCTGTCGGGCACGGCTTCTTCGCCGGCACCAGACTAGTGGTCCATACCAGCGTACCATGGTGCCGGTCGCGAAGTGCTTGTCCAGCACTGAGTGGGGATCGTTCCTCAAGGTTGCGGGCGAGTGGGGCGGAAGGACGGCTTCGGCGCGGACACCGGAACCCACAGGGTGTAGCGATCGGCACGGAACAGGGTGCGTGAGTAGTCGATGGCGCAGTGCTCGTGGAAGGTGCGACGGGTGATGTTCAAGGTGGGAGCGCCCTCCTGGATGGACAGCAGCGCGGCCTCCTGAGCGCTGGCCGCGTGCGCCTCGATCATGTCCTCCCCCCACTCAGGGGCCAAGCCGGCTCGGGTCAGCTCGGCGTAGACCGAGAAGCTCGGCCTGCTGCGGAGAAGATCGGGCAGAAGCGCTGCGGGGATCCAATTCTCCTCAATGGCCATGGGGATCGCGTTGGCGGTCAGCAGGCGGCGCAGGTGATGTACCTCGGAGTCCGTTTCGAGTTCGAGTGCCTCCACCACGGTCTCATCGGCGGTAATGGTCTCTGCCTGCAGCATGACGACGCCGGGCTCCATTCCGCGGCGCCGCATCTCCTGGGTGAACGAGGTCAGCCGCACCTGGAGGTCGAGCTTCGGGGGCGCGACGAATGTCCCCTTGCCCTGGTGGCGTTCCAGGATGCCGTCGACGACGAGGGTGTCGATGGCCTGGCGCACGGTCATGCGGGAGACATCGAACTGCTCGCACAGCTCGCGCTCCGAGGGGACCGGGGTGCCGCTGGCGAGCCCGCTCTTGATGAGTTCCAGCAGGTGGTTGCGCACGACGATGTACTTCGCCGTTCTTTTGCCTGGGTTCTTGGGCATGGGGCTCCCCTGGTCGACAGTGAGTGGAGGTGATTGGAGCATGAACTGCACTGGTCGCGACCATCGTTTCCGCTCCTTCGCGTCCACGCGTCTCTCATTATGGCGGAAGTACGCGTTCGCTGCTTGACATCGAAGGGCCTATCGGCTTTTCTGGTGGCACTGGTCCAGACGTGTTCGGTGTCGAGCCGTCCAGACCACCACCGTCATGGTGACTATCCCTGAGGCGGCAGTGAAGCCGCTCGATCCCGAACTGGAGAACATCGTGTCAGACAAGAAGAAGACGGGCAGCGCCTTCGCGCTCGCTCAGCGGCTGGGGCGATCGCTGATGCTACCTATCGCCACTCTCCCTGCGGCGGGTCTGCTGCTGCGTCTGGGGCAGGCGGACATGCTGGGGGCCGATGGTCTGGCCAAGAACCTGTCCTGGCTGCAACCCGTCGCAGACATTTTCGCCGCGGCCGGCGGAGCGGTCTTCGACAACCTGCCCCTCATCTTCGCCGTCGGCGTCGCTGTGGGATTCGCTAAGAAGGCCGACGGCTCAACAGGAGTGGCCGGCCTGTTCGGCTTCCTCGTCTACCGCGCGGTCACCTGGGCCATGTCTCCCATCGTCATGGGCAAGCCCGCCCCTCTGACTCAGGATGCCCTCGACTGCCTGCACGCCTTCGACCCCGCAAAGGGGAAGATCACTCAGGTGGGTCCCTGGAACCAGGGCATCAAGATCTGCGACATCCCCACCCAGACACCCATCAACTACGGAGTCCTGGGTGGAATCGTCATCGGCGTCGTCGCTGCCCTGCTCTGGCAGCGGTATTACCGCGTCAAGCTGCCCGACTGGCTCGCCTTCTTCGGAGGACGCCGCTTTGTCCCGATCATCACCTCCGGTGCGGCGCTCATCATCGCCCTGGTCATGTCGGCGCTTTACCCGGCCTTCAACTGGCTCATCAACGAGCAGCTCGGCGGCTGGCTCATCAACGCCGGAAACTCCAAGGGCATCGCCGGAGCCCTGGCTGTCTTCGTCTTCGGCACGGTCAACCGACTGCTCATCCCCTTCGGCCTGCACCACCTGCTCAACTCCGTGCCCTGGTTCCAGCTCGGATCCTGCCAGACGGCCTCCGGAGGTACTGCACACGGCGACCTCACCTGTTTCTTCCAAGGGGTTGACGGCTCGAACTCGTGGACCGGGAGCTTCATGACCGGATTCTTCCCGATCATGATGTTCGCCCTTCCCGCCGCCGCGCTTGCCATTTGGCACACCGCCAAGACCGCCAAGCGCAAGGTGACCGGCGCCCTTATGATCTCGGTTGCCCTGACCGCCTTCATCACCGGAATCACCGAGCCCCTCGAGTACGCCTTCGCCTACGTGGCCTTCCCGATCTACGCCGTCCACGCGGTGCTGACCGGGTCCTCCCTGGCGATCGCCAACCTTCTGGGTGCGAAGGACGGCTTCTCCTTCTCCGCCGGGGCTATCGACTACCTGCTCAACTTCGGCAAGTCCTCCGAGCTCTCCGGCGGTGTGCTCCAAGGCCCGCTCATGATCGTCATCATGGGGCTGGTCTATGCCGTCATCTACTACTTCCTCTTCCGTTTCCTCATCACCAGGTTCGACTTCAAGACTCCGGGTCGTGAGGACGATGACGTCGACGCCTTCGCCGCCGCACAGGCGGCCGCCGCCAAGTCCACGGGCAAGAAGACCGAGGAGACGCGCCAGCGCTGAGCGGTTCTGACAACCATCACTCACCTGGCTGGGGCCGGGCACATCATGTGCCCGGCCCCAGCCAGTCCGTCTCTCGATCCCGCTTCGGGCGAGCTCCCGATGCGACTACTCGCTGGTCTCAGTCGCCTGAGCCCTGGCCACACGTCGGGTGTCGTCGAGGTTCTCACGCACGATCCGCCGCAGGGCCGCCGGCGCCTGGGCGTGGGACTCCAACCAGCCCTCCAGAGCGGCAGCCGGGTCCACCCCGTCCAGGCCTACCGTGGCGCAGGACCACAGGCCAGTCAGCAGGTTCTCCGCCATGTGGAAGGTGCGAGAGGACCACACGGAGTCGATGGCCTCCACATACTCCCCCACGAAGGGAACCAGCAACTCGGGCCGGCGTTCGACATTGGTCAGGCCTCGCAGCACCCGAACCTGGGTCTCATTGGGCATGGAGGCGTCATCGATGAGCGCTCGCCAGGTTGCCTGCTTCGCCTCTGGCGTCGGGATGGCGGCACGGGCCTCGGCGGCGCGCTCCCGTCCCGTGGTTGTGCGGTCCCGCGCTTCCTCGGCACGGATCTGCTCCTCCCCGCTGCGGCCGGCGGCCACCAATCCGATCAGCAGGTCCCAACGCAGGTCCTGGTCGATGTCGAGTCCGCTAAGAGTCTTGGTCCCCTCCAGAAGGCCTGCGACGACGTCGAGCTGCTCACCGGTCACTGCGTGGGCGGCCAGGGCGCGTACGAGCTGAAGCTGCTTGTCGCTTCCGGTCTGGGCCGCCCGGGCCAGTTCCAGTAGGCGGTCAGCGATGCCAGGCGCGAGTTCTCGGCGCACGGCAGGGGGCAGGAAGGCCGACAAGCAGGTGGTGATCCGTCCTAGGAGACCTTGGATGACCGAGGAGTGCTCCTCGACGTCCAGCGCCTGCAGTGCCGCCTTCAGGAAATGGGAGGCGGCGAGCTCGCCGTCGCGCACCATGTCCCAGGCCGAGGCCAGGACGATCGAGCGCGGCAGGGACTCGGCGAAGACCTCGATATGCGTGAGCCCGTGGGATAGGGACGCCTCGTCGAGGCGGACCTTGGCGTAGGTGAGGTCGTCATCGTTGAGGACGAGGACATCCGCCCGCTTGGTGCCGACCAGCTCGGGGACTCGTGTCAGCTCGCCGTCGACATCGAGCTCGATGCGGTTGGTGCGCTCCAGCCGCGCCTCGGCGCCCGGGCCGGTCGAGCCGTAGGAGCCGATCGCCACCCGGTGCGGGCGCAGCGATGCTGGCGAGTCGGCCGGGATCTCCTGACGGACGGCCGCCTGGGTGATGACGCCGTCGGCGTCGGTGACGACTTCCAGGCGCAGGGTCGTCACCCCGGCCTCCTGGAGCCACA
Organism: uncultured Actinomyces sp.; assembly: GCF_963526355.1. Classification (GTDB taxonomy): domain Bacteria; phylum Actinomycetota; class Actinomycetes; order Actinomycetales; family Actinomycetaceae; genus Actinomyces. Next base: position 112,058 of record NZ_CAUROW010000002.1, on the reverse strand, counting down.
GACGGGTCCAGGAGCTCAAGTCACGGCCTGAGACCGCCTCCAGCTCCCGGAGCAGGTCACCCAGCTCGGCGTTGGAGTAGGCATGTGCCGCCAGGTATCGCTGGATGCCGGCGAAGAAGTTCTCCCTGCCCACATAGCCCACGAGGGCGGCCAGGACGGAGGCCCCCTTGGCGTAGGTGATGCCGTCGAAGTTGACCTCGACATCGTGGAGGTCGTTGATCTCGGCGGCCACCGGGTGAGTGGAGCTGAGCTGGTCCTGGTTGTAGGCCCAGCCCTTCTCCAGGGCCTGGAAGGTCGTCCAGGCCTGGTCCCACCGGGTGATCTCAGCGGTAGCCAGGGTGGAGGTGTACTCGGCGAAGGACTCGTTGAGCCACAGGTCGTTCCACCAGGTCATGGTGACCATGTCGCCGAACCACATGTGGGCCAGCTCGTGCAGGATGGTCACGGCCCTTCGCTCGACGCGGGCCTCGACGGGCCGAGAGCGGAAGATGTAGTCGTCACGGTGGGTGACGCAGCCTGCGTTCTCCATAGCCCCGGCGTTGAACTCGGGCACGAAGATCTGGTCGTACTTGGTGAAGGCGTAGGGCGTTGCGAACAGGTTCTCGTAGTAGGCGAAGCCCCTCTTGGTCAGGTCCAGGATCTCTGCTGAGTCCATGTGCTCGACCAGGCTCTTGCGGCAGTAGACACCCAGGGGAACAGTACGCCCGTCACTCGCCACATACTCATCGATGGCTCCCACGTAGGGACCCGCGACGATCGCCGTGACGTAGGAGCTCATCGGCTTCGTGGGGGCGAATGCGAAGGTGTGGGCGTCACTCGAGCCGTCGGAGGCCTCAGCGGGAGTCGGCTCGGGCGTGGGGGAGTTGGACAGCACCGTCCAGCTCGACGGAGCGGTGACGGTGAAGGCGAAGGAGGCCTTGAGGTCCGGCTGCTCGAAGACGGCGAACACCCGCCGGGAGTCGGGTACCTCGAACTGGCTGTAAAGGTAGGTCTCGCCGTCGGCCGGGTCAGTGAAACGGTGCAGTCCCTCTCCGGTGTGCATGTAGGCGCAGTCAGCAACGACGACCAGCTCGTTGTCGGCGGCCAGCTCCGTCAGGGTGATGCGCGAGTCCGCATAGACCTCAGCCGGGTCGAGGGCGTGCCCGTTGAGGGAGATGGAGTGGACAGTGGAAGCGATCAGGTCGATGAACGTGGAGGACCCCGGTGTGGCGGAGAACCGCACGGTGGTGGATGAGCCGAAGACTGTCTCACCACGCGTGAGATCGAGGACGACGTCATAGGTCTGGGTGCGCACTGTCGTACTGCGCTCTGCGGCCTCGAGACGAGTCAGGTTCTGACCGGGCATAAGAACTCCTGTCTGAAAGGGCGGTGCTTGCGGCTCATGGGGTCAGGCGATTGTCTCACCTCCGGCTCGTCCTGGAAGGATCGCTTGTAGCGCATGATGTCGCCGGGGAGACGACACATATGTGTCGTCTCCCCGGCGACTGGGACGGTCCCGGTGTATCGGGATACTTTATGAGTTGTGAAGAGTGGGGGCTCAGTTCTTGCTGCGGCGACGTAGGAGCAGGACGCCTCCTCCGACGACTACGAACAGCGCCGCGATGCCGCCGAAGATCAGGCTGTTCGCTCCGGTATGTGCCAGCGCCTTGCCGTTGTCGGCAGCCTTCGGGCGAGAAGAGGACTCTTTCCCTCCCGGGCTTCCGTCACGTCCCTGGCTGTCGGCCCTCTGACCTGTCTCAGCTTTCTTACCCGGATCATCGTTGTTACTACCCGCGTTGCTGTTCGCAGTGCTCCCGTGGCCGGCGGTGGGGTGCTCGGGACTCTCGGTGGGGCCCAGACCACCGGAGGCCTGGTGTCCGCGGTCGGCATGGTCACCACCACCCGGGTTATCACTGGTTTTGCTGGGCTCGGTGGTCCGCGGCTCGCCGGTGGAGGAGTTCCCCGTCTCGCTGCCGGCGTCGGCCTTGCTCCCGGCGTTGCCGTCGTCCTGGGTGGCGGTGGCGCTGGGCTCGGTGGTCCGCGGCTCGCCGGTGGAGGAGTTCCCCGTCTCGCTGCCGGCGTCGGCCTTGCTCCCGGCGTTGCCGTCGTCATTGATAGTGAAGACACGGTTCGAGACGGTGGTCAGGGTCTGACTTGCGGCCGTCTCGTCGTGATGGGAGCCGGTGAGAACCAGCAGGTACTCTCCGTCGGCCGCATCGGCTGGGGCGGGTAGCGCGCCCAGGAGACTGCCGCTGGTATCGACCGTCAGCTCGCCGAGGGCGTACTGGATATCTGCATCGTTCTTGTTCTTGAGGACGACGCTGACTTTCTCGCCGGCGTAGAACCCCTGCGCGTTGAAGGAGAAGGTCTGAGAACCTCCCTCCGACGCGGCAGAGACCTCGTAGGAGCCGGTGATGCGGGTGTCGTCGAAGAAGATCGGTGCCTGCTGCCGGTTCGTCACCGGAGTCGTGTCGGTCTGGTCGCCGTAAGTCGTACAGCTCGCACCGATAGTCCACCCGTCGGTGCCGGGTGCGATGCTCGAGCCGATGGACTTGATGAGTGACGCTATGTCCACGTCGGTCGACCAGGTGCCATCCGAGGCCGCCTCGGTCTTGACGACGTCGGAAACGCCGCCGTCCGGTGCATAGAGCGCGATGTCGACGGTGGCCTGCCGTCCCGTGCAGTCGGTCCCGGAGACGGTGAAGGATGTGTTGGTGCTGGCGGAGGCGAACGTCCTCTTCTGAATGATCCTGAAGCCGCTGCCTGAGTCGGCCGCGTCGGAGCTGGTGGGGCTTGCGGTGCTTTCGCCGGGGCTGCTGCTGGCGCTGCTCTCACTGGTGGCGCTGCTCTCACTGGAGCTGCTCGGGCTGTCGGTGCTGCTTCCATTGGAGTCGCTGGCGAGAGCCGGTGAGGCAATGAGAGAGGCTCCGGCCATTGCCGCCACTGCGCTTGCTGCGGCCAGGGGGCGTCCAAGACGCATGTGTCCTCCTAGGTCTACGGGGAAGGATGGCTGCCGATGATCCGCTTCTTCACCGGTTCGTATCTACCGTAGCGAGGAAAAAGTGGAGGATGCTTGACTGAAGCGTGATGCCGAGCACTTCTCTGAGTGTCATCACTCACGTGAGAAACCTGTATTTTAGTGGGGTGAGGTCAAAAATATTGCGATTTCGCATCATTCTTCTGGTAGTAATGCGGCATGCTCAGGAGCCCGTGGGGTGACAGCTCTTGGGGGTGTATCCGTGGCGGGCCAGCAGATCGCGTGACTCCTGGCTGGGGGAGACGATGATGGAGTCGTCCCGAGGCCCTGTCGGAAGGTCGACGAGCGTGGTGGAGCCGGTCTTCTCGGACTTCGAGGCACTGCGTCCCAGCGCTGCCAGGTCGCTGAGACCGGTGTCTGAGTCAAGGGTGATGTTTCCGGCGATGGTGTGCGCCAGTCGGTGGAGCTCCAGAGGGTTGCTGGAGCGTTGACTGATGGCGGACAGAGCCGCCCGCATCACCGTGGCGGTGGATTCGCTGCGTCGCCGTGCGCCGTCGGCCTCGCTCATCGACACCCAGGTCCCATTGTTCAGGATCTCCGGATGGCGGGAGCGGACCAGGGCGAGGGCGTCGATTCCTGTGAGCCTGTGAGGGCCGGCGGAGGTGATGTTCAAGCCGGTGTAGGCGTCCCGCACCGGTTCGGGGACATCCACGTCGATACCTCCCAGCGAGTCGATGATGTCGGCGAACTGGGCCATGTCGATGGTGATGAGATGGGTGGTCGGAACCCCGAGCCCGGTGCACAGGGCGTTGACTGTGTTCTGCGGTCCGGGGACGTAGGTGGTGGCCAGGCGGTCCAGCTCCATGCCTCTGCTGTTGATGGTGAGGTCTCTGGGCAGGTTGATGATCGTGACTCCGGAGTCGGAGGGGCGTACCAGGGCGATCACATCGGCCCGTGACCCCTCCACCTCCTGAGCGGTTCCGTATCGGCTCTGCTCACCCGGTACGGTGGTGCGGGAGTCTGTTCCCAGGATGAGCCAGGTCTCGCCTGCTGCCGCGGAGGACGTGGAGGGCATTGCGATGTCGACACGCGCGGGGCGGTGGGCCAGGACGGCTGCATCGGCCCCTACTGCGAGGCAGGCGGTCATCGTCACGGTGATCAGTGCAACGACGATCTTTCGACGTCGTGACCACTGCCTCAGGGATTGGCGGCGGTGAGTCCACCGGGGGCGGGGCGGGGTGCCTTCGGCGGCGCCTTCCGCGTTCTCGGCTGCGGAAATGCTGGTGCGCTCGTTATCGGAGGTGAAGTCCATGGCCTCAGTAACCGACTCCGGGGGACGTCCTGGAGCCACGTGCGGTCTTTGCCTGCTGTGTAGTGCCTGCGATTCCATAGAATCGCAAGGGGAGGCGGCACCTCAGTAGTGCCGCCTCCCCTTGGGGAGAAGGTGACTCAGTCACCCTGGGAAGTGCCGTCAGGCCTTGCGGCGACGCGCGATCAGGACGCCACCGCCGATGGCCACGAGGGCGACTGCGATTCCGCCGAAGAGCAACCCGTTGGCACCGGTGTGGGCAAGTGGCTTGTTGGAGGTTGGGGCGGCTGCCTGGGTGGCTCCAGTTTTGACCGAGACGGTTGCGTCGCCTCCACCGCTGGGGGCGGCTGCCCGTGGAGTGGCATCGGTGGTGTCGTCAGAATTGCCGCCGAGGCCGTTGTCACTGGTGCCGTCGTTGTTGTGCTCGGCGAAGTCGAAGGCGCCGTCCTTGACAGTGATGACCTTCCGGCTCGTGGCGGACTCGCCGTAACGGTTGCCCTCAAGGGTCAGTAGGTACTGGCCGTCGGGCACGCCGGACGGAGCGGGCAGGGAGCCGTGCACCTTGCCCTCGGCGTCGGCGGTCAGCTTGCCAACCGGGTAGGTGACGGAGGGGTCATCCTTGCCGATCAGGGTGATGGTGACCTCCTCGTTGGCGGAGAAGCCGGTGGCGTTGATCGTGAAGGTCTGGGCGCCGTTCTCATCGGTGCTGATCTCGTAGCCGCCGGTCACGTCGGTGTTGTCGAAGGCGATGACCGTCTGGACCTGTCCGTGCTCCTCGCCGTAGGAGACACAACCGGCGCTAATGGTCCAGCCGTCGGTCGAGCCGTCAGACTTGGCCTCAATGCCTGTCGACTTGATGAGTTCGGGCAGGTTCAACGTCGCGGACCAACTGCCGTCGTCTGTGGTGTCCGCCTTCACGATGGAGGACATGGTGCCGTCGGGGGCGTAGAGAGCAATACCGACGGCGGCGTCTTGGCCGGTGCAGCCGGTTCCGGAGACCTCGAAGGCGGTGTCCGAAGGGTTGACGATGTTGGGCTGGTCGTCAGCGAACTTGAAAGCGTCGTCGGCCAGGGCGGGGGAGGTGGCCAGGGAGGCGCCGACTGCGGCGGCCATAACGCTCGCGGCGGCCAGGGGGCGTCCAAGACGCATGAGTACTCCTAGGTGTACGGGGATACGTGCCAACCGGTGAATCGGGCGTCACCGCGTCGTTATCCACCATAGCGTTGAACAGGAGTAGGTTCCATTGCTTTTCGTGACGGAGATGTCACCATGCTGTGATTTCGTCGTGATTCCCCTCACTGGAAAAAAAGGACTATTTCTTTGAGCTTCACCAGATGGACACGCGTTTGTCGGGCGCCAACCACAGGGCGTCATCGGACGTGACATCGAAGGCCTTGTAGAAGGCGTCCACATTGCGAACGATTCCGTTACACCGGAACTCCGCCGGCGAGTGCGGGTCGACGGTCAGGAGGAGTTCGGCGTAGTCCGGGCGGCTCTTGGAGCGCCAGATTCTTGCCCAGGAGTAGAAGAAGCGCTGCAGGCCGGTGAGTCCGTCGATGACCGGTGCTTCATCCACCGAGGAGATGCCGGCGTCGGCCAGGGCCAAGGAATAGGCCTTGAGGGCGATGCCCAGACCACCCAGGTCGCCGATGTTCTCCCCGATGGTCAGAGCGCCGTTGACGTGCGGGATCTCCGCCTCCGCCGTGCCCGCGGCCCCGTGCTTGGCGATGACGACCTCCGGCGTGTAGGCGTCGTACTGGCTGATGAGCGCGCTCGTGCGCTCGGAGAAGGCCTCTCGGTCCTCCTGGGTCCACCAGTCGCTGACCTTCCCGGTGCCGTCGAAGGTGGAGCCCTGGTCATCGAAGCCGTGGCCGATCTCGTGGCCGATGACGGCGCCGATCCCTGCGTAGTTCACGGCGTCGTCGGCCTGCGGGTCGAAGAAGGGCGGCTGAAGGATCGCAGCGGGAAAGACGATCTCGTTCATGGCGGGGTTGTAGTAGGCGTTGACCGTCTGCGGGGTCATGTGCCATTCGTCGCGGTCCACCGGCTTGGTCAACTTGCTCAGCGAGTAGGCCGTATCGGCCTGCTCCACGCTGCGCACCGAGGCCAGGACATCCCCCGGGACTACCTCGACGGCGGAGTAGTCGCGCCAGCGCACCGGGTAGCCGATCTTGGGGGTGAACAGCGCCAGCTTCTCCAGGGCGCGTTCCCGTGTGGCCGGACTCATCCACTCCAGTGAGGAGATGGACTGGCGGTAGGCCTCGATGAGTCGGCCCACCAGGGCCTCCATCATCGACTTGTGCGACGGCGGGAAGTGCCGCTCCACGTAGATCTCGCCCAGCGCCTCACCCAGGCAGGACTCCACCAGGCCGACACCGCGCTTCCATCGGGGTCGCAGTTCGTCAGTCCCCTGGAGCGTGCGGCCGTAGAAGTTGAAGTTCTCCTCCACGAAGGCGCGTGACAGCAGGGTGGCGCGTCCGTGAACGACGTGCCAGGCCGCCCATGCCTTGAGGTCCTCCAGGTCGGTCTCCTGCCATACTCCGGCCGCGTGGGGGAGGTAGTCGGGCTGGGTGACGATGGCCTCGTCGAGGAAGGAGGTCTGCTCGATACCGGCGGTTCGGGCGGCCGCGCGAATCCCCTCGCGCCACTCGTGCCAGGGCAGGTCGGGCGCCGAGTCCACGATCTCCTGCCAGGACATCGGGTTATTCATCTTCTCCACGTCACGGCAGGCGACGCGGTCCCAGTGGCCCTTGGCCAGAGCGGTCTCCACGGCCATGATCCGCTCGGCGAGGTCCTCATCGGAGGAGCCGAAGGACTCCGCCAGGCCCGCCAGCGCCAGCATTCTGGCCATGTGCGCCACGTAGGCCTGGCGCAGTGGGGCCTGAGCCGCCTCGCGGTAGTAGGACTCGTCCGGCAGCCCCAGCCCTGACTGGCCGATCCAGCTCGTGTAGCGCTCCGGATCGTTGATGTCGACCTCGACATCCGCACCGACCACGCCCATGAAACCGATGGGCATCATCGCTCCCAGCGCTCGGGCCAGCTCCTCCTTGGAGGAGGCATCCAGCACCGGCGCCAGCTCCTCAGCCAGAGGCTCGGCCCCGAGCTCCTCCAGGTGGGCCTCGTCCATGAAGGCCTCGTAGAGGGCGCCGACTCGGCCCCGGTTGGTGGCCAGGGCCTCCGAGGTTCCCTCGGGCGCGACGGAGGAGAAGTCCTCGGCAAGCTCCTCGACGATCCGGCGGCAGGCGGCCTCGGCCTCGTCGCGCAGCACGGTGAAGGCACCGCTGCTGGGGCGATCCGCCGGGATCTCCGCGGTGGCGAGCCACCCGCCGTTGACGAAGCGGAACAGGTCATCCTGGGGCCGGATCGAGGAATCGCTTGTGGCCGTCTCCAGGACGCCGGCGAGAACCGGGTGTGTGGTCTCAGTAGCGGTGTCCAGCCATGCGGGGGGGCGTGATGGTGAGTCGGAGGAAGGGTCGGTGGGAATCGGCGAGGCGTCAGTCATGACGAACACGCTAACTCGGCTCGGCCCCGTCGGTGTCCTGACAACGCTCATGCTCTCCTGGTGCGGAGCGCTGTTCGCGTGAGGCACAATCCTGTCCATGCGTATCCATATCGCCTCCGACCACGCCGGCTTCGAGCTCAAGGGCGCTGTGATCGAGCATCTGCGGGAGGAGGGGCACGACGTCATCGACCATGGAGCCCACTCCTACGACCCGGATGACGACTACCCTGCCTTCTGTCTGGCCTGTGGGGAGGCCGTGGTGGCCGACGCCGGAAGCCTCGGCATCGTTCTCGGGGGGAGTGGCAACGGGGAGCAGATCGCCGCCAACAAGGTTGACGGGGTACGCGCGGCTCTGGCCTGGTCGATCGAGACCGCCCGGCTGGCTCGCCAGCACAACAACGCCAACGTCGTCGCCCTGGGTGGGCGCATGCACGACCTGGGAGCGGGACTGGCGATCATTGACGCCTTCCTCAGCGAGCCCTTCAGCGGAGACGAGCGTCATGTGCGCCGCATTACCCAGCTCACCGACTACGAAATGCGTACCCACGACGGCGCCGCTCCCGCCGGAGGCCCCTCCGGCGCCCCCACCATCACCCCTACCGGGGTCTGACCGGGGTCGCCGTATGCCGGAGGGCCACACCATCCACCGGCTCGCCGCTGCCCTGGGCGAGCTCTACGGTGGACAGAACCTGCACGTCTCCTCCCCGCAGGGGCGTTTCGCCGAGGGGGCCGGGCGTTTGGACGGCCAGGCGCTTCTGGGCAGCCAGGCCCACGGCAAGCACCTCTTTCTTCCCTTCGGTTCCCACGCCGACATGTCACACGACGACCCCAGTGTCACCTGGCTGCGGATTCACCTGGGTCTCTACGGTTCGTGGACCTTCGACGGCGACCGCGAGTTCATCGCGCCCCACGCCATCGGCGCGCCCCGCAGACGCGTGGGTGAACGTGGCGAGCACGCCCTCAAGGGAGGAGGGGGCTCAGCCCTGACCGGGCTGAACGGCGGTGCTGCTGGTGCCGACGACGCTCAGCGGAACGATGGGGGCGCCGATGTCCTTCGTCAGCATGGCCCGGCTCCCGACGAGTGGAAGCCGCCCGAGCCGCGTGGTGCGGTGCGACTGCGATTGCTCGGCGAGCACGGGGTGGCCGACCTGACCGGGCCGGCGGCCTGCGAGCTGCTGGACGCCGAGGGCGTGGCCGCCGTACGCCGCCGCCTCGGCCCGGATCCGCTGCGTGCCGACGCCGACCCGGAGGTCTTCGTGGCCAAGGCCCGCTCGCGGCGCAAGAGCATCGGGGAGCTCCTCATGGACCAGTCCGTCATCTCCGGGGCCGGCAACATCTACCGGGCCGAGACCCTCTTCCGGGTCGGGGTCTCGCCCTTCCGAGCGGGTAACCGCATCAGCGAGGAGCGGCTGCGGGCCGTCTGGGAGGACCTGCGCCCCCTCATGGAGTACGGGGTGGCCACCGGCTTCATCACCACCGTCGACCTCGACGACGTCCCCGACCCCCTGCCGCCCGACGACCCCGAGGCCGGCCGGTGGTACGTCTACCACCGCACCGGCCGTCCCTGCCTGCGCTGCGGGACCCCGGTGGCGGAGCGGGAGGTGGCGGCCCGTCGCCTCTTCTGGTGCCCGACCTGCCAGGCCCGCTGAATCCTGCTGGAGTCCCGCCGAGCGCCAGTAAGGTGGCGGCATGTCGAACGCCTCTCCCGCCCTGCACTCCTCGAGCTGGTCCTCCTCGACTGCCGGCCTGCTGACCCGGGACCACTGTCTGACCGTTCCCCTGGACCGCAGTGGGCAGGAGGACCCGGCCCCGGACGGGACGGACTCCATCACCGTCTACGCCCGTGAGATCTCAGCCGCGGTCGTCGACCCGCTCTCCCGGCCTCCACTGGTCTTCCTCCAGGGCGGGCCGGGCTGCGAGGCGCCCCGGCCCAGTGCCGATGCCGGCCTGGGCTGGATCGGTGCGATCCTGGAGCACTATCGGCTCATCCTCATCGACCAGCGTGGCACCGGCGCCTCCAGCCCGGTGGACCGCCCGGACGTTGCCGGCTCGAGCGCGGCCACCGCCCGGCTGCTCACCCACCTGCGCGCCGACGAGATCGTCGAGGACTGTGAGGACCTGCGTCGGGCCCTGGGCCTGGAGCGCTGGAGCCTGCTGGGCCAGTCCTTCGGAGGATTCTGCGTCACTCGTTACCTCTCGGAGCACGCCCAGAGCCTCGAGACTGTCTACATCACCGGTGGCCTTCCCGCCGTCGGGCACAGCATCGACGAGGTCTACACCCTCAGTTACGAAACGATGCGGGCCAAGAGCGAGGAGTACTACGCCCGCTACCCGCAGGACCGCGACCGGATGGCGCGCCTGGCTGAGAAGGCCGGTCGGGGCGAGTTGAGGACGGCAGGCGGGGACCTCGTCGGACCTGAGCGCCTGCGCTCGCTCGGCGCCCTGCTGGGTGGAGCCGGGGGAGCGGACACGATCCACTACCTCCTCGAGCGCGACCCCGACTCCTGGGCATTCCGTTACGACCTGGGGCAGTGCCTGCCCTTCGGCGGCAGGTTCCCGCTCTACGCCGTCATCCACGAGTCCTGCTGGGCCGACACCGGCACCACTGACTGGGCCGCCCAACGCGTGCGTCCCGCCGTCTTCGACGACGATCCCACCCTGCTGACGGGCGAGCATGTGCGCCGTGAGGTCTTCGTCGAGGATGCTGGTCTGCGCCCCTGGCTGGAGGTGGCTGACCTCCTGGCCGCGCACGAGTGGCCGGCACTCTACGACCCGGCTCGCCTCAGCTCCACGACGACCCCCGGGGCGGCGGCCGTCTATGCCTGTGACGTGTTCGTGCCGATGACCACCTCCCTGGAGACGGCCGCGCTCATCCCCGGCCTGCGCACCTGGATCACCAGCGAGTATGAGCACGACGGCTCGCGCGCCTCCGGCGGCCGGGTCTTCAACCGCCTGCGTGACCTGGCCACCGGAGTGATCGCCCGCTGATCGGGTGCATGGGTGCGCTCAACGGGCGATCCAGGGGCATGCCGGAGTACTCGAGGGACGGCGTGAGGCGGTCGCCGGGTCGCTGAGAGGTAGCTCAGATGTAGATGGTCGGGTCCATCATGAGCTCGGGGTCAGTGCGAGGGTCTCGGGCCCGGCTGGGCACGCCCACCGCGACGTGCCCCGTCGGCAGGTTCTTCACCAGGACCGCGTTGGCTCCGACCTTGGCCCCGTCCTCGACGACGACCGGCCCCAGGACCTTGGCGCCGGCGCCGATCTGGACATCGTTGCCGATCGTGGGGTGACGCTTGCCGGGGTTCATGGACACCCCGCCCAGGGTTACCCCGTGGAACATGAGGACGTCATTGCCGACCTCGGCGGTCTCGCCGATGACTACGCCCATGCCGTGGTCGATGAAGAAGCGCTCACCGATCTTGGCGGCCGGGTGGATCTCGATGCCGGTGAGGTTGCGGGCGGCCTGGGACAAGGCTCGCGCGGCGAACCGGTGCCCCTTGTGCCACAGCTTGTGGGCTGCCCGGTGGGCCCACAGTGCGTGGACACCCGGGTAGAGGAGTGCCACCTCCACGTTGGAGCGTGCGGCGGGATCGCGTCTGCGGGCCGTGGCCAGGTCCTCGCGGGCCAGGTCCAGCAGGGACCTGTGGGAGTTGTGCATGGTGTGCTCCTCTGACGGGGTGACGGTGCGGCCCAGATCGGTCTACTGAGCCGTCACCTCACCCGCTGCGCCGGTGACAACACCGACGGCGGCTCGCCTGTTCCCAGGTTCGCCGCCGTCGGGGCCGTCAGTCGAGGTAGTCCTTGTACAGAGGCGTGGACAGGTAACGCTCACCGGTGTCTGGCAGGACGGTGACGATCGTCTTGCCCTCGAACTCAGGACGCCTGGCCAGCTCACCGGCGGCGGCCAAGGCGGCGCCTGAGGAGATGCCCACGAGGAGGCCCTCCTCCGCGGCGGCGCGGCGTGCGTAGGTGATGGCGACGTCGGACTCGATGTGGAGCAGTTCGTCCCAGATTCCCTGGTCGAGGATCTCGGGAACCACGTTGGGCCCCAGGCCTTGGATCTTGTGGGGAGCGGCCTGCCCCTCGCTCAGCAGCGGGGACTCGGAGGGCTCGACGCCGTAGATCTTCACTCCCGGCTTCTCCTGACGCAGCACCTGGCCCACACCGGTCAGTGTGCCTCCGGTACCGATTCCAGCCACGAAGACGTCGATGTCGCCTCCTGTCTGCTCCAGGATCTCCCGGGCCGTGGTCTCGCGGTGGACCTTGGGGTTGGCGGGATTCGTGAACTGGGAGGCCAGGATCGAGTTGGGGATGGCCCCCTGGATCTCCTCGGCGCGCTTGACCGCACCGGCCACACCGCCCTCGGTAGTCAGCACCAGCTCGGCGCCGAAGGCGCGCATGATGGCCCGTCGCTCCTTGGACATGGTCTCAGGCATGGTGATGATGACCTTGTAGCCCAGGGCCGCTCCCACCATGGCCAGGCCGACGCCGGTGTTCCCGGAGGTCGCCTCCACGATGGTGCCACCGGGCTTGAGAGCGCCGGACTCCTCCGCGGCGCGAACGATGGACAGGGCGATGCGGTCCTTGACGGAAGATGCAGGCTCGAAGGCCTCGACCTTGGCCAGGACGGTGGCGGGGGCGCCATCGGTGACGCGGTTGATACGGACCAGGGGGGTGTTGCCGACCAGAGCGGTTGCGTCGGGTGCGTAGGTCATAGTGATGTCCTTTGGGGTTGCGGGTTGATCGAGCTCCTCGGCTCCGGTTCCGGCCTGGCAACGGCGAGGGCGGCGTTGAGCGCGAGAACTCTGGATAACAGAGAAGGGGGACGGTCCGCGTCCGTCAAGAGTGGCCACGTTGCGTCATGTGGCTGAGAACAGCAGGGGTGACCGCCTGCTCCGGGAGCGCCGGGCATGCGCGCAGCGGTACGCGCACAGATGTCGTGGCCTGGCGCTCTACCGACACCGGCAGCAGCAACGCACAGGCATACAGAACGCCGGGAGCAACGCAGGAGGCGTGGCACGCATGACGGTCATGGCCATCACGGGTCCTCCTGTCCTGAAGGCGACTGGCTGCGCCGTTTGGTCTCTCAACTGTGTCTGAGCTGCTCGTGCAGCTCCCCCGAGGTTCTGGTGCCTCGGTCATTGCCAGAACCTTACCCCGTCTACGGCGGTGATCGCCACACTCGGTCATACGCCTGAGTCGCATCCTGATCGCGCGCAGTCATGCTGTGCTTGTGGCTCAGGAGTCTCAGTCCGTGACCGCCGGCAGCTCGACCAGACGGCTCCCCGCGGGATCGGCGGTCCCCTCGCCCCGGGTCAGGGCGGCCAGTGGTGCTTGCAGGGCTGAGGGGTCGGCGCAGGACGTGGCCAGCACCAGGACGGCGTGGGTCGGCCCCCAGATCGTCTCCTCGACGTGGATGACCGGCTCGTCCTTGGAGGTGCCATCGGCCTCGGTCGGTCCTGCCGACACGGTTCGATCTCGGGAGCGCAGTTCCGCCTCGATCCTGCCGGCCTGGGCGACCGGCACTCGTAGGTCCCACAGATGGAGCCTGGTCAGCAGGGCGCGCGATGCCTGTTCCAACGCCTGGGCCGTGGCCTCCGAGTATGCCCGCACCAGTCCGCCGGTTCCCAGAAGCGTCCCGCCGAAGTAACGGGTGACGACGACAGTCGTGTTGGTCAGACCTGTTCCACGCAGCACGTCGAGCATGGGCTGTCCCGCCGTACCGGAGGGCTCGCCGTCGTCATTGGAGCGCTCAGTGGGCTGGTAGGAGGCCGACAGGGCATCGGGCTGAGAGAGGTCGGTGATTGTTGTCGCCGAGCAGTGGTGGCGGGCATCGGGGTAGGAGGAGCGTACGCGGGCGATGAACTCACGGGCCTCTTCCATGGAGTCGGTACGGCAGGCGCGCGCCAGGAAGTGCGACCTCTTGATCTCCAGGTCGGTCTCGGGCTGCTCGCCACGAGTCAGCGTGAGAAGTCCCGGGACACCCGGTCCCTGAGATGACTGGTCGGACGGTGTCTGAGAAGCGCGCGAGGCCATGGGAAGATCCTCGCATGTGGAGGCGCGGGACCGATGTCACACGCAATGGGGCGGTCCTGGACTGGAAGCAGTCGCGCGAATGTCGTTATGGTGTCCCTCGGTCCAGTTTCGAGGGGTCACCTGAATCCCTAGTGGTTTATGAGAGAGGAGCGGGCCCATGGCAGTGCCGAAGCGGAAGATGTCCCGCAGCAACACCCGCAACCGCCGCTCACAGTGGAAGGCGAAGCTCACCGAGCTCAACACCATCCGCGTCCAGGGCCGCGAGATCTCCGTGCCCCGTCGTCTGGCGCGGGCCTACAAGGAGGGCCTCATCGAGCAGTGAGGCTGCCGGTGGAGGGCGATAACCCTTCATCCATGCGGGTGTAGCTCAATGGTAGAGCCTCTGCCTTCCAAGCAGATTGCGCGGGTTCGATTCCCGTCACCCGCTCTGTGAGCCGAAAGGGGCCGCCTCCTCGGCGGCCCCTTTCATCACGTCACGGGCTGTGGCGCAGTTTGGTAGCGCACCTGCTTTGGGAGCAGGGGGTCGCGGGTTCAAATCCCGCCAGCCCGACTCTTCGTCCTGTGGGGCAATGATGCGCTGTGGACTCGTGCCGACGTCGGACGGGTGAGCCGCGACCGTAGCGTGACCCCGCGTGGCTCTACGCTGGGTGCATGCCCTCGTACCGATCTATTCTCACGGTGACCGTGCTCAAGCCGGGACATGCGTCGGAGGACGTCGAGTCCGCCGCCCGTGAGGCCGTGAGGCGGATGACCGTTCTGGAGTCGTTCCAGATCGGTATCGTGCGCGGCCGGCCCCGAGTGACAGTCCGTTTCACGAGTGTCGACGATGCCGAGGCCCGCGAGGTGCACGCGATCGTCGTCGATGAGGTCAGGAAGGTCGCCCAGGTCGAGCAGGCATGGCCGGCCTGCGTCCGCGCAGGCAGGAGCGTGCCGCTGGAGCTGGGCTCGTGACTGGCCGCGACTGAGCATGACGGCTCTCGACCCTGTGTCCAGAGTCATGCGTCAGGAGAGGATGCATCATCGATCCGACTGCCCGTTTGCCCTAAGATGGCACGGATTGACGCCACAGACGCGCGTCCGCCGAACACTACCGAACGCTTCGGTGTTACCGCAGAACTCAGACCTTGGGAGCAACCCCCGTGAAGACCACTGTCGAGAATCTTGACCCCAGTCGTATCAAGCTGACCGTCGAGGTCCCCTATGAGGAGCTCAAGCCCAGCCTTGATGCTGCCTACAAGGAGATCGGCTCCCAGATTCAGGTTCCCGGCTTCCGTCGTGGTCACGTACCCAACCGCGTCATTGACCAACGGGTCGGCCGCGGCGCCGTCATCCAGGAGGCTGTCAACAACAAGCTCTCCGACTTCTACCGGGACGCCATCACCGAGGCCGAGCGGGTCCCCATGCTCCAGCCCGAGGTCGACGTCGTCGAGCTGCCCAACGCCACCGGTGAGAACGGTGGCCAGCTTGCCTTCACTGCCGAGGTCACCGTTCGCCCCGTCATCGAGCTGCCCGACCTGAGCAAGACCGAGCTGACCGTGGACGCCGTCGAGGTCACCGACGAGGACGTCGACACCGAGCTGGACAACCTGCGCGCCCGTTTCGGTTCCCTGAAGTCCGTGGGGCGCAAGGCCAAGACCGGTGACTTCGTCACCATTGACCTCAAGGCCGTCATCGACGGCGAGGAGGTCGACTCCATCTCCGGTGTCTCCTACGAGATCGGCAAGGGCAACATGCTCAAGGGCTTGGACACCGCGCTGCGTGGCCTCAAGACCGACGAGTCCGCGACCTTCACCACTGAGCTGGCCGGCGGTGAGCACGCAGGTGAGAAGGCTGAGGTCACCGTGACCGCCACGGCCGTCAAGCAGCGCGAGCTGCCCAAGGTCGATGACGAGTTCGCCCAGCTCGCCTCCGAGTTCGACACCGTCGAGGAGCTGCGCGAGGACCTCATCAAGCAGGTCACCGAGCGTAAGACCGGGGAACAGGCCGTCGCCGCCCGTGACGCCCTGCTCGAGCAGCTGCGCAGCGAGGTCTCCTTCGACGTCCCTGAGGCCGTTGTCGAGGCTGAGATCGCCCAGCACCTCCAGGCCGAGGGCAAAGAGAGCGACGAGGAGCACGCCAAGGAGATCCGGGACGACATCGTCACCGGCGTGCGTGACCAGATCATCCTCGACGTCCTGGCCGAGGACCTCAAGGTCGGCGTGGCTCAGGACGAGCTCCTCGAGTTCCTCTTCCAGACCGCTCAGCAGTACGGTATGGAGCCCGCCCAGTTCCTTCAGGGAGCCCAACAGGCCGGCCAGATCCCAGCCTTCGTCTCCGAGGTCGCCCGTAACAAGTCGCTGGCCATGGCCCTGCGTCAGGCCAAGGTCGTGGACTCCAAGGGCGAGGCCGTCGACCTGTCGGCCTACATCGGCTCCGACGAGGACGATGCCGCAGCGGCTGCAGAGGCTGCTGCCGTCGCAGCCGCCGAGGCTTCCGACGAGGAGAGCACCGACTCTGCCGAGAGTGACGATGAGTGAGCTGACAGTCGGCTGCGCAGCGAGTTGACACTGTCCCGGAGTACAGGGGAACCATCGGCGGGCCCGCCTTCTTACGAGAAGGGGCCCGCCGATCTGTGTGCCGCCCAGATGCTGTTACCGGGCAGCTGCGGAATCGAACTCAGCTCGCGGTCACCAGCTCTTTGCGCCTGGGACGAATGACGCCGAAGTTACGCTCCGGAATTGCCATCTTGAAGTAGTAGGCCACCCCGATGGGAACCACGATGAGGCTCACGAAGAGGCAGTAGAAAGGCTGGAAGATGAGCCACTTGTTCCCATGGTCCCAGTGAAGCCAGACGATAGCTGCGTAGTAGATGAACAGCGCAAGCAGGAGCGTCCAACCAGGAGAAGCGACCGCAATCCACCTGAGGATGAACATACTGATGACCACAATTCCGCTGTACAACCACAAGAAGGGGTGATGGAAGCCGAATCTGAAGTTGATGATGAAGAGTCGGAAGGAACCTCCACTCCATGCAATCCGTTGGCGCCACCAGGAGTACAACGTATCCGGAGCGTTGGTGTTGACATGGGCAAGAACGTGGACGGCCTTGTAGCCCAAGGCGTCGCCGATAATGCCGGACTCAATATCGTTGCCTTGGAAGAACAACGAGTGGCGGGCCATGATCTGGCGCATGACATCGGTCTTACCGATATGAAGAGCGCCACTGAGCAGCCATGGCATAATTCTACGGGCGCGCATGGAGACCACGTACTCGTGGCGCTGCATCTGGACGATAAAGGGGCCCCTTTTCTGAGGGACAATGGTAACCGAGGCGAAGTCGGCCTTGTTGGCCACGAGCGCTCCGACGATGTGGGTCAGTGGCTCCTTTGCCGTCGTGTCGGCGTCGAGGCAGACAATATAGGAGTTGAGCGGGGCGGCCAGTAATGCGTCTCGAACAACTGTGTCCCGAGTAATGCCGGAGGTGCTTCGTTTGCGTCCCACCTTGCGAGGAATGTACTCGCTGCGGAAGATCACGAATCCGTAGCAAATGGCGATATCTTCAAGATCTCGATAGAATTGCTCGGATTCGCCGGAGGTCGTGCATAGGACCACTCGGTTTCCGTAGGGGCGCAGATAGTCCGCGTTCTGAAGGTACTTGACGTTGCCGTAGATCGGCACGAGCACGCTGAAGTCGTCTGTGACAGCGCTCGGGTCCACTTCCACTGCCTTATACCACTTCGACGTGATGCCGGCCCATATATCGATCCCGATCCAGAACAGGATTCCCACCAGAAGAGTAATAATGATCATGTGGTGGTCCTCTCTGGTGCGTGGAATTGTGCGGGCTCGCTGAACACTAGTAACCCCTTACTGGGTGGTGTCGGCAGGCTGAGGGTGTATCGGTTGAGAGGAGTGGAAAGTGTTGAAGGATAAAATGAATGTGAGGGACTGGTGGCGTTGAGTGGCGAGGCGCAATAGGACCTCGGCCATACATAATCTAACCCTTGGTTGGTTTAATTAACCAGGAGAGTCACGTGAGATGTCTTACCGTGCCGGTATTGTCCTTCATCCTGGGTGGGGCATGTCACTACATGGGGTGCTCTGGTCACGAGTCACTGCTCTGATGCTGGAGAACGCTGCACTGAGAGCCTTGGCCTGGCGGACATCGTCAGGGCTCGCACGAGGACGAGGGGTGGGGATGGTGGAACATTCGGCGCTCCGCTATCCCCACCCCTCGCGATGAGGGCCGACTCATCGATGGGTGGTCTTGTTCATGGGTGAGGCCTTACTCCGTGGCGGCCTTGTTCATGGGTGAGGCCTTACTCCGTGGCGGCCTTGTCGACGTCGACCATCACCAGCTGCATGCGGCACGGTGTCACGGCCGTCAGAGCGTGACGGTCACCGGGTGCCAGGTAGATGACGTCCCCGACCTCCATCCTCTCGGTGCGCTCGCCGATGGAGAAGTCCATCTCACCCTCCAGGAGCGTGACGATCACTGCCCGGGGGGAGGAGTGCTCGGTGAGGACCTGACCGGCGTCGAAAGTGAAGATGACGGTGCGCAGGATGTCGTTGTTGACGACGACCCGTGAGGTCGTGGCCTCCTCGGAGATGGGGAGTGCGGCGTTGAGGCCGAGCCGGAACAGGGACTCAGTGGACGGGGTGCTGGCAGCGGGGGACATGTGTTCTCCTTCGGTGCTGGGTGATTCTGGGTGATGAGGACTGTGAAGGTTGTAAGGGCTGAGCCGACCATGCCATGAGGTGATGGCGTCCCGAGCGCCGGCGTCGGCGCGGTCGTCGTGACGAACAAGGTGCAGACAAAGGCGTGGGCAACAGCCGTCTTTCGGGTCCCGCGCACGTTCGTTGGACCTGTGTGCCGAGTCCTGGCAGGGTGCTCAGGAGCATCGCCATCGCTGTGGCCCTGACGGGCGGCCCGTGACGACCGTCAGAGCAGACAGTACCTGCGACGCGACCGAGGGGTGTGATCCGCCGGGGTGCTGACCGTCGGGGAGGACGCCGTGATCGCGGGGGATGCTCAACGTGGATCCTCTCTCGGCCGGTGCACCTGCGCCGTGGGCGAAAAGGGTGCGATGGCGGGCATGCTGGCCGGGGGCGTCGCGTTAGCGTTGGCGATACCGAACATGAGAGGACTGACGTGAGCGAGCTCTACACACCCGCTGCGGTCGCCCCGCCCCAGGCAGCCGACACCGACGGTGCAGGTCTGGGGCTGACCGACTCCATTTACAACCGCCTCCTCAAGGAACGTATCATCTGGCTCGGTTCCGAGGTGCGCGATGACAACGCCAACGCCATCTGCGCGCAGATGCTGCTTCTGGCTGCCGAGGATCCTGAGCGGGACATCTACCTCTACATCAACAGCCCCGGCGGTTCGGTCACCGCAGGCATGGCCATCTACGACACCATGCAGTACGTCCAGCCCGATGTCGCCACCGTGGCCACCGGGCTCGCGGCCTCCATGGGGCAGCACCTGCTGTCGGCGGGCGCCAAGGGCAAACGCTACCTCACCCCGCACGCCCGTGTGCTCATGCACCAGCCCTCCGGCGGTGCCGGCGGCTCAGCCACGGACATCCGCATCAACGCCGATCTCATCATCAAGATGAAGCAGGAGCTGGCGGAGATTACAGCGGCCAACACCGGGCACACAGTGGAGGAGATCATTGCCGACTCCGACCGCGACCACTGGTTCTCGGCTCAAGAGGCCCTTGAGTACGGCTTCGTCGACCACATCGTGCGCTCCAGCCGGGAGATCGGCAAGCAGAACGGAGGCAACTGACATGTCCTCGTCCCAGCCCTACTTCGAGGCCGTTGCCCGTCAGGTCGGCGCCATGCCGCAGGCCCGCTACGTGCTGCCCCAGTTCGAGGAGCGCACCGCCTACGGCTTCAAGCGCCAGGACCCCTACGCCAAGCTCTTCGAGGACCGCATCGTCTTCATGGGGGTCCAGGTCGACGACGCCTCGGCCGACGACATCATGGCCCAGCTCCTGGTCCTGGAGTCCCAGGACCCCGACGGCCTCATCACCATGTACATCAACAGTCCCGGCGGCTCCTTCACGGCGCTGACGGCCATCTACGACACCATGCAGTACATCAAGCCACAGGTGCAGACCGTCTGTCTGGGGCAGGCCGCCTCCGCTGCCGCCGTGCTGCTGGCGGCAGGTAGCCCGGGCAAGCGCCTGGCCCTGCCCAATGCGCGGGTCCTCATTCATCAGCCTGCAATGGAGGGCATGCAGGGGCAGGCCAGTGACATCGAGATCGTTGCCGATGAGATCGATCGCATGCGCGCCTGGCTCGAGGACACGCTGGCCGCGCACACCGGTCGGGACCGCGCCGGGATCCACGCCGACCTTGAGCGCGACAAGATTCTGACGGCCGCGGCCGCCAAGGACTATGGGATCGTGGATCAGGTGCTCACCTCCCGTAAGGCGCCTGCTTCTCCGCACTCCTCCTGAGTTGTGCGCACGGTCGGCGCTCCAGCCGGTTTCCGGCGAGGGCGCTGACCGTGCGGACGGTGAAAAGGAGTAGCCAAAACGCTGGCAGCATGATGTGCGACATGGCATATTGCGGACTGGACACGCCGCCCATGTCCTCGGCGAGCCCGCCCTGCCAGCCCGTAGGCTGGCGCGAGGCCCGCCCTGGCACGGGGACTGATGACGAATCTGGAGGAAACGGTGGCACGTAACGCTGAGAGTGTGGATCTGCTCAAGTGCTCCTTCTGCGGCAAGAGCCAGAAGCAGGTCAAGAAACTCATCGCCGGGCCCGGTGTCTACATCTGCGACGAGTGCATTGAGTTGTGCAACGAGATCGTCGACGAGGAGCTGGGCGAGTCCAATGCCGGCGTCCCTCTTGAGCTGCCCAAACCTCGGGAGATCTTCGACTTCCTCAACCAGTACGTCATCGGCCAGGAGGCCGCTAAACGAGCCATGAGCGTAGCGGTTTACAACCACTACAAGCGTGTCCAGGTCAAGGAGCGCTCCGTGGCCGAGGGCGACGGTCTGGAACTGGGCAAGTCCAATATCCTCCTGCTGGGGCCCACCGGAACCGGTAAGACCCACCTGGCCCGGACCCTGGCCCGACTCCTCGACGTCCCTTTCGCCATCGTCGACGCCACGGCCCTGACTGAGGCCGGTTACGTGGGCGAGGACGTGGAGAACATCCTCCTCAAGCTCATTCAGGCCGCAGACGGCGACGTCAAGCGCGCCGAGAAGGGCATCATCTACATCGACGAGATCGACAAGATCGGTCGTAAGGCGGAGAACCCCTCCATCACCCGCGACGTCTCGGGCGAGGGTGTGCAGCAGGCGCTGCTCAAGATCATCGAGGGCACCACGGCCTCCGTACCTCCGGGCGGTGGACGTAAGCACCCCCACCAGGAATTCCTGGAGATCGACACCACCAACATCCTCTTCATCGCCGCCGGAGCCTTCGCCGGGATCGAGGAGATCGTGCGCCATCGGCGGCGCAAGGAGTCCGGAGCCCAGATGGTGGGCTTCGGCGCGCAGCTTGCCGGTCCGGGCTCCAAGGACGTCTTCACCACACCGGTGCGTCCCGAGGATCTTCACAAGTTCGGTCTCATCCCGGAGTTCATCGGTCGTCTGCCCGTCATCGCCACCGTTCAGGACCTGGGGGTGAGCGAGCTCGTGCGTGTCATGACCGAGCCCAAGAACGCCCTGGTATCCCAGTACCAGTACCTCTTCAGCCTCGACGGTGTCGAGCTCGAGCTGACCGATGCCGCCATTGAGGCGGTGGCTTCCCTCGCCCTTGAGCGTAAGACCGGCGCCCGCGGACTGACCTCCATCGTGGAGGAGGTTCTGGGACAGGCTATGTTCGAGGTTCCCTCTCTTCCCGAGGTCGGGCGCGTCGTCGTTGACGCCGATGCTGTCAGAGGTACTGGAAGACCCCGCTACCAGGCAGGATCGGGAACACTCAGCTCGACCACCAAAGTGGGGGAGCGGAGCCGGACCGCATGAGCGCGGGCCGGACCGGAGTTCCTCCGCAGCTGGCCGTCTATCGCGCCACCATTGACAACCTTGACGCCGCCCTCGTCCATCTTCTGGCCGAGCGTTTCCGCTGCACCCAGCAGGTGGGCCTCCTCAAGGCCGAGTTGGATCTGCCGCCGGCCGATCCCGGGCGCGAGCGTGAGCAGGTGGCGCGCCTGCGGGCTCTGGCGGAGGAGTCCGGCCTCGATCCGGTCTTCGCCGAGAAGTTCTTCGCCTTCATCGTCGCCGAGGTCATCCAGCACCACGAGGAGATCCGCGGTGGACATGAGACCGAACGCGTCCGGAAAGCGGGATTGCCGACGCCGGCGAATGCAACCGTCTAGCCCGTTGCTCGGGAGTGCGCGCCCCGTCGTCGGTCTTTTCAGTCCTGCAATGGTGTCGCGGCGCTGGGTACGAGCGGTGTGCGCATGTAGAGTGCGTCGATCTCGGCGGCGAAGCGCTTCTCCGCCTCGGCGCGGCGCACCTTGAGCGAAGGCGTGAGCAGGCCGTTGGCCACCGTGAAGTCCGTGGACAGCACCTCGAAGGTACGGATCGACTCTGCTCGGGAGACCGCCTCATTGGTGCGCGCCACCGCCCGTTCCAGCGCCGCACGCACCCGCGGGTCCCGGGAAGCGTCGACGACGCTCATCTCCTCCAGTCCGTGGGAGGACAGCCACAGTGGCAGCATCTCGGCATCCAGGGTGACGAGCGCCCCGACGCAGGGCCGGTTATCACCCACCACGAGCACCTGGCTGACCAGCGGGTGCCCCCGCAGCCGGTTCTCCAGCGGCGCCGGGGCGACGTTCTTGCCGCCGGCGGTCACGATGAGCTCCTTCTTGCGCCCGGTGATGCGCAAGAACCCCTCGGCGCTCTCGAAGGAGCCGATATCTCCGGTACGCAGCCACCCGTCGTCGGTGAAGGCCTCGGCGGTGGCGCCCGGGTTGTTGTGGTACCCGGTGAAGGTGCCGATACCCCGAACCATGATCTCCCCATCCGCACCCAGCCTGACCGCACAGCCCGGGAGCGGTGTGCCGACGGTGCCGATCCGGGTGGCGCCGGGCAGGTTCACGGTGCACGGACCCATGGTCTCGGTCAGACCGTAACCCTCCAGGACGGTCACGCCGGCACCGCGGTAGAAGTGCCCCAGGCGCTCGCCCAGTGGTCCGCCCCCGGAGATCACGTGGGTGACTCGTCCACCCAGGACGGAGCGCAAGGCGGAGAAGACGAATCGGTCGAAGGCCGCGCGCTGGGCCCTCAGTCTGCGAGAGGGGCCCTCGGGAGTGTCCAGGGCTCGTGAGTAGGCGATCGCGGTCTTGGCCGCCAGACGGAAGACCTTCTGCCTGGCTCCGGTCGTCTTGGCGTCAGCGGCGTTGTAGATCTTCTCGAAGACGCGAGGCACGGCCAGGACCGCGCTGGGCTGGAAGGAGCCCAGGTCGTTGACGAGATTACGCACGTCGGGCACGTGGCCCAGTACGCCCGAGCGTGAGCACACGATCGCGATCTCCACGAACCGGCCGAGCACATGGGCCAGCGGCAGGAACAGCAGAAAGCGGACCTCGGCCCCGCCCAAGACCTCGGGCACGTGCGGGCAGACGTTGACGCACAGGTGCACGAGGTTGCCGTGGCTGAGCTCGACGCCCTTAGGACGGCCCGTCGTGCCGGAGGTGTAGACGATGGTGGCCGGGGACTGTGAGGTCAGGGCCGCGCTGCGCCGGTCGAGCTTTCCGGGGTCCACGCCGCGGCCCGCCTCGATGAGCCCAAGGACGTCCTCGCGCTCCACGCACAGGACCTGCAGGTCCGCCAGCTCGGGCACGGTGGAGGTCAACGCGCCGACCATGGAGGCCATGGCCTCGTTCTCCACGACGATGAGCCTCACGCCGGCATCGGAGAGAATCCACTGGGCCTGTTCGGCTGAGGAGGTCTCGTAGACGGGAACCACCACCAGGCCCGCCTCCCAGGCGGCGAAGTCCAGTAGTGTCCACTCATACGAGGTGTGCGACATGATGCCGATGGCATCGCCGGGCTCGAGCCCCTTAGCCACGAGTCCCGCGGCGACCTCGCGTACCTGGGTGCGGAAGGCGCTCGCGCTCATCTCCCGCCAACGCCGCCCCAATGGGGACTTGCGGGCGATGAGTCCACCGTCGGGATTGCGGCGCGCGCGCTCTGCCAGTGCCCAGGGCGTCGTCATGCCGTCGTGAACCGGGACCAGGGGCTCGGTGGCGTACTCCCCGGAAGGGGCGGAGGAGACTGTATCGGCCGGGGATGTGGAGACGTCGGTCATGGTAGAGAGTATGCCCGCCTCGAACGGTCGATGGCGGCTGCGCCCTCTTACTCCTGCGGTCCCTTGCGCGTGGAGGAGTAGATGTCCGCGATGACCTCGGCATGTGCCTCCATCACCGGGCCGCGTTTGACCTTCAGCGAGGGCGTGAGCAGGCCGTTGGCCTCGGTGAAATCAGTGGTCAGTACCCGGAAGGTGCGGATCGACTCGGCCCGGGAGACCGCGCGGTTCGTGCGTGTCACGGCCCGGTCCAGAGCGGCGAGCACCTGTGGGTGGGCGGACGCCTCGACGACGTCCATCGCCGGCAGCCCGTGGTTGCGCAGCCACTGGGGGAGCATCTCCTTGTCCAGCGTGATGAGCGCGGAGATGAAGGGCTCTCCGTCACCGACGACGAGCACCTGGCTGATGAGCGGGTGGCCGCGCAGCCGGTCCTCGAGCTGGGTGGGGGCGACGTTCTTGCCGCCGGCGGTGACGATGAGCTCCTTCTTGCGCCCGGTGATGCGCAGGTAACCGTCGTCGTCGAGAGCACCGATGTCGCCGGTGCGGAACCAGCCGTCCGCCGTGAAGGACTCCTGCGTCGCCTTGGGGTTCTTGTGGTAGGTGGAGAAGACGCCCAGGCCACGGACCTGAATCTCGTCGTCCTCTCCGATGCGGATCTCGTTGCCGCACACGGGCGGGCCGACGGTGCCGATCTTGTTGAGCCAGTCGGCGTTGACACTGATCGGACCGATCGTCTCGGTCAGGCCGTAGCCCTCCAGCACAACCAGTCCCAGACCTCGGTAGAAGTGGCCCAGGCGCTGACCCAGGGGACCGCCGCCGGAGACGATGAATCGGGCGTTGGATCCCAGGAGGGCCCGGATCCTACGGAACACCAGGCGGTCGGCGACCACGTGCGCCCGCCGCAGGGAGCGGGAGGGGCCGGCCGGGGTGTCCAGGGCCCGGGAGTAGGTGATGGCGACCTTGGCGGCCCAGCGGAACAGCTTGAGCCTGGCACCGCCTCCGGCCTTGGCGTCGGCGGCGTTGTAGATCTTCTCCAGGACGCGCGGCACGGCCAAGACGTAGGAGGGAGCGAAGGACTGCAGGTCCGGCAGGAGCGTCTTGACGTCGGGGGTGTGCCCCAGTACGCCCTCGCCGGCCAGGGACAGCAGCTGGAGGCAGCGGGCGTAGACGTGGGCCAGCGGCAGGAACAGCAGCAGTCGCACATTACTGCCCCACAGGACGCCGGACAGGTAGCGTACCCCGTGGTAGGGGACACCGACGGCGTTGCGGTGGGTGAGCTCCACACCCTTGGGACGGCCGGTGGTGCCCGAGGTGTAGATGATGGAGTAGATGTCGTCGACCTTGAGGGCGTTGGAGCGCTGATCGACCTGCGAGGGGCTGACTCCCGAACCGGCCTGAACGATCGTCGTGATGGCGTCGGAGTCCAGTGCGAGAACCTTCACCGGGTGCTCGACGTCGGCGACGGCGCCACGTACGAGCTCGGCCAGCGTGCCGCTCTCAGTGATGACCAGGCACACGTCGGAGTCGGTGACGATCCACTCGACCTGCTCAGCCGAGCTCGTCTCGTAGATGGGGACGGAGATCAGGCCCGCACGGGCGATGGCCATGTCCAGCAGGAACCAGTCATAGGAGGTGTGCGCCATGATGCCGACGGCGCTGCCCGCCTCAAGACCCATGCCGATGAGGCCCGCGGCCACATGGGCGACCTCCTCACCAAAGGCACGGGCCGAGACCTCCTGCCAGTCGCCTGACACGGAGGACTTGCGGGCCACGAGCGGCTTGTCGCCGCTGCGGGCGATGCGGTCGGCGAGCAGCCACGGAACCGACCAGTGCGCCTCGGGCTGGAAGGGGATCTCGGTGCTGGAGACCCCGCCGGTCATGTGGCCGGGGTAGCGCGGCGACCTGGTGCCGGTGCCTGGGGATGAGGAGGGGTGAGAGCTCACGATCTCATTGTGTCAGGCCGATGGAGAGGCGACGTTCCATTGAGGTGAGAGATCCGGGGGACGGCTGTGGAGGTTTTCACAGGCGGTGTGCGGCGATCTCGTGGAGTCCGTGCGGCGGCGATGTCGGGTGGGACGTGGTCGGCGTGAGAGTTCCTCTCAAAGGACGAGGGATCACGAAGTCGAAATGTATTGACGGCCCGGTTACCGGTGTGTAACGTGAGTTACATGTTCGAGTCGACGCGCGTCGACAGCCTGGTCTCATGTGAAAGAGGGGCCAGCAATGGTTTCAAGGAGGAAACACACATGACACGCCTTCCCCGCCGCCAGTTCATGCAGGGGTCGATCCTGGCTACCGCCCTGGCGGCCACGGCCTCCTGCTCGAAGAAGAGCGGCGGCACTGACAGCGGACCCGTGTCCTTCGAGGGCACCGGTCCGATCACCTGGGTCCAGGGCAAGGACAACTCTGCCGGCAAGGTTCAGGCTCGTATCGATGAGTGGAACAAGGCCAACCCCGATGAGCAGGTCAAGCTCATCGAGCTCTCCTCCGAGGCCGACCAGCAGCGCACTTCTCTCATCGACAACGCCAAGACCAACTCCAGCACTTATGACGTCATCTCGGTGGACAATGTCTGGGTCTCCGAGTTCGCCGCCAATCGCTGGATCGTTGAGCTTCCCGAGGATGAGCTCAAGAATGACGACATCATCGAGCCCGTCTGGCAGACCGGAGTCTACAAGGACAAGCTCTTCGCCGTTCCGTACAAGACGGATGCCCCGGTGATGTTCTACCGCAAGGACTTCCTGGCGGAGGCCGGCGTCGCGGTCCCCAAGACCTGGGACGAGGTGAAGGCCGCCATTGATGCGGTCAGGGCCCTGCCGGGGCATGAGTCCATCGGCGGATTCGGCGGCCAGTTCGCCAAGTACGAGGGACTCACCTGCAACGCTGCCGAGTTCATCCATACCGCTGGTGGCGACTTCTACAGCGATGACAGTAAGGTGGTCGTCAACTCACAGGAGTCCATCAAGGGTGTCCAGTGGCTCGTCGACGGCTTCTCCCAGGGATACATTCCCAAGGAGTCCTTGGAGTGGAAGGAGGAGGACGGCCGTAACGCCTTTGAGGCCGGCAACCTTCTCTTCTATCGTCAGTGGCCCTACCAGTACGCCAACAACCTTGAGGCACTGGGGACGGACAAGTTCGATGTCGCCGCGCTGCCGAGCATTGACGGCAAGCCCTTTGTCCCCACCCTGGGCGGGCACAACTGCGCCATCACTCAGGGCTCGAAGAACAAGGCCACCGCCCTGAAGTTCGTCAAGTGGTGGATCAGCAAGGAATCCGAGAAGTACGCCCTGGACACTCAGACCCTCGCGCCGGTTCTCGGGTCGCTCTACGAGGACGCTGAACTGCTGCAGAAGTTCCCCTACCTGACCATCCTCCGGGAGAGTCTCAAGAATGCCAAGAGCCGTCCGCATGCGGTCCTCTACGGGGATGTGACTGCGGCGATTCAGAACGCCATCTACCCGGTGATCCAGAATCCGGGCAGCAAGTCACCGAAGGACGCCATCGTCTCCTTGGAGGAGGAGCTGAAGAAGCTGGAGTCCTGAAGCAACCCTCTGTGGGCCGATGATACGTCGCGGTTCTTTTGTGGGAAAGCGCGCCGCCCCGCCGGGCGCCGTGTTGTTTCCGTCGTCCTCGTGGCGGCTGCGCTTTCCCTCACGGTCTCGGCAACCCAATCAAGGAAATCCATGAGTACAACGACGCTTCCTTCTTCCTCAAAGGCCGTCAATCGTCAGTCCAAGAACGCCAAGGCTCAGGCGCGGCTCGCCTGGTTGCTCATCACACCGACCGTTCTGGTCCTGACGATTGTCATCCTGATACCTATTTTCCAGTCACTCCAGCAATCCATGTTCGGCAAGGCGGGGGTGGACCCGGAGACGGGCTTCGTCTCCGACACCGAGCCGTTCATCGGGATGAGGAACTACACCGATATCTTCACCGAGGCCGGTGGCCGCTTCTGGACTGCCGCCTACAACACGACACTGTTCGGAGTGGTAACAGTCGCCCTGGAGACCATTCTCGGTGTGGCCATGGCGCTCATCATGCACAGGGCGATGAAGGGCCGCGGTATTGTGCGCGCCTCCATCCTCGTGCCCTGGGCGATCCCCACAGCCGTCTCCGCCATCCTGTGGGGCTGGATCTTCAACCAGAAAGGCGTCGCCAATGCCATTCTGGGGCAACACATCATGTGGGCCTCGGGCGGGTTCAGCGCGAAGATGGCCATCATCATCGCCGACGTGTGGAAGACGGCCCCCTACATCGGACTGCTCACTCTGGCCGGGCTTCAGCTCATCCCCGACGAGGTCTACGAGGCGGCCAAGATCGACGGTGCGAGCGCCTGGAGGCGTTTCACCTCCATCACCCTGCCTCTGGTCAAGCCCGTGCTCGTGGTGGCGGTTCTCTTCCGCGCCCTGGACGCCCTGCGCATGTTCGACCTGCCCTACATCCTCATCGGTCCCAGGAAGGACAGCGTGGAGACCCTCTCCATGCTCGTCCAGGATGAGGCCTCCAACCTGAGGTATGGCAGTGCCGCGGCCTACGCCCTCATCCTGTTCCTCTACGTCTTCGTCTTCGCCGTCGCGTTCCTGAAGATCACCAACACCGACCTCAGCGGCAACGATGAGGCTCGACGCAAGCGCAATGAGCGCAAGCTGCCGGTCAGCGCCTTCTTCAAACGCTCCGGCTCCTCTACTCCTGCCCCTCGGACGGCTACTGAAAGGAGTCAGCAGGCATGAGCACCTCCACCGCCGCACCGGTCCGCAAGACCAAGAGGAACTGGGGGAACATCTTCTCCATCGTCGGCATCGCCCTCATCGTCATCTACTGCCTGGCGCCCTTCTACTGGATGCTGGTGTCCTCCCTGCGTCCTGACAAGGAGATCTTCGATAACAGCTGGTGGCCTCAGCACGTCTCCTTTGAGAACTACAAGGCGGTCTTCTCCTCGAAGAATGACTTCGGAAACGGACTCATCAACTCACTCATCGTCTCGATCGTCGTGACGGTCGTCGCCCTCCTGGTAGCGACTTTCACGGCCTACGCACTCGCTCGTCTGAGCTTCCGGGGGAAAGGCCTTCTCCTGCTGCTGGTCATCGCGACCTCGATGTTCCCTCTGGTAGCCATTATCGTGCCCCTGTTGAAGAACTTCTCCGAATGGGGGTGGACGGACACCTACCAGGCGATGATCGTTCCTGATCTGTCCTTCTCCCTGCCCCTGGCCGTGTGGAACCTGACGAGCTTCTTCCGGCAAATGCCCCAGGAGCTCGAGCAGTCCGCCATGGTTGACGGGTGCACCCCCGGCCAGGCCTTCCGCAAGGTCATCCTCCCGCTGGCGGCACCGGGGATCTTCACCACCGCCATCATTATCTTCATCGGTGCCTGGAACGAGTTCCTCGTCGCGGTCACCATGATCACCAATCCCAGTATGCAGCCGGCCACGGTGCTGCTATCGAAGTTCACCGGCGCGTCCCAGTTCAACACGCCCTTCGGATCCCAGATGGCGGCCGGTGTCATCATGACGCTGCCGCTGGTCCTCATGGTGCTCCTCTTCCAGCGCCGCATCGTGGCGGGTCTGGCCGCCGGCGGCCTCAAGCAGTAGCGCCGACGCCGGCTGCGGCCCGAACCGCTATAGGGTTCGCACGTCACAGCGTCTCTCTGCGGGGTGGCAGCACCAAGCCGCCCCGCAGAGGACATCTGACCTCCTCGCCCTCACCTCGCCGCAGCACCGCGGCCCGATCAGGACCCACCTATGACCTCAACCGATGACTCCCGCTCCCAGAACCTCCCGCCGCGAACAGACACTGACGCCTGGTGGCGCGACGCCGTTGTCTACCAGATCTATCCACGCTCCTTCGCCGACGCCAATGGCGACGGAATCGGCGATATCCAGGGAATCCGTGAGCACGTCGACCACTTAACCGCGCTTGGAGTCGACGCCGTGTGGCTCTCACCCTTCTACCCCTCGCCCCAGGTAGACGCCGGCTACGATGTCTCCGACTACTTCGACCTGGCCCCTGAGTACGGGTCCCTGGAGGATCTTGACGCTCTCATCGCCGATCTCCATCAAGCCGGCATCCGGGTGGTCATAGATCTGGTCCCCAACCACTCCTCCGACCGGCACGAGTGGTTCCAGGCCGCTCTGGCGGCGGGTCCTGGTTCCCCAGAGCGTGACCGCTACATCTTCCGCCACAGCGTCAACGGCGCCCCGAACAACTGGGGCTCGCTGTTCGGGGGCCCCGCCTGGCAACCAGTGGAGCCCCTCACTGGGCGAAGCGAGGACCGGGACTGGTACTACCTGCACCTGTTCGCGGCCGAGCAGCCCGACTTCAACTGGTCCAACGAGGACGTCCACGAGCACTTCCGCTCCTTCCTGCGCTTCTGGGTGAGGCGCGGCATCGACGGATTCCGTGTGGACGTTGCCCACGGCCTGGTCAAGGCCGAGGGGCTGCCCGACGACGACCTCGGTCCGGACCGGTGGAACGTCGTCGGCGCCGAGGGCGGGGGCGGGAGTGAAAACCTTCCTGACGTTGGCCCCGCCTTCAACCAGCCCGGGGTCCACGACATCTACCGCGAGTGGCGCCGCGTGCTGGATGAGATGGGAACGGACATCCTCATGGTTGCCGAGGCCTGGGTGCCCACCGAGGCGGATGCCGCCCTGTACGTGCGCGCCGACGAGATGAGCCAGGCCTTCAACTTCCCCTTCCTGGACGCCGGGTGGGACGCCGTCGAGCTGCGCCGGGTCATCGACGTCTCCCTGACCGAGTACGGTGCCGTTGGGGCTCCGGCCACCTGGGTACTGTCCAACCACGACGTCGTGCGCCACGCCTCCCGCCTGGCCTACCCCGCCGAGATGGACACCGATCCTGGGATCGGGCCGAAGGACCCCCAGCCCGACGCCGAACTCGGCCTGGCCCGGGCCCGCGCCGCCACCCTGTTCATGCTGGGCCTGCCCGGCAGCGCCTACCTCTACCAGGGTGAGGAGCTGGGGCTGCCCGAGCACACCACCATGGAGGATGAGGCCCGCCAGGACCCCCTGTGGGAGCGCACCGACCACCTCGTGACGGGGCGCGATGGCTGCCGGGTTCCCCTGCCCTGGACACGGGACGGGGTCTCCTACGGTTACAGCACCACCGGCCGCACCTGGCTGCCCCAGCCCGAGGGGTGGGGCAGCTACTCGCCGGAGGCCCAGGAGGGACACGAGGACTCCACCCTCAGCCTGTACCGGAGGGCCATCGCCCTGCGCCGAGAGCGCCGGCTCGGGCGTGGTTCAGTGGAGTGGCTTCCGGCTGAGCCCGGGGTCCTGCACCTGCGCAACGGCAGCACCGGCGTCGCCCTCAACACCGCCGAGCAGCCGGTGACTCTCAAGGGCTCCGGTAGCCTGCTGCTCACCTCCTGGCACCAGGATGACAGGGGTGATGCGGGTGCCGTCGTCCTGCCGCCCAACGGCGCCTGTTGGCTGGATCTGCCCGCCGGAGGACCCGATGGCGGCGACCCGCGCTGACGTGGCCAGGGCGGCGGGGGTGTCGCCATCGACCGTCACCTATGTCCTGACCGGCCAGCGCTCGACGCGTTCCAGCACACGCGAACGGGTCATGCGGGCCGTGCGTGAGCTCGACTATCACCCCAACACCGCTGCCCGATCACTGGCCTCCCCGCTGCTGCGTACTGTGGGGGTCCTGTTTCGGCGTCAGCGCTCGACCATCGATGCCAACGACCTCGACTACGTCGACGGAGTGCGCCGGGCCCTGGAACCCAGCGGGATCCAGGTCGTCATCCCGGTCATGACCTCCTCGGCACCGCTGACCGAGCTGCATGCGCTTGTCCGCTCAGGCTCCCTGGGAGGGGTCGTCCTCATGGACGTGGCCCAGGGCGACGAGCGCGAGAAGATGCTCCTGGAGGAGAGGATCCCCGCCGTCCTCATCGGATCCTCAGGTCTCAGTGGAGGTACCCCGTGCGTTGACACCGACTTCGCACAGATGGCACACGCGGCGGTGTCGCACCTGGCCGGCCTCGGGCACCGGCGTGTCATTGCGCTCATGCGGGAGACCGCACATGACGACTCCCATGCACGCCAGGACCAGGCCCGTGAGCTCCTGCGGGCTGCCGATGACCTGGGGATGGACGTCCTGGTGCATCAGGTGCCGGAGCTGGCACTGGCCGGCAGTGACGTCGTGGGGGCAGGAGGCCTGGTGGAGGGGTGCACCGCCGTCATCTCCAACAACCCGGCCGCCTGCATGGGACTTGCCTGCGCGGCACACGCCCACGGACTGTCCATTCCTGCTGACCTGTCCGTGCTCACACTCGGGGTCACGGAGTACCGCGGGCGGCAGGGGGAGGCCTTCAGTGAGTTGAGTGTGGACCGTGAGTCGATGGGAACCGCCGTCGGAACCCTGCTGCTGACCCGTCTGAGGGGAGAACCCGATCCGGCCGAACGCAGCACGCTCATGTCCGCAGTGCTGAATGACCGTGGTTCCACGGCACACTACTGGGGTTGAGGGGCAGATGCGAAACCACCCGGATCGTCGCATGATCTGCCAGACTCGACGGTGAGGGTGCGGCGTTGAAGGAGAAGGGATGACGCGGAGCAGGACCCGCGTGGTCAACACTCTGATCGTCCTTCTGAGCGTGGCCGTGGTCTGCCTGGCCTTACTCCCGTGGCTGATCCCCAGGATCCAGGAGGCGGTGCGGGACAAACCCGACCCCGGCCGGGTCCTGACGGCTATCAGGGAGCATCAGGCGGTGCTGGACGCCGAGTGGACCGATACGGAGGCCTCCACCGAGGCTTCTCCGCCCACACGGGCCGAGACGACCATCCGCGATCTGCGTGAGCGGCTGGCTCAAGACGGCATTCCGGCGACCTCTGCAACGAGCGAGGTCAAGCGCATCAGGGCCACCTACCAGGATGACGACAGCGTCCATGTGATAGCCGAGGTCTCCACGTCCAAGACCTACGCAGACGGTTCCGGCACGACCAGTGTGGAGACGAACCTCCACATCCTCGCCCTCACCGGGAACGATGCCGACGGCTACACCGTGGTTCGTGACGAGATCGTCGATCCGGCGCGTCCCAGCCCTCCCGATGACATCCGCCACCGCGCCGACCTGATGGCGCTAGGACTGAGCATCGTGTTCGCCCTCATCACCGTCATCGCGATGGTGCTGTCCTGGCGGGGCCGTGCCCATCTGCCCCGTGGCCTCGCCTGGCCGCGGTATAGCGGTATCTTCGCTCTGGCGGTCGGTTTCGCCTGGGCGTACACGGTGGGCAATGCCCGCATCCTGGACGACTTCGGGGGCAGCACACTGAGTTGTAACGGGGAACGTTTCGACTCGCTCGACTCCCGGCTCATCCCCTTCTACTCCCATGACTGCGTGACTCAGAGCCGCATCGACGTGCTTGCGGCCCTGCTGGCTGCCGTGGTCATCGTCCTCATCGAGTACCGGATCCTGTTGAGACTCGAGGCGAGAACCGATCCGTGAGCCTGTCCGGTGCGTCCTAGAACGACGACGGTGACGCCGCCCCGCCCTGGGATGGCGCCACCGTTCGTCAGAAGACCGGTTGCTAGCGGTTCACTTCTTCTTGGCCGGCTTGGCCGGGGCCTCGCCGAGCTCGGCGGCCGTGACCGTCACCAGTGCGGCTCCGTCGGCCGACTCGGAGTCCGCCGCCTGGGCGGCCTGCTCGACGGTGAAGGGGCCGGTGACCTTGGCGGCCTCCGTCAGGTCCGCACGCACCGCCTCGATGGCCTCGGCGTACTCGGGCCGGTCGGCGGCGACAGCCAGCGTCACCGAGAGGATCGGCGTCTTCTGGCTCGTCTTTGCCTCCGACTTCACCTTGCGTAGCGCCGCCAGGGCGGTTCCGGCGCGGGCGACCAGTTCGGCGTCGGCCCCGGCGGAGGCCTCACGCAGGCCGACTGACTGCGGCCAGGCCGCCCGGTGCACCGAGCTGCTGCGGTACCAGCTCCACACCTCCTCGGTGGCAAACGGCAGGAAGGGGGCCAGCAGACGCACGAAGGTGTCCACCGCGATCGCCAGCGTCGCCCGCGCCGAGCGGACGGCCTCGGGCTCGTGAGAGCCGTCGAAGTCGTTGGCACGGTCCTTGACCAGCTCGATGTAGTCGTCGCAGAAGGTCCAGAAGAAGGATTCGGTGACCTCCAGGGCGCGTGCGTGCCCGAACTCCTCGAAGGCCGCCGTGGCAGTGTCGACGACGTCGGCCAGCGCGGCCAGGACCGCGCGGTCGATCGGCTCGCTGACCACCGAGGCGTCCAGGCAGGGGGCGGGTGCCGCGGCCACGGTGGCCTCGTCGGCGTCCCAGGGGATCCCCATGGACAGGGCGAACTTGGAGGCGTTGAGGACCTTGATGGCCAGGCGGCGGCCGATCTTGATCTGGGTCTCCTCGAAGGCCGCGTCCAGGCCCAGGCGCGCCGAGCTGGCCCAGTAGCGCACGGCGTCGGAGCCGTACTGCTCCAGCAGGCCCATGGGGGTGACCACATTGCCCTTCGACTTGGACATCTTCTTGTGGTCGGAGTCCAGGATCCAGCCGGACAGGCCGGCATTCCGCCACGGCAAGGCCGCGAACTCCAGATCGGCGCGCACCACCGAGGTGAACAGCCAGGTGCGAATGATGTCCTGACCCTGCGGGCGCAGGTCCATTGGGTAGACCCGCCCGAAGAGGTCCTCATCGCTCAGCCATCCCGAGGCCAGCTGGGGCGACAGGGAGGAGGTGGCCCAGGTGTCCATGATGTCGAGCTCGCCGACGAAGCCGCCGGGCCTGCCGCGCTGGTCCTCGGTGTAGCCGGCCGGGACGTCGGAGGAGGGGTCCACCGGCAGCTCGGACTCGTCCGGGGTCAGGACCGCGTCGTAGTCGACCTCGCCGTCGGAGCCGACCTTGTACCACAGCGGGAAGGGGACGCCGAAGAAGCGCTGGCGCGAGACCAGCCAGTCGTTGTTGAGGCCCCGCACCCAGTTCTCGTAGCGCACGCGCATGAAGTCGGGGTGGAAATCGAGCTCGCGGCCGCGCTCGAGCAGCTCGTCGCGCAGGTCGGTGCCGGAGGCCGGGTTCGTCCACTTCTTGCCGCCGTTGCGGATGTACCACTGGCGGGAGGTGACGATCTCCAGGGGCTTGTCGCCCTTCTCGAAGAAGTTCGTCTGACGCACAGTCTTGGTGGGCTCACCGCGCATCTCACCGGTCTGCGCCAGACGGGCCACGAGGGCCTCGCGGGCGGAGAAGGCGGTCTTGCCGGCCATTGCCTCATACATCTCGCGGCCCGCCTCGGAGGTGATCCACTCGGGCGTCTCGGTCTCGATGCGCCCGTCCTTGCGCAGGATGGCGCGCAGCGGCAGCTGCAGGTCGCGCCACCAGTCGATGTCCGTGGTGTCACCGAAGGTGCAGCACATGGCGATGCCGGCGCCCTTGTCCTTCTCCGCGGCCGGGTGCGGCAGGACCGGCACCTCGACGCCGAATACGGGGGAGGAGACCCTGGTGCCGAACAGGGGCTGGTAGCGCTCGTCGTCGGGGTGGGCCACCAGGGCCACGCAGGCGGGCAGCAGCTCGGGGCGGGTGGTCTCGATGCATACGTCGACGCCGTTCTCCACCGGGGCGCCGGCGGCCTCGGCCTTGGCGGCGGCCTCCTCATCGACGATGTGGAAGGCCAGACGGTGGTAGAAGCCGGGGTACTCGCGAGACTCCAGCTCGGCCTGGGCCACCGCCGTCTGGAAAGTGACGTCCCACAGGCCGGGTGCCGCCGCCTGGTAGGCCTCACCACGCTCAAGGTTGCGCAGGAAGGCGGTCTGGGCGACCTTGCAGGCTCGCTCACCAATGGTCTGGTAGGTGTGCGACCAGTCCACGCTCAGGCCGAGCCGGCGCCACAGGGCCTCGAACTGCTTCTCGTCCTCGACCGTGAGGAGCTCGCACAGCTCGACGAAGTTGCGACGCGAGACCGGCACCTGGTCGCGGGCCTTGATCGACTTGCCCTCGCCACCGGTGTGCGGCGGGGTGAAGTCCGGGTCGTAGGGCAGGGAGGGGTCGCAGCGCACCCCGAAGTAGTTCTGGACGCGGCGTTCGGTGGGCAGGCCGTTGTCGTCCCAGCCCATGGGGTAGAACACCGCCTTGCCGCGCATGCGCTGGAAGCGGGCCACCGTGTCGGTGTGGGTGTAGGAGAAGACGTGCCCCACGTGCAGGGAGCCGGAGACCGTCGGTGGCGGGGTGTCGATGGAGAAGACCTCCGCGCGCTCGGCGCTGCGGTCGAAGGCGTAGGTCCCCTCGGACTCCCAGCGCTCGCCCCAGGTGGTCTCCAGGCCGTCGGTCGACACCTTGGCCGGCACTCGCGGGCCGTGAGGCTCGGAGGGCAGCAGACGGCTGGACGATAACGGGGGAGCGGTGGGGCTCGTGGGGGTCTCAGACATGGGGTCGATTCTGTCACGGCGCTGCCGGAGGCCTCGACACGGCCCGGTGTGAGGTCGGCAGAGGTCAGCAGGGGCCAGTGGCGCTCGTCCGTGTCCGGAGTGCTGTTCCTGGTTACGAAACGACTGTGGATTGGTACGCTTGTACCAGTGAGGGCAAGGGTCGATGAGGACTGGGCCAGGGCAGTCCGGTAGTCAAGGAGGACGCGTATGAAAGACGAGCCGGTGGAGTACAAGGACTCAGAAGGGGAGACGCTGTTGGGTGTCTCCAGGAACCCGTCTGCGGAGGTTGCCAGAGATGTCAGTGCGGACGTGACCGACCGGCTGCATGAGCTCACCGAGCATGCCGGTGTGCTCAGCCGCAAGAACACCCACCTGGCCAACGCCCTGCGAGCGGCGCGCCAGGAGCTGGCTGCCCTCCATGAGGACATCAAGGCCCTGCAGCTTCCGCCCCTGGCGCACGCCACCGTCCTGGCTGTAGACGTCACGGCGCGCACCGCCGACGTCTCCATCGCCGGGCGGCGCCACCGGGTGGGTGTGGGGCCCTCCGTCGTGGCCTCCTCCCTGCACCCGGGCGACGACGTCGTCCTCAACGAGCACCTCGTCATCACCGCCACCTGCCCCTCGCCGCGCTTCGGCGAGGTCGTCACCGTCAAGGAGACCTATGATGACGGCACCGTCCTGGTCCTGGCCCGCCACGACGAGGAGCAGGTCCTCACTCTCTCGGCGGTCCTGACCGACCGCCGCCCCCGGGTCGGCGACGCGCTCGTGGCCGACCTGGCCGTGCGCATGGCGCTGCGCCCCGTGGTGCGCTCCGAGGTCGAGGAGCTCGTCCTGGAGGAGGTGCCCGACGTCGGATATGAGGACATCGGTGGACTGGGTGAGCAGATCGAGCTCATCCGCGACGCCGTCGAGCTGCCCTTCCTGCATCCCGACCTCTACCGCGAGCACCGGCTCACCCCACCGCGCGGCGTGCTGCTCTACGGGCCGCCCGGCTGCGGCAAGACGCTCATCGCCAAGGCGGTTGCCGCATCCCTGGGCGCCGGTGGCCGGGGCGAGGCCTACTTCCTCAACATCAAGGGCCCCCAGCTGCTGGACAAGTACGTGGGGGAGACCGAGCGGCGCATCCGCGTCATCTTCGCCCGTGCCCGGGAGAAGGCCGCCACCGGGGTCCCCGTCGTCGTCTTCTTCGATGAGATGGACTCCCTGTTCCGCACTCGCGGGTCCGGGCGGTCCTCGGACGTGGAGACCACCGTGGTTCCGCAGATGCTCGCTGAGATCGACGGCGTCGACGAGCTCGACAACGTCGTGGTCATCGGGGCCACCAACCGGGAGGACATGATCGACCCGGCGATCCTGCGACCGGGGCGCCTGGACGTCAAGATCCGTATCGGCCGACCGGACCGGGACGGCGCCGCCGAGATCCTGGCGACCTACCTGACGCCCGACCTCCCGATCAGCCAGGAGCTCCTGGCCGCCCACGGCAGCGCGCAGGGAGCGGTGGACGCTCTCATCGACCAGGTGGTCGAGGCCCTTTACGCCCGCCGCCGCGCCACCGAGATGGTCGAGCTCACCCGCTCCGACGGACAGGTGGAGATCCTCCACGTCGCCGACCTCGTCAGCGGTGCCATGCTCGCCAACATCGTCGATCGGGCCAAGAAGGCGGCGGTCAAGGACCTGGTCACCAGCGGGAGGCGCGGTCTGACGCAGGAGCACCTGCACCGCGCCGTCATCGAGGAGATCATGGAGAACGAGGGTCTGCCCGCTACCGTCCACCCCGACGACTGGGCCCGCGTCAGTGGGCGGCGCGGCGCCCCGGTGACCTCCATGACCGTGCTCCAGCGCCCCCGGGAGGAGTGAGGACAGTGGCATCGACGAGCTCTCAGCGGATCCCCGGCCGCGAGGTCACGGTCATGGGTCTGGAGACCGAGTACGGCATCCTCGGTGCTGAGCCCGAGGACGTCGTGGCGGCCTGTCTGGAGGCCGAGAGCGAGCAGGGGCGCTGCCCGGGTGTGCGCTGGGACTACTCGGGGGAGTACCCCCTGCGTGACGCCCGCGGTTTCGAGGTGGACCGCTCAGCGGTCGATCCTTCCATGCTCACCGACGTCTCGGGAGCCGCATCCGTCGAGGGCCCCGTCCCCGGGCGCCTGCGCACCACCGTCGTTGCGCGCCTGACCGCCCAGGAGGAGGCCTGGCAGCGCGGCACCGCCACCTGCCTGTCCAGTGGCGGGCGCCTCTATGTGGACCACGGCCACCCCGAGTACGCCACCCCCGAGTGCACCGGGGCCGCGCAGGCCACCCTGGCTGACCGGGCCGGGGACCTCCTGGTGGCCCGGGGGGCCGAGCTACTGCGCCGTCATGGCTCGGCGGCCCGCCTGTTCAAGAACAACGTCGATGGCAAGGGTGCCACCTACGGCACCCACGAGAACTACCTCGTGCCCCGTTCGATCGACTTCGACGACCTTGTCCAGGCCCTCGTGCCCCTGCTCGTGGTGCGCCCGCTCCTGGTCGGCTCCGGCCGGGTCGGCACTGGCGCCGTCTCCCAGGACGCCGCTTTCCAGATCAGTCAGAGGGCCGACTACCTCGAGAAGGTCGTGGGACTGGGAACCACGGTGGACCGTCCCCTGGTCAACACCCGCGACGAGCCCCACTCCGACCCCGAGCGCTGGCGGCGCCTCCACCTGGTGCCTGGTGACGCCAACTGCTTCGACACGATGACCTGGCTCAAGCTCGGCATGACCTCCCTGGTCCTCCAGGTCCTGGCCGACTGCGTCCCGGCCTCCTGGCGTCGCCTGCGCCTGGCCGACCCGGTGGCCCAGGCCCGGGAGGTATCCCGCGACACCCGCCTTCGCGGCGCCCTCGAGCTCGCCGACGGACGGCGCCTGAGCGCCCTGGAGATCCTGGAGCAGTACCTCGAGACGGTGCGCGGCCACCTGAAGGGCCAGGGGCGTCCCGCGCCGGCGCCGGCGGGCGACCCCCTGAACCCGGACCTGGCTGCGCTGGCCGACGGCTCCGACATCGGCGGAGCCGAGACCGGTGCGATCCTCGCCTTCTGGCAGGCCTCGTTGCGCGAGCTCGAGACCCTGCGCGCCGGGGGTGACGAGGCGGGAGGCCCGGGGGACTCGGAAGGTCCCGCAGGGCACCTGGAGTGGGTCGCCAAGAAGCAGCTCCTGGACGCCACCGCCCGCCGCCACCCCGATGCGCGCGGGCGCGACGTCCTCCACTCCGTCGACCTGGCCTGGTCCGAGCTGTCCCCGGCCGGGCGAGGCCTGTCCGAGCGGGTACCGGCCGGCGTCGTCGCCAGGAGCGGGCTCGGCGACCAGATGCTGGAGGCCGCTCTGAGCGAGCCGCCCACCACGACCCGGGCCTGGCTACGCGGTAGGCTCGTGGGTGCCTTCCCCGGCCAGGTGGTGGCCGCCGGCTGGCACTCCATGGTGCTGGAGACCGGTGAGAAGGATCAGCGTCGTCTGCCCCTGACCGACCCCTTGTCCTTCACCCGCGCCATCGCGTCCCCGGCACTCGAGGGCACCACCGACGTCGTCGAGGTCCTGACGCGCCTCACGGGTGAGCGTCTCGGCCATCCAGAACCGGGCACCGGACCCGTAACTACACCCGCCACCCTGTCAGGAGAGCAGACATGAGTGAGTTCGCCCAGCCTTCCCGCAGTCGCCAGGACGACCCCGCCCCCGACGATGACCCGACGCCCGCCCCCGCCGGGCCTGCACGGGGCCAGGGCCTGGACTCGGTCCTGGACATGATCGACGACGTCCTGGCCGTCGACGCCCAGGAGTTCGTGCGAGGCTTCGTCCAGAAGGGCGGCCAGTGAGCACCAGTGCCCCGGGGCCGCGCGTCACCGGCCTGGAGACCGAGTTCGGTGTCCTGTGCGCCTCTGTGGGACAGACCGGTGAGGCGCAGGGCACCCTGCCGGACGTGGAGCAGGCGGCGGCGCTCATCTTCCGCCACCGGCCCACCGGATACCGCAGCACCAACCTCTTCCTGCCCAACGGCGGGCGCCTC
Organism: uncultured Actinomyces sp.; assembly: GCF_963526355.1. Lineage (GTDB taxonomy): Bacteria > Actinomycetota > Actinomycetes > Actinomycetales > Actinomycetaceae > Actinomyces. The sequence continues at coordinate 71,600 of NZ_CAUROW010000002.1, read as the reverse complement.
TACCTCGACATCGGCGCCCACCCCGAGTACGCCACCGCTGAGTGCGTGCGCGTGCGCGACCTCGTGGCCCAGGACCAGGCCGGGCGCGAGATCCTGGCCGGCATGGCGGAGCGCGCCGCCGCGGGCCTCGCCCAGAAGGGGATTTCCGCCCGCATCCACCTGCTGGCCAACAACACCGACTCCGCCGGCCACACCTACGGCTGCCACGAGAGCTACTCCGTGCCCCGCCACCTGCTCGACGACGCGCCCGGGACTCAGGGCGCCGATGCTGGGCGAGGTGAAGCCACCATGGCGGTGCTCACCTCCTTCCTGGCCACCCGCCCCGTGCTGGTCGGCTCCGGGAGACCACTGGAGTCGGCCGCTGCCGGCAGTGCCTCGGACGGTCAGGGGCCGGAAGGCGAGGACGCCTCCTGGGGCCTGTCACCGCGCGCCCCGCACCTCAAGGCCCTGGCCTCGGCCGACACCACCGGTCAACGGGCCCTGGTCAACACCCGCGACGAGCCCCACGCCGACGCCACCCGCCTGCGCCGCCTGCACGTCACCTGCGCCGACACCACCATGGCTGAGCCGACGACGGGACTGCGCAGCGCCCTGACCCTTCTGCTCCTGGACGCCCTCGAGGCCGGGTGGGACTTCACCGACCTCGTCCTGGCCGACCCGCTGGCCACACTGTCCGCGCTGGGGGAGAGCCCCTGGGGCGATGTCCCGGCCGTCACCGTCGACGGCCGCCGCCTGAGCGCCGTCGACCTTCAGGAGGCCTTCCTGGAACGCCTCACCTCCTACCTGGACGAGGTCGGAGTGCCGGACTTCCTCCGTGGTGCTGAGCACCTACTGACAGACCTGGCCCCGCGCGTCATCTCCTCGCTGCGCAACCATGACGACGGCTCCATCGACACCGAGATCGACTGGGCGATTAAGCGCCGCCTCATGAGCGCCCAGCGCGAGCGCCACCCCGAGCTTGCGGGGGAGGTGCTGGACGCGCTGCGCTCGCGGGTCGACCTGGCCTACCACGACCTCAACGCCGAGACCGGGCTGGCCCCACGCCTGGTTGCCCAGGGGGCCATGGTGCGCCTGTGCGAGCCTGCAGAGATCGAGCGCGCCCACCACATGCCCCCGGCAACACGCGCAGCCCTGCGCGGAGCATTCGTGGCGGCCTGCCTGGAGGTGGGCGCCGACTTCTCGGTGACCTGGGAGAGCCTGCGCCTGGACTCACCGCCCGCCGCGCCGATCGACCTACCCGACCCCCTGGCGACCGTGAACGACGCCGCCCAGTCCCTGACCCAACAGGTGCGGCGCCTGCGCCCTGAGGAGATGCACCGCATCAACCTCGTGGGACGCGGAGGCCTGGGGGCCCCGGGCTAGGCTCCTTCGTCCGCCGCGCCGGACTCCGCCATCGTCAACCCACCATCCGGTTTTCCCGTCTTTTCAACGGTTAGTTCTGTGTGCCCTAGTGCTGCTCAGCGCCGGTTCGGCCCTTGCGGGAACCACTAAGGAGGAGTAGAAACTTAGGCGTGCCTCACCAAAGCTGGTGGGGAGCTGATGAGTCAAGGAGCCGGTATGGCCAACACAGTCAGTTCAGCCAGAACAGCCGAGAACAGCCCAGCCGGCCGCAGTGACGGCCGGGCGAGGAGTATCACCTCACCGCGCAACCTCATCAACGTGGGAGTCTTCACCGCCCTGTACTTCATCGCCCTGTTCGGCTCCGGGATGCTCGGGGCGATCCATCCGATCATGATCTTCGTCGGAGGGATCATCGGTGTCATCGTGGAAGCGATTATCTGCATGCTGTACGTGTCCCGGACGCGGGCCATGGGTGCCTACACCATCCTGGGTCTCATCATCGGCATCCTCATGGTCGTCACCGGACACGCCTGGGTCACGCCGCTGGTCGCGACCGTCCTGGGACTCGCCGCTGACGCCATCACTCGTGCCGGCGGATACGACAGAACCATCACTAACGCCCTGGGATTCGCCGTCTTCTCCATGTGGGCCATCAGCCCGATCCTGCCGGTGATATGGGCTTCAGAGGCTTATTTCGCCCACATCCGCGAGTCCATGGGGGACACGTACGCCAGTGATCTCCAGGCGCTGATCAGCCCGATGTTCCTCCTGGTGTGGATGCTCGTCATCGCGCTCCTTGCCTACGTCAGCGCCCTGCTGGGAATGAGGGTGCTGCGCAAGCACTTCAAGCGAGCGGGCGTTGCCTGAGCATGCGGCGCACGCGACCCCGGGGGTCCAACGTTTCTGCGATGGGCGTGGAGGAGTCCCCGGCCTCACCGCAGGAGCTCGCTCGAGAGGGCTGCTCTGTCCTGGATGCCGCCTTTGGGGGACGTCCCCGCCCCAGGGGTGCCGCTGCTCCTCGTGTCCACGCCGATCCGCGCAGCAAGTTCATCCTGCTGCTCGTGTGCAACGTGCTGGTCATGGGCATGGCCTCCAACCGCGCCGTTGGACTCATCGCCGTTCTGGTGGGCGTGCTCATCGCCCTGGACGAGCCGGTGCGCGTGCTCATCAGCTACTCCGCCATCACCGCAGTGTTCTGGGGGCTCACCCAGCTGCCCCTGTGGTGGCCTTCCGGGGTCGCGGTCTTCTGTGGGGTCGTCGCCTACTGGCTGCTGCGCTTTGCCATCTCACTGTCGCTGGGGGCCTGGTTCGTCACCACCGCCCGCGTCAGCACCCTGCTGGCGGCGCTCAACCAGCTGCGCGCGCCACGGTTCCTCACCATCCCGTTGGCAGTCCTCTTCCGCTTCGTGCCGGTGGCCCTCGATGAGGCCAGGGGCGTCATGGAGGCCATGCGGCTGCGCGGCTACAGCGGCTCCTACCTGTGGCGCCACCCGCTGGACGGCATCGAGAAGCTCGTCGTCCCGGTCCTGGCCGCCTCGGCTCGCAGTGCCGATGACCTGTCGGCCGCAGCCCTCATCCGGGGCCTGGGCAGCGGTGGTCGCCCCACCGTTGTCGACCGCCTGCGTTTCGGGGCTGCCGATGCCGTGCTCCTCGCGCTCAGCGCCGGCCTGGTGGTCCTGGCGCTGCAACCCGTCTGGGGGAGGTGACGATGACGCCCTCCCACGATTCTCGCCTTCATCTTCGTGGCGTCTCCTACGCCTATCCCACCGGCCAGCGGGTCCTCGACGACATCGACCTGGACATCGCACCCGGAAGCCTCACCCTCGTGTGCGGGGCCTCGGGATCTGGCAAGTCCACCATGCTGAGGCTGCTCAACGGGCTCATCCCGCACTTCCACGACGGTAAGCTCACTGGCCGGGTCCTCATCGACGACCAGGAGGTCTCCTCCGTCCCGATCGAGCGCTCCGGTCTGCGCACCGCCACGGTCTTCCAGAATCCCGCCTCTCAGTTCTTCACCACCACCGTCTCCGACGAGCTCGCCTTCGCGCCCCAGAACTACCAGGTGCCCGCGCAGGAGATCCGGCGACGCCGAGCCGATGCCCTGGAGGAGCTGGGCATCACGGACCTGGCCGGTCGGGACCTGCGCGGCCTGTCCGGCGGACAGACCCAGAAGGTCGCCTGCGCCCAGGCCCTGGCCCAGCGGACCCCCGTCATCCTCCTGGACGAGCCCACCTCCAACCTGGATCCGAGCGCGATCGACGATGTGCGCGCAACCATTGAACGACTCAAGACCGCCGGGCGGACCCTCGTGGTGGCCGAGCACCGCATCTACTTCCTGCGCGGCCTCGTCGATGAGGCCGTCATCATGGGGCAAGGGCGCGTCCTGCACCGGATGACGGGCGAGGAGCTGTGGCGGATCGGTCAGGCACGGCGCAAGGAGCTGGGCCTGCGCACCTTGGAGCGGCCCCGGCTGGCCACGAGCCCCGTACCCGTTGCGGCCCTGGCTGGCCACGCGGATGGGGCGGCCGACGACGCGGTGAGCGGCGTCGAGCGTCCCTCCCGCGCGACCGGTGGCACACTCCGGGCTGAGCCTGACGAGGTTCCGGAAGAACCGCGAAAGGAAGACCTGCGTATTGAGAATCTCAAGGTCGAGCGCGGTGGCCGCCTTATCCTCGACATCCCCGAGCTCACCTTCCCAGCCGGTGCGATCACCGGCGTCATAGGGGCCAACGGGATCGGGAAGACGACCCTGGCGCGAGCCGTCTGCGGTCTGCAACGCACCCGCCGGGGCGCACGCGTCTCCTGTGGCGGCAAGGATCTCACCGCCGGCCAGGCCTTCCTCGTCATGCAGGACGTCCACCGCCAGCTCTTCGCCGAGTCGGTCTCCCAGGAGGCCAGCTTCCCGCAGCTGACACGTCTCGACCTGGCTGACCTGGCCGACCGTCACCCACTCTCTCTCAGCGGCGGGCAGAAGCAGCGGCTCGTCATCGCCACCGCGATCGACCAGGACGCCCGCGTCGTCATCCTGGACGAGCCCACCTCCGGCGTTGACCACCGCCACCTCGTGGCTATCGCCGCCGAGCTGCGGGACCTGGCTCGCGAAGGGCGCGTCGTCATCGTCATCAGCCACGACATCGAGTTCCTCAACGAGTGCGCCGACTACGTCGTCGAGATTGAAGGAAAACTCACCAGAGAACAATAATGATAATGATTTGCAAATGCGGTGGCGTCCGAGTAGACGTGAGGTCGTCGCGCTGCCCCGTCTGGTACCGCCCGGCTCGGCGTCTGTGCGTGACGCCCGACCGCTCTCACCATGATCTGCAAGAAACTTACAAGGAGAAGACATGAGCACCACCAACCGCCCAACGGCGCCCGCCGGGCAGGAACGCACCGTGCGCACGTCGTCACGCTCGGGCCTGGCCGACTCCGCGCTCGGAACCCGCAACCTCATGACGATCGCGGCCCTGGCCGTGGTCTCGATGATCCTCCTGGTGCCCCTGAACTACCTGGCCCCGGCGGCGGGAGCCTCCCGAGACGCAGTTCTCCTGGGCTGCGCGATCATGGGACTGTGGCTCGTTCCTTTCCTGCTGCCCGCCACCGTCGTGCGCCGCCCCGGCGCCGTGATGATCGCGGCCCTTCTCATGGGGATCATGAGTGTCTTCACCACTCCGACGGGTCCCGCCGCCATCGTCGGCACCCTCATCGGCGGAGCCTTCGTCGAGACGCCCCTCGCCCTCATGCTCTACCGGAAGTGGACCTGGTGGTCCTTCCTGATCTCGGCGACGACCTTCGGCCTGCTCAACGGCATCATGTACGTCTCCGTCATGAGCGCCTCGGCGGGCATCGCCTCGGCGAGTGCCGGCGTCATCATCGCCGTGGTCTCGGCACTTGTCGGTGGTGTCATCACCATCGTCCTGACCCGGCTGCTCAACCGCGCCGGCGTCGGCATCGACCACCGCGTGACCGGCCGTGCCTGAGTCGACGCTCGCCGTGTCCGACGCGCCGGCGGTGGAACAGCCGCATGGCGGGCCGGAAGGATCGGCCCTGGTGAGGATCGAGGGGCTCAGTGTCCACTACCTCGGACGCGAGAGCTGGGTCCTGGACTCAGTGAGCCTCACCCACCTGCGCGGTCGGGTCACAGCCGTCATCGGTCCGTCGGGCTGCGGCAAGACCACGCTGGTGCGTGCCCTGTGCGGTCTCATCCCGCACTGCCTGCCCTCGGAGTACTCCGGCAGCCTGAGCCTGGACGGCACCGAGGTCGCAGACGCCACTGTCCAGACCCTGGCCGAGACCGTCGCCTACGTCGGTCAGAGCCCCGACGCCGCTGTCGTCACCCGCAGAGTCCATGACGACGTCGCCTTCCCCCTGCAGAATCTCTGCCTGTCCCGGACCGAGATCTCCTCACGGGTCCATGAGGCCCTGCGCAGGGTGGGACTGATCGAGCGTATCTGGGACGACCCCTGGACGCTTTCAGGTGGACAGCGTCAGCGGCTTGCCGTCGCCGTCGCCCTGGCCATGCACCCCCGGCTCCTCGTCCTCGACGAGCCCACCAGCACCATCGATACCACCGGCCGCGAGGAGTTCTACGACCTCATTTCCTCTCTGACAGCCTCCGGCACGGCGGTCGTCGTCATCGACCACGACCTCGACCCGGTGCTACCCATCGTCGACCAGGTCCTGGCTCTCGATACCGTCGGAGGCATCATCGCCGTCGGCACCCCGCGTGAGGTCTTCATGGGGCACCGCGGTGAGCTGACCGACGCCGGCGTATGGATGCCCCGGGCGCTGCGCGACGCCGAGGACGGCCTGCCCGCGAGCTCTTCCGCACCTGAGGCACCACTGACCTGCGCCGAAGCCGGAGTCCGAGTGCCGCGGCTCGCTGATCTGTGTGCGGACGTCGAGGTGCGCTACCTGGAAAAACAGATGCGGGACTCCGCTGAGAGCTGGCAGCAGGTTGAGTCCATCGACACTCGCGACGCGCTCGCCGGCCGCACCCGGCCGGAGCCCAGAACCAGTGTCGAGCTGGTCGACCTTGAGGTGCCGGGGCGCTCGCCCAGCGTGTCCATGCGACTGGGGGGCGGAGAGCTCGTGGGGCTGGTCGGCCCCAACGGCGCGGGCAAGTCCTCGATCCTGTCCGCCCTGGCCGGCCTCGTGCGCTCCACCGCACGCAAGGCGGTGGTCGGTGGCCGGGACGTCGGCAAGGGCAGGCACCCGGTCGGATACGTCTTCCAGAACCCCGAGCACCAGTTCGTGGCCACCACCGTCGGAGCCGAGCTCGCCGTCGGAGGCACGCCGCCGGAGCGGGTCAACCAGCTCCTCGAGCAGTTCCACCTCGTTGCTCACCGGGACCACCACCCCCTGACCCTCTCGGGCGGCCAGGCCCGGAGGCTGTCGGTGGCCACCATGGTCAGCGAGGAGCGCGACGTCGTCGTCCTGGACGAGCCCACCTACGGGCAGGACTGGGACAACACCTGCGAGCTCATGGACTTCATCGACCAGCTACGAGACCAGGGGCGCACGGTCATCATGGCCACACACGACCTCGAGCTCGCCCTGGAGCACTGCACCCACATCATCGCCCTGCCGGGGCCGACGGCGCGAACCGGAACGGGCCCGGACCCGGCGCACAAGGTCGCCTCGGCCGACGACGCCGGTCAGACGGCGAGGACAGTCGATGCCGAGGCGGATGCCTCGCCCTCCGGATCGCTCGGTCTTCCTGCGGTCCCGCCCAGGCCCCAGCCGCGGCGAGGCCTGTTCACCTCCCTCAACCCCCTCACCCTCTTCCTGGCGGTTGTGCCCGCCATGGTGATGGTCTTCGCTCTGCGCAACCACCACCTCAACCTGGGCCTGATGCTGACCTCCTCGCTCCTCGTCGTGGCCGCGCGCGCCTCCCTGCGGCGCACCATCGCCTCGGTGATCGCCCCCTGGGCCGCCACTGCGCTCTTGATCTGGATCCTCAGCGCAGGGTACCGCCAAGAGAATGCAGTGACTCTCTACGACCTGGGTGACGCGGTGACAGGAGGTACCAGCATCGGCGCGCTTGTCGCACTCGTCCTCGTCTCAGGGGTCTCCACCGACCCCGAGGCCCTCATCCGGACCCTGACCACGACCTTCCACATGCCTTACCGCCTGGGGGCGGCGGGTACCGCGGCCATCGCTTTCATCACCCGCTTCCATGACGACTTTGTCCTTCTGCGCACCGCCAGGGCACTGCGTGGAATCGGAAGGCGCTGGGGGCTGCTGGCCCCCGTGGTCCGCTGGATCGGATCATTCCTGCCGCTGATGATCCTGGCCATCCAGCACGCCGAGCGCGTCGCCCTGTCCATGGACTCGCGCGCCTTCGGTGCCCATCGGCAACGCACCGAGATGACCGACGAACCCTTGAGAGCGCGCGACTGGAGCGTCGTCGTGCTCACCTGGACGCTGGTCGCCATCACCTGGAACACACTCCGCTGAGGAGAGCACCATGCCCAACCGACCGATTCACCAGACGACTCACCAGACGACGAAACGCTTCACCGAGGAGCCAACCGACCGCCCCGAAGAACCCGAAGAAGTTGGTGACACCGGCGGCGCTGGGCATCCCGGCGTCACCATCGGTGAGCTCATCCGGCCCGCCCGCCCGGCTATGATCGTCTCCGGCCTGTTGACCGCAGTCGGAGCCCTGATGTCCATCGTCCCCTTCGAGGCCCTGCGCAACATGGCGGCCATATGGCTGGGGGAGACCTCGCCGGAGGGCTGGCGGGGCAGCCTGTGGGTGTGGGCGGCCATCGCCGTCGTCGCCCTCTTCCTCTCCCAGGCCCTGTACCTGGCCGGCCTCGGGGTCACCCACCTGGCCGAGGCCAGGCTGCGTCGCCACCTGCGCCAGCGGATCGTTGACGCCATCAGCCATTTGCCCCTGGGACGGGTGGCGCAGATCCCGCACGGCACCATCCGCAAGATGGTCTGCGACGACACCTCCGCCATCCACACCCTCGTGGCCCACGTCCCCGGGGACGCCACCAACGCCGTCGTCATGGCGGCGGCCGGCACGGCCTACCTGTTGTGGACCGACTGGCGCCTGGCCTGCGCGCTGGTGGGGCTGTGGGCGCTTGCCCTGGTGGTGATGGCCATGGCCCTGTTCGGCGTCTCCGACATCACCGAGCGCTTCGGTGCCGCCCAGACGGCGCTGGCCGCCGCAACCGTTGAGATGCTTGAGGGCATCAAGGAGATCAAGGGGTTTCAGGCCACAGACGCCTCCCGCACCCGCTTCAGCCAGGCGCGCACCGAGTTCTCCAGGCTGTCATACGAGTGGGTGAGCAAGTCCGGCAAGGCCATCAGCGTCATGGGTGCGCTCCTGCGTTCCTCCACGGTCTTTGTGACCGTCGCGGTGCTGGCCGTCCTGTTCACCGCCCAGGGGTGGACGCCGCTGTCAGCGACCCTGCCCTTCTTCCTGGTGGCCCTGGGGCTGCCGGAGGGACTCATGACTCTCATCGGTCTGACGCAGCACATGTACGAGTCCAGGCTGGCCGCTCAGGCCACCGCCGGTCTGCTCTCCCAGCCGCCGATGCCCGAGGGAACCCACGACGACGGTGAGGGGCCCGCTCCCGGGCGCGTCGACGTCGAGGACGTCACCTTCTCCTACGAGGCGGGCTCTGCGGTCCTGCACGGAGTGTCCTTCACCGCCGAGCCGGGAACCGTGACGGCGCTCGTCGGCCCCTCCGGCGGAGGCAAGTCGACCCTGGCCCGCCTCATCGCCCGCTTCTACGACGTCGACGACGGCGCCGTGCGCGTCAGCGGCGTCGACGTGCGTGAGGCGACCTTCCCCTGGCTGCTCTCGCGCGTGGCGATCGTCCTGCAGGACGTGGCCCTGTCCCATGAGTCCGTCCACGACAACATCGCCCTGGGACGTCCCGGTGCCACCCGGGAGCAGGTCGAGGCGGCCGCCCGGGCGGCCTGCATCCACGAGCGCATCACACGCCTGCCCCACGGCTACGACACGGTCCTAGACGACGAGGGCGGATTCCTCTCCGGGGGAGAGCGCCAGCGCGTCACCCTGGCGCGCGCCTACCTCCAGGACGCCCCGGTCCTCGTCCTGGACGAGGCCACCGCTCAGGCCGATCCCGCCTCCGAACGAGACATTCACCGGGCCCTGTCCCAGCTGGCGGCCGGACGGACCGTCATCATCATCGCCCACCGCCTGTCCACCATCCGTGACGCCGACCAGATCCTCGTCGTCGACGCCGGACGCATCACCGAGCGTGGCACGCATGAGGACCTCCTGGCCGCCGGCGGCCGCTACGCCGCCATGTGGAGCAGCCAGGACCTGAGCGAGGAGACCGACGCCGCCGCGCTGACCGCCCCGGCCGAACAGCTCGGAGCCGAGGCCGCCGGGCAGGAGGAGAAGTAGCCATGTGGAAGCTGCTGACACGAATCGTCAACGCCGCCGAGATCCGGGTCATCACCGCCTGGTTCGCGGCCTCCGCCGTCCTTCAGGGCCTCACCCTGGCTCTCATGATCCCCTTCCTGCGCGCCCTCTACTCGCGCTCGGAGTCGCTGACCGGTTGGCTGATCGCAGTCGTGCTCATGGGGGTGATCACTGCCGCAGTGGACACCACGGCCATGCACCGCTCCTACCGGGTCAGTGTCTTCGAGGTCTGCGACACGATGATCGACCGCATTGCCGAGCACGTCCTGACCCTGCCCCTGGGCTGGTTCAGCGCCGAGCGGGAGGCCGTGGTCGTCAACGCCACCTCCAGGGAGGTCAACACCCTCTCCCACCTGGCCTCCATGGTGATCCCACACCTGTGCAACGCCTTCATCGTGCCGCTGGTCATGCTGGGGGCCACGGCCATCGTCGAGTGGCCCCTGGCGCTCATCATGGCCGCCACCATCATCCCTCTGGCCCTCGTGTTGCGCCTCATGGGGGCCGCTACCACCCGTGCCAATGAGATGGAGGACCGCACCGCGACCGTCGCCGCCGGACGCCTCGTGGAATTCGCCCGCCTTCAGCCGGTGCTGCGCGCCACCGGCGTCACCGAGACTGGCTGGGCGCCGGTGCGCGCCGCCCTGGAGGCCGACTCCGAGTCCACTCTCGAAGGTCTGAGGGTCAAGGGCAGGCCCGGCCAGTACTTCAACCTCATCGTCAATGTCGCTTTCGCGCTGGTCATGGCGGTCGGCCTGTCACGCGTGAGCGGGCACCGGCTCGACGTCGTCGGATATCTCGCGATCATGACGGTCACCGCGCGCACGCTCCTGCCCCTGACCAAGGCTGCTCTGTACGTCTCCGAGGCGGACAACGCGAAGGTTGCTCTGCGGGTCGTGGGGGACATCCTCGACGCGCGTCCCCTGCCCGACCCCGAGCCCGGCCAGGAGATCGAGCCCCAGGGAACCACGATCTCCCTGAACGACGTCACCTTCTCCTACGACGAGGGCCGCCCCGTCCTGGCCGGCGTCTCCCTGACCGCGCCCCAGGGGAGAGTGACCGCCCTGGTGGGCCCGTCGGGGGCGGGCAAGTCCACGATCCTGCGCCTGGCCGCCCGGTTCTGGGACGTCGACGACGGGACCGTCACCATCGGTGGGGCGCCGGTTCGCTCCATGCGCGCCTCGACGATCATGGGCATGACCTCCATGGTCTTCCAGGACGTCTACCTGTTCGACACCACGATCCGGGAGAACCTGCGCATCGCCCGACCCGAGGCCACCGACGCCGAGCTGGCCGAGGCCGCCCGGCGCGCCCGCCTGGACCGCGTCATCGAGGCGCTGCCGCACGGGTGGGACACGCAGGTCGGTCCCGGTGGGCTGAGTCTGTCCGGTGGGGAGCGTCAGCGCGTCGCCATCGCCCGCGCCTTCGTCAAGGACGCACCGATCCTCCTGCTCGACGAGATCACCTCGGCCCTGGACGGGGAGAACGAGTCCGCCATCACCGAGGTGGTGCGCGAGCTCTCCCGAGGCCGCACCGTCATCGTGGTGGCCCACCGCCTGTCCACCGTCCGCCAGGCCGACGAGGTCGTCTTCCTCGAACCGAGCCAGGCCGGTGCCCGCGTGGCCCAGCAAGGCTCGCCCCAGGAGCTGGCTGCCGTCCCCGGGCCCTTCCGCGAGTTCATCGAGGCCTCCACGGCCTCCTCGCGCTGGCACATCCGTCAGGGGTGACGCGGGGCCGCCTCAGGTAAGACGAGTATGGTGGGCAGACGCGGCCCCGTACCGGTTGGTATGGGGCCGCGTTTCTGTTGTTATGAGAGCCTTCAAAGTCCTATGAAACCTCCTGTCAATACTGAGTGGTATGTTTGATACCATCCGGTACGGGTCGGTCTGATGGTCGATCGGGTGCTCGGATCCAGGTAGTTGAACGAAAGGAGGGGGTCATGGCCGATGTACTAGCCATTGAGGACCTTCACAAGCACTTCGGAAGCGGGGCGCACGCGGTGAGAGCCAACGCCGGCGTCACCATGCAGGTGGGTGCCGGCGAGGTGGTCGGGCTCCTCGGGCACAACGGCGCGGGCAAGACCACGCTGGTCAACCAGGTGGTGGGGCTGCTGCGTCCGACCTCCGGGAGCATCAGACTCGACGGCGTCGACGCCGTTGCCGACCCCGCTCTCGCCCGCCGTCTCACCAACGTCCAGGCACAGGCCAATGTCCCCATCACGGGGCTCGCTCCTCTGACGGCCATCGACCTCGTGGGGCGCCTGCGAGGAGGCTGTCCGCGTCAGACGCGCAGACGCGCCGAGGAGCTCATCGATGCCCTCGACCTGGGGGAGTGGGCCACGACTCCCGCGCAGAAGATCTCCGGTGGCATTGCCCGTCTGACGGCCTTCGCCATGTGTGCCGTCGTCCCCGGGCACCTGGTCATCCTCGACGAGCCCACCAATGACGTCGACCCAGTACGCCGTCGCCTGCTGTGGGACCAGATCCGCCTCCTGGCCGATGCTGGATCCGCGGTCCTCCTCGTGACCCACAACGTGCGGGAGGCCGAACGGGCAGTCGACCGCCTCACCATCCTGGACCACGGTCACGTCATTGCTGAGGGAACTCCCGCAGCGCTCGTGGCCGGCCACGGATCGTCCTTCGTCCTGGAGGTCAGTCGAGCTCCAGGCCGGCGGATCGAGCCTCCCGCGGGAATGAGCCTGACGCAGCACGATGCCGTGCGCGCATCCGTGGCAGTGGACTCTCACTGTACGACCCAGGCCGTGGAGTGGGCCGCTCACGCCCTCCAGGACGGAGCGATCGAGCGTTACGAGCTGGCACCGGTCTCACTGGAGGACGTCTACGTGGACCTCACCGGGAGTACGGGGGAGGAGGTGCGCCGTCATGCCGCCTGAAGCGTGTGAATCCGCGGGAGGCCCGGATCGTCCCGATGATTCGCGTCGTCCCCACGCCGCCACGTAAGCGCGGTGGGACTCCCGTCCCCAGAGAAACATGAAATGTAAGGAGAATCCGATGCCTGCTCCAACCAGTGCCACTACTGAAGCGGTCCCAGCCAGTAAGACTGTTCTCGAGATCGCGTCCCAGAAGATCTCGTTCTGGCGTCAGCTCGGCCTGCTCATCCAGTGGCAGCTCCGTCGCAGCCTCCCCATGCTTCCCTTCTTCATCATCGTCCAGACGCTGCTGGGCGTCTCCACGGTTCTGGGATACGGGCTCATCGCGGGCTACCCAGGCCGCGAGGCGAGTCTCTACCTGGCCGGCGGCGGGCCGGCGATCGCGCTCATCTCGCTGGGACTCATCATGACGCCCCAGTGGGTCTCCCAGTCCCGCACTGAGGGCAGCCTGGACTGGATGCGCACCCTGCCTGTCCCCAGAGTCGCCTTCCTCCTGGCAGACCTCACGATCTGGACCGCTCTTGCACTGCCCGGCCTGGTTGTGGGCGTCATCGTCGCCAACGCCCGCTTCGACGTCGACCTCGCCCCGCAGTGGTGGCTGGTGCCCGGCGCCGTGCTGGTCGCCCTGACAGCGGCCTGCATCGGCTACGCCATTGCCACGCTCCTGGCTCCGGCCCTGGCTCAGATCCTCTCCCAGGTACTCGCCTTCGGCATCATGCTGTTCTCACCCGTCAGCTTCCCCGCCGACAGGCTCCCCGACTGGGCCCAGGAGATCCACCGCTGGCTGCCCTTCGAGCCCATGGCTCAGGTGGTGCGTGCCGGTCTGTTCTCCCACGACGCCACCATGCCTACCCGTTTCTGGGTCCTGCTGTGCGTGTGGTGCGCGGTGTCCGTCGTCGGCGCGTCATGGGCACTGGGAAGGCGGCCCTGAGCCTGCCGGGATGCACACGTGGTTGGAGCCTAGTGGAGGAAGTGCCGTGAAACCCTTCTTGAGGGGCCTCCTCTACAGTTGGGGCATGACCGCCAGGAGCTCCGACCACGGGCAGAACAGTGACAGCGACTCCGGGGCCTCCGCCTCCGACGACATCAGAGAGGCAACGCGTGCTCTCAACGAGGCGATCAGCGCCTTCTCCCAAGCAGTGAGGGCGGCCGGTCAGGGAGCGCTTCGGAGCAGCGAGAGTGCTGTAGCGGCCTCACTGGACCTCGCTTCCCGGAAACTGGCCTCCGCTTCCACCGCGGTCGGTGGTACCGCCCCGAGGCGGGGCGGCGGGCGCCGTCGGAGCGAGGAGACCAGGGCGCGGCTCCTGGCCGCCGCCCGGGAGGTCTTCGCCGCCAAGGGCTACGAGGGGGCAGCGGTCAGCGACATCGCTTCGGCCGCTGGATTCACCAAGGGCGCCTTCTACTCCTCCTTTCCCTCCAAGGAGGCTCTGTTCCTGGAGGTCGTCACCTGTGGTGAGGAGAGCTCGGGTGAGGACGCTCAGGAGCCGGCGACTCCCGAGCAGTGGAGTGAGCAGCTCCAGGAGCTTCCCATGGAGGATGTTGTCCTGCACCTGGAGACCTGGCTCTACGCGATTCGTCATGAGGACTCCCGCGACAGGCTGGCCGGCACCTGGCGCCGCTGGCTGAGAGAGACCTCCCACCTGGTGGCCCGTTCCCGCGGGCGCCAGGAGCCGAGCCAGCAGGACCAGGAGACGGCCTTCGGGCTCCTGGCGGTGAGCATCTTCGGCCGCGTGAGTGCCGCAGCCACCACCTCGCAGGAGATCGAGCCCATCATCCAGCGCCTGTCCGAGCGGCTCCTTGATACGGCAGACGACTGACACCGCCACTTGCCGAGGGCGACATGTTTCGCGTATGGGGTGCCGAAAAACGGTCACCCTCCGCGAGTAACGCCCGGCTCGGGGGCAGGGTGCGCTCGCGGTCAGGCGATCTGCTCCCGGTAGCGGCGGGCCACCAGCTCGGCGATTGCCGGGTGGTCGCCGATCGGGGCGGCTACGACGTCCGCGCCGGTGGAGTGCAGCGCGTTGTGGAAACGCCCTTCCGCCAGCAGGAAGGTGGCCACACCCACCCGCTTGGCGCCCCGGGCCCGGGCCGTGCTCACCGCGTCGCGGACGCTGGGACTCGCAGCCGAGAGGTAGGCGGGCGTCACCCTTCGACCCAGGAGCGCCTCGAGCCCGCGCGTGACCGCCTCGACCTCCTCCAGCGCCGCCGCCTGACGTGACCCGGCTGCGCCCAGGACCATGTGATCGAGCGCCTCGAGCCCGCCCTGGGGTACGGCCGCCTCATGCAGGCGCTGGGCGAGGGCCTCCACCAAGTGGTCCTCGACCCCAAGGTGCCCGACAACGGTCCCGGAGCCATGACGCTCCACTGCCTTGGGTACGTCATGGAGCACGTGGTAGCCCCGGGCCAGAAAGAAGGGCAGGACCACCGGATCCGCCAGCCCCTTCAGCGCCGTGGCCGGGTCAGGCGGCTGGAGCTCGATGTAACCGGTGCGCACCTCCACCTCCGGCAGGATCGTGCGGACGCGCTCGGCGGTGCGCGACAGCAGACAGGACGGCCCCGGCCGGCGCGAGCCGTGGGCGAGGAGAACCAGAGGACGTGCACTCATACCGGCTCCACCACCAGATCCGCATGCGTGCGGGAACGAGCCGGCTCGACCGGCATCGACCCGACGGGCCCACCGGCGGTGATCGGCTCGCCCGGTACAGCGGCCTCAGGTGCATGGCTGCGCTGATGAGTGGATCGGACCTCCTCAAGCGCCTGATCGGTGTCCTCGCGGGCGTCCTTGGCGCTAGCGCGCGCCTTGCGGACCGCCAGGGCCAGGAAGGCCGCCCAGACCGCCCCGAGCACGCCGTACAACGCGACCCCGGTTCGGGCAGAGGCCTCGGCCCAGGACAGTACGATGCGCAGATTCGTGGCCAGGATCAACCCGCCGACGGCGGTGCCCAGCACTGCTCCGGGCAGACGGGAGACCAGCCAGGCGGAGATCGGTGCGGCCACCAGCCCGCCGGCCAGCAGGGTCAGGACGATCCCGAGACTGATGCCCGCCGTGCCCAGACCGGTGAGGAAACCGGTCGAGGCCGCCACCGTCACCAGGAACTCCGAGGCCCCCACCGAGCCGACCACGGTGCGCGGCGCCGTGCGACCGCCAGTGAGCAGCGTCGTCGTCACCACTGGTCCCCAGCCGCCTCCGCCGGTGGCGTCAACGAAACCTCCCACCAGTCCCAGGGGAACCAGGAGCCGCCTGCCGTGCGGGGAGCGCCGGCTACCGGATCCCCTGGGTGGGTGCAGGGCGAAGCGCCCCAGGACATAGGTCCCCAGCAGAATCAGCAGGCTCGCCGTCACCGGGGTCGCCGCGCGGGTTGACAGATGAGACAGGACCGTGGCTCCGCTGAAGGCCCCCACCGCGCCGGGAAGCCCCAGCCGGACCACCAGACGGGGGTCGGTGTTGCCCAGCCTCCAGTGGGAGGCCCCCGAGGCCAGGGTCGTGCCGATCTCAGCCAGGTGCACTGAGGCCGAGGCCAGTGCCGGGCTCAGCCCGGCCAGAAGCAGCAGGGAGGAGGAGGTCATGCCGTACCCCATCCCGAGGGCGCCGTCGACCAGCTGGGCGGCCAGGCCGACGAGGGCGAGAAGAACAAGCTTGCGCATCAGAGACTCCAGGACATTCGGTCTGCATGCGCCGAGTGGACTCAAGCGGCGGGACTCTCCGGCCGGGTCACCTCGACGACTCGGTCAGCCCAGTAGGGGCTCAGGGTGACGACGTCGCCGATGACAATGACCGCAGGTGCGGTCACGCCGTACCGGGCGGCGACGTCGGCCAGACATCGCAGCTCGGTGGTGGTCACGCGCTGGTCGGTGTGGTAGCCACGCTCGATGATCGCCGCCGGAGTGGCCGCGTCGCTGCCGGCCTCCAGCAGGGAGGCGACCGAGTCCCGCAGCCGGGAGACCCCCATGAGCAGGATGAGGGTGTGATCGCGGCGCTGGGGGAGCACCCCGAGATCCGCATGAGCCGTGATGACCGAGAAGCCGCGCGACAGCCCCCGGTGGGTCACGGGGATCCCCGCCGCGGCGGGCACGGCGATGGCGCTGGTGATCCCCGGGACGACCTCAACGGCGACGTCGGCCGCGCGGCAGGCGGCTGCCTCCTCCCCACCGCGCCCGAGGACGTAGGGATCGCCGCCCTTGAGGCGGACCACCCCTTTGCCGCGCCGGGCCAGGTCGACCAGGAGCGCATCAATCCCCTCCTGGCTCATAACGTGCCGGCCGCGCCGCTTGGAGGCATCGATGACCTCGGTGTCGGGTCCAAGGTCCTCCAGGAGGTCCCGGGGAGCCAGCGCGTCGACGACGACCACATCCGCCTGGCCCAACAGCTCCAGGCCGCGGGCGGTGATGAGGCCGCTGCTGCCCGGGCCACCTCCCACCAGCGCCACCCAGCCGTCTGTGGAGCCAGTGGGTGCATGTGGAGAGATCTCGTGGGTCATGCCTCAGCCCCTGCCTGAGGATGCGGCGGCAGCCGGTTCGCTGCTGCCTGCACCCGCCAGCTGCACCATGCCCGCCCCGAGTGTGCCGCCCTCGTGGGCGTCGATGAGGAGGAAGGCGCCGTCGGACCGGGAGACCGAGTAGTCGGCCAACGGCACCGGCGAGGCCAGACGCAGCCGCACCAGGCCGATGTCGTTGAGCTCGAGGGCGTCCGCCGGCACCGTGGTCAGGTCATCCAGGTCGAGGCGCCCCTCAACGGCGCGCACGATCGCCTGGACCGTCTGGGCACCGTGCTTGAGCAGCACCCGCGCCCGGGGGCGCAGGGGCTCCTCGCTCAGCCAGGACACGCGGGCGTCGACCTCGGTGAGCACCTGGGGCGCGTCCCCCGCCGCGGCCAGGGTGTCACCGCGGGCGACGTCGACGTCGTCGGTCAGGCGAACCGTCACCGACTGGCCCTCAACGGCCTCCTCCAGGCTGCGCTCACCCAGATCGATACCGGCCACATGCGAGCGCCTGCCCGAGGGCAGGATCACCACGGGATCGCCGACGCGCACCGTGCCCGAGGTGATCTGCCCGGCGTAGCCGCGGTAGTCGCGCAGCTCGGGCCTCGGCGCCGCCCCCTGGGGACGGATGACCAGCTGGACCGGGAGGCGGAAGGCGCCCTCGTCGCGGGCGGTGGGCAGGGACTCCAGAAGCCCCAGCAGGGTCGGCCCCTTATAGAAGGGAGTGCTCGCCGAGGTCTCGACGATGTTATCGCCCAGAAGCGCGGAGGTCGGCAGGACGTGGATCTCGGCCACGCCCAGCTCGGCGGCCACGGCGCGGATATCGGCCTCGATGGCCGCGTAGACCTCGGCGGAGAAGTCCACCAGGTCGATCTTGTTGACCGCCACGATGACGTGCGGGACCCGCAGGAGGGCGGCGACCGCCAGGTGGCGGCGTGTCTGCTCCAGGACCCCGTTGCGGGCGTCCACCAGCAGCACGACGACGTCGGCCGTGGAGCAGCCGGTGACCGTGTTGCGGGTGTACTGCACGTGTCCGGGGCAGTCGGCCAGGATGAAGGAGCGCTGCGGGGTGGCGAAGTACCGGTAGGCGACGTCGATCGTGATGCCCTGCTCCCGCTCGGCCCGCAGACCGTCGGTCAGCAGCGCGAGGTCGGCACTGGTCAGGCCCCGATCCAGGCTGACCCGCTCGACGGCGGCCAGCTGGTCGCGCAGGACGGACTTGGAGTCGAACAGCAGACGGCCTACTAGTGTGGACTTGCCGTCGTCGACGCTGCCGGCCGTGGCCAGGCGCAGCAGCGAGCCGGTGGCGGCGGCGTGCGCCTCGGCCTCGGCGGGGATATCGGTGAGGGTGGGGGTGCTCATCAGAAGTAGCCCTCCTTCTTGCGGTCCTCCATGGCCGCCTCGCTCAGGCGGTCATCGGCGCGGGTGGCTCCCCGCTCGGTCAGGGTGGAGGCGGCGACCTCCAGGACGATGTCGTGGTTGGTGGCGGCGGCGGACTCGACGGCGCCGGTGCAGGACATGTCGCCCACGGTGCGGTAGCGCACGGTGCGGGTGACGATCTGCTCGCCGTCGCGCAGCCGGTTGATGCCTCCGGCGGCCAGCCACATCCCGTCACGCAGGAAGACCTCGCGCTCATGGGCGTAGTAGAGGCCGGGCAGGGCGATGTCCTCGCGCTCGATGTAGCGCCACACGTCCAGCTCGGTCCAGTTGCTCAAGGGGAAGACCCGCACGTGCTCACCGGGGCGATGGCGGGGGTTGAGCAGGTTCCACAGCTCGGGGCGCTGGTTGCGCGGGTCCCACTGGCCGAACTCGTCGCGCAGGGAGACGATGCGCTCCTTGGCGCGGGCCTTCTCCTCGTCACGGCGTCCACCGCCGAAGACGCCGTCGAAGCCGCCCTCCTCGATGGCGTCGAGGAGCGGGATCGTCTGAAGCGGGTTACGGGTGCCGTCGGTGCGCTCGCGCAGACGGCCGTCGTCGATGTAGTCCTGGACGCGGGCCACCACGAGCCGCAGACCGAGGTCCTCGACCGTCCGGTCACGGTAGGCCAGTACCTCGGGGAAGTTGTGGCCGGTATCCACGTGCAGGACGGGGAAGGGGATCGGAGCGGGCCAGAAGGCCTTGCGCGCCAGGTGCAGCATGACCACGGAGTCCTTGCCTCCGGAGAACAGCAGGACGGGGCGGCGGCACTCGGCGGCGATCTCCCGGATGACGAGGATGGCCTCGGCCTCCAGGACGTCAAGGATGTCCAGGGCCTCGGCGGCCGTGGGGGCCTCGTAAAGGTCGGAGAGATCGGCCGGTTCGAGGACTGGTGCCTGCGCGGGGGAGGGAGTAGGGACGGGACGGGTGTGGGGCAGGGTGATACTCATAGGTGGATTCCGCATTCTGTCTTGGTGAATCCGGCCCAGCGGCCGGAACGGGGGTCGTCTCCGGGTTTGACTCGCGCCGTGCACGGGGCGCAGCCGATCGAGGGGTATCCGTCGTAGAGGAGCGGGTTGATGAGCACGCCGTGCTGGTCGGCGTAGCCGGTCAGGTCCGCCATGCTCCAGGCGGCCAGGGGGTTGATCTTGACGATCTCGTGGGTGGTGTCCCAGCCGATCAGCGGCGTGCGGGTGCGGGTCGGGGCGTCCTCACGGCGCACCCCGGTGGCCCAGGCCTCGTAGCCGCTCAGGGCCCGGGCCAGCGGCTCGACCTTGCGCAGACGGCAGCAGGCGGCCGGGTCCCGCGACCACAGGTCCGGCCCGTAGCGCTCGTCCTGCTCGGCCACGCTCAGCTCGGGAGCCACGTCGACGACGGTGACATCCATAGTGGCGGCCACGGCGTCGCGGGTGCCCACGGTCTCGGCGAAGTGGTACCCGGTGTCCAGGAAGAGGACGTCGACGCCGGGCAGAACCCGGGAGATCACGTGCGGCAGGACGGCGTCGGCCATGGAGCAGGCCACGGCCAGTGTGTCGGGGAAGTTCTGGGCCGCCCACTGGGCGACGTCGAGGGCCGGGGCATCGTCACCGAGCTCGCGCGCGCCGGCCTCGGCCAGGTCACGCAACTCCTCCGTGGATCTCAGCGGAGCCCTGCCTGCGCCCTGTGACTTCGAGGCGGCAGCGGGATCGCGGTGTGGCGGGCCCAGGGGCACCCGGGCACTCTCTGCGGTTACGGTATTCACTGCAGGGCCTCCTCATCGGCTCGGTGTGCCCACTGGGCGAAGCTCTCCTCGGGGAGACGCTGGTCCAGGTAGCGACGCACCAGGCGTTCGACGTAGTCGGTCAGGCCGGAGGCTGGAACCTTGAGGCCCCGGACCGTGCGGCCCAGGCCGGCCTCTGCGCGCCCGTCGGTAGCCAGGCCGCCGCCCAGGTGCACCTGGAAACCGGGCATCTGCTCGCCATCGACTGTGATGATCTGGCCCTTGAGACCGATGTCCGCGATCTGGATGCGGGCGCAGGAGTTCGGGCAGCCGTTGACGGTCAGAGTGATGCGTCGCTCGAGCTCGGTGTCAGCCAGGCGCGCGTCGAGCTCGGCCGAAACGCGCGCCGCCAGCTTCTTGGTCTCCACGATCGCGAACTTGCAGAACTCCAGCCCGGTGCAGGCCAGGGTCGAGCGGGTGAAGGCGCCCGGATCGGGATCGAGCCCCAGCTCTCGCAGGCCGGAGACGGCGTCGTCGACTTTGTCAGCCGGCACGTCCAGGAGCAGTAGGTTCTGCAGCGGGGTGGTGCGCACTCGGTCCGAGCCGACCCGCTCAGCCAGGTCGGCCAGGTCCAGCAGGACGTCACCGCTCAACCGGCCGACGGGCGGCTTGGCCCCCACCCAGAAGCGGCCATCATTCTGCTCGTGGACGCCGATGTGGTCGGAGTCTCCGCTCGGCTCCTCAGGTGCCGGACCATCGGGCAGGGTGCGCCCCAGATAGTCGTCCTGGAGCACTTGGCGGAACCTCTCCGGCCCCCACTCGGCCATGAGGAACTTCAGCCGGGCCTTGTTGCGCAGGCGACGGTAGCCGTAGTCGCGGAAGATGCGGATGACGCCATGCCAGACGTCGAGGGCGTCCTCGGGCGTGACGAAGGCTCCCAGCCGCTGGCCCAGACGTGGGGCGGTGGACAGGGCGCCGGCCACCCACAGGTCGTAGCCGGGACCGAGCTCGGGGTGGTTGACGCCGACGAAGGAGATGTCGTTGATCTCGTGGAGGATGTCGAGGCTGGGGGAGCCGGTGATGGCGGTCTTGAACTTGCGGGGCAGATTGGCCAGCTCGGGGTCGCCGAGGTAGGTGGCCTTGATGGCCTCGGCCAGCGGGGTCGGATCGATGACCTCGTCCTTGGCGATACCGGCCACCGGGGAGACCAGGAACCCCCGGGGCGTGTCCCCGCAGCCCTCGATCGTGGTCAGACCCACCGACTCCAGGCGCCGCCACAGCTCGGGCACGTTATCAATCTCGACCCAGTGGAGCTGGATGTTCTGCCGGTCGGTGATGTCCGCCGTGCCGCGGGCGAAGTCGTTGGAGACCGAGCCCAGCACGCGCAGCTGCTCGCGGCTCAGGCTCCCGCCGTCCAGACGCACCCGCTGCAGGAAGTAGCGGTCGGAGAGCTCGGAGGCGTCCAGCTGGGCGGTGCGGCCCCCGTCGATACCCTGCTTACGCTGGGTGTACAGACCCCACCAGCGGAAACGGCCGTTGAGGTCGTCGGGCGCGATGGTCTCGTAGCCGCCAGGGCCGTAGATGTTCACAATCCGTTCGCGTACCGCCAGCGGAGACCCGTCCTGCTTGAAGGCCTCGTTGTCATTGAGCGGATTGCGCCCGTCGAGGGCCCACTGGCCGTTCGACCGGGCCTTGCGCGGCGGGCGCACGGTGCGGACAGGTGGCGTGACGGTGGTGGTCATTGCTCCTCCATGACGGTGGCGTGTCATTGGCACATGAGGAGCGTCCGGGGCCGGCCTGGGGTGCTGCTGCGTACAGAACCTGTGGAGCCGTTCGGTTGGCGTCAGCCGCTTCAACGGGGCCTTCCGGACGCTTCGTTGCGCCGGATACCTCGTTGCGGGGGGCGAAGTCCCCGTGGTGTCAGGCGCTGGTCAGGCCCGACAACACATGACCGCGTGAGCACGCAGAATGTCAGCGGGATAAACACCGCTGAAAAGAACTGCGTGAGAGAAGGTCATGGCCGAAACGATAGCGGCGGGTTTATCTGACAGCAAGCAAGAATGATGTGTGCTTCCGGTCACGATGTCGTTGCTGAGAGCGATCTTTTCGCGTAGGGGTGCGGATGCATGGTGGATGTATGGTGAATACATGGCGGCCCTAGGCGAGACGTGTGTCCGTCGGGGCGCAGGAATGGCTCGGGGCGGGGTGGGACCTGCCGGCTCGTGCTTGCGGTTACGCGCCCAACTCGCGGTCTCGTTCGACGATGGCCTCGAAGGCGCGCACGACGGCGTCGGAGAAGCCGGCCCGGTCCAGGGCCACCATCCCGGCCACCGACGTGCCGCCGGGGGAGCAGACCGCGTCGATGAGGTCGGCCGGGGTGCGGCCGTGCCCGCCCTCGGCGGTGCGCTGGGCCTCGGTCTGCACGGTGCGGGCAGTGCCCAGTACCGCCTGGGCCACGATCTGGACGGCCAGGGCCTTGGGGATTCCGCCCATGACGCCGGCGCGCGCCAGGGCGTCGACGAAGGCGCACACCAGGGCGGGGGAGGAGCCCGCCAGGCCGATGAAGGCGGAGAAGTCCTTCTCCTCCAGGATGACGGTGCGCCCGATGGACTCCATGAGGGTGCGCACCGTCTCCAGGTCATGGGCGCTCACGTTGCGTCCCGGCGCCAGCGCCGTCATGGACTCACCCACGGCTGCAGCCATGTTCGGCATCGTGCGCACCACTCGGGTGCCTGCCGGCAGCAGCGACTCCAGGCGCTCGAGCGTCAGGCCGGCCGCGATGGAGACCACCAGGGGCTTGCTGCGGCCGATGGCCTCGGACAGGCGGGGCAGGACGCTGGGAATGACGTGGGGCTTGAGACCCAGGATGAGAACGTCGCTGCGTGAGACCAGGTCTGCGGCGTCGGGCACGTGGATCGCCCCGACCTGGTCGGCCAGGCGCTCGGCGGAGCCGTGCTTGCTGGTGAGCAGGAGGTGTCCGGCCGGCGTTCCCGCGGCCACTGCCCCTCGCACGATCGCGCTGACCATGTTGCCGGCACCGATGAAACCGATACGCATGAGGCCTCCTGCTCGTGAGACGTGAGACCAATACGGTACCGCGCCGGTGCGCCGGGCGGAGCGACTTCCGGTGAGTCGGTCGATTCGTGGTGAGGGCTCCCGCTGCATCCGGCCGGCTTCAGAGCACCATGGCGGCGATCCACCCGGCGATGAGCAGAGGGATGTTGAAGTGGAGAAAGGTCGGGACGACCGAGTCGCGCATATGGTCGTGCTGTCCGTCGGCGTTGAGACCAGCCGTGGGGCCCAGCGTGGAGTCCGACGCCGGTGAGCCGGCGTCCCCCAGCGCCCCTGCGGTTCCGATGAGGGAGACCGTGGCCACCGGGGAGAATCCCAGGGACAAACACAGTGGGACATAGATCGCGGAGATGATCGGCAGGGTGGAGAAGGATGAGCCGATGCCCATCGTCACAATGAGGCCCACGAGCAGCATGACGAAGGCGGCCGCGGGCTTGGAACCGGCGAACAGGGAGGTGGCGGACTTCACCAGCGGCTCGATCTGCTTGGTCTCCTTGAGGACATTGGCGAAACCCTGGGCCGTGATCATGATGAGCCCGATGAGGGCCATCATCCGCATGCCGCCGGTGAAGACGTCATCGGCCTCGGCAATGGTGACGACACGGGTGGCCATGAACAGCAGCAGGCCCATGAGCGCCCCGACCAGGAGTGGATCGGCCTTGGACTCCGTCCAGGTCAGGAAGGTCTGGACCGCGAAGCAGGCGACGACGGCGATCAGTGCGACCGCCACCTTGCGACGGTTGATCTCGGCGGGACCGGAGATCTCCTCACCCGAGTCGGAGCCGCTGCCGACGTCGACCCGGTAGACGCGGGGCTTGCGGTAGGTGACGAACACCGCGATGAGCAGGCCCGTGATCATGCCCAGCGCCGGGATCCCCATGGCGTGAGTGGCCGAGACGTGGGAGACGTCCAGGCCCGCGTCCTTGATATTGGCGTAGAGGATGTCGTGAAGGAAGACCCGCCCGAAGCCCAGGGGCAGGAACATGTAGGTGGTCACCAGGCCGAAGGTGATGGTGCATGCCACTGCGCGTCGGTCCAGCTGCAGGCGGCTCATGACGATGAGCAATGGCGGGACCACCAGCGGAATGAAGGCGATGTGGACCGGGATGAGGTTCTGACTCATGACTGCCATGGTCGTCAGGCCGCCCAGCACCAACATAGTCGTCATGCGCACCGCCCGCTTGGAGGTGGAACCGTCCTCGGTCTCGATCCTGGCGATGAGCCAGTTCGCCAGCAGCTGGGGCAAACCCGAGTGCGCCACCGCCATGGCGAAGGCCCCCAGTAGCGCGTAGGACAGGGCGATCTTGGCCCCGGCGGCCAGTCCGTCCTGGAAGGCCACCATCGTCTCGCTGATCCCCAGGCCGGCGGTCAGGCCACCCACGAGTGCACCGACGAATAGCGAGAGCACCACATGGACACGCAGCATCGCCAGGATGAGCATGACCAGGACGGCAAGGA
The DNA here is from genome assembly GCF_963526355.1 of uncultured Actinomyces sp. Classification (GTDB taxonomy): domain Bacteria; phylum Actinomycetota; class Actinomycetes; order Actinomycetales; family Actinomycetaceae; genus Actinomyces. The sequence goes on along the minus strand of NZ_CAUROW010000002.1, from coordinate 46,842 downwards.
TGACGGCATTCACGGGCTGCCTTCCGATGGGGGCCGGGTTGTGCGGTTCGATCGGACCGGGGCGGTTAGCCGAACCGAGGCCGATTGTGTCAGGTACACATGACGAGGACGTATCGTGGAATGGTGAGCGAGAACAAGTATGACGTCATCAGCAGCTCTTCCTCGGCCCGCCGCGCCCTCGTGACGGGGGCCTCCACCGGTATCGGCGCCGCCACTGTCCGGCTTCTACGCTCCCACGGCTGGGAGGTCGTGGCCACCGCCCGGCGGGTGGAGCGCCTTGAGGCGCTGGCGGCCGATACCGACTGCACCTGGGTGGCCGCTGACCTCCAGGTGCCGGGCGACGTCGAGCGACTGGCCCGAGAGGTGCTTGCAAGCGGCCCCGTGGATGCCGTCGTCAACAACGCCGGTGGCGCGCTGGGAGTCGACCCGGTCGCCGAGGGCAATGCGCAGGAGTGGACCACCATGTACGAGCGCAATGTCCTGGCGGCCCTACGCGTGAGTCAGGCGTTCCTGCCCGGCATGCGCGAGCGGGGTGGCGACCTGGTCTTCCTCACCTCCACGGCCGCCCACGACACCTACCCGGGTGGGGGCGGCTACGTGGCCGCCAAGCACGCCGAGCGGATCATCGCGAACACGCTGCGCCTGGAGCTGGTGGGGGAGCCGGTACGCGTCATTGAGATCGCCCCGGGCATGGTGGCTACCGAGGAGTTCTCCCTCAATCGTTTCCACGGTGACGCCGAGGCTGCTGCGAAGGTGTACGCCGGCGTGGCTGAGCCGCTCAGTGCCGACGACGTCGCCGCCTGCATCGTCTGGACGCTGGAACTGCCCGCGCACGTCAACATCGACTCCATGGTGGTGCGGCCGCGGGCCCAGGCCTCCAACACGCTGGTGGCCCGGGAGCAGTGAGGGGAGCGGTCCTTCCCTCAGGGCCGGTGATCCGCCGCTGAACTGTTGATGTACTGCTGGACGCTGGACATAGGCGGTCCACAGGTCTGACCTGCTTCGGGCACAGAGCAGGTCCCTAACGTCTGCGCCAGCCCCGGCTGGGCCGGGAAGCAGACTGAAAGGACCCCCATGACCAAGCACGTCTCCTCCAGCGGTGACGATAATGCCCAAACCTCCCTGCATGATGCGGCCACGGAGAGCCTTCCCACCCGGGACAGCACCGACGACGGCACCCAGATCCTCTCGCAAGGTGCGGTCGGTGGCGACGCCGCAGAGTTCGTAACGCAGGGCATAGCGGCGGACTCCGCCAAGGAATCCGCCGTGGAGAGCGCGTCAGAAGCGGAGAAAGGCAGCCAGGACAGTGACGACCGTGGCAACCAGACGGCCACGGATGCTTCGGCCAACGTGGCTCGGGCGGCTGTAGCCGGCAGCAGCACCGCCGACACGAGGCTGGGAGGGTCCTGGATCTCCCCGGATGTCCAGAACGCCGCGACCATCGGTGTTGCCGGTTCCGTCTCCGACACCGTTAAGAAGACCCGCGCCAAGGTGCGTGGGCCCTGGTACCGCCGTCGCGTCGTTGTGGGGGCTGCCGGGGCGGCGCTGCTGGCCGGGACCTTCGCGGCCGGTTGGGGCGCCAACGAGTTGCTCGACCATGACGGTGATGCCCGTGTTAGTCATGCCCAACAGGAGTCCGGCAACGGCCAGGGGGTTCCCGGTGGGCAAGGCGGTCCTGGAGGCCAGGGGGCTCCCGGCGGACAGATGCCCGGAGGCGGTCCCGGTGGTGGCCAGGGCGGCCCTGGCAGTCAGGGACGCCAGGGAGGTCCGGGAGGAGGCTCCGGTGGAGCTGGCCGGACCACGCCCGACGGCGAGGCGTCCGGTGGATCCGGAACGGGTGACGGCAACCAGAAGGGCGGTTCCGGCTCCTCCTCCGGGGTCCTCCAACAGCAGGACGCCGCCCCGAGCACGCAGGGCTGAGAGCGTCAGCCGCGGCCCACAGATCAACATTTTCTTCAGAGACGACGCGTATCCGTGTCGTCTCTGAAGTTCTTGTTGAGGTCTGCAGAATCGGTTACGGTCGCTGGCACGTCTCGCACCGCTCACCCTGATGAAACACGGAGGGAGTACCCCGATGACTGACGTACGTCCCCGCATGGCGCTGGGCACCATGCACTTCGGAACCCGCCTGCCTGCCGCCCAAACCTGGGAGATCCTCGACGCTTACCTGGATCTGGGCGGCCAGTGGATCGACACCGCGAACTGCTACGCGTTCTGGGGCTCCGAGGCCGGCCTCGGAGGCCAGAGCGAGACCGTCATCGGTCAGTGGCTCACTGATCGCGGTGTGCGCGACCAGGTGAGGATCAGCACCAAGGTCGGTGCGGAGCCGACCCGCCCTCACGGATTCCCGGACGCCGTGGAAGGTCTTGGCAGGGACACTGTCAACCGGGCCATCCGGGACAGTCTGCAGCGCCTGCAGACGGAGCGCATCGACATGTACTGGGCCCATATGGAGGACCGGGAGCAGTCGGCCTCGGATGTCGCCGAGACCTTCGGCGACCTGGTTGAGCAAGGACTGACCGCACGGATCGGGCTGTCCAACCACCCGGCCTGGTACGCCGCCGCAGCCAACGTGCACGCCTACCAGCAGGGCTCAGCCGGCTTCAGTGCTCTGCAGCTGCGGGAGTCGTATCTTCACCCGAGGCCGGATATCCCGGTTGAGGGTGAGGACCATCCCCACGGGATGATGACCATCGAGAGCAAGGACCTCGCCGAGCGCTGCGGGCTGGACCTGTGGGCGTACACACCGCTGCTCACCGGAGCATACGAGCACCCGGAGCGCCCGCTGCCCGAGGCATACGAGCACCCGGGGACCCACAACCGGCTGACGGTGCTGCGTCAGTGGTCGGGCAGGCTGGCCGTGAAGCCGAGCCAGGTCGTCCTGGCCCTTCTCAACGTCCAGCAGCCGGCCATCACCCCGATCGTGGGCGTCAGCAGCATCGCCCAGCTCACTGATGCGGTCGAGGCCACCCGTCTCACCCTTCCCGAAGAGGCCCTTGAGGAGCTCAACGCAGCCGGATAGACCGAGCGGCTCCGAGCCGGTGACCAGCAGTATCACCGCCCACAGATCAACATTTTCTTCAGGGACGACGCGTATTCGTGTCGTCCCTGAAGTTCTTGTTGGTGTGTGCAGATTCGGTCACGGTCGCCGGCTCCGGGACAGGTGGGCACCCGGCCACTATTCCAACCGTGAGTGTGGGGAGGACGACGTCGCCGAGGCGGGGTGCGAACTGGCCCCGGATGCATGCCGCCCACTACACTCCCCGGAGCAAAGGCACCGACCCGGCCATCACCGGCGAGCCTCCGGAAGAACCGGACCCCGGCGCACCAGCGTCGTCGGCCCTCAGTAGAACCGGACGGGACAGCCCGTCACAGCTGGAAACGAAGCGGTCGTGCAGGCCGTCCCGATCGGGGCGCGCAGCACGGCAAGCGAGGTGGTACCGCGGTGCGGCACCAGCCGGATGCCAGTTCCGGCCGGGAGCCATCGTCGTCCTCGTCAGGCCCAGGGCTCCCGCTCGGGGCGGCAGGAACGAGTGAGACGAGAGCACACCGCGATGGTTGAGAAGATGGCCGACAGCACCACCGCCGGCGGCAGCGAGCCGACCGGCGCCGCCTTCTACCCCCTTCACCGGCCGGGGGAGCAGATCGACCCCTCGCCCTCCTTCCCCGCCATCGAGGAGGACGTCCTGGCCTACTGGAAGGCCGACGGCACCTTCCAGGCCTCCATCGACAACCGCGGCGAGCCCTGCGACGAGTTCGTCTTCTACGACGGCCCTCCCTTCGCCAACGGACTGCCCCACTACGGCCACCTGCTGACCGGCTACGTCAAGGACGCCGTCGGGCGCTACCAGACCCAGCGCGGCAAGCGCGTCGAGCGCCGCTTCGGCTGGGACACCCACGGCCTGCCCGCCGAGCTGGAGGCCCAGCGCCTGCTCGGTATCGACGACGTCACCGAGATCACCCGCCCAGGTGGCATCGGCATCGAGAAGTTCAACGAGGAGTGCCGCAGCTCCGTTCTGCGCTACACCAGGGAGTGGGAGGACTACGTCACCCGCCAGGCCCGCTGGGTCGACTTCGACAACGACTACAAGACCCTCGACCCCGACTACATGGAGTCGGTGCTGTGGGCCTTCAAGCAGCTGTGGGACAAGGGGCTGGCCTACCAGGGCTACCGCGTCCTGCCTTACTGCTGGCACGACCGCACCCCCTTGAGCAACCACGAGCTCAAAATGGACGACGACGTTTACCAGGACCGGCAGGACAACACGGTCACGGTGGGCCTGCGCCTGGAGGAGCCGCTGCGCCAGGGCGCCGAGCGCCCCGAGCTGGTCCTCATCTGGACCACGACGCCTTGGACGCTGCCCTCCAACATGGCCATCGCCGTGGGCCCCGACGTCGAGTACGTGACCGTCCACGTCGACGAGCACCTCGACTCGCCGGTGGCCGGCCAGGACGTCGTCATCGCGCGGGACCTGCTGGGCTCCTACTCCCGCGAGCTCGGCGAGGACCCGCAGGTGGTCGCCACCTGCACCGGGGCGGACCTGGTTGGGCGGCGCTACCACCCGATCTTCGACTACTTCGACGACGCCGCCCACCGGGCGGAGGGCGCCGCACCTGGGCCGAAGGCCTGGAGGATCATCGCCGCCGACTTCGTGACCACCTCCGACGGAACCGGACTGGTGCACATGGCCTCGGCCTTCGGTGAGGACGACATGATCGCCTGCTCGGGGGCCGGCATCGAGACCGTTGTCCCCGTTGATGACGGCGGCTGCCTGACCGAGGAGATACGTGACTACGCCGGGCTGCAGGTCTTCGAGGCCAACAAGCCCATCGTCGCCGACCTGCGCGACGGCACCGGCCCCCTGGCCCGCCGCGACGAGAGCCAGCGCGCCGTCCTGGTGCGCCAGGCCTCCTACGTGCACTCCTACCCGCACTGCTGGCGCTGCCGTAAGCCGCTCATCTACAAGGCCGTCTCCTCCTGGTTCGTGCGCGTCTCGGCGATCCGCGACCGCATGGTCGAGCTCAACCAGGACATCGACTGGTACCCCGGCCACATCAAGGACGGCATCTTCGGCAAGTGGCTGGCGAACGCGCGCGACTGGTCCATCTCCCGCAATCGGTTCTGGGGCGCCCCCATCCCGGTGTGGGTCAGCGACAACCCCGACTACCCGCGCACCGACGTCTACGGCTCCTACGCCGACCTCGAGCGGGACTTCGGTGTGAAGGTCACCGACCTGCACCGGCCCTTCATCGACACCCTCGTGCGTCCCAACCCCGACGACCCCACGGGCAAGTCCATGATGCGCCGCATCCCCGACGTCTTGGACTGCTGGTTCGAGTCCGGGTCGATGCCCTTCGCCCAGGTGCACTACCCCTTCGAGAACGTCGAGTGGTTCGAGTCGCACTACCCGGGTGACTTCATCGTGGAGTACATCGGCCAGACCCGCGGCTGGTTCTACACCCTCCACGTCCTGGCCACCGCCCTGTTCGACCGGCCCGCCTTCACCTCCTGCGTCTCCCACGGCATCCTCCTGGGCAACGACGGGGCGAAGATGAGCAAGTCGCTGCGCAACTACCCGGACGTCTCCATGGTCTTCGACCGCGACGGGGCCGACGCCATGCGCTGGTTCCTGCTCTCGGCACCGGTCATGCGCGGCGGCAATCTCGTGGTCACCGACAAGGCCATCCGCGACACGGTACGCCAGGTGGTGCTGCCGCTGTGGAACACCTGGTACTTCTTCGCCCTCTACGCGGGCCAGGCGGGGGAGACCGGCTACGTCACCGACGGCGTCGACCTCGACGACGCGAGCCTGTTCGCCAAGCACGGCGGCCTGCACGTCATGGACCGCTATGTCCTGGCCCGCACCAAGGACCTGGCCGGGACAGTGGCCGCCCAGATGGACGGCTACGACATCACCGGGGCCTGCGCCACGATCCGCGACTTCCTCGACGTGCTCACCAACTGGTACCTGCGCACCTCGCGTCAGCGCTTCACCGACGGAGAGACGGCCGCCTTCGATACCCTGGCCACGGTGCTGCGCGTGCTCACCGAGGTCATGGCGCCACTGGCTCCGCTGGTGAGCGAGGAGATCTGGCGGGGCCTGACCGGCGGGCGCTCCGTGCACCTGACCGACTGGCCGGTGCTGCCCGCGCACGTCGCCAACGCCGAGCTCGTCACGGCCATGGACGAGGCCCGTACGGCGGTCTCGGCGGCCCTGAGCCTGCGCAAGGCCGAGAAGTTGCGCGTGCGCCAGCCGCTGCACAGCCTGACCATCGCCACGGCCGACCCGGCCGGACTGGCCCCCTTCCGCGAGCTCGTGGCCGAGGAGGTCAACGTCAAGGATGTCCGGGTCCTGGACGCCGAGTCCGCCGGCTACGAGGCCAAGGCGGACCTGACCCTCAACCCGCGAGCCTTCAGCCCCGAGGTCCGCAAGCTCACCTCCAAGCTCTTCGCCGCCGTCAAGGCGGGCCAGTGGGAGCTCACCGAGGACGGCGACGTGCGCTTCAACGACGTCCTGCTCGACGGCACCCCCGTGGTCCTGGAGGCGGAGGATGCCGCCTTCACCTTGACCACCCGCATCGAGGTCGATGACGACTCCTTGGCCGCCACCATGCTGCCCTCGGGAGCCTTCGTGGTCCTGGACACCGCCCTCGACGACGCCCTGGAGGCCGAGGGCTGGGCCCGTGACCTGGTCCGCCTCGTCCAGGACGAGCGCAAGGCCGCCGGCCTGCACGTGGGTGACCGCATTCGCCTGGAGCTGACCGTTCCCGAGGACAAGGGCGCCTGGACCGGTGCCCACCTGGACCTCATCAAGCGCGAGACCGGCTGCGTGGACGCCTCCGTCATCGCCGCCCCCGGCGCCAAGGAGCCCACCGCCACTGTCGAGAAGGTCACCGAGAAGGCCACGGAGACGGGCGAGGCCTGATCAGGACCCGAACCTGACTACGAGCGGGGCCGGCGGCCCGATTCACTCGGGCCGCCGGCCCCGCTCGTACGTCCAGTCTCCAGAATTCTCGACGTGCACCGAAATACAACGACAGAGACAGTGCAGTAGAAAATTAACCATACCGGTTAAAGTTGCTTCATCGATTGCCTGTCGAGGGGCTTGAGTTTCAGGTCTTCCGCTGCATCGCAGTTCCTATGGCGAGTGGTGTGCGTGCTACTATGACCCGTGGAAACTCGGCTCCTGAGGCCCGTTTGATCGAAAAGTTGAGCTGTCTTTGGGGTGGGCCGCTATTACTATGCGGCAGCACGCGGTTTCCGCTGAAACACTCTCAATCCCCTATGGGCGATCTTCAGTGTTGAGGATTACCCGGTGACCTAAGCGGCCACCTCTCCAACGAAGGAGCTCCCTGTGACGCTCTCAGAGCGCGCGCGGTCCGTATGGGCCAAATTCGGCTACGACCCTGAGAGCCGCCACTGGCTCCCGCTCTGGCTGCATCTGCTCGATGCTGCCGCAGTGGCCGAGTACCTGGCCAGACACTGGTTGGCTCCCACCATCCGCGGACTCATCGAACGCGAGTTCGCGGGCTCCGACTCAGGACTGACCCCGCTGGAGGAGTTCTGTCAGCTCACCTCTTGGATCGCCGGTGTCCACGACATCGGCAAGTGCACCCCGGCCTTCTCCGTCCAGGTCCCGGGACTGGACGACCGCATGAAGGAGGCAGGGTTGATCCACGAACCGGTGGATCCTCTCGAGCGGCGCAAGGTCCCTCACGCCCTGGCTGGGCACTTGATCCTGGAGAGCTGGCTCATGAACGAGCACGGTTGGGGCTGCGGTCCCGCCGAGGCCCTCGCCTCTGTCGTTGGCGCCCATCACGGCATCCCGCCCACGACGGCGGCTCTCGGCCAGGACTACTACGGGCATGAGCACCTCCTCGGCGAGGGTAAGGCGTGGAGCGCGACCCGCCAGGAGCTCCTCGAGCTCGTCACGCGACGCACCGGTACCGCAGCTCTTCTTCCTCACTGGGCGCGTCACCGATGGACCCAGCCCTTCCTCGTCGAGCTCTCGGGACTGCTCATCGTCTCGGACTGGATCGCCTCGACCGAGGCCTACTTCCCGCTGCTGCCCCTCGAGGACGATGGCGCGTGCCTGCTCGCCCCCGAGGCCCACGCGCCTCGCGTGGCCACTGGTCTGTCACGTTTGGAGATCCCCGCGCCATGGCGTCCCCGCGACGAGGGCACCGCTCCCGACTGTCTGCTCACCAGCCGTTTCAACCTGCCCGTCGGTGCCCGCGCCACCGACGTCCAGGTGCGCGCGCTCCAGGCCGCCCGCACCATGGGGCTGCCGGGCATGCTCATCGTCCAGGAGTCCACGGGAGGAGGGAAGACCGAGGCGGCCCTCATGGCGGCCGAGGTGCTCGCCGCCCGCACTCACCGCTCCGGGATCCTTTTCGCCCTGCCGACTCAGGCGACGACGGACGCCATGTTCTCCCGCGAGCTCGACTGGCTGGAGAGCATTGAGGAGGCCTACGCCGACGAGGGGGCGCCGTCGGAGTTCGCCGCTCAGCTACTGCACGGACGGTCTCGACTCAACAAGGAGGCCGGGCTTCTGCGACGCCGCGGTTACGAGATCCGCGACCGGCTCCTCGGATCGCTTGACGACGCGACCGGCGAGACCCCACGCCCTGTCGGGATCGGATGGGATGAGGAAGAGGCTCGAACGGGCCATGCCGCAGACTCCGAGGACAGCCGCAGAGCCGACCTGGCGATCCTGGCCTGGTTCAGCGGGCGCAAGAAGTCGATGCTGTCGGACTTCGTCGTCACCACCGTAGACCACCTGCTGTTCGGGGCAATGCGTTCCCCGCATTTGGCCATGCGACACCTGGGACTGTCCCGCAAGGTCGTCATCGTCGACGAGGTGCACTCCTACTCCACGTACATGAACGTCTACCTGGACCGGGTCCTGACCTGGCTCGCGGCCTACGGGGTGCCGGTGGTGCTCCTGTCGGCCACATTGTCCGAGGCCCGCTGCTCCGCCATGGTCGACGCCTACCGACGGGGCCTGCGCCTGGCAGCGGGGGAGCGCGTCCACCGTCGTCCCGCCCCTGAGAACGTGCACACTCCCTTCCCCTGCCTGGTCACCGCTGGCAAGGAGGGCACCGAGGTCGTCCCGACCGCGTCGGGACGACGCAGCACGGTCCGGATCAGACGGCTTACGAAGGATGCTCTGATCCCGCTTCTTCAGGAGGCCCTCGCCGAGGGTGGCTGCGCACTGGTGGTCCGCAATACGGTACGGCGCGCCCAGGAGACCTATGAGCGGCTGCGCGAGCACTTCGGCGAGGACGTCAGTCTCCACCATGCCCGCTTCACGATCGGCGACCGGCTCGCCAAGGACCAGGATCTCCTCGACCGCTTCGGTCCTCCGCGCAGGGCCGGGAAGCGCCCGCACCGGGCCGTTATCGTGGCCACCCAAGTTGTCGAGCAGTCCCTCGACGTCGACTTCGACCTGCTCGTCACTGACCTCGCTCCCATCGACCTGGTCCTCCAGCGTATGGGGCGTCTGCACCGCCACCAGCGGCGGCGACCGCCCCGACTCGCTGCACCCATCTGCTACATCGACTGGCTGCCGTCAACGTCCTCCTCCGATCCCTCGTTGGAGCCGGGAGCCAAGACGATCTACGGCGAGCAGGACATGCTCTTGAGCGCGGCCACACTTGACCGGGTGATCAATGGCTCTGGCATCATCACGGTTCCCGACGACGTCCACGACCTCATCGAGGCCGTCTACGGCCCCGATGCCTCAGTGCCGCCGTCGTGGAAGGAGGCCGTCAACCAAGCTCGAGAGAAATACGCGACGAGCAACCGTGCGAAGCATGAGGCCGCTCAGGGTTTTCTTCTGAATGAGCCCGAGCGGAGAGGGAAGAGTGCCTCCCTGATCGGCTGGCTGCATACGACGGCCTCCGACAATGAGGAGAGGGGACGTGCCCAGGTCCGTGATGGCGAGGACTCCCTGGAGGTCATCCTCTTGGACCTGCATCGGGAAGGCGGTCAGGAGGAGCTGCGCACCCTGTCCTCCGCACCGGAGGCACCGGGCGCCATGATCCCCACAGACCGCGCCCCGGACAGGAGGGTTGTGCGCGCCATGGCCCTGTCCGCCGTGAGGCTTCCTCCGCGCCTGAGCAATCCGCACCGGATCGACCAGGTCATCGATGAGTTGGAGAAATACGTCGTACCCGCTTGGCAGGATGATCCGCAGCTCCGCGGACAGCTGTTCCTCCTCCTGGAAGAAGGCCGGGCACAACTGGCCGACACCGCACTCGAGTACTCCCCAACCACCGGGCTCAAGGAGGTCCAATCAGAATGACGCAGCGTTTCAATCTTCTCGACGAGCCCTGGATCCGGGTGACCAGGCTTGACGGCACCCCCGACGAGGTCTCCCTCCTCACCCTGTTCCGCGAGGCGACGGACGTCGCCGGGATCCACGGCGAGATCGCCAGCCAGGACGTGGCCATCCTGCGCCTGCTGCTGGCCATCTGCCACCGCACCATGGATGGGCCGGAGGACCTGGACACCTGGCGGGAGTACTGGGAGGAGCCCGAGCGCCTGGGGCGGGACGCCAGTGCCTACCTGGAGCGCTACCGGGAGCGCTTCGACTTGCGCGATCCGGACCGTCCCTTCTTCCAGGTCGCAGGAATCCACTCGGCTTCGGGCAGGACCTCGGGACTGGAGTCCCTCATTGTGGATGTCCCCAACGGCAATCCCTTCTTCACTACTCGTATCGCTCAAGGGTTGGAATCCATCAGCTGGGCGGAGGCGGCCAGATGGTTGGTGCACGTCCACGCATTCGACCCCTCCGGCATCCGCTCTGGAGCCGTCGGAGACCCTCAGGCCAGGGGAGGAAAGGGATACCCGATCGGCCCCGGTTGGACGGGGCAGATCGGCACCGTGACCGTGACGGGTGAGAGCTTGGAGCGGACCCTGCTCCTCAACACCGTCGTCTGCGAGGAACTCCCTGATCTGGTCGACGTCGACCCGCAGCAGGATCTCGCGTCCTGGGAACGTGAGGCCGACGGCCCGGCGGGCTCGCTTGCCGTGGAACCCGAGGGCCCCGTCGCCTGCTACACGTGGCAGACGCGCCGCGTGCTGCTGCACGGCGACGACGCGGGTGTCACCAGCCTGTTCCTGGGCAACGGAGACAAGGCAACGCCCCAGAACCGGTATCTGGTCGAACCGATGACCGCATGGCGCTACTCCGAACCGCAGACCAAGAAGTTCAAGGCACCTGTCTACATGCCGCGCAAGCTGCCGACGGACCGGGCATTCTGGCGAGGACTGTCGAGTCTCGTGGCCCAACTGAGTCCGAGGATCACGGTCAAGGGTGCAGGGGAGGTGACACGGTACCGTTCCCCCGGTGTTGTCTCCTTCTACCAGGAGCTCATGCGTCGCAGAATCGTCCCCGCTGGCGGCCTCGTCCCCCTGCACGCCGTCGGCATCGAGTACGGGGCTCAGGAAGCGGTTGTCACCGAGCTCGTCGACGACGTCCTCTCCCTGCCCGCCGGTCTACTCGACTTCGAGAACAAGCGACTGCTCGCCGTCGTGCGCGGTGCCATGGAGGAGACGGAACAGGTCGCCTCCGCACTGCGGAACCTGGCCGGGAACCTGGACCGTGCTCGCGGCGGGAGCCCAGACACGGCGTCGGCTGCGCGCGAGCATGCCAGTGCCGCCTTCTACCAGGTCATTGATGAGCGTTTCCCCCGATGGCTCGCCTCCCTCGACGAAACGGACCCGGTCAGGGCCCGAGACCAGTGGCGCAGGCTGCTGCGCTCCGAGGCCTGGAGGCAGCAGGAGATGCTCGCATCCGCCGTGCCGGACACCGCCTTCGCCGGACGCGGGGAGGGGAAGGGACGGATGGACGTCGGCAAGGCGTTGTTCTTCTTCCGCCGTGCTCTGAACGTGGCCGTACCGGCATCTGCGCAGCAAGACAGCACCGCTGAGAACAATAAGAATGAAGAAAGGACACCGGCATGACTGTGTCGGATACCAGTACACGTGCCAACGTGGCAGATGCAGTACCGCCCGGAGCGAGCCGGCGGCCCTACCGTCCGCGGCTGGAGGAGAATGCCGGCCGCCTCGTCGACCAGCGCATTGGCGGAACGAAGAGGCAGGAGGGGCTGCAAGCCCGCTATCGGCGCAATGAGGCTCGAGCTCGCGGAGATCTGGCCGCCCTGCGCAAGGGGGCGAACAGGCTTCCAGGTGAGCTCCCCGAGATCTGGGAGCTCACCAGCGTCCACGTTCCCGACTATGCGGGCGACGCCCCCACCTGGGAGGAGACCGCTGTCCACGCAGCCATGACGCTCTACGCCGTGCACCAGCAGTCGCGGACCGAGCCCATGTTCGCACCCGGAAGAGGGCTCGGCCATGCTGCTCGCAGCCTGATCGGTCCGCCGGACGAGGAGAACCCCTCGGCCCGGGCGCGCTTCAACGCCCTGGTCACCTCGACGACCGTCACCGAGTTGCTCCACCATCTGCGGGGTCTCATCTCGCTACTTCGTGCTCGGAGCATTCCTTTGGATCACGCCATGCTCGCTGACGACATCCTCCACTTCCAGCAGCCAGGCGGAGCCAGACGGATTCGCCTGACCTGGGCACGGCAGTACCAGTCCCTGCCGGCCGAATCCCTAGCCTCTTCCGACGATGCCACCCCGGCATCTGCAACCAACTCAACCGCCACCGCGCCGATCCCGGAGAACTGACAATGAGCACCTACGTCGATATCCACATCATCCAGAACCTGCCGCCGTCCTGTGTCAACCGGGACGACTCGGGCTCCCCAAAGTCCGCCGTGTACGGCGGTGTCCGTCGCCTGCGGGTCTCCAGCCAGTCCTGGAAGCGGGCCACGCGCCTGTACTTCAATGATCTGCTCGACGCCGAGGACATCGGTGTGCGCACCAAACGGGTCGTCGAGGTACTGGCCTCGTCAATCGCCAAGGGTGCTCCGGAGTTTGCGGAGAACGCCACCGCGCTCGCCGAGGGCGTGTTCAAGGCGGCCAAGATCAAGCTCTCGTCTCCTCGCGGCAAGAAGGACGGGACTCAGGAGTCCGGCTACCTTCTGTTCCTGTCCACCAGCCAGATCGCGCGCTTGGCTGAGCTGGCCATCGCCTCGGCCCGCAGCGGCGAGACGCTCGACGCCAAGACGGTCAAGAAGATCTTTAAGGAGACGCACGCCGTCGACATCGCGCTCTTCGGGCGCATGGTGGCTGACGACACCGACCTCAATGTCGACGCCGCCTGCCAGGTGGCCCACGCTATTTCTACGCACGCAGCCGAGAACGAGTACGACTTCTTCACCGCTGTCGACGATGAGAAGAGCCGCTCCGAGGAGGAGGACGCCGGTGCAGGCATGATGGGCACGGTCGAGTTCTCCTCAGCCACCATGTACCGCTACGCCACCGTTAATCTCGACATGCTGGTCGAGAACCTCGGGGATGGCGATGCAGTACTGCGGGCACTGGAGGTCTTCATCAAGGGCTTCTGCCTGTCCATGCCCACCGGTAAGCAGAACACCTTCGCCAACCGGACCCTGCCCGAGGCCGTCGTCATCTCCGTCCGCGATGACCAGCCAGTCTCCCTCGTCGGCGCTTTTGAGGAACCGGTGCCGGAGGCCTCCGGTCTTGGGTACATCGACCGTTCAGTAGGTGTGCTCGCGCAATACGCCAAGACGATCGAGAAGAACTACGGGTTGACGCCGCTGAGCAGCTTCGTCGTCGCCCTCAAGGACTCAGACGCCGTCTCCTCGCTCGGCGAGCGCGTGTCCTTCGCCGACCTGCCCGACCGGGTCCGCCAGGTCGTGGCTCCGCGTGTGAGCCGTGAGGAGCGGGCCTGATGACCGTCCTCCTCCTGCGACTCGCAGGACCTTTGCAGGCCTGGGGGGTGAAATCGCGCTTCACCGTTCGTTCCACCGAGCTCGCGCCGACCAGGAGCGGCGTCATCGGCATGCTGGCGGCCGCTGTCGGCCGTCGCCGGACGGATCCGATTGAGGATCTCCTGTCCCTGCGGTTCGGGGTGCGTAAGGATCAGCCTGGCCGAGTCATCAGGGACTTCCACACGGCACGCACCCTCAATGGCAAGGAGTCCATGCCTCTGTCGAATCGGTACTACCTCGCCGACGCCGTTTTCCTCGCCGGCATCGAAGGCGATCGGCCTCTCCTGGAGGGCATTGACGAGGCGCTTCGGTGCCCGGCCTTCCCTCTGTATCTCGGGAGACGCTCCTGCACACCGACACCACCGGTGTCCCTGGGCCTTCGGGAGACGACGCTGCTTGATGCGCTTCGAAGCGAGCCCTGGCTCGCCTCGCCATGGTTCCGCAAGCGGCACCGCGGTCATGTCTTCGACGCGGAGATGCTTCTCGACCAGGATGCCGTACCCGTCGAGGAGCGGGGATCAGCATGGGGGAGTCGTGACGTACCGGTCTCCTTCGATCCGCGCCGCCGCGACTACGATTTCCGCCAGGTCGAACGGCTCATGACACAGGTGGGTACTCCCAAGCCGGACGTCCACGATCCCATGCTTGCGCTGGAGGAGGCGAACCGGTGTTCCTGACTAAGATTGATCTGGCTCCGCAGCGCCGCCTCACGCGAAAGTATCTGGGTTCGCCTCAGGCCATGCACGCCGTGGTCATGGGAGCCACCGGAGGCAATGTCGGGGACGGCCCCGGACGTGTCCTGTGGCGGGTCGACCGAGGTACGACGACGGCGCTGTACATACTCTCGCCGGTGGAGCCTGACTGCTCTCAGCTCGTCGCGGAGGCGGGAACAGCCGGTTCTCAGGCGCGGACTCTGGATTACTCGCCTTTCCTCGCTTCGCTGGACGCCGGGCAGCTGTGGGCCTTCCGCCTAGCGGCGAACCCGTCCTACTCGGCCTCTCGAGGTCCAGGGGTGCGCGGACAGCGCTACGGTCACGTCACCGTTGAGCAGCAGCGGCAGTGGCTCATTGAACGCACCACACGATTCGGGTTCGAGCTCATGCCTGTGGACCACACCGATGGTGGGGTCATTGACGGGGCTGTCATGGTCGCTTATCGGGAGCGTCCTGTCTTCAACCGGCGACGGCCAGGGGAGCAAGGACGTGATCGGGTGACCATTAACCGGACCGTCTACGAGGGGAGTCTGCGTGTCACCGATCCCGAGTCCCTACGCCGCGCACTCATCGCCGGGGTCGGTAGGTCCAAGGCCTACGGCTGCGGGCTCATGACGCTTGCCCGGGTGCGACAGGACTGAGACATGGTCAGAATGCTGCCGGTTCCGGTGACGGCTCTGCCCCGCGTCCAGGACCGGATGTCCTTCCTCTACCTGGAGCACTGTGTGGTGCACCGGGAGGATGGTGCCTTGACCGCACGCAACGATCAGGGCACCATCCGTGTCCCCGCGGCCTCGCTGGTCGCCGTCCTCCTCGGCCCGGGAACGTCGGTCAGTCACCAGGCGATGAGCCTGCTCGGTGAGTGCGGGACGACGGCGGTCTGGGTCGGTGAGCGCGGCGTGCGCTACTACGCGCATGGACGATCCCTGGCGACGTCCACCCGGCTGCTGGTGGAGCAGGCAACCCGGGTCTCCTCTCCCCAGAAGCGGCTGCGGGTGGCTCGCGAGATGTACTGCATGCGCTTCAGCGGCGAGGATGTTGATGGGCTCACCATGCAGCAGCTCAGGGGGCGGGAGGGGGCCAGGGTTCGCGAGGTTTACCGTGAGAACTCCAGGCGCACTGGGGTCCCCTGGACCCGACGTGACTACCGTCCTGATGACTTCGAGGCGTCGGATCCGATCAACCAGGCACTCTCAGCTGCGCACGCAGCCCTGTACGGCGTCGTCCACGGCGTGATCGTCTCCCTAGGGTGCTCTCCGGGTCTCGGCTTCGTCCACACGGGCCATGAGCGATCCTTCGTCTACGACGTCGCCGACCTGTACAAGGCGGAGACGACGATACCTATCGCCTTCGACGTTGTCTCTGAAGGGATGGATGACCTCACCGGGACCACGCGACGGCGTGTTCGGGACAAGGTCTTCGAGCTCAAGGTCATCGAGCGGACGGTCAAGGACATCTACCGCCTGCTTGAGGTCGATGATCTGGAGGATATGGGTGTCAACGTGGTCTCCTTGTGGGACTACCAGCGGCGTGCTGTGGCCGGTGGAGCGAATTATGCCGGAGAGGACGCAGGAGAGTGGTAGTCCTGATTCTTTCTGCCGCCCCTGCCTCATTGCGGGGCTCTATGACTCGTTGGCTGCTTGAGGTCTCTCCCGGGGTCTTCGTTGGTCATCTCTCAGCTCGAGTACGGGAGCAGCTGTGGGAACTGGTTCGGGCATACATAGGGGAAGGGCGAGCGTTGCTGATCTGGTCGGTGCGGTCCGAGCAGCGTTTCGCGGTTGCGTCACTGGGGCATGATCGCGAACCGGTTGATATCGAGGGGTGCCTGGTGATGAGGACGCCATACCGGCAGATTGAGGGATCGCAGGCGATCCCTGGCGCCGTTAAGCCTCCGAAGGAGTCGTGGTCGATCGCTGCGAGACGACGGCGCTATCGGAGCTCTGCGGAGCGAGCGCTAGGTCGGCAGTGAAGGTAAACATGGCCTGGTAGGGTAGCTCATCGTTGGGATTCCTAGGATCCGCAAGTGTAAACCCCGCGCGAGCGGGGATGATCCTGGCAAGCCCACCGCCATGCTCCTCCTCACTAGCGTAAACCCCGCGCGAGCGGGGATGATCCCAGGGCGGGCGGCAGGGACGTCTCCACAACCGGGTAAACCCCGCGCGAGCGGGGATGATCCCGCCCAGGGCGAGAAGACCCCGCTCTGGTCCTGGTAAACCCCGCGCGAGCGGGGATGATCCCCGCCCGAGCCTCATCCTCCTGGCTCGGGCGGTGTAAACCCCGCGCGAGCGGGGATGATCCGCATCTTCATCGTGATCCGGCATGGCTGGCAGTAGTAAACCCCGCGCGAGCGGGGATGATCCCGGAGTGGCGTACCGAGTGACTCGGGAGTGGGCGTAAACCCCGCGCGAGCGGGGATGATCCTGATCGAATCGATGTCTTCCTTGGAGTACGCGAGTAAACCCCGCGCGAGCGGGGATGATCCTGCAATCCTGGTCCTGGACGGTGGGCGGGAAATGTAAACCCCGCGCGAGCGGGGATGATCCGGTGCGGCCGTTGTAGACGTAGATCTCGGTGTCGTAAACCCCGCGCGAGCGGGGATGATCCTGGGGGCAAGAACTTCATTATGCGAGTTCCCCGGTAAACCCCGCGCGAGCGGGGATGATCCCACCCCCATCAGCAGATCGCTGACGGGGGTGTTGTAAACCCCGCGCGAGCGGGGATGATCCTAAGATGGTCCTGGATGTGTGCTACCACCATATGTAAACCCCGCGCGAGCGGGGATGATCCCGACCTGCTGCCGCGCGAGCAGCAACGGACCAAGTAAACCCCGCGCGAGCGGGGATGATCCACCACTGCCGAGTACGAACCAGCCTGGGCACGAGGTAAACCCCGCGCGAGCGGGGATGATCCCCTTTCCCTCCTCCATGGCGGCCAGCGCCTCCAGTAAACCCCGCGCGAGCGGGGATGATCCCACCACACGGTCGATCGGCTACGGCCTGAACCGGGTAAACCCCGCGCGAGCGGGGATGATCCGGGCACCGTCGGCGCGGGTATTCAGACTGCCAGGTAAACCCCGCGCGAGCGGGGATGATCCTCTCGCGACTCGCTGGCGCAACCCGGCCATGCCGTAAACCCCGCGCGAGCGGGGATGATCCGGTATAGGTCTTGCCCACCTGGCGCGGCATCGAGTAAACCCCGCGCGAGCGGGGATGATCCCGACTCACGAAGTCCACGAAGGACTACGCCGACGTAAACCCCGCGCGAGCGGGGATGATCCCACGAAGGGCCAGGCGCATTGCCTGGCCCGTGGGTAAACCCCGCGCGAGCGGGGATGATCCCCTCGTGGTGCTGGAGAGCGGGCAGGCCGCGCCGTAAACCCCGCGCGAGCGGGGATGATCCGGTAAAGAAAGGGTAAAGAAAAAGGGTTAAAACGTAAACCCCGCGCGAGCGGGGATGATCCTCGCGCGACTCCGATTTCCCGCCCACCGTCCAGGTAAACCCCGCGCGAGCGGGGATGATCCGGCAGCGGCGGCCATCTCCCGCGCGACGGCGGGGTAAACCCCGCGCGAGCGGGGATGATCCGGACCCGGTCGCTCTGGAGCTGAACTGGTCACCGTAAACCCCGCGCGAGCGGGGATGATCCCGGGTACGTCGTCCACGACGTCACCGTCCGTCGGTAAACCCCGCGCGAGCGGGGATGATCCGCCGGGTGATGTGCTGGGATCGTGGCTGCTGCTGTAAACCCCGCGCGAGCGGGGATGATCCGGAATACTGCTGCTCGGGGTCGAGGAGGTCGGTGAGTAAACCCCGCGCGAGCGGGGATGATCCCCCGGCCGACATGCGCGCCCTCGACCGGGCGCAGTAAACCCCGCGCGAGCGGGGATGATCCCGCACCCCATCCCTGTAGCCAAGCCGCAACACGGTAAACCCCGCGCGAGCGGGGATGATCCGCCGCATGCGATCGTTTCTCCTGCACACTCCCCGTAAACCCCGCGCGAGCGGGGATGATCCCGTGATGTCCGTCACGACTTGTCCTTTCAGGCTGTAAACCCCGCGCGAGCGGGGATGATCCGCCGCATGCGATCGTTTCTCCTGCGCACTCCCCGTAAACCCCGCGCGAGCGGGGATGATCCCATGGTGATGGTCTCGTCTGCGATGGCATCGACGTAAACCCCGCGCGAGCGGGGATGATCCGCCAGGCGTTGACCGAGCCGCGATCCGCCGTCGGTAAACCCCGCGCGAGCGGGGATGATCCGTTTCTCAGCGGCTGATTCTAGGTCGACCTTGGGTAAACCCCGCGCGAGCGGGGATGATCCGTGGCGGCCCTCCCCCGGTTCCCCAGGCGCCTGGTAAACCCCGCGCGAGCGGGGATGATCCGCGACAGGCGCTCTCGCAGCATGGCACCGTGGCGTAAACCCCGCGCGAGCGGGGATGATCCGACAATCGGCGAATCGATCGGCAAGAAGCTCGAAGTAAACCCCGCGCGAGCGGGGATGATCCGGAGTAGGCAGTGAGTGCCGAGACGAAGCGGGCGTAAACCCCGCGCGAGCGGGGATGATCCGGGTGCCGAGGGGGGAGGCAGCCGGGCTGGCGCGTAAACCCCGCGCGAGCGGGGATGATCCGTCCTTCGGCGTCGCAGCACCGATCTCCTTGGCGTAAACCCCGCGCGAGCGGGGATGATCCGGCCGTGCGCCGCGAGGCGCTCCGGCAGGCCGGGTAAACCCCGCGCGAGCGGGGATGATCCCGTTGACGGGCTGCGGGGCGAGTGGTCGTCCGTGTAAACCCCGCGCGAGCGGGGATGATCCGTGGTTCTCGAGTGAGCATCGGCTGCCCGATGTGTAAACCCCGCGCGAGCGGGGACGATCCTGACCGCAATGGAGACGGTGCTGCCAACGTCGCATAGACCCCGCGAGAGGTCAGGTGACGTTGGCGCCGTTGATGTCGTTGGGGTTCTCAGATGGGTTTTGTCCGTTTAAGAACAGGCGAGGTCAGCGGTTGAGGTGGTCCTGGACGCCTTGCACACGGGCGACCGGATCCGTCTGGAGCTCGCCGTCCCAGAGGATGAGGCTACCTGGACTGGTGCCCAGGACCTCATCAAACCAGAGATCGGCTGAGTGGAGACCTCGGTCGTCAGCCGACTGCCACGGTCGACATGGCCGCGGCGACAGTCGAGGCCTGACATTCGACACTCCCAGTCGATTAACTTTACAAATACACCTGGTGTAATGCAGGATAAAGCCGTTGCTTGGTCACCAGGGTTTGGCCGGGTAACGGCGTGCTCCTGTTCCCCGGGACCGCCTCTCTCGTCTCCCTATCCGGTACTTTTCAGGCCGCCGATACGGTGGCCTGAGAGGCGTTGCGCGCGTCCCCTCCCTGGGTGGGCTGCCGGTCACCCTAATTGAGAGGTGTCGACAATGAGTGTCAGAGGTGCTGCTGAGGTCATCTTCTCCCCGCCGGTTCAGAACTGGTTGAAGCGCGCGATCTATCGTCATAACTGCCGATTGTCACCAGACCACTACCGTTCTGCGCTCAAGCACTGGTACTGGCTGTTCAAGTGCCGCCCCTGCCATGTGGAGGAGCCTCGTACCATGACTGAGAAGATCCATTGGCTCAAGCTCTACGACTCCACTCCGCTCAAGGGGCGCCTGGCGGATAAGTACCTGGTGCGCCAGTGGGTTGCCAGCAAGGTGGGGGAGAAGTACCTCGTTCCCCTTTTGGGCGTATGGGACTCCCCCGACGAGATCGACTTCGATGTCCTCCCGCACAGTTTTGTCCTCAAGGCCACGCATGGCTCCGGGTGGAACATCCTCGTGCCCGACAAGGGCGCGCTCGATGGGGAAGGTGCTCGTCGACGCTTGCGGGAATGGCTTGGCCTGCGCCAGGCGATGAAAGGCGGCTTCGAGTTGCACTACGAGTACTGTGAACCCCGTATCGTGTGTGAGCCCTTCCTGCGTGACGCCTCAGGAGGGTTGCGGGACTACAAGTTCATGGTGTTCGACGGCGTCGTCCAGTTCATCTTCACCGTGGACAGGTCTCCAGGGCGGACGCTGCGGGGCACCTACCTTCCGGACTGGACCCGTGCGCCTTTCGAGTACACGTGCGAAGCCGACCGTGCTCCGGACATCCCGGCACCAGCCGGCCTGGAGACCATGCTCTCGTTGGCCGGCAAGCTCGGAAAGGGGTTCGCCTGCGCCCGCGTAGACTTCTATGAGGTGGATGGAAACGTCTACTTCGGCGAGATCACCTTCACGGATGCTGATGGACTGTCTGACTTTGCTCCTTCGTGCTACGACCGCGTTTTCGGAGACCGGATCGTCCTGCCGGAGAAGAAGTCCTTCAGGGGTGTCATGCTGTGACGGGACAACCGTGCGGTGAAGGCTATTCGTAGATTTCCTACGAAACAACATCGCTCCAATGAGAAGAATTCTTCAAAAAGTTGTCGACGGCATGAGTCCTTTCTCATCGAATCTGCCAGATAGTTGCGTGTCTTGGTCTCAGGTATGTTACTGTCTTGGGCGTTAATTATGGCGCTTCTTCGTTGAGCATTCACGTTGAAGAGCGTCCTGTCCTGTCGACCTCGATTATTGCCTGGTGGTACGTAGATGACGCTTGAGGACCTTCTTCATCTGACCCGTCGACGTATTGGTTCCTTGGTTCTGGCGCTTGTCGTGTGTGTGCTGGCCTCAATGCTGTTTGCATTCGCCTCTCCCAGCTCCTATACGGCAACGGCACAGACCTATCTGCGTGTGAAGATAGCGGGGGATCCCACGCAGAGCGCGCTGTCTCATTACAATGCGGCACAGCTCGCTGCCTTGAAGACCGACGCCGTGGTCCCCGTCTTCACCTCGGCTGCGGTCGCGCAGCGTGTCGTGGACTCGCTCAAGTTGGATGAGACGGCGGAGGAGTTCGCGTCCTCGGTCTCTGCGGAGCGGGTCCCAGAGACGGTGTCGGTGAAGGTCTCCGTCACCGCCTCGTCGTCGCACCAGGCTCAGGTCCTGGCTGATGAGGTGATCCGTCAGGCCGCTGTCGAGGTCAAGGGCCTGGAGGGGGATGAGTCTCCCGTGGAGCTCGTTCTCCTGTCCTCGGCTGAGCTGGTCAGTGCGACTCGTTCTCCGGCCCTGGTGACCTGTGTGGCCGTGGGGCTGCTTGCCGGGATCGTCCTGGGTTACGTGTGGATCCTTATCCAGGAGCTGCTCGACAAGAGCCTCAGGGGGCCGGAGGAGGTTCGTGAGGCGCTGTCAGTGCCGTTGCTTGGCGCCCTGCCGCGGGTTCCCTCGTTGCGGTGGCTGAGTCGGGGGGCGGAGATCAAGATGGAGGAGCAGTTGCGCGTTGCTCGGACCAACGTGCTTCATGCCATATCTCAAGGGGATCGACGAGTCATTGTCATCACCTCGGCCGGCCCGCAGGAGGGAGCCTCGGTGACTGCCGCCAGCCTGGCGCGGGTTCTGGCCCTGTCTGGCCACCGGGTGGTCCTGGTCGGCGGTGACCTGCGCGCACCGAGTACGACCGGACTTCAGGACAGTCCTGGGCTTGCAGACGTTTTGACGGGCTCGGCGTACCTCAGTGAGTCCCTGGTCAAGGGGCCGGTGACGGATCTGGAGCTCCTGCCTGCAGGCCGTACGCCGGCGAACCCCTCCGAACTGCTGGGCGCTCCCATGATGCGCGACCTGCTGCGAGAGCTGGCGGCGGACCGTCTGGTGGTCATTGATGCACCACCGATCCTGAGATTCACTGACGGTGTCGTCCTAGCTGCCCACGCTGGAGGAGTCATCCTCGTTGCACGTGCCGGCCGTACCAGCGCGGATGATCTGCGGGAGGCGGCTCTGGCTGTGGAGCAGGGAGGTGGGCGCATGCTCGGTGTGGTGCTCAATAACGTGTCGGAGCCCGGAGGTAAGCGCAAGGCCGTGCGAAGCAGCGCCGTCTCCACTGAGAGTGTGTCTGTCTAGTCTCCTTACGGGGTTGCGATCAGCGCTCGGGGGAATGGGCTCAGTAGGGGATGTGGTCGGCCGGCGACGTTTTGATCGGCCTGATTTCATTCCTCAACTTTGATGGCATGATGCGTTCAGTTCTTTCGCGTTATGAAGCATGGCATGTTGAATATGTGATGATGTCTCCAAGGTGATTATGCAATTGTTTTGTTGAGGTTATGAGTCCTCTCTTTCTATTGTGTGTTATCAACAGTTTCTGGGGTTATAATTTGTTGATTAAAGCAATCCGTCGGGTTTGGTTCGTGATTCTATAACATTAATCGACGATGGATCTGTTGGTAAACGATGATTGTGGTGGAGTTGCATCAGAATCTTCCAATTGGTGGCCTCTAGTGTTAGATTGACGTCAAGCCGTAAAAAAGCGGCAGATTCTCATGATGGCTGAGTGTGTTCCAGTTGTCATGTTGTTGACCTGCTGATGCCTGTTTCGGTGATGGCAGTCGTATTCTCAAGTCCGTCCAGCGAATCAGCTATCTTGGTTCGCCCATCCGCAGATTGAAACCCTGATGACATTTGAATTCTGTCGCTCCTGCCAGCGTGAATTGCTTGATCAGAGTTCTTCGCTCGCAAGTGGTAGGCCCCTTACCCGTCGGCCGGCACGGTGGAGCGTGATGACCCATGACTGAAACGTGCCAGGGCTCCTCTGGTGTGACCAGTCATCTCGCTGATACTGCCGGGAACCGGGAGCCGGATTCGAAGCAGCTGTCGCCACGCGCACCCGCGGGACCCGAGGAGAAGGTCTTGTCCGATGCTTCGCCGGTTGACACCGTGCCCATGCAACAGTCTGCTCGCGGCCCGGCGTGGCCGAGCCTGCCGGTGTGCCGGATTGAGTCGATCACCCTGATGGCTGTTGATGTCCTAGCCACCTACCTGGCCCTGTACTGCGCGGCGTGGGGAACCACGAAGTGGGCGACGGCCACGGGTGCTACCGGTGGTCTGCTGGCGGTGGGTGGCCTGGCGGTTGTCAACGTCGGGGTCTTCGCCGCCTTCAAGATGTATAACAGCCTGTGGCGCTACGCGTCGATGACGGAGGCACTGCGGATTCTTTATGCCACTATCGTCGGTTCGGTGTGCGGGGACCTGCTGTTCTCCTTGGTCTTCGAGGGCGGGCTGTCGGTACGCTCCTACGTCATGGCCTGGGCGCTGCTGGCCATCATGGCCGCCGGGGCGCGTCTAGCAGTCCGAGCCCTGTGGAGCACCCGGGTGCAGCGTAGTGCGCGAGCAGGAGCACATGACGACCGTCCCCGCACACTCATTGTCGGTGCGGGGCAGACAGGTTCGCTGACCATCAAGCGAATGCATCTGTGCGATGAGGACATGTGCGGCAAGCCAGTGGCCCTGGTCGATGACGACGTGACCAAGCACGGTCGTCATGTCCACGGCGTTAAGGTTTACGGTACCTGCGAGGATATCCCTCGTATTGCTGAAGAGTGTAGGGCTGAGCAGATCGTACTGGCCTGCCCTTCAGCGTTGGCCTCCCAGCGCAAGCGCATCCTGTCTATCTGCTTGACGACGGGTCTGCGGATTCTCACTCTGCCCAACGTACGGGACCTAGCTCGGCAGGATGATGGAAAGATAGCGCTTCGGGAAGTGGAGATCTCCGAGCTGCTCACACGTGACGAGGTCGCCTTCGACACCATGAGCATGGGGTACGTGCGCGGAGAGGTCGTCCTGGTGACCGGTGGCGGCGGTTCCATTGGCTCCGAGCTGGTCCGCCAACTCATTGAGACCCGGCCGCGCCGGATCGTCATCTTCGATATCTACGAGAACACGGCCTACGAGTTGCTCCATGAGATGCAGCCCAAGGCCGCCGAGTTTGGAGTCGCTCTCTCTGTTGTCATCGGCTCGGTGACGAATGAACGGGTCATTCGTGAGTGCTTCGAACAGCATCAGCCGAAAGTCGTTTTCCATGCGGCTGCGCACAAGCACGTCCCCCTTATGGAGAACAACGCCCGTGAGGCGGTGGAGAACAATGTGCTGGGCACCTGGATGATGTGCCGTCTGTCTGAGGAATTCAGATGCAGCCACTTCATCCTGGTTTCCACCGATAAGGCCGTCAACCCAACCAATGTGATGGGCGCTACCAAGAGGCTGTGCGAACTGGAGGTTCAGGCTCTGGCCCGGACATGCCGCACCACCGTTTTCGCTGCCGTACGATTCGGCAACGTGCTCGGCAGCCACGGCTCTGTCATTCCCCTGTTCAAGCGACAGCTGCGATCGGGCGGGCCACTGACTGTCACTCATCCGGACATCACCCGCTACTTCATGACAATACCCGAAGCATCCCGTCTGGTCATCGCCGCAGGCTCGATGGCTCATGCCGGAGAGATCTTCATCCTGGAGATGGGGCGGCCCGTGCGGATCTACGACCTGGCTGTCAACCTCATCAAGCTGTCAGGCTTGCGGGTCGGACGTGACGTCGAGGTGGCTTTTACCGGGCTGCGACCAGGTGAGAAACTCTACGAGGAGTTGCAGATGCATGATGAAGACTTGCGCCCCACTGCGAATAAGTCCATCCTCGTGTCCACTGCGGCACCGCCCACCAGGCAGGAGGTGGAGGACAAGATTTCCCGGCTGACGGCCTGCCTGCCTGAAGGAAGTGACCGGATCAAGCAGGAGTTGGCTCATGTGGTGCCCACCTACCACCCGAGCCTTGATCACACTACGAGTATGCCATCGACGATGAGGAAAGCTGGCTGATGCGCGTCGAGTTCTCGCCCCCGGACATCACTGATGCCGAGTGCCAGGAGGTGGTGGCCGCGCTGCGCTCCGGCTGGATCACCACAGGGCCGCGAACCAAGGCCCTCGAGAAGCAGGTGGCGGAGCGCTGCGGCACCGCCCGGGCAGCCTGCCTGAACTCTGCGACGGCCTCGCTGGAACTGACCCTGAGGGTGCTGGGTATCGGTCCCGGCGACGAGGTGATCGTTCCCGCCTACACCTACACGGCCTCGGCATCGCCCGTCGTGCACGTGGGCGCCACCCCGGTCCTGGTCGACGCCGGCGAGGCCGACGGCGACTACGGGCTGGCCCCCAGTGTCCTGGCAGGTGCCATCACGCCGCGGACCAAGGCCGTCATCCCGGTCGATATCGGTGGTCGCATGTGCGACTACGCGGCATTGCGCGAGGTTGTCGACAGCCAACGCCACCGCTTCGCTGTGAGCAACCAGGTTCAGGAGGCGCTGGGGCGCATCGCCCTGGTCGCCGACGGTGCTCACAGCTTCGGCGCCCAGCGTGACGGCATGCCGTCGGGCAGCGCCGCCGATTTCACGACCTTCAGCTTCCACGCCGTGAAGAACCTGACCACTGCAGAGGGCGGTGCGGTCACCTGGAGACCGGAGCTCGGGCTGGATGAGGATCTCTACCGCCAGTACATGCTGCTGTCCCTTCACGGGCAGAGCAAGGACGCCCTGTCCAAGACCCGCATGGGGGCGTGGGAGTACGACGTCGTCAGTCCTGCCTACAAGTGCAACATGACCGACGTGTGCGCCGCGATCGGCCTGGCGCAGATGACTCGCTACGACTCCATGCTGGAGCGACGGCGCCAGATCATCACCCGCTACGACGAGGCCTTGGCCCCGGTGGGCGTGACGTCGTTGCGGCACTACGAGGACGGGATCGTCTCCTCCGGGCACCTCTATCTGGCGAACCTGCCGGGTCTGGATCAGGAGGGGCGCAACGCGTTCATCGAGCACATGGCGAGTGCGGATGTGGCCTGCAACGTCCACTATAAGCCGCTACCCATGTTGACTGCCTATCGGGATCTCGGTTTTGGCATCGAGGACTTCCCTCGGGCTTACAATCTCTACGCCAGCGAGGTGTCGCTGCCTTTGCACACCTCCTTGAGCGACGAGCAGGTCGACTACGTCATTAGCTGTGCGGTTGAAACACTTGCGGCAGTGGGTCGATCGTGAGGATGCCTCCCTGGGAGGAGCTGCCCCCCTCCCTGCAAACCGAGGACGTGCGCCCCTACTACGAGGCGCTGACTCGGCGCGGACTGCAGTTACGGCTCAAGCGCCTGCTCGACGTCGTTGGTGCGGCGGTCCTGTTCGTGCTCCTGGGGTGGCTGTTCGTCATCCTGGCGGTCCTCATCAAGCTGGACTCTCCCGGGCCCGTGTTCTTTCGCCAGCGGCGGGTCACCCAGTTCGGGCGTGAGTTTCGGATCGTCAAGTTTCGTACGATGACGCACCGGCCGGCTGATCCGGGGGACCAGATCACCCGGGAGGACGACCCTCGGGTTACGCGGGTCGGTGCCGTCCTTCGCCGGTACCGTCTTGATGAGGTCAGCCAGCTCATCGACATTCTGCGCGGCACCATGAGTTTCGTGGGTACCAGGCCGGAGGTTCCTGACTACGTCCGCCAGTACACCCCGCAGATGCGGGCCACGTTGCTGCTACCGGCGGGGGTCACCTCCACGGCCTCCATCGAGTTCAAGGACGAGGCCGAGATTCTGGCAGCCGCCCCGCCGGGCCAGGACGCGTACGTCACGCAGGTCCTGCCGGCCAAAATGCGCCTCAATCTGCGCGATGTCCAGGAATTCAGCATCGGACGGGACCTGCGGATCGCCTTTCGGACGGTCTTGGCGGTCGCTACATGAGACGCGAAACGATGACATGTAAGGAGCAGCCATGACAGCAGGCGCACAGCGGGACTGTGACCTGGATTCTGATCTGGTGTCGATCATCATGCCGACATATAACTGCGGCGCCTTCATCGGTGAGACTATCGCCACGGTACAGGCACAGACCCACTCCCACTGGGAACTGCTCATCGTGGACGACTGCTCGACCGACGACACCGCCGAGGTGGTGGCGGCCTTGGCCGAGAACGACCCACGCATCCGCTACGTACGCTTGGAGATCAATAGTGGTGCCGCCATGGCTCGCAACCGGGCCATGGAGCTGGCGCAGGGACGCTACATGGCCTTCCTCGACTCCGACGACCTGTGGCACCCCGACAAGCTCAGGCGTCAGATCGACTTCATGACCTCGCGCGGCGTCGCCATGTCCTGCACCGCCTACGCCCAGATCGACGAGCAGGGTGAGCCCACCGGCAGGATCGTGCGCAGTCCGGCCAGGATCGGCTACAACCGGCTGCTTCTGGACTGCCCGGTCGGCAACTCGACGGTCATGTACGACGTGTCGCGTCTGGGGAGGTTCGAGGTACCCGATATCAGGAAGCGCAATGATGATGCCCTGTGGCTACGCATGCTCCGCACCGAGCGCTACATCTGGGGCATGCCAGTGGTCCTCATGAGGTATCGGCTCCGCTCAGGGTCGGTGTCGGCGAACAAGCGGAGCCTGATCAAGTACCACTGGACGCTCTATCGCGATATTGAGCATCTCAGCGTCCCCCGCTCCATCTTCCACATCGGCGTGTGGGTCCTCATCAAGACCCTCAAGGTGAAATGAGGAAGTGTATTCACAGAACAATCGGTTCCCCGGCCGGGCCGGGATCAATGGAGGGAGACTGCCAGTGAGTCAGGAACAGTCAGCGGCCCCGCAGGACTCCGGGGACGGGCCCCTAAGAGTCCTGCAGATCAACTCATCGATCTCTCGGCGCTCCGGAGTTATGAGCATGCTCATGAACTACTTCAGACACGTGGACCGCTCCCAGGTCGTCTTCGATTTCTTCTGCTACGCCACCCCCGACGAGACCCACCGCGCGGAGATCGAGTCGCTGGGAGGGCGTTGTTACGTCACCAACGCCGGAGGCAGTATCGGACGCATCCGATCATTCCTGGGACAGCTGCTGAGCAAGCACGCGGGACAGTATCCTGTGGCGCACCTCCATGACCCTATCCTGTCGCGCTTCCTCTACCCGGTGGCGCATCGTCAAGGGGTTCGCTCCTTCGCTGTGCACTCCCACGCGACCGCGTACTCCGACTCCCGTCTGCGAAGCGTGCGTAACTGGCTGGTCTGTCGCAACATTGGTGCCTACTCCGACGTGCGCCTGGCCTGCTCTCGGGCGGCCGGCGACTTTCTTTTCGGTCGTGGCGGCTACGAGGAACTGCCCAACGCGATCGATGTCGAGACCTACCGGTTCAAGGAGCCGGTACGTACGGATGTGCGAGCCCGGCTGGGGCTGGATGACGCACCGGTTGTCGGCCACGTTGGTCGCTTCAGCGAGCAGAAGAACCACCGCTTCCTCATCGACGTTTACACCGAGTTGGCGCGTTTGAGGCCCGGGACTCGCCTCATTCTCGTCGGCGACGGACCGCTGCGACCAGGCATCGAGGAGATTGTGGCTGAGCGCGGTCTGGCGGATCGCGTCCTGTTCCTGGGGGACAGGAAGGACGTCGCTGCCCTTTACCAGGCCATGGACATGTTCCTCCTGCCCTCCCTCTATGAAGGTCTGCCGATGGTAGGAGTCGAGGCGCAGTGCGCAGGACTCCCGCTCGTATGCTCTAAGGAGGTGACCGACGAGGTCGCGATTGGGGAGGCCACGTTCCTTCCGTTCGAGACGCCAGTGCGTCAGTGGGCTCACCACGTCAGCCAGGCTCTCGAGCGGGGCAGAGACCTGAGTTTCAGGGCACAGGGCGCGGCGATGACAAGCGCCGCGGGCTTCGATATCACCCGTGAGGCTGACCGGCTCACACGCCGGTACCGGGCTCTGGCGGAATGGTGACGCCCGAGCATGTGGATCCACTTCGCGCTGTTCGCCACCCTTCTCCTGTCTGCAGCTTTGCTGGGGCTGCGAGGGCACGCCGGCCGTCGCGGTTCACCGGTACTTCTAGGGGTCGCCTTCATTTCCTTTGTGGCCTTCTCCTCGTTGCGAGCCGTGAGTGTTGGCAACGATACGATCGAGTACCATCGCGTCTTCGAGGCGATCAAAGCGACCACCTCCTTCCAGGAGGCCTTCACCGTCAGCCGCTTCGAGTACGGCTACGTCCTGCTGAACTACCTGGTCAGCCGCGTCACGCAGAGCTTCAACATCCTGTTGCTCATCATCTCGGTGTTCGTCTACGGCTCGGCGTTGCTCTTCATCAAGCGGTATGCCGCCAACTATTCCCTGGCGGTACTTTTTGCCTTCGGTATGTCGGTCTTCTATGACTTCGCACTCCTTGCTCGACAGGGTGTTGCGGTGGCGATCTTCCTACTGGCCGTCCCTGCGCTCATGGAGCGCAGGCTACTGCGCTATGTTCTGCTCATCGCGCTCGCATCTCAGTTCCACATGAGTGCGGTATTGTTGCTCATTGTCTACCTCGTACCAATCATGAGACTGAGCACCTTTGGAGACTGGCTCAAGTGGGGAACGCTCATTGGAGTCAGCATGTTCTCACTCAGCTGGGTGATGAACTCCCTCGCATCAAGTTCCGCATACTACGGCCACTACCTCAACACCGACTATGCCGATGGCGGGGTGCGGTCGGCAACTGTTCTCCTCATCGCTGTGCGCATTCTCATCATGCTTCTGGCAGCGACCTGCGGCTGGAACGCCGCAGTGGAAGCCGACCCTTCCGGGCGTACCCGCAACCTCCTGGGACTTGCTGTTGCTGATATCGCCATGGTGACGGTGTCACTGGGCTTCAACCTCGTCGATCGTCTTGAGATGTACCTGACGTTGCCCTTCGTTGTTGGCCTGGCGAATATCGCCGTGCGGGGCCGGAGGCCTGAGAGTTCCTATGTCAGTGCTCTGCTCGTCGTCGTCGCCTTTGCGGCTACCACGATCTTCTTCCTGTACCGCCCCGACTGGTTCCACTTGTTCCCGTACCACACGTTCCTCGAGAAAGGGTTTCCATAATGGATCCTGTGTACGTCGCATACTCGGCCGCCCGGTGGCTCTCACGCCATCGTCTCGCTCCCGCGGCATATGTCGTTCGAGGCGCTATGCGCGTGCTGTTCGCCTGCGATGTTCCCTATGCTGCCCGCATCGGCAAAGATACCGATTTCCCGCACCACGCCCTGGGCGTTGTGATCCATCCTCGCGCTGTGATTGGTCCGGGGTGCCATATCGGGCACGGGGTGACCATCGGTGGTCGCAAGGGCATCGAGACGGTTCCTGTGCTGGGGCGGGGTGTGGCCGTGGGCTGTGGAGCGACGATTCTCGGGCCGATCAACATCGGGGACGGCGCGATGATCGGGGCGGGCGCCGTCGTGATCCACGACGTCCCTGCCGGCGCGACGGTCGCGGGAGTTCCGGCCAGGATCATCAAGGAGAAGGCTGCATGAAGTGGGTCCCGCGGCTGGACACCTCCGTCGGCTCGCTCAACACGGGCGATGAGAACATCAGTATTGAGGCGTGGAAGGCGCAGTTTGGTGTCGGTGAGTCATAAGGGCCGTATTGCGTTCTTGCTGGGCAATACTCTGGTCTTTGCTTTGGGTGGGCTGGCGGTCAAGGCGGTGTCCTTGGTCCTCATGCCCTTGTACACGAGTGCCTTGACGGCTGGTGAGTACGGGACGGCTGAGTTGCTTAACAGTGCGGTCGAGATTGTGCTGCCGTTGCTCTCCTTGGGTGTGGTTGAGGCTCTTTATCGTTTTTCGATCGACGATGATGTTCCCAAGGATGAGCTCTTTGCTAACTCTCTGCTGGTTCTGGGTGGCGGCATTGTGGGAACCGGGGTGTTGTGTGTCTTGGGCAGTGCTGTGTGGGGCATGGAGCATGCGGCGTCCTTCTTTGTCTTGTTCTGCTCGGTGTGCCTGTTCAAGGCCACGACCCAGCTTGCCCGTGGGTTGGGGCATGTGCGCCGCTTCGTGGCTTATGGTCTCATCAACGCCTTGGCCATGGTTGTCTCCACTTACCTGCTCCTGGTCCACGCACATGCGGGTGTCGAGGGTTATCTGTGGTCCTTCAGCATTGGTTACCTGGTGGGTGGCTTTGCTGCGTTCCTGGGCTCGGCCGAGTATCGGCTGCTGGTGCCCTTTCGGGGCGATCGTGTGCTGCTGCGCCGGATGCTTGTCTACAGTTTGCCGCTTGTGCCCAACTTGTTGTCATGGTGGTTGGTCAGTGTATCGGGGCGTTACGTGGTCCTGTGGGGCAGTGGCTTGGTGGCTGCCGGGCTCTTCACGGCGGCGAGTAAGATGCCTGCGCTGGTCAATATTGTCGCCTCCGTGTTTCAGCAGGCTTGGCAGTACTCGACTGCCCGTGAGATCAACTCACCCGACCGGGGCGCTTTCTTCGGTGCCGTGATGAGGGGTTACTCCCTGGCGACTCTGTCGGCCGCAGGGTTGGTCATTGCCCTGAATCGACCGATCTCCCGGTTGATGCTTCAGGCTGAGTTCTCAGAGGGGTGGCGCTATGTCCCCCTGCTCATGCTGGTTGCATCCTTCGGGGCGATGACCATCTTCCTCGAGAGCTTCTACCAGGCCTTGAAGAACAGTGGTGTTCTCATGGTCTCCACCATGTTGGGGGCGGTGGTCAACGTGGTGCTCGGTGTGGCTTTCGTGCCGTTCATGGGGCCGTGGGGTGCCGGGCTGGCTGGGGTGGTGGCCTATGCTCTTGTCCTGGTGGTGCGGGCACGTGACCTCAGACGCCGTATCGACCTGCCCATAGACCGTCCTCGTCTCACTTATCAGTTGGTGCTGCTCAGCGGTATAGCCGTGTTCATGTCTTTCGACGGTGGCCTCTGGCTGACTGTCGCGGTCTGGGTCTGCATGGTCCTGCTGGCAACCAGCGACATAACAGTCCTGGCCAGCAGCACTCGAGCCGTGACAGCGTTCCTGGCCCGACGGAACAGGGAACGCTAAACCTACGCTGCCCAGCCCGCTCACCGCCGCCCGATACCGCGGTAGTTCCAGCCGGCCGCCTTCCAGGCCTGCGCATCCAGGCAGTTGCGTCCGTCGATCACGCAACGGGTGCGTGCCAGGTCGGCCACATGGGCGGGATCGAGGTCCCGGTACTCGCGCCATTCCGTTCCAATGAGGACGAGGTCCGTACCCTCCAGGGCCGAGTGTGCGGACAGGGCGACCTCGTACGGGCGATTCGACCGCTCCGCGAGGATCGGGCCGGCAGCAGGGTCGTGCACGACGATTCGCTTGGCCAGGCGCGCCAGTTCCACAGCGAGATCCAGTGCGGGGGAGTTGCGCATGTCGTCGCTGTCCGGTTTGAAGGCCGCTCCGAGCACTGTCACCGTGGCCCCAGTCAGGTGGTCGCCCAGGAGTTCCCTAGCCGTGCGGATGACACCGGCTCGCATAGTGTCATTCACCTTGTCCACCTCGGCGAGGAAGGTCAGGGCATCGCCGACGCCGAGCTCGTCGGCCCGAGCCCGGAAAGCGCGAATGTCCTTGGGTAGGCAGCCTCCGCCGAATCCGATACCGGCGCGCAGGAAACGACGGCCAATACGATCATCCATGCCGATCGCCTGGGCCAGGGCCGTTATGTTCGCCCCTGCGGCGTCGCAGACCTGGGCCATGGCGTTGATGAAGGAGATCTTCGTGGCCAGGAAGGCGTTCGCGCTGATCTTGACCAGCTCGGCAGTCGCATAGTCCATGAGGAGGCGAGGGGTGCCGGAGATTAGGATTTGCTCGTAGGCCGCGTCCATTGCCTCCTGCGCCTTGGAGGCGGCACCCGGATCGTCTGGAAGTCCATAGACCATGCGATCCGGGTGCAGCGTGTCCTGCACGGCGAAGCCCTCCCTGAGAAACTCAGGATTCCACACCAGCAGCGCTCCGGTCGGCTCGACCGTCTGGGCCAGGCGGGAGGCGGTGCCGACGGGCACCGTGGACTTGCCCACGACCACCTCAGGGTCGCTGGTGCAGTGCCCCAGATGGGGGAGCATGGAGGTGACCGCTGCATCGACGTAGGTCATATCCGCCGCCCCGGACTCCGACTGCGGGGTGCCTACACCGATGAAATGGACCTGAGCGCCTTCTATGGCGGAGAAGTCCTGAGTGAAGGTCAGGCGTCCGGCTTCTACGTTGCGAGCCAGCAGGTTCTCTAACTCGGGTTCGAAGAATGGGGGTTGGCCATTACTCAGCAGCTCCACCTTGTGAGCATCAACGTCCACCCCTACCACATCATGTCCCAGCTCCGCCATTGAGGCAGCATGAACAGCGCCGAGATATCCGCAACCAATCACTGACAAACGCATAGCAAAAGACTAGGCAGGTATGCAGGGGGTATGTCTACCCCTGCGCCCGTAAGGTTCCTTGGTGAATTCCTCAAATATTTCACCAACTATTAGGATGTACTCATCGAATTTTGATTCGGCGCTCATTCGGGTCATGATCATAGAGGGGGTGAGATACACTCTGGGCTCAAAATAAACGTTTAAAGGAAAATCTTTAAAATGTATGCCGGTGCCTTTATGCGTTGCCGTGCGGGAGTGGGTGGCGGGCCGCTGGGCAGTGCTCGGAAGGCCGGTGTGAGTGTCCGGCGCGAGTGGGTGTCGCCATCTCGGCTAGATTAGGGCCGGCCAGGAGCGTTTGAGAGCGCGCCTACCCAGTCCGCCGCGTCGAGTAAAGGATGGCACAGTGCCCGCAGGTGATGACTCCAAGCAGACCACGTCGGGTGCCGCCCTTGGTGTCCCCGAGGGTGTCACGGGGGAGGATGTCGTTGATGCCGTCTTCGGTGGGAGTGGGGTCGACCCCGAGCTGCTGCCCTATCTGGAGGCTGTGGGCTCCTCTGACCTTGCGGGCGCAGAGAGTCTGACCGTCTCCGTCTCTGACCTCCAGGAGGCGAGCGCCCAACAGGAGGTGGATGCCGAGACCCAGGATCGCGAGGATCTTGAGGCCCTGCGTGAGCTCGTCGCCGCCAACATGATCCCCGGGGGTGACACCGACCGCCTCGAGGAACTCCTTGCCGAGATCGACGCTGACGACTCCGATGACTGGGAGCCCCGGCTCCCCGATGCCCCCGAGGAGGAGCACCTGCGGGAGCTGGAGGCTGCTGCCCGCGCCGTCGAGGTCTCCGCCCGCATGCGCGAGGTTGAGGCCGAAATCCTCTCCCGTGCACCCGAGCACCAGATCCAGCCCTCCCTGGAGCGCGTTGAGGCTGTTCTCGACATCCTGGGCAACCCCGAGCGCACCTACCGCACCGTCCACATCACCGGCACCAACGGCAAGACCTCCACGGCCCGCATGACCGAGCGCCTGCTGGCGGCCGGCGGCATGCGCACCGGTCGCTTCACCTCCCCGCACCTGGCCACCATCCGTGAGCGGATCAGTCTTGACGGTGAGCCGATCAGCGAGGAGGGCTTCATTGCCGCTTGGGAGGATGTGGCTCCTTATATCGCCATGGTCGATGAGCGGTCTCAGGCCGAGGGCGGACCGCGTCTGTCCTTCTTCGAGGTACTGGCCGTCATGGCCCTGGCCGCCTTCGCCGACTACCCCGTCGATGTCGCCATCATCGAGGTGGGCCTGGGCGGGCGCTGGGATGCCACGAACGTCATCGGCCCCGACGTCGCCGTCGTCACCCCGATCGGGCGTGATCATGAGCGCTGGCTCGGCTCCTCCATCACCGAGATCGCCCACGAGAAGGCCGGCATCATCAAGGACGGCTCCACCGTCGTCGTCGCTCACCAGGTCCCCGACGCCGCCGCCGAGATCGAGCGAGCCGCAGCCGCGCACCGGGCCGTCGTACGTCGCGAGCGCGATCCGGAGGAGGATCCCACCTCGCCGGAGGTCGGCGTCCTGCGGGTCGTCGACCGCCAGCTCGCCGTCGGCGGTCAGCTCGTCACGCTGGCGACCGCTGCGGCCGTCTATGAGGACGTCTTCGTCCCCCTGCACGGGGAGTACCAGGCCCACAACGCACTGCTGGCCCTGGCGGCCGCTGAGGCGATCCACGGCGGGCGCCGGCTGCCGCCGCGCGTCGTCGAGGACGGCTTCGCCTCGGTCACCAGTCCCGGCCGCCTGGAGGTCCTGCGCTCCTCGCCCACGGTCCTGGTCGATGCCGCCCACAACCCCCACGGCATCGAGGCCCTCACCGGAGCCATCGAGGAGGCCTTCGGCTTCCAGCACCTCGTCGCGGTCCTGGGCGTCATGGCGGACAAGGACGCCGAGGGGATCCTGGCGGGGCTGGAGCCCGCGACCGACGCCGTCGTATGCGTCCCCATCGACTCACCCCGGGCCATGAACGTCGACGACCTGAGTGAGATCGCCCGAGAGGTCTACGGCGCCGACCGCGTCGTGGTGAGCCGGCAGCTCGGTGAGGGCGTGGCTCAGGCCGTCGCCCTGTCCGAGGGGCACGACACCCCGTTGACCGCCTCGGGGGTCCTTATCGTCGGCTCCGTGGTCCTGGCCGCCGAGGCCCGTGCTCTGTTCGGCAGGCCCTGATCCGGCCTG
Organism: uncultured Actinomyces sp.; assembly: GCF_963526355.1. Lineage (GTDB taxonomy): Bacteria > Actinomycetota > Actinomycetes > Actinomycetales > Actinomycetaceae > Actinomyces. The sequence continues at coordinate 11,059 of NZ_CAUROW010000002.1, read as the reverse complement.
GACTTCTAGCCCACTTGATTTCCCCGGGCGTCGTGGATCGTGATGTTCGATTTGTCGAACGATGTCCCGTTCCAGCTCAAGTCGGCGCTGCCCGTGCCTGAGCCGGTGTGCATTCCGGCGGTGTCCGTGGGGAGCTTCTCGTTGCTCCACTCCACGTGCAGGATGTCGCCCCGGGGCTCCAGTGAAGTGATAACCGGCTCGTAGGATTCTGCTCCACTGATCCTCGACAGGTCGTAGGAGGCGACGAGGCTCAACTCGTCATCGTAGAACGCCAGGGAGGGGAATGCTGCCGATCCGCCGCCGTTGCAGGTCAGTGCCACGGCGGCGGTGGGAGTGCCGTCGAGGATGTAGGTGGCCGAGGGGGCCTCGATCCTGGCGAATCCCCCGAAGCTCAGAGAGGCCTGTCCGCCGGAGAAGGAAACGGGTCCGTTGGCTGTGCAGGTTGAGGGCAGGGACAGTGAGGCATTGAGGAGCTTGTTGCGATCAGGGGCGGTGCCTGCCGGTGTAGGGGTGGGGCCGTCAGTGGCCTGCGCCGACAGAGATGATGATCCCGATGCGATCTGCGTCTGTGCTGTGGACCGCTTCTGTCCGTCCCCAGATGGAGAGGCGGCTGCCGAGCGTGGGGCTGGGGGTGTCTCCTGAGCGGATGGGGCGGATGCGGCTTCGGAGGATGTTGTGCCACTCGTGCCGCAGGCGCTGAGTGTCAGGGCGCACAGGAGCAGGAGTGTGGGCAAGGCCCGTCGGGCTCGGGTAGGGAGATGGTGCGGGCGAACGGGCTCACTGCTGCTCATGGGAGACCATCTTTCTTGTGGAGAGAACGAGGGTGAGGGGCCGCTGTGTCCACAGACTTGGGGTGTCGCTTCCGGAAACCAGTCACATGATATATAACACAAAAGGGCGTATCGACAACTTGTGCACACAAGCGCATACTTGTGTGCACAAGTTGTTCGGGGGTGAGTCCTCCGGTTCCATCCCGCTTCCCCAGGAGCCCTGAATGTCATTGACGGACAGCGTCGTCTACCAGATCTATCCCAAGTCCTTCCGTGACTCCACCGGAGACGGCGTAGGTGACCTGCGCGGCATCATCGAGAAGGTCGACTACATCGCCTCGCTGGGGGTGGATCATGTCTGGTTCAACCCCTTCTTCCCCTCGCCGGGCCGGGACAACGGCTACGACATCTCCGACTACTGCGCCATCGACCCAGCCATGGGAACCATGGAGGACTTCGAGGATCTTGTCGCCGCCCTGGGTGAGTGCGGTATCGGTGTCATGCTGGATATGGTTCTCAACCACGTCTCCACCGATCATGAGTGGTTCCAGCGGGCCCTGGCTGGAGACTCCGCCTACCAGGACTACTTCTACCTGCTGCCGCCCAAGGAGGACGGCTCGCTGCCCACCAACTGGGTCTCCAAGTTCGGCGGCCCCGCCTGGGCGCCTTTCGGCGACACCGGCCTGTACTACCTGTGCCTCTATGACCGCACCCAGGCCGACCTCAACTGGCACAACCCGGCTGTGCGTGCCCAGGCCGCGAGGGTCGTCAACTTCTGGCGCTCCAAGGGCGTCAAGGACTTCCGCTTCGACGTCATCAACGTCATCGGCAAGACCTTGCCGCTTGAGGACGCGCCCGCCGACACCGATGACCGCTACATGTACACCGACGGCCCCCTCGTCCATGACTACCTGCGTGAGCTCTCCGCCGCCAGCTTCGGCCAGGACCCCGATGCGATGACCGTTGGCGAGATGTCCTCAACCACCGTCGAGGCCTGTGTTGGCTACTCCAACCCGGCTAATGGTGAGCTGAGCATGGTCTTCAGCTTCCACCACCTCAAGGTCGACTACGCCGACGGCGCCAAGTGGACCCGCATCCCCTACGACTTCGTCGCTCTCAAGCGCATCCTCAACGAGTGGGCCCTAGGTATGCAGGCCGGCGGCGGCTGGAATGCCCTGTTCTGGAACAACCATGACCAGCCCCGCGCCATCGACCGCTTCGCTGATCCCGTGAACTACCACGTCGAGTCCGCGACCATGCTGGCCACTGTTATCCACCTGCTGCGCGGAACGCCTTACGTCTACATGGGAGAGGAGATCGGTATGACCGACCCTGCCTACCTGGCCATCGAGGACTATGTCGACGTTGAGGCTCGTAATGCCTACAAGGAGCTGACGGACGGAGGCATGGAGCCCCAGGAGGCCTTCGCTGTCATCCACTCCAAGGCCCGCGACAACGCACGAACCCCCATGCAGTGGAACGCCGAGGTCCCCGGTGCCGGATTCACCACCGGCAGGCCCTGGCTGCGGCCCACCAACCAGGGAACCGTCAATGTTGAGCGCGAGGAGGCGCAGGGGCGGATCCTGCCCTACTACCGGCGCCTCATCGCACTGCGTAAGGAGCTGCCCGTCATCTCCCGTGGCGCCTATGCCCCCTACCTCATGGAGCACGAGGACGTCCTGGCCTACATTCGCGAGTACGAGGGCAGACGTCTGCTGGTCCTGTGCAACTTCAGTGACCACGACGCCGAGGTCCCTGTCCCAGAGGAGTTCACCACCGCTTGCATCCTCATCGGCAACTACGACGGTAACGACATCTCTAACAGCCTCGGTGAGCTGCCCGTCGTCGCCGACCGTCTCGAGGCGGAGGCGCTTCACCTGCGCCCTTACGAGGCCATCGCCCTGCTCGCCTGAGTCGACTGCCCTCTTCCCCTGTTTTTTCTTCTGTCTTCTGCCCGCCCCGGAGAGCTGCCGAGCCGCCCTCCCCGATACCGCCGCACCCATCCGCACTCTGAAAGGCCCCTCCATGTCCAAACCAGAACAGGACCACGTGGTCCCCGTCTCCGCCCCGATGGCGGGAGCGGTCATCGACCTCACCGACGTCCCTGACCCCGTCTTCTCCTCCAAGGCCGTGGGGGACGGACTCGGGATCGAGCCCGCCGACGACGGCGCGATCGTCTCCCCAGTGGACGCCACCGTCACCATGGTCGCCGGCACCTGCCACGCCATTGGCTTCAAGAGCGAGTCGGGCCTGGAGGTCCTGCTGCACCTCGGCGTCGACACCGTCGAGCTCGAGGGCGCCCCCTTCGACCTGAGCATCAAGGTCGGCGATGCCGTCAAGGCCGGACAGCCCCTGGGCACTATGGATCTTGAGGCCGTCCGCGCCGCGGGCAAGGCAACCACCGCCATCGTGGTCCTGACCAACACGATCACTCACCTGGCCAACCTGAACGTCACCACGGGGAGGACAGACGCGGGTGCCGTCATCGCCACCGCCTCGCTCAAGGTTGAGGGTGATGCTGCGGCTTCGGCAGATGCCGCGAGCACCGAGGTTGATGCCGGTGCTACCGACGGAGCACGCACTGACGGCCTCGACGGATTCGACGCCACCGCAGCCGACATCATCACCGGTATCGGTGGTCCTGACAACGTCCGCTCCGTCCTGCACTGCATCACCCGCGTGCGCTTCTACCTCAAGGACGAGTCCCTGGCTGACGATGAGGCTGTGGCGGACCTCGACGGCGTCATTGACGTGGTCAAGTCAGGCGGCCAGTACCAGGTGGTCATCGGCCCCGACGTCGTCGATGTCTATGACGCGGTCGTCGCCCAGCTGCCGAACTCAGGGGCCGGCGATCAGGTCGCCGATGTCGAGGTCGTCGAGCGACCCACGACCCTGTGGGGCTGGGTCAAGTTCGGCTTCTCCTCCCTCATCGGTGTCATTACCGGATCGATGATTCCCGTTGTCGGTATGCTGGCCGCCTCCGGAATCCTCAAGGGTCTCCTGGCGTTGCTCGTCCAGTTCAAGGTCGTCACCGAGGCCTCCAACACCTTCCACTTCATCGACGCCATGAGCTCGTCGATGTTCTTCTTCCTGCCGATCATCGTCGGCTTCACCGCGGCCAAGCGCCTGGGTGCCGACCCCATCGTTGTGGCCATCGTCGGTGGAGTGCTTTGCTACCCCTCCGTGGTGGACATGTCCAAGAACACCGACGACGTCATCACCGTGGGACGCACCGTCTTCAATGCCGACTTCTTCGGCATCCCGGTCTCCCTGCCCGCCGGCAACGCCTACGCCTACTCGATCTTCCCCATCATCGTGGGGGCCTGGCTCGCCTCCAAGATCGAGCCCTGGCTCAAGAAGGTGCTGCCGGCCGTCATCCGACCGATCTTCGGGCCGCTCATCGAGATCTTCGTGGTGTCCGCCCTCATTCTGCTGGTCTTCGGTCCCATCGTCATGCTCGTCTCAGGTGGGATCGCCACCGTCATCAACGCGGTGCTGGGCTTCAACTACACGCTCGCGGGACTGCTCATCGGCGGCTTCTACCAGTGCCTGGTCATCTTCGGCCTGCACTGGGCGGTCATCCCGATCATCTCCTCCGAGCTCGCCAATCCCGGTTACTCCCACCTCAACGCCATCGTCTCGGCCACGATGATCGCCCAGGGCGGTGGCGCCCTGGCCGTCTGGCTCAAGGTGCGTGACGCCCGCATCAAGCGCATGGCTGCACCTGCCACGATCTCCGCCTTCTGCGGGGTGACCGAGCCAGCGATGTACGGCCTCAACCTCAAGTACGGTCGCATCTTCATCACCGCCTCGATCGGCGGCGCCGTCGGCGGGCTGCTCACCGGACTGCTCAACGTCAATATGTGGGGCTTCACCGGAGGCTTCGTCGGCTTCCCGTCCTTCGTCAACCCCGAGGGGATGGACGCCTCCTTCGCCGGCTTCTGGATCGCCGGGGTCGCGGCTCTCCTGGTCTCCTTCCTGTGCACCTACTTCTTCGGTTTCAAGCAGGCCGACTTCGATAAGGAGCGCACGGTCAAGAAAGTCCGCCTCGGCAACCGCGAGCCTGTCGCCAAGTAGGACGGTGGGGTACTGACACGGACGTGCTCAACGAGCCTGTCGCCACTATCAGTGGAACGGTGGCCCGGCAGCATCGTGAGATGCAGTCGGGCCACCAGCCTGTGTCTACGGGCGTTCGCTGGGCGCTCGGAGCTCGAGGCTCTGTCCAGGGCTGTGCTTTCGGCTCAGCGCTCGGCCGGCAGTCGGTGCGCGGTGTCCTGGAAGGCGAAGTCCACGGGGGAGTGGCGCGAGCGCGTGTACTCGAAAAGCACCCCGGCTGAGTCAAAGGTCACCGAGGAGACGACGACGACGCAGTCCATTCCTTCCAGGTGGATGAGTCGGCGGTCCTCGTCCGTGGCCCGCTTCACTGTGATCCGCCGGGTCGCGCTGGCCACCCGCACCCCGAGGACCTTCTCCAGGTAGGCGTAGATCGAGGACTCGACGATCTGCTGGGTCAGTTGAGGAACCATCGAGGTCAGGAAGTAGCTGGTGTCCACGATGAGGGGGACGTCGTCCAGCAGACGAAGCCGCTTGACAGAGATGATCTCAGCACCCTCGGTCATACCGGAGGCCACGGCCATCTCGGCGTCGACCACCCCCTCCTCCAGGGAGATCATGTGGGTGCTCAGAGGGATCCGGTTGCGTGCGGCGGCCTCCTGGAGCGACTCGATCCCCCCGACCAGGAAGGTAGAGGTTGCGCGTGGTCGGGAGATCACCTGGATGCCTCGCCCCTGCATCGTTTGGACGTAGCCCTGGGCCACGAGCAGAGCGAGCGCTTTACGCACCGTGTTGCGGGTGCACGCGAACTCCTCGGCCAGGGTGTTCTCCGAGGGGAGCAGCTCGAGGAAGCCGTAGGCGCCTGAATCGATGCGTCCGCGCAGGGTCTGAAAGATCTGGTTGTACTTGGCCTGGGCCACGGGACGGCTCCTCTTCCTGAGGCTTGGCGACGGTCGGTGGGCGACTGGTGCTGCACCTGAACCTGTGCATACAAGTATCACGTTGTCGGACTCCTCCGTGCCACCTTTGGAGGCGTGTTCGTTCGTGCTGGTCGAACGCTACTTTCCTGTCCCAACGAGCGAGGTCGTCGGGTGCGTGGGAGGATGGAAGCGCGAGTGGGCAGTGAGCACCTCGTCGGCCTGCTCCAGCGCGTCCTACGGACGTCTCTGGGACGTGTAAGGATCCACAGGGTCCGTGCAGAGCCCGCTCAAAGCCGCATGGTCGTCTTCCATCCTCCGGGTGCATGGCGGTCAGGCCTGGAATCAACACCTGCCAAGAGCTGAGAAGGAAGCACCATGTCCTTGGACGCCGCCTGGGCCCTCGACTGGACCCGCCGTACCGCCATGCTGATCGCCGAGAACCGGGCTGAGTTGACCGAACTGGATCGGGCCATCGGCGACGCTGACCACGGGGACAATCTGGACCGTGGTCTGCGGGCCGTGGTGGCGAAGCTCGACGCCGCCCAGGAGACCGGAAGCCTGCCATCTTCTCCCGGGGGAGTTCTCAAAGTTGTCGCCACCACCCTCATGGCCACTGTTGGCGGTGCCGGCGGTCCGCTGCTGGGAACCGCCTTCCTGAAGGCCGCCCGTTCCAGTGACGCCTCCGCCTGGGGGACTCAAGAACTGGTCCGTGCTCTGGAGGAGGCCACCTCGGGCCTGGAGGCCAGGGGGCATGCCACCAGTGGAGACAAGACCATGGCTGACGCCTGGCGCCCCGCAGCAGTGGCTGCCAAGGAGGCAGCGGAGATCGGGGAGGATGAGATCGGAGTCCTTGCCGCGGCCGCGCAGGCCGCTGCCAAGGGGGCTCGGGACACCGAACCGCTCCAGGCCCGTCGTGGCCGGGCCTCCTTCCTGGGAGAGCGCTCCTGCGGGCACCGCGACCCCGGCGCCCAGTCCTCGGCTCTCATTCTCCAGGCCGCCGCCGACGCCGCCCGTGACCGCTCCTCCGACCCGTTCCTGGTGGTCGAGCAGGCCTGAGTCCGGCACTGCCATGGCCTTGAGGGGGCCAGACCCGTTATGGTCCACTCGGTCCCTCAATAGCCAACCCAGCAAGGAGCTCCCATGGCCAGCACGTCCCAGACCGGTCGCATCCTCGTTCTCATCAAGCCCGACGCCGTCGAGCGCCGTCTGACCGGCGAGATCCTGCGCCGCATCGAGGCCAAGGGGTACGTGCTAACTGCCCTGAAGGTTCTGACCCCCACCGAGGAGATCCTTGCCGAGCACTATGCCGAGCACGTGGACAAGCCCTTCTACCCCGGTGTCGTGGAGTACATGACCTCCGGCAATGTGGTGGCCGCAGTGGCTGAGGGGCAGCGCGTCGTCGAGGGCGTGCGCAGCCTCATGGGCCCCACCGACCCCACCACGGCCGCCCCCGGCACCATCCGCGGCGACCTGGGACGCGACTGGAGCACCCCCGCCATCCTCAACCTCGTCCACGGTTCGGACAGTGATGAGTCCGCAGCCCGTGAGATCGCCATCTGGTTCCCCGAGCTGGCCGACTGAACCTTGGCGACGACGATGCGCCTCCCGCACTGGGGGAGGCGCACCGTCGTCGTAGGAGGAAGTTGCGGTTAAGCCCGCTCCGCCCGCCTCAGGACCTCCTTGAGCGGTACGCGGGCGCCGGTGCGGGTGACGGCCCGGGTGTAGATCGCGGCCGCCCCGCGCACCAGTAGTGGCAGGAAGACGAGTGCGATCCCCAGAGCGATCGCCTGCTCGGTCCAGGAGGAGACTCCGAGCACCAGGCGTGCCGGCATCATGAAGGGCGCGAAGGTCGGTAGGAAGGACAGGACCCGGAAGGTCGTGCTGTTGGCGTCCCCGGTGGCCATCAAGAAGCTCAGAACATAGGGGATCATCGAGAGCATCACCAGGGGCATGCTCACCGAGCTGACGTCCTCCTGCCGGCTCACGAGTGAGGCCGCGGCCCCGAAGGCGACTGCGAAGATCGCGTAGCCCACGATCATCCACACGATCATCGCGACGAGCACACTGTCCAGATTGAGACTGATGTCTGGCATAACTCCCGTTGCCTTCGCAGTGACGACTCCGGCGATGGCGACGACCCCGGTGGTCAGGACCGAAGCGATGCCGATCCCCAGGATCTTGCCGGCCAACAGCGAGCTGGGGCGCACGCAGGCCAGGAGGATCTCCACGATCCGGCTCGACTTCTCCTCCACCACTCCCTGGGCGATGAACTGACCGCCGCCCATGATGGCGAACAGCAGCAGGACGTCGATCGTCATGAGGATGGCGTAGCGCGAGCCGAAGTCGGCGGAATTGCGCTGGGGGGCGTTGAGTACCGTGACCTCCGGCTTGGCGGCGCTGAGCTGAGAGGCCACCTGAGCGGGGTCCCCACCCAGCGTAGCTATCTGCCGGCCCAGGGCCGCCTGCTGGAGGAAGGCCGTGACCCCTGAGACGACCGCGTCATCGGCCGACTTCTCCGCAGTGATGGTGGGGGCGGAGCCGGAGACGTCGAGAACCATGTCCACGTGCGGCGTGCCCTCGGGGGTGTTGTCGTCAAGGACGTCCTTCGCCTGGTGTGCGGAGACGTCAACGAGTTCGATCGTCTCCCCATTGGAGGCGGCCACCTTGTCCAGTCCTGCGGCCTGGGCAACCGTCACGCCCTTGAGTCCGACTCGGTAGGCCTGGCCTTGACCCGAGGAGTAGAGCTTGATGCCGATAATGCTGCCGATGGCGGCGATGAGCAGCACCAGGGTCAGGATGATGGTCGACTTCTTCATCAGGTGCGCCCGCAGCTCGCGGCCGGTGACCAGGGCGATCTCCTGACGGCGAGTGATGGGGCTGGTGTGGGCGCTCATCGGTGCGCCTCCTTCGTCTCGTTGGTGTCTGCGGTCCCCTCGTGGGAGGTAGCGGTGAGGACGTCCCGGAAGATCTCGGTAAGCGGGTGACGCACCGGGCCGAGCTCGCGCACCGTCCCCAGTCGCTGGGCAGTGCTCAGCAGTGCCTGCTCATCAGTGCCCGCGGCGGTGATGACCAGACGGCCCTGGTCATCGACCTGCACGTCCGGCGCGGTCAGCGCGCTCAGGGAGGCCGCCTCCAGCGGGGCGGCGTCAAGCGGCGGCTCGACGACCACTCGCCAGCGGGGCGTCTCGGTGGCCTGCAGCTCGGGAACCGTGCCGTCGGCCACGAGCCGGCCCGAGCGAATGATGACCACCCGGTCGCACAGGCGCTCGACGACGTCGAGCTGGTGGGAGGAGAAGAGCGTGGGCACGCCCGTGTCCGCCCGTTCCAGGAGCACCTGGCTCATGACGTCAACGGCCACCGGGTCCAGGCCGGAGAAGGGCTCATCGAGGATGAGCAGCTCGGGGTCGCTCACGAGTGCGGCGGCCAGCTGGACGCGCTGCTGGTTGCCCAGCGACAGGCTCTGCACCTCGTCGCCGCGTCGCTCCTCCAGGCCCAGACGCTCGGTCCACTGGTTCGCGGCCGCCTTGGCGGAGGAGGCGGACAGCCCGTGGAGGCGGGCCAGGTAGACGAGCTGCTCGGCCACCTTCATCCGGGGGTAGAGGCCGCGCTCCTCGGGCATGTAACCGATGGCTCGCCGGGTGGCGGCGTCCACGGGGGAACCCTTCCAGGTCACAGTGCCGCAGTCGGCGGCGAGCACGCCCATGACGATGCGCATCGTGGTGGACTTGCCCGCCCCGTTGGCTCCGACGAAGCCGACGATCTCGCCGGCTTCCAGTGACAGGGAGAGGCGGTCGAGGGCCTGCAGGCTCCCGAAGCGTTTGGAGAGGTTGGACAGGGTGAGCATCGTGGCTCCTTGGGTCTCGGAAACGAGGGGTGGTTGGGCGACGGGGTGATGAGGAGAGGAACGGGGTCTGCGTTCGGAGGGTCCAATGGCGTATCCAGCTTTCTTGACATGGAAAGTTTGCTTGTCCAAAGCGTCAATGTCAAGTGTCTTTGTCGTTTCTGTCGTCGCGCAGGCCGTTCGCGCTGTTAGGGTGGCGCCCGTGCACCTCAAGACGTTGACGATCAAGGGATTCAAGTCCTTCGCCTCGTCAACCACCCTGCGCCTGGAGCCCGGAATCACCGCCGTAGTCGGCCCCAACGGGTCCGGCAAGTCCAATGTCGTCGACGCCCTGACCTGGGTCATGGGGGAGCAGGGCGCCAAGAACCTGCGCGGTGGCTCCATGGCCGACGTCATCTTCGCCGGAGCCGGGTCGCGCTCGGCGCTGGGACGCGCCGAGGTCTCCCTGACCATCGACAACACCGACGGCGCCCTGCCGATCGACTACACCGAGGTCACCATCTCACGCACCCTGTTCCGCGGGGGTGGCTCGGAGTACCGGATCAACGGCACTCCCTGCCGCCTCCTCGACGTCCAGGAGCTCCTCAGTGACACCGGCCTGGGTCGCCAGATGCACGTCATCATCGGGCAGGGCCAGCTCGACGCCGTCCTGAGTGCCACCCCCGACGACCGTCGTGGCTTCATCGAGGAGGCCGCCGGCGTCCTCAAGCACCGCAAGCGCAAGGAGCGCGCCCTGCGCAAGCTCGAGTCCATGGCCGCTGACCTCGCTCGGGTCTCCGACCTCGCCCAGGAGCTGCACCGTCAGCTCGGTCCCCTGGCCCGGCAGGCCGCCATCGCCCGGCGTGCCCGGACCATCCAGGTCGAGGTCCGCGACGCCACCGCCCGGCTTCTGGCGGACGACGTCGTCCAAGCCCAGTCCCTCCTGGAGGCCGGCGACGAGGACAAGGAGGCACTGACCAGGCGCCGCAGCGCTGTGGAGGAGGCCGAGCGCGTCGCCAGAGCGCGTCTGAGCGAGCTGGCCGCCATCGAGACCACCTCCGCCCAGCGCCTGGCTCGGGCCGGCGGTGTCTGGGAGGAGCTCACCGGGGTGGCCCAGTCCCTCGGTGCGCTCGCGGACGTGGCCGGTGAGCGGATCCGGCTCCTGGCCTCCGCCCCTGCGCCGAGCCACGGGACCGATCCCGAGGAGCTCGAGCGGCGGGCCGAGACGGCAGGCAGGGAGGAGGCCGAGCTCGCCGACGCCGTCGAGACCGCCCGTACGGCCCTGAGTGACGCCACCCGGGTGCGCACCGACGCCGAGACCGCTGAGAAGGCCGCCGACCAGGAGCTCTCGGCCGCGCAGCGGCGCGTCTCGGAACGACGCGAGACCATCGCCCGCGCCGGTGGGCGCGTCGCCTCGGCCCGCAGCCGTCATGAGGCCAGCCTGGCCGCTCTTGAGCAGGCCCGCAGCGCCCTTGAGGCCGCGCAGGACCGTGAGG
>NZ_CAUROW010000001.1:0-285553 GCF_963526355.1 uncultured Actinomyces sp. | reverse complement strand
TGGCACGACCGACGGTGCCAATGCTGGCGGGCCAGCGGATAAGGATGCAGCAGGTGAGGAGACGAGCGGCGAGGACAGCGCCTCACTCTCGACCGACCCTGACCATGACCAAGCAGGTAGGCGCAATACGAGTGCACACGATGGGCAGCACAGCGCCGGAGAAGAAGAAGGAACTGGCGATGCTAGTAGGGGAGGAGCTGCTGAAACTGACGCGCCAGCCCTGATGCCTCACTCCATCCACCTCGCCGACACCGGCTCCGGCACTCGCCTCAGCGCCCTGCTTATCTCACCCTTCGACCAGCTAACCAGCCCCAGCCTGCACGCTGCCGCTCATGCGCACCACCTGCAGCACGTGGCTCAGCCTGACACCCCGACCACACCGCCCGCCGCTGACGATGAGCCCACAAGCCCCACAACACGAACAACGCCCACCCTGGTGGGTGAGCGTTGTTCAACATCTGGAACCACATCCCAGCCTGTTTCAACTGGGGTGGGTTCAGGTAAGAGCTTGTTGGTACCCCCACTGGGATTCGAACCCAGGACCTTGTGCTTATCAGGCACGACACGAGGTATAAGCTCGCTGCTCTAACCGCTGAGCTATGGGGGCGCGGCCTTGACGCCGGTGGCGTCGTAGGTGATCGACGCTTCCGGTTCCGGCAGGGTCCCGGCAGCGCGGGAATAGGCTACCTCAGATGTAGGCCGCGTTCGTCCCTTTTCCAGTCAGTGTTTCATCGGCTCATCTCCGAACTCGTCTTGTGGCCCGGGTGTCGGGAATCCTCGGTCTTGCCGCTAGCCTGGTTGTATGAGTCACACCTCCGCCGCATCTTCTGACGATGGACGTCAGTCCTCACGGAACAACCCGGACAACCCTCTGAGCGTCGGTGACGTTGTCGCCCTCGTGGAATCCGCTGCACCTCCAGGTCTGGCCGCATCCTGGGACTCCAATGGACTCATCTGTGGCGACCCTACGGACCCGGTACGCAGCATCCTGCTGGCCGTCGACCCCGTGACAGCCGTCATCGATGAGGCCATCGACTCCGGCGTCGACATGATCATCACCCACCACCCGCTCTACCTGCGCGGGACCGACCACGTCGCGGCCACCGACGCCAAGGGGCGCTGCGTCCACCGGCTCATCCGTGCCGGCATCGCTCTGCTCAACGCCCACACCAGTCTCGATGCCGCTTGGGGCGGGGTCGCCGATGCCCTTGCCGATCGCGTGGGTCTGACCGAAACCGTCCCCCTCGAGCCCGCCCCCGCCATCCCGGATCAAGGGATCGGCCGCATCGGTAGGCTCCCGCAGCCCGTCACGCTGCGCCGGTTCGCCGCTGACGTCGCCGCTGCCCTCCCCGACTCGGCTCCCGGCCTGCTTGTGGGAGGAGACCTTGACGCCGTCGTCGAGCGGATCGCCGTCTCAGGTGGGGCAGGCGACTCACTCCTGCAACGGGCTCGGCAGGCCGGTGCCGACGTGTTTCTCACGGCTGATCTGCGTCACCACCCTGCCTCTGAGCACCTGGAGGAAGGTCGCCCCTACCTGCTGTGCGGGACGCACTGGGCCACCGAGTGGGTTGGCCTGGAGCCCTTGGCCCAGCGCCTCCAGGAGAGCGCCCGTTCTCGAGGCTCGTCGCTGACCGCCCGGGTATCCCGCATCGTCACCGATCCCTGGACGTTGCACCTGCCCACCGGATCGGATCAGGCGTGAGAGGATCATGAGAGGATTCGCATAACCGACCTGTACGCACCTGAAGGAGCAAAGCCGTGACAAGCGCCCCCATCGCCCAGCAGCGCCTTCTCATCGACCTCCAGGACCTTGACTCCCGTCTGGCACGGTTGCGTCACGAGCGCAAGCACCTTCCGGTTCTCAGTCGCATCGAGTCGGTTGTTGAACGTCTCAAGACGAATAAACGGGCGGCGGTTCGAGCCGACGCCGCTGTCAGCGAGGCCAGGACGCAGGCGACTCGTAGTGAGGACGAGGTCGGCCAGGTCGTCCACCGCGCCGCGGTGCTGCGTGAACGTCTTCACTCCGGTAACAGCGCCGCCCGCGACCTGTCAGCCATTCAGGGAGAGATCGATCAGCTCGGGCAGCGTCAGGCGGCCCTGGAGGAAGTGCAGATCGCTGCCATGGAGGCTCTGGAGACTGCCCGCGAAGAGGTGGAGCGTCTCAGCCGGGAGGAGTCCGACATCCGTATCGCTGGACGCGAGCTCACCGCTGAACGCGACTCCGAGTTCGCCCGCCTCGATCAGGAGATCGACTCCCTGGAGAGCCGGCGGGCGGACTTGGCCGGTTCCATTGAGGCGGTCCTCCTGGCCGACTATGAGGCGGTGCGCAGTTCCACCGGGGGGCTTGGCGCAGTTGCGCTCAGGGGGCGGAGCATTGAAGGCGGATCCCTTCAGATCAGCCCCCAGGAGCTGGCGCGCATCTCCGCCGCCCCCAAGGATGAGGTCATCCACGCCGAGGAGAACGACGTCATCGTCGTACGGATGGATGTCTGAGGGCGGCTGCGCTTCGGAACCGGGACAACCTGCTCCGCCGTCTCGCTGCTATCTCGCTCCGGAGGCGATCAGCCGACGCCATCATCGTTGTTGTCGAGTCACCAGAGTGAGGACTCGCCGCCCCTGCCGGTCCGCCTCGGAGATCTCGACGTCGTCGACGCCGTTCAACCGCGCGGCGAGAGCGGCGACGTCGTCCGCGCACGCCTCGGCGGACAGGGTCTGGTCGGACACGGCACTGAGAAGAGCTCCAGTGAGCAGTCCGCGAGCCCGCTTGGCCATGTGTGAGACGACCCTACGGGTGCCATCGCCGTCAACCCGTTCCACACGTACTGTCACAACCTCGACGCCGTCACGGGAAGAGGGCTTCCACGCGGCCGCATAATCCGCCGAGCGGCAGTCGACCGTCAGTCCCCGCGTCGCCGGCTCGATCAATGACGTGGCGAGGTGCGGTTTCCAGAACGCCGACAGTCGCCCTGGGCCGGGTAACGATGTTCCCATTGACAGCCGGTGGTTCGGCACCGGGTCGGTGGGGGACAGGACGCCCCACAGTCCCGAGAAGATGACGCAGTGACGTTCCAGGACACGGCGTCCGGCCTCCTCCTCGGCGATCGAGTCAAGCCTCGCGGCCTCGTACAGGACCCCGGTGAACAGCTGATGGGCGGGGGCGCAGGGTGAGGTCTCCAGCGACAGGTTCACCTTCGCCAGCCCCGCCCCGCGCGGTCCCAGCCCCAGGATGGCCGGGCCGTCCGGACGCTGACTCACGGCGTCCAGCGCCGACATCACCTCACGGCGTGGTGAGGTCAGCCGCTCGGCATCCAGCAGCGAGGCAAGATCCAGCGGCGGGCCCTCGACCGGAGCGGTCTTCCCCTCGGAGGGGGGTAGCAGGATCAGCACCCCCACATGATAAGCCGCGCGTGATCCCTGAAGGCGAGGGCGTCGCCGCGGGCCGTATGCCTCAACGACGCATCGTGCCGCTATGCTGGTCCTCGCGGACGAGCCGACCGGGCGGCCGCGGTACCCTGGACCGCCACTGAGGCGGCCAAGGGCTGAGGAACGTCCGGGCTCCACAGAGCAGGGCGGTGGCTAACGGCCACCCGGGGTGACCCGCGGGACAGTGCCACAGAGAGCAGACCGCCCACCGGACGACGGTGGGTAAGGGTGAAAGGGTGGGGTAAGAGCCCACCAGCGCGGCGGGTGACCGTCGCGGCTCGGTAAACCCCGCCCGGAGCAAGACCGCACAGCTGGCGCGTGAAGGCTGCTCGCCCGAGTCAGCGGGTAGGTCGCACGAGGCCACTGGTAACAGTGGTCCAAGATGAATGGTCGCCACCGCCCGGGCCGGTAACGGTGGGCGGCAACAGAACCCGGCGTACAGGTCGGCTCGTCCGCTTTCTCCATGATTACCATGGGCTGTTGAACCACTGAGAGGGCAACAGGAATGGGGCCGATCAGAGAATCTGACCGACCCCATTCCTGAAAGGAACCGTGGCGTGGTGAGCCGCTCACTGAGCCTTCACAAACACCTCTTCGCCACCGGAGTAACCCAGGCTGAGGACGAAAACGGCATTGCCGTCATTCTGAGTGGCGGAGTCGACAATGAACACGAGGTAGCCGGATGCTGTGCCGCCATCACGAGGCATTGACTGGGCCTGCAACGCGTTCTTGTCGAACATGTTGCTCGCCTCCTCCGAGGTGGTCCCATTGTAGGAGTAAACGACTTTCAGGTCGGTACTGCCCATTTGGCCATTACCGTGGTAGGTGATGTCAACAGGCACACGAATATAAGTCTTGCCAGCGGGAGGCTCCTTATAGATGGATGTCCGATCGCCGTCCTTAACGGTTTCAGTGGAGACATCCCACTCGACCGGTTTGAAGGTGACGTCAACCGAGGCATTGGGGTCAGAGCCGTACTTGCCGGCCTTCACCTGAACCGCCCCGGTGGTCGGGTCGAAAGGATCGTCCTTGGTTCCAGGGCCGTTCGCGGATGAAGGAGCAGCTGAGCCGTCCGGGCTCTTGCCCGTTCCGCCGGTCTTCTCAGTCTTGGGGTCCTTCTGACCGCCGCCACCGGGCTTACCGGTGTTCTTCGGCTGAGAGGTTGTTGTGCCGGTGGCTACGGGGTCGCCTTTGTCGGATCCATTTCTGAACAGGAAGATGCCGCCGACGACCAGGATGACCACGAGGGCTGCGGCACCGGTCCAGAACCACCACTGTTGAGTGACCGGCTTGGAGCCACTGCCAGGAGCCTCCTGTCCGCTGAAACCAGCGGGTTGCCACCCACCTACCGGAGGCTGAGGACCGCCCGGAGCGCCCTGGCCCTGGAACGGCGTGGGGGACTGCGCGTAATCCATGTTGGCCGTATATGGGCTGGCTCCACCGACCGGGGCCTGACCGGCGTAGTCACCGGAAGGGGCCGACGCGGACATGCCTGTGGGGTCGGCGACCGGAGCGCTGGGCCCCGTCGGGGTGGTTGACACGGCCTGAGTCGGCGCCCATGCCGGGTCGGCCCCTGTGGCGGCGCCCGCAGCCGAGGCAGCTGATCCGCTGGAGGGGGCGGAGTCGTCAATCCAGATCTGCCAGCCCTCGGGTGCCGGTCCCCAGGCGGGGTCGGGCTGCCAGCCCGCAGGCGGCTCGAAGCCCTCTGGTGGTGCGGGCCAGTTCGGCGGTGGATTGAAGCGCAAAGCCATGTGAACCTCCGGAAGGGAAGAAAATGGGACAAAGCCCGATGTGTTTTTCGGGCAGAATCTACACGTCCGCTGCTACGAGGACGATACGTTGTCAGCACGCCTTCAGGCAACGCGAACGGCTGCTGACGGGCGCGGATGGGGAGTCCTCCCCGGGGCCTTGGGCCGTCTCAGGGCAGCGTGAGGACCTCGGCGCCGTTGTCGGTCACCACCATCGTGTGCTCGAACTGCGCGGTACGGGAGCGGTCCTTGGTGACCACCGTCCAGCCGTCGTCCCACCGCTCCCACTCGATGCCGCCGAGCGTGAGCATCGGCTCGATCGTGAACACCATCCCCACCTCGATGACGTCGTCGTGGAGGGGAGCGGCGTCGTAGTGGGGGATGATGAGGCCGGAGTGGAAGGCCTCACCGACACCGTGTCCGGTGTAGTCACGCACCACGCCGTAGTGGAAGCGCTTGGCGTAGGCCTCAATGACCCGGCCGATGACGTTGACCTCCCGTCCCGGCTTGACCGCCTTGATCCCCCGCTCCATCGCGGTGCGGGTGCGCTCGATGAGCAGCTCCGTCTCAGGATCGACCTCGCCGACGGCGTAGGTGGCGTTCGTGTCGCCGTGGACGCCTCCGATGTAGGCGGTGACATCGAGGTTGACGAGGTCCCCTTCGTTCAGACGGGTCGAGTCAGGGATCCCGTGGCAGATGACCTCGTTGACCGAGGTGCAGATCGACTTGGGGAAGCCCATGTACCCCAGGCAGGAGGGGTAGGCGCCGTGGTCGCACAGGTACTCGTGAGCGATCCGGTCCAGCTCGTCCGTGGTCACCCCTGGGGCGATCGCCTTGGCGGCCTCGGTCAGGGCGCGGGCGGCCAGTCGACTCGCCACCCGGATCCGCTCAATCGTCTCAGCGTCCTTGACCTCGGAGGCGGTCACGTGCTCGGGGCCGTCATGGAACATGTACTCGGGACGCTCGATGGATGCAGGAACATGCCGTTCAGGACTGAGGGTTCCGGGAGTGAGCGTGCCACGTGGTGCGCGGTCGGCCAGGGAGGCTGAGGATGCGGGGGAAGCCGAAGAACTCATGACGTCAGCATAGGAGTGGGCGTTCGCTTCGGGGTGCCTTCCTTCGACCTGAGCGTGGGGCCTCCCCCATTGCGTTATGAGAATTATCACTTTTGCGTCTCGCCCTTGGAGCCTCTGGAGGTGAGTCGCCTGCGCCTGTCCCAGGCGCAGGCCGGAGCCTGTCTGACGTGCTGGACCGGCTGCGTCGTCGGCGGTCTGCTCAGCCGGGGCGGAGCGACGTTCTCCCCGGACGTCCGTCACTGACGTCCGGCTGCTGCTCCGGGACCTGGTTTCAGTCGGTCAGGCGCCGAACCAGTGCTCCTCAGCCGGGAAGCTCCGCTCACGCACCGCATTGCCGTAGTCGGCGGCGGCCTGGCGCAGTGCCTGGCCGACCTGACCGAACTGGTGGGCGAAGCGCGGCGACCAGCCCGTCATCCCGGCCATGTCCGTCCACACGAGGACCTGGCCGTCGCAGCGGGCTCCCGCGCCAATGCCGATCGTCGGGATGGTGAGGGACTCGGTGACGCGTGCGGCCAGGGGTTCGGGCACCATCTCCAGGACGAGGGCGATCGCGCCGGCCTCGGCCAGTACCTGCGCGTCGGCCAGGAGCTCCTCGGCCGCCTGACCGCGCCCCTGGACCCGGAAGCCCCCGAGCATGTTGATGCTCTGCGGGGTGAATCCCAGGTGCCCCACCACAGGGATGCCCGCCTGGGTCAGCGCGCGCACGCTCTCCGCCCGGGGTCTGCCGCCCTCGAGCTTGACGGCATTGGCCCCCGCCTTCATGAGGCGCACCGCACTGGCCAGTGCCTGCTCCGGGCCGGCCTCGTAGGTGCCGAAGGGGAGGTCGGCCACCACGAGCGCGCGCGTCGTCGCCCGGGCCACTGAGCGCGTGGCCACCACCATCTCGTCCAGCTCCACCGGCAGCGTCGAGTCGTGCCCGAGCATGACGTTGCCGATCGAGTCGCCCACCAGCAGCAGATCGGTTCCGGCAGCGTCCAGGACGCTGGCAGTAACGGCGTCGTAGGCGGTGAGCATGACGAGTTTGATGCCATCGTTCTTCGCCGCGGCGAGATGATGAACGCGTACGGGCTTGCCGCCTCCGACGGCGACGGAGGATCCGTGAGGGGACTCGGGGGTAGCCATGGGCCGAGGCTACCCGAGATCAAGGAGCGGTCCGGTGCGTACCTCTCCCCGTGGGCCTCCTTCACCGGGGTGATTCTCGAAACCTGCTCGACGCACCCGCGCACTAGGCTGGTTCCGGCAAGAACGTCTCAGGCGGACGAACGGCCGGTTCGGTCACGCCGTCGGTCCACCGCCGCACCCCACGCTGAGGAGGCACCATGGACAAGCAGCAGGAGTACGTGCTCAGAGCCATTGAAGAGCGCGACATCAGCTTCATCCGCCTGTGGTTCACTGACGTCTCCGGGCAGCTCAAGTCCGTGGCGATCGCACCGGCCGAGGTCGAGAGCGCCTTCGAGGAGGGCATCGGCTTCGATGGCTCGGCCATCGAGGGTCTGACCCGTGTCTTCGAGTCCGACATGCTGCTTGCACCCGACCCCTCCACCTTCCAGATGCTGCCGTGGCGCGACGGTGCCAACGGCGTGGCCCGCATGTTCTGCGACGTGCTCACGCCTGACGGCGAGCCCGCCCGCACCGACCCACGCTCCGTGCTCGAGCGCCAGCTCGCCCGGGTCGCCGAGGCCGGCTTCACCTGCTACATCCATCCCGAGATCGAGTTCTACCTGGTTCAACGTGACGCCGACGGACGTATCCGACCCACTGACGACGCCGGCTACTTCGATCACGTGCCCGGCGGCACCGCCCACGACTTCCGTCGCCATGCCATCCTCATGCTCGAGCAGATGGGGATCTCGGTGCAGTTCTCACACCACGAGGGCGGCCCCGGCCAGAACGAGATCGACCTGCGCTTCGCCGACGCCCTGTCCATGGCGGACAACATCATGACCTTCCGCGCCGTTGTCGAGGAGGTGGCCCTCCAGGAGGGCTGCTCGGCCACCTTCATGCCCAAGCCCTTCGCGGGCCGGCCCGGCAGCGGCATGCACACCCACTTCTCCCTGTTCGAGGGCGAGCGCAACGCCTTCTACGACCCGGCCGGCCAGTACCAGCTCTCCGCGACCGGGCGCGCCTTCATCGCCGGGCTGCTGCACCACGCCCGCGAGATCACCGCCGTGACCAACCAGCACGTCAACTCCTACAAGCGCCTGTGGGGCGGGGACGAGGCCCCCAGCTACGTGTGCTGGGGCCACAACAACCGCTCCGCCCTGGTGCGCGTGCCCATGCACAAGCCCGGCAAGGCCCAGTCCGCGCGCGTGGAGTACCGCGGCATCGACTCCTCGGCCAACCCCTACCTGGCCTATGCGGTCATCCTGGCAGCCGGGCTCAAGGGCATTGAGGAGGGCTATGAGCTTCCCCCCGAGGCCGAGGACGACGTCTGGGCCCTGTCGGAGATGGAGCGCAAGGCTCTGGGGATCCTTGCCCTGCCCACCTCGCTCAAGAGCGCGGTGGCGGCCATGGAGCGCTCCGACCTGGTGGCCGACACCTTCGGCGAGGACACCTTCGAGTACTTCCTGCGCAACAAGCGCCGCGAGTACCGGGCCTACGACGCCCAGGTCACCGACTTCGAGCTCAGCCAGTTCTTCCCCCGCGTCTGAGCGGAGCAGGAGGTCGCCGTGAGAGACCAGCGCAGGAGGCGCCCGCCGGTGGGGGCTCCCTCGCGGCACAGCTCCTCGCCCAGGACCCGGCTCCTGCGAGCCGGTTTCCAGAACGTCACTCGGGCCGGGGCGCTCCTGGGGGACCCGGCGCTGCTGCCGCTTCTACCGGTCAGGGACGGGACCGACGGCGTCCGCAGCGCTGGAGGAGTCTCCGGTCGGTCCTCGACCGTTCGTGTCCGGCGGATAGAAGACCGAACGGGAGACGTGGAGATCGGACCCGGCAGACAGGAGCTCATTGAGGCCCTGTCCCTCACCGCCGACCCCGATCTGGCGCTGCTCAGTCTGGTTCGACTTGCCGAGGCCGCAGCTTCCGTCGAGGCACGCCACCACGCCTCCTTTCGCGGCGTCGAGCCCGGGTGCACCCGAACACCCGCAACCCTTCTGCGCAGTCTCCTCGGTGCGTCCGCCGCCGAGCCTCGTGAGCATCGGCGTCGTCTTCTCGCCGTCCTGGGCGCCTCCCAGGCCCTGGGCGACTTTCTTGTGGCCCACCCCGAGCACCTTACGGCTCTCGCGCCGGCCAGGGCATGGGACGCCCCCGAGGAGCCAGAGGCCCGTGAGGCGATGCGGAACACCGTGCGGGAGGTGCTGGCTGCGGGGACATCGCAGAACAGAGGCATCGACTACTCGAGCGCTTCGATCGAGTCCGCTGCCCCAGGTTCAGCGGTGGATCGGGCGACCGCGGCGCTGCGACGTGTCTACCGGGACCGTCTCACAGCCATCGTCGCCGATGATGTGACCGACTCGGGCCCGATCGAGCACGTCCCCACTGTCTGCCGCCGTATGACGGAGCTCGCCGGCGCCGCTCTGGACGCCGCCCTGCTCATCGCGCGTGCCGCCGTCGGACCTCAGGCGGACGAGGTGATCCTTGCCGTGATCGCCATGGGCAAGACCGGGGCGTATGAGCTCAACTACATCTCCGATGTCGATGTCGTCTACGTCGTCGGCCCAGCTCGGGAGCCTCGGGGAATGGGAGAGCCGAGCGAGGAGCACCTTGTGGACGTCGGCACCCGTCTGGCCACCGAGCTCGCCCATGTCGTCTCCGCCACCGCGCCCGAGCCGCCTCTGTGGCCGCTGGACACGGCGCTGCGCCCCGAGGGCAGGGACGGCGCGCTCGTGCGCACCCTCGACTCCCACCTGGCCTACTACCGGCGATGGGCCGCATCCTGGGAGTTCCAGGCCCTGCTCAAGGCCAGGGCCTGCGCCGGGGACATGGAGCTCGGTACCTGCTATGAGCAGGCGGTGGCGCCTTTCGTGTGGGAGGCCAGCCGGCGGGAGAACTTCGTCGAGGACGCCCGCGCCATGCGCCGCCGGGTGGAGAAGGAGTCCGTGCCTCGCTCGGGCGTGGACCGGCGCATCAAGCTGGGACCCGGTGGACTGCGGGACGTGGAGTTCACCGTCCAGCTCCTCCAGCTCGTCCACGGCCGCTCCGATGAGAGCCTGCGCGTGCGCGGCACCTTGGAAGCACTCGACGCGCTCAGCATCGGCGGATACGTCAGCCGGACTGATGCAGCGGCACTGAGCAGCTGCTACAAGGCCCTACGGCTCCTGGAGCACCGCAGTCAGCTCTTCCGCCTGCGCCGTGCCCATGACCTGCCGCGCAAGGAGGAGAACCTGCGCCGCATCGAGCGGGGCATCAGCGACTGCCTGGGCCGGGGCGACAGCCTGTGGGAGGATTTCAAGGACCTTCGTCGGCGTGTGCGTGCGCTCCATCAGGAGATCTACTACCGTCCTCTGCTGAGCTTCGCCGCCACCCTCAGCGCCGACGAGATGGCACTGAGCCCTCAGGCGGCGCGCGAGCGACTCGCTGCTGTCGGCTACACGGACCCCGACGGGGCCCTGCGCCACATCCAGGCCCTCACCGAGGGCGTCAGCCGCCGAGCCGCCATCCAGCGCCAGTTGCTGCCGGTCATCATCGGCTGGATCGGTGAAGGGGCCGACCCCGACTTTGGCCTGCTCTCCTTCCGCCGCCTGTCGGAGGCCATCGGAGGGTCGCACTGGTATCTGGCCATGTTGCGGGACTCGCCGGTGGCTGCGCGCAGACTGTGCCAGGTCCTCTCCAGTGCCCACTGGGCTACCGAGCGTCTCGCGGAGTTCCCCGAGTCCATCGCCTGGCTCGACGACGATGCCGAGCTCGAGCCTCGCCGCCCCGGAGCCTTGGTGGAGGAGATCGCTGCCGTCCTGCGCCGTCGCAGCCTCACTGGTCCTGATGACGCGGCCCTTGCCGAGCAGGCGCTCGAGGCGGTTCAGGCGATTCTGAGAGTGCGCGCCCGTGAGGAGGTGCGCGCCTCACTGGCCGACTGCCTGGACGGCATTGACCCCGAACGCACCGCCTCCATCCTCACCGACGCCACCGACGCGGTCCTGGGCGGGGCGCTGACGATTGCCGCCGGACTGGTCATCGCTCAGCGCGACGGTATCGAGGCGGTTGCCATGGGACCCGATGATGACGGGTGCTGGCAGGCTGCTCTCGCCCGCCACGCCGTCGTCGCCATGGGACGCCTGGGAGGCCGCGAGATCGGGTACGCCTCCGACGCGGATGTCCTCTTCGTCCATGAGGCCCGTGACGGGGTGGGTGAGGACATCGCCGCCCAGGAGGCCGAGGCCGTTGCCAAGCAGGTCATGGGGCTTCTGGCCTCAGCGCTTCCGCACCCTCTTGAAGTGGACTGCGATCTGCGCCCCGAGGGCCGTAACGGTGTCATGAGTCGCTCGCTGGACGCCTACCGCGAGTACTACGGCCGCTGGTCCGCCCTGTGGGAGCGTCAGGCGCTGCTGCGTGCCCGTTCCTGCGCCGGAGACCGCGACCTGGGCCGGCGTTTCGAGGAGCTCATCAATCCTCTGCGCTGGGCGGAGGATGGACTGCGGCCCCAGGACCTGCGGGAGATCCGCAGGATCAAGGCGCGGGTGGAAGCCGAGCGCCTGCCCCGGGGCATCGACCCGGCCCGTCACCTCAAGCTCGGCCCCGGAGGGCTCAGTGACGTGGAGTGGAGTGCCCAGGTACTTCAGCTCGCTCACGCCGGTCGGATACCCGAGCTGCGGACCACCTCGACCGTCGGAGCGCTCCAGGCCGCGGTGCAGGCCGGGGTGCTGAGCGCGGACGGCGGGGGAGAGTTGGTTGCGGCCTGGATCCTGGCCAGCCGGCTGCGCTCGGCCATCGTCCTGGGTACCGGGCGCGCCTTGGGGCCGCGCTCCCAGGTCCTCCCCACCCAGATCCGGGAAATCCGCCTGGTGGGGCGTCTCATCGGCCTGGGCACAGGCAAGGAGCGAGAGCTCGAGGACCTTTACCGTCGCAGTGCCCGCCACGCGCGCACGGTGGCCGAGCGCATCGTCTTCGCCGACGCCGCCGCTCACGGCTCCTCCGCATCAACGCCGTCGACCACCACCTCGGTGGCTCAGGAAGGCAGCGCGGACTCACCGCCGCCCCACTCAACGGGTTGGGCCCGGAACACTCGCGCACAGTCCCGTCGGGGCACCGGAGCAGCAGGCTCCAAGAGCTCCAGGCGGGCAAACCGCAACCGTGCCACCAGGAGGCGACCGGAGGGGCCCTATCCCTGGAGCTGACCGGGCGGAGACGGAACCAGCCGGATACCAGACCGACGCTACCGGGCGATGAGGATCGCACCGTCGTCGAGGGCCACCGCACTGCGAGCCTGGCAGACTTGGTGTCGTGAGGCTCATTCTCGTACGCCACGGTCGCACCTCGGCCAATGTCATGCAGGCACTCGACACCGCCTTCCCCGGAAATCCCCTGGATGACGTGGGGCTGGGGCAGGCCGAGGGGCTGCCGGCCCGCCTGGAGAAGGCTGGCCTGCTTCAGGGGCTGGGCTCGCTGTGGGTCTCCCCGATCCTGCGCGCCAGGCAGACCATCGCCCCCATCGAGACCGCCACCGGTCTGAGCGCCACCGTCGACTCAGGGCTGCGTGAGGTCCTCGCCGCCGACCTGGAGATGAACACCGACGCGCGCTCGGTGGCCTGCTACGTGGACACCACCCGAGCCTGGATGGCGGGGCGCCCCGCCTGTCGCATCCCCGGATCGCCGGAAGACGGACACGACACGCTCCGGCGCGTCGACGACGCCGTCGGCCGGATCGCCGAGCAGGCCGCCCGGGCGGGAGACTCGGCGGCCCTGCTCGTTTCCCACGGCACCGTGCTGCGCCTGTGGACTTCCCTGAGGGCCGCGGCAGGAGGCGGCGTGGACCCGCTGTGGATCGCCGATCGACCGATGCACAACACCGGGATCACCGTCGTCGACGGCGATCCCGGTGCCGGGTGGAGCCTGACCTCCTGGGATGACGGCGCCTGGGACCAGGCCTCCTGACCGGCCTGCTTTACAGGACCGAGGAGAGGAAGGCCCGGGTACGTTCGGCCTGTGGATTGTCGAGGACCTCCACGGGGTCACCGGACTCGCAGATGACGCCGCCGTCCATGAAGATCAGCTGATCGCCGACCTCACGGGCGAAGCCCATCTCGTGGGTGACCACCACCATCGTCATCCCGGAGGCGGCGAGGTCCTTCATCACCTGAAGGACCTCACCGACAAGCTCGGGGTCCAGCGCGGAGGTCGGCTCATCGAAGAGCATGAGTTCAGGGTCCATCGCCAGGGCTCGGGCGATCGCCACCCGCTGCTGCTGACCACCGGAGAGCTGGGAGGGGTAGTGGTTGAGCCGGTCACCGAGTCCCACCCGCTCCAGCAGCTCGATGCCGCGTTCACGGGCCTTGGCCTTCGGAATCTTCTTGACTAGGACTGGCGCCTCCATAACGTTCTCCAGAGCCGTCATGTGGGGGAAGAGGTTGAAACGCTGGAAGACCATGCCGATTTTGGCGCGCTGAGCGGCACGGGCCCTATCCGACAGGGCGTGCAGCTCGGTGCGACCACCGCGCTCGACCTCACGCATACCGATGAGCTCGCCGTCGACCTTGACCCGGCCGGCGTCGATGGACTCCAGCTCGTTGATGCAGCGCAGCAGCGTCGACTTTCCCGAGCCCGACGGGCCGATGAGGACCGTGACCGAGCCGGGTGGCACAACG
The DNA here is from genome assembly GCF_963526355.1 of uncultured Actinomyces sp. GTDB lineage: Bacteria > Actinomycetota > Actinomycetes > Actinomycetales > Actinomycetaceae > Actinomyces. The sequence continues at coordinate 271,570 of NZ_CAUROW010000001.1, read as the reverse complement.
AGGTCGATACCCCGCAACACGTGCAGCTCGCCGAAGAACTTGTGCAGGTCGCTGACCTCAACCTTCGGCGTCGCAGCTGCGGCGTGAGTGGATGTGCTCATGGGGTGACCTCCAGGAAGGGATTGTCCTTGGTGGTGTGCGCATCGAGGATGGCCTGCTGGCGGGCCGACAGCCCCCGGCCGGAGGAGGCGGAGGCCTTGTCCGAGTCGAAGCCCTTGCCGTAGTAGCGCTCGATGTAGTGCTGCCCCACCATGAGGATCGAGGTGATGATGATGTACCAGATGGCCGCGACGATGAGCAGCGGAATGATCTGGTAGGTCAACGACGCGTAGGAGTTGGTGACGAAGGTCAGATCCAGGGTGAAGGGAACCGCCAGTACCAAGGAGGTCGTCTTGAGCATGGAGATCGTCTCGTTGCCGGTGGGCGGGACGATGACTCTCATCGCCTGTGGCAGGACGATTCTGCGCAGGATCTGGCTCTTGCTCATGCCCAGGGCCCCGGCGGCCTCGCTTTGCCCCTTGTCCACCGAGTTCAGACCCGAGCGGACGATCTCCGAGAGGTAGGCGCCCTCGTTGATGCCCAGTCCCAGAACCGCCGCGACGAAAGGGGTGAAGACCGTCGTCGTCTTGAACGTGAAGAACTCGGGTCCGAAGGGAATCCCCAGACTCAGCTCCTGGTAGAGCGCGGACAGGGCCCCCCAGAACACCAGCTGAGTGTAGATCGGAGTGCCACGGAAGAACCACAGGTAGGTCAGTGCAACCCAACGCAGCACCGGGTTGGAGGACTGACGCAGGATCGCCGTGGTCACCGCCAGGATAATGCCGATGGCCATGGCCATGAAGGTCAGCAGCAGCGTCCAGCCGACGGCCTTGACCACGTGAACCTCACGCAGGAAGAACCAGACCGTGGACCAGTGGAACTTCTCATTGGTGACCAGGCCGTGGATGAGCATGGCTCCCAGTACCGTGACGATCGCGGCACTGATCCAGGTTCCTGGACGGGGGACCGGCTTGGGATTGTTGAGGACGACCTTGTCGTCGTCGGAGGCGGGTGAGGCGGTCACGGCTCACTCCTTCACTGCGGGATTGAGTTCGGCGGTGGTCAGGGCAGCGTCCTTGACGCCCCAGTTGTCCAGGATCTTCTGCCAGATGCCCTGGTCCATGAGGTACTGGACGGCGGCCTGGATCGCGGCGGTGAACTGCGGGTCCGCCTTGGAGGTCACCACGCCCTGGGGTGAGGCGTCCTCGACCTCGCCCAGGGTGACGATCTGGTCGTCGGTCAGTTCGACGGCGTACCCGGCCACGGTCGAGTCGGAGTAGGTGGCATCGATGGTGCCACCTACCAGGCCCGTGGTGGCCTCGGACTGCTTGGAGTAGGAGCGCACCGACAGGACGTCCTTGCCCGCGTCGGAGCAGTCGTCGGCGGCCTTGCGCATAGTGGTCTCCTGGTCGGTGCCGACCTGGACCCCGATGGTCCGTCCACACAGGTTGAGGTGGTCGGAGGTGTCGACGTCCTTAGGATTTCCGGCCTGGACGTTGAAGCGCGAGCCGACGTTGACGTAAGCCGTCATGTCGACTTCCGCGGTCCGTTCGGGCGTCACGGTGAAGGAGGAGATGCCGGCGTCGTACTTCGAGCCGATCGAGGCGATGATGGAGTCGAACTCCGCGGTGTGCACCGTGCCCTTGACGCCCAGGACGGCGGCGATCGCATTGGTCAGATCGACGTCGTAGCCCACGGCCTTGCCCGAGGGGTCGAGGAACTCGGCCGGTGCATAATCTGTGGATGCCGCCACGTCCAGAACGCCGTCCTCGAGCGCTCCTTGGGGTAGTTTGGCGACGATGTCGGGCTGAGCCTGGATCGAGGAGGTGTCGTAGGAGTGGATCTGCGAGTTCCGGTTCGCGTTCCAGTCAGCGGCATTGGTGCATCCGCTCGTCGCTACCAGGCAGGCTGCGGCTGCCAGGCCGAGAGCGGCGTGTCGGCGGAACCTCATCGTGGGTCGTCCTCTTCGGAGTGGTTCAAGACAGAGAAAGAATATCCATAATCTAGTATAGATATTCAATCGACGAGGGTGGCCTTCAGCACGGTATCGGCCCTGAGCCTCATGTTCAGGAGGTTCAGGGCCGACGTCTGAGCTGTGCCGACATCACAGGTCATAGTAGAGTTGGAACTCATAGGGGTGTGGACGCAGCCGCAGTGGCTCGATCTCATTGGCACGCTTGTACTCGATCCAGGTCTCAATGAGATCAGGGGTGAAGACGTCTCCCTCGGTGAGGAAGTCGTGGTCCGCCTCCAGTGCTTCCAGTGCCTGCTCCAGGCTGTCGGGAAGCTTGTCGATGTCGAAGTACTCCTCGGGTGCGAGTTCGTAGAGGTCCTTATCGATGGGCTCGCGAGGCTCGATGCGGCCGCGGATGCCGTCGATGCCCGCCATGAGAACGGCGGAGAAGCACAGGTAGGGGTTGGATGAGGGATCTGGTACCCGGTACTCCACTCGCTTGGCCTTGGGCGAGGATCCCGTGACCGGGATCCGGATGCAGGCCGAGCGGTTACGGGCTGAATAGACCAGGTTGACCGGTGCCTCGAAACCCGGGACCAGACGGTGGAAGGAGTTCACCGACGGGTTGGTGAAGGCCAGCAACGCCGGGGCGTGGGCGAGGATACCGCCGATGTACCAGCGGGCCAGGTCGGAGAGCTGACCGTAACCGCGTTCGTCGAAGAACAGTGGCTTGCCGTCCTTCCACAATGAATGGTGGGTGTGCATGCCCGAGCCGTTATCGCCGAAGATCGGCTTGGGCATGAAGGTGGCCGTCCTGCCGTTGCGCCAGGCCTCGTTCTTGATGATGTACTTGAACTTCATCATGTCATCACCTGCCGCGAGCAGAGAGCTGAAGCGGTAGTTGATCTCCTGCTGTCCGGCGGTGCCGACCTCGTGGTGGGCCCTTTCGATCTCCAGGCCGGAGGCCAGGCAGGTGCGTACCATGCGGTCGCGGATATCGGCCATCTGGTCGTTGGGGGAGACTGGGAAGTAGCCGCCCTTGAAAGCGGTCTTATAACCTTTGTTGCCGCCCTCCTCCTCGCGCCCGGTGTTCCATGCGGCCTCGGCGGAGTCAATGGCGTAGAAGGACTCGGCTGGAGAGGACTCGTAGCGCACCGAGTCGAAGAGGTAGAATTCGGCCTCCGCCCCGATGTAGCAGGTGTCAGCAATTCCAGTGGAACGCAGGTAGTCCTCCGCCTTGGCCGCGATCGAACGAGGGTCGCGCGAGTAGACCTCATCGGTGAAGGGATCCACGATCGAGAAATTAACGACGAGTGTCTTCTCCTCGCGGAACGGGTCCAGGAAGGCTGTTGTCACATCCGGGATCAGCTTCATGTCCGACTCGTGAATCGCGGTGAAACCGCGGATCGAGGAACCGTCGAACATGAGCCCGTCGGTGAGTGCCTCGTCCTTGAACGCAGCCACAGGAATGGTGAAGTGCTGCATGACGCCGGGCAGGTCGCAGAACCGCACATCGACCAGTGCGACATTCTCCTTCTCGATGAACGTCAGTGCCTCGGATGCGTCCTTGAACATATCTCCTCCAGGTGGGAACGCGCACATACTTCACGCGTATGCACTGCGGCTGGCATCGGCAACTGTATTGACCCACCCGTGACAAAGAAGTGGCGTCGGTGTTGCCTGGGTGTTTCGCGCATTCTGTGCCGAGCCTCGGGGAGACGGGCTGCTGTGCGGCGGTATCGAAGGACAGGGCGTGGGTGACCGAGTGCTCAGCGGCCGCGCATGGCACGACGGTCCGGACGCATCCGGTTGGGGTCCACGTAACTGGGGATCGGCAGACTCTTGCCGGCCATCGAGGTCAGGCGCTTCGAGACCTGGGTGATCTCAGTGTCGGTTAATGAGGTTGGCTTGGTCGGAAGCTTACGCAGCGTCTTGGACAGTTCCGCCAGACGTACTTGCCCGGCGTCTGTACCCACCTGGAGGGTGTGGGTGGGAACTGTTGACAGCAGACGGTGCACCTTGCGCTCCTCCTCCGCAAGCATGCGACGAGTGCGGGTGCTCGGCCCTTCTGCGATGAGCACGACCCCGGGACGCCCCACCAGCCTCCACACGAGGTCCTTGTCCTTGGTGAAGGCCACGGGGTCGGGCTCGACGAACCAGCCACGGCCGATCTGGTCGAGAACGGCTTTGGCCGCCCCCGGCATCCCCTCGATCTGTGCGTAGGAGGCGCGACGCACCGTCAGAGACAAGATGATCATGTCGACCATGAGAGCCAGGAGGACACTCAGGAACAGCCAGTACCACAAGGACATCCCGGTCGCGAAGGACACGGCCACACCCAGGGCCAGGCATGCGGCGGACGCTGTCAGCATCACCCATCCGACCCACGGGTAGCTGCGCCGCGAGATCGTGTAGGAGTCCTTGATGTTCTGAAGGTACTGGGCCAGCCGACGCTTCTTCTTCGGCTGGGGGGCCTGGGCACTACTCACAGGTTCACCATAGACGACGTTGGTGCGCTGGCACGCACGGTCTCGCCGTCAGCGTGGTCGACTGGTGCACGTCGCTGAACCGGGTATGTGAGCCGGGATGCAGCCCACTCAGCAAGCGGCGGCGAGATGGGGGTGTGTCCCCAGGAGGGCCGACGCCTCCTGGCGGGCGGTGGCGGGCTCGGCGAGTTGGGCCAGGCGCTCGGGGATGGGCCGGCCGCGCTTGACCATGGCCCGCCCCCACAGCATGCCGGCGCGGTAGGAGGAGCGCACCATCGGGCCGCTCATGACTGCGGCGAATCCGATCTCCTCGGCCAGACGGCTCAGCTCGACGAACTCCTGGGGCTTGACCCAGCGGTCGACGGGATGGTGCAGTTTGGAGGGGCGCAGGTACTGCGTGATGGTGAGAATGTCGCAGCGGGCCTCCACCAGAGCGGCCATGGCCGCCTCGATCTCGTCCCGGGTCTCGCCCATGCCCAGGATGAGGTTGGACTTGGTGACCAGTCCCGCTTCGGAGGCCGCGGTGATGACGTCGAGGCTGCCCCGGTAGGAGAAGGCCGGCCTGATCCGCTTGAAGATGCGCGGGACGGTCTCCAGGTTGTGACCGAGAACCTCGGGGCGTGAGGAGAAGACGTCCTCCAGCGCCTCCGGGTCGCCCCTGAAGTCGGGGATGAGCAACTCGACCCCGGTGCCCGGGGAGAGCTCGTGCACCCGGCGGGAGGTCTCGGCGTAGAGCCAGGCGCCGCCGTCGGGGCGATCATCGCGGGCCACGCCGGTGACGGTGGCGTACCTCAGGTCCATCTCCTTGATCGAGACCGCTACTCGCCTGGGCTCATCAACGTCGTACTCAGTGGGACGGCCGGTGGCGATGTCGCAGAAGTCGCAGCGCCGGGTGCACATCTCGCCGCCAACCAGGAAGGTGGCCTCACGGTCGTTCCAGCACTCGTAGATGTTGGGACAGTTCGCCTCGGCGCAGACCGTGTGAAGGCTCTTCTCCCGCACCAGTCCACGGACCTCCTGATAGGTGTCTGAAACGACGGCCCGAGTGCGCAGCCAGTCGGGCTTGGACTCGATGGGCGTCTGGGCGTTGCGCGCCTCGACCCGCAGGAGCTTTCGTCCCTCGGGGGCCACCGTGGTGCTCACTTCTACCTTCTACCTCTCCTCGCCGACGACGATTCCTGACGGAGTCTAGTACCCTCATGCAGGTTCGTAGGACCTCAGGCCTAGAAGTGGGTCCCGGTTGTCACGTGGCGTCTGCCACCAACGGTGCCAGATGAGCTTCCAGGGACGCCACCAGGGCGTTTGCTGGAACGCTGGTCGCCAGGTGTCGGCCGGTCTCTGCGCTCAACGAGGTCACACCTGCGTCATCGATCCCGCAGGGAATGATGCGGTCCAAGGAGAAGGCCTCCAGGTCGGGGTCGACATTGAGACCGATGCCGTGCATGGTCGTGCCCCGGGCGACCCTGACCCCCAGGGCGCAGATCTTGCGTTCGGTACGACGGAGCCGGCCGGGCGCCACAGGGGCCCCTGCGCTCTCGGGATCGGCTGGCACCCAGACCCCAGAGCGTCCCTCGACCCGGATCGTCTTCAATCCGTAGAGGGCGCACAGGTCGATGACGGCGGCCTCCAGGGCCCGCACGTAACGGATGACGTCGATCGGTGCGGCCAGGCGGAGGATCGGGTAGACGGTCAGCTGGCCCGGCCCGTGCCAAGTGGTCTTGCCGCCGCGGTCCACGTCGATGACCGGAACCTGCCCGGGCTCGACGACGTTGCCGTCGGGTCGCTCCCATGAGTGGGCTCGTCTGCCGACCGTGTAGACCGGCTCGTGCTCCATGAGCAGCAGCGTGCTGGGCAGACGGCCTGCTACGACCTCGGCGTGGACCACTCGTTGCCGCTCCCATCCCTCACGGAAGGGGATGAGTCGGGATCCGAGCTCCACATCCTGACGCAGCACGGGTACAGCCTAAGACCACAATCAGCGCCGGGACCAAAGTTATCCACAGGCCGCAAGCGCGGCCTGGTCATCTGCCGCCGGCGTAGTGACCATGGAATGCATGTGTCCAACGATGCGCCCCCGTTCCGATGACCAGCCGGCCGATAGTGAAGTCGCTGATGCAGGTGGTACTGGTACTGCACGTCCGGCGCGTCGCCCGGTGCTTCGACGCCGTGGTGCGCGCAGACCTCATGCCGCCAGCCTCCTGGTGTCCGATGCCGAGCCGGGCATTGCCGACTCGGCACTCGGCGCCCTGTCTCGTCAGGGCTACACCGTCGGTGAGGTGATGGGGCGCTCCACGGCTCCCAGCGCGCCTCGGCGTGGCCTGGACGTCCAAGGCCACGATGTCGTCATCCGGGTCGTCGACCTGCCGCACGGGCGTGGCGGAGCAGGGGTCCTGCGGCGGTTGGCCGATCTGCGCGTGCTGCGCCACCCCGGCCTGGTGACTGTGCGGGAGGTGGTTTCCCTGCCCGAGCAGCGGGCGGGAGTCATCATGGACCTCATCGACGGAGCCGGACTCGATGTGGTCCTGGGGGCTCGGGGAAGACTCAACGTCTCCCACCTGGCCACTCTCCTGGACGTCCTGGGGTCGGCACTGGCCTGTCTCCACGAGCACGGTGCCGCTCACGGGGATGTCTCCGCCGGCAACGTCCTGGTCACCACTGACGGTCGTCCGGTCCTCATCGATCTGCTGGGCTCCGTGATGGAGATGGGGACTCAGGACTGTGCTGCTCCCGAGCGGATCGCGGGTGCTCCGGCGTCGGCGGCCTCCGACGTCTATGCCCTCGCCCGCCTTCTGACTGAATGCGCGGGACAGGGTGGCAGTGGGGCCCGGCGGCTGAAGAGCCTTCTGCCCGACGCCCTGGCTGATGACCCGGCCGACCGCCCCAAGGCCCGAGACCTCGCCGCCCGAGCACCCCAGTTGGGGCAGGCCGCTCCCATTGGGCTGCCCGACGGTGCCCGGCTCGCCGCCGGCTCTCTGCGCGCGGCGGCCCGTACACCGACACGCACAGTAGGTTCCAGACTGGGGTCCAGGGCAGGGCCGGGTGTCCTGAGATCGAGGCTGGGGGTGCGAGCTGATACCGGTAGATGTGAGAAGAAGGATCGCGGTGCCGTGAGCCGTCCTGGACGGGGTCCTGCGGCACTGCGCTGGGGGAGGGGGCGACGAGAGGGGAGTGGACGTGCCCGCATCTGGGGGCTAGCGGCTGTGCTGCTGACTGTGGCCTGCCTGGTGGTCTGGGGGCTGGCGAGAGGACTGGCTTCGTTCAGGCCCGCGTGGGCGCTCGGTGCCGCTCCGACGTCCACGACAGGCATGCGGTCAAGCACGTCGGTTGTCTCCGGGGCAACCCCTTCGGCGGTCCTTTCATCGGGATCATCTCCAGCTGAGTCGGTGAGCGCGCCTCCGACTGTGCCGTCCTCACAGACGGCGCAGAGTGACGGTACGGACATGGACAGCGTCGTCGTCGCCCTGTCCTCCGCTCGTGACCGTGCGCTGATGGCCGCTGATGCCAGCGCTCTGGCGGCCACCACGGTTCCCGGTTCTCCTGCGGCCGAGGCTGACACCAGGGTGCTTGCCGGCCTGGTCGAATCGGGCGAGCGGGTCGCCGACCTGCAGACCTCCGTGGCCCAGGTGACCGACGTAGCTCTGCCCGGCGACGCGGCCGCGCTCTGGCAAGACGCGCGAGCGGTTCGGGTCACGCTCTCCCAGAGTCCATCGACGCGCTCAGGTGCAGCCGGCACACGGACGGTTCCCGCTTTGGAGTCCCGGCAGGTCGTGCTCATCCTCGTCCCAGAACCCTGGCGCGTTGCCGAGGTCCGAGGGACGGGCTGACTCGGGCTCGCGCGAGCCCGTAGCGTTGAGCTCAGTACGGTTCGGTGAAGATGGAGTTGTAGCCGGCCAGCTCAAGAAGTCGGCGGGTATCGGAGACCATCGCGGCTGAGCCGCAGAGGTAGACGTCCGTGCAGCGAGGCTCGAGCCGGAGGTCGCCGGCGAGCTCGGCGAGAGCGTCGGTGACTCGTCCACGGAACGTGTCCGGCTCCTCCTCACGGCTCAGGCAGCGTAGTACCCGCCCGGGCATGGGGGATTCGATCAGGGTTGTCAGGTCCTCGTCCCGGCGGCGGCACCCGAAGAGCAACGTGTCGTGCTCTATGCCGGGGGCCTGAGCGAACATGGCCAGCATGGGGGCGATTCCGGTTCCGGTGGCGATGAACAGCCGGCGTCTGTCCGAGTCGGCGAGCCCGAATCCGCCCAGGGGAAGCTCCACCACTGTGCTCGTGCCCGTGTCCGCGTTCTCGATGAACTGTGATCCTCGGCCGCCTGTTCGGGTGGAGATGAGCAGTCGAAGACGATTGTCCTCCAGCCCTGCGATCGAGTAGTCGCGCCATGCGTTGTCACCCACGTGCAGGCGGGCGAACTGCCCCGGCGCCCACGGGCTGATCTTCTCGTCCAGGCACAGCACCACCTCCCAGACACTGGGCGTCAGACGCCGTTTAGAGGTCAGAACGGCATGGTGCTTGCCCTCCGGCAGTGTGCGGACGTGGTGTGAGCCCGGGGTGGTGGAATCCTTGCGGATAGCGGAGTTGATCATGGTGTAGCCCTGAGGACCAAGTGCCTGGCAGGCTGCGGCTACTCCACCCATCATGGCTCCCATGACGCCGGAGCTCCCGGCGTCCTGCCCGGACAGGAGCAGCCCCGGGATGGCCGTGCGCGGCCCCAGCGGGCCGGACCTGTAGCGCAGCGGAGTGGCGGGCGGACCGTAGAAGGCGCCGGCAGGATGGGCGGTGTAGTGCTCGTAGGTCAGGGGAGTGGCGACCTCCATGTAGTCCACCAGGTCGCTCAGGCCTGGTGCCGCGCTCTCTGCCAGGTCCAGCATGCCGCGGGCGACGTGCTCCTTGAGGGTGGAGTACTCGGGGCCGCGGTCCCCCTTCGGGTGATCGGCCCAGTGCTGGAACGCCGTCGCATCGCAGAAGGATATGAGCTCGGCGGTGTGCGGGGACTCGCCGGACTTCAGGGAGGGGAAGGAGACGAAGACGTCATGGGGACGGCCTTCCAACAGGGAGACGGTGTGCTCCTGGCTATGTTCGTGGTCGAGATCCCGGTTGACCCAGATGTTGCCGCCGTTGAGGCCGATGCTGCGCGGGTCCTCACGCAGACGCAGAAACACAGTGACCGCTGACGTGTTCGTTCCCAGGTTCGCCAGAGTGCGGCGCGCCGGCCCGGTGGCGCGACCGATGTCGCCGGATGTGGGCAACAGGCGGTTGAAAGTGTTGAAGGCGCCGACGGCGGAGATGATGGCAGGGGCGCGGTAGATGCGCTCGCGTATCGGAGTCCCCCGGCGGTCCATGACCCGGACCCCAATGGCTGCTCCATTCTCGGTGAGGACCTCCGTGACCTCCTGGGCGACGCGGACGGCTCCTCCTGCCCGCTCGATCCCCTTCTCGAAGGTGCGGGCGATCCGAGCACTGCCGCCTCTGGGGAACCATCCTCCCTCAAGGTAGTGGGAGACGATCATCGCGTGCACGGCGAAGGCCGAGCGGGACGGTGGCAGACCGTAGTCTCCCCACTGGCTGGCCAGGACGCCTCTGAGCTCGGGGGAGCGGAAGCGGGCATCCAGGTACGCCTTCGTGGTTCCGGTGGCTGTTCGTCCGCCTGCGCGTTGAACCAGACCAAGGAACGACGCCACCGGCCGGGGAACCATCCCCTGAACGAAGCCCATGGTCGCCCACGCCGTCGCGCGGCGAACATCCTTGAAGTAACGATGAATGGCTCTGGACTCCTGGGGGAATGCGGTGACCAGGTCTCGCTCGTAGCGGTCAGGATCGCTGCTGATGCTCAGGTCGAGGCCCGGGTAGACGAACCGGTCGTAGGCGTCCGGCATACGGTTCCACTCCAGCTCGCCACCGGAGAGGTAGTCGAAGTAGGTGCGGGCTCGGCTTCCGGGGCCGATCTGCCCGATGTAGTGCACTCCCACATCCCAGGAGGCGCCGTCTCTCCGGAAGGTGTGAGTGAGTCCACCCGGCTCCGTGTGCCGCTCCAGGACGAGAACCCGTTTGCCGGCGGTACGTGCCAGCAGTCCTGCGCTTGTCAGCCCTCCGATACCCGAGCCGATCACGATGACGTCGTAGGACATGGCTGCTCCTCACGTGACTAGACAGTGTCAAGTCAGTGTAATCAGCCTACTAGACAGTGTCTAGTAGTGGTCCTACACTTTTTACATGACCTCTCGATCACTGGCTTCTTCCGGGCGGAGCGGCCGAGACCTGCGCTCCGAGCTGCTGCGAACCAGTCGGGCGCTTCTGAACGAGTCGGGTCCTGGCGCGCTGAGCATGCGGGAGGTGGCTCGGCGTGCCGGGTGCACCCACCAGGCGCCCTACCACTACTTCGCCAACCGGGAGGCTGTCCTGGCGGAATTGGTGCGCGAGGGCTTCGATGAGCTTGCGGACCGGCTTGCAGCGGCGCGCGAGGGGGTTGGGGATGCGGACCTCCGGGCGATCTTGACGGCCTCGGGGATCGCCTACGTCGAGTTCGCGCTGCGCCATCCCGGGGTCTTCCGGGTGATGTTCCGGCCCGATGTGTGCGATTTCGAGCGCTTTCCGGAGATGGTGCAAGCCGGTGAGCGCGCGCGCAATGAGCTTGTCCGCATAGCGAGATCCATGGTCGGCGGGGAGGCGTCTCTCGAGGTGGAGGTGCTGTTCTGGTCCAGCGTTCATGGTCTGGCCTTACTGCTGCTCGACGGCCCCTTGGCGGGCGAGTTTGGCTCGATGCAGGAGCGCATCGACTTCGCTCGTGGGGTTGTTGACCTGGCCGGGATTCCGATCGTCGATGTCTTCCATGAAGATGAGGGGATGGCGTGACGGAGGGCTTGCAGCAGTAGTGGGCTGTCGGTCCGACTGCTCGAACCGGCTGTCTGCGCCGAAGGCGGGTAGCAACATAGGTTGACAGGAGAGTGCTGTCAACCTATGTTGCTTACATGGATGCGCTCACTGCGGCCGCCGAGGCCGCTGATACCACTCACCCCGAGGACGGGCTGCGAGCCGTGGCCGCCCTGCGGCGACTGACGGACGCTCTTGAGCTGGCACAGGTCGAGGCCTCTCTGCGCTCAGGCATGGGGTGGAGCGAGATCGCCTCCCACCTCGGCGTCTCTCGTCAGGCCGTCCACAAGAAGTACGCCAAGCGAGTTCAGCCTGGTCTGGCTCCAAACCGGAGGAGATGACGATGCCCACCGTTAACCACTACCTGACCTGGCTCGGCGCCATGTACTCGGAGGCCGCTCGCCTGCGCCACCGGGAGATCGAGCCGGAGCACATGCTCCTCGGTCTTCTTGCCCAGGGCGGGACGGCAGCGGCCGTCCTGGCGGCCCAGGGCGTGACCCTCGCACGAGCGCGTTCAGCCGTCGATAAGATGGCGGATGCGGATCTTGCGCGTGTGGGTATCAGCGTGTCCGCCTCACTGAGGCCGGCTCCGGTTGCCGTCGATGACCTGGATCAGTACGTCGGTAGTGATATCCCCTTGTCTCAGGCCGCCGCCGATCTCATGAGCACCAGAGGTACCTCCTTCGCGACAAGCGGTCAGGCGCTCCAAGCCCTCATCTCTTCAACTACCGCCTCACCGCAGTCCCGGGTTGTCAGGCTTCTCGTCCACTGCGGTGTCGATGTCGGGCGCCTGCGCACCGAGCTCAGTGAGACGGTGATTGCCAAAACGCCGGCCTCGGGGCACTACCGGGTGACCGATGAGTACAGCAGTCACGGTTTGGACCGGGTCATCAGTCAGGAACGCTTCGTCTCAGGGCCGATGGCCCACGTGGCCGCCCTGCTCGGCGATCCTGACAGGCTCACCTGGTGGGCCCTGCCTCGAGAACAGCTCGCCGAGGCTCTGTCGGACGGCGCCGTGCAGAGGGTGGAGGGGCGTGGTCGAATCGGCTTCATGAGATGGCGGCTGGAGGCGGCCACGCCCGCAAGGATCACCTGGTCGTGCACCGCAGTCTCGGGGCGTCATGACGGGGAGACGGTCTTCGTGAAGGACCTGCACCTGACCGAGGCTCCAGGTGGAACCCGTGTTCGCCTGGTGCTGGCGCATCGCACCTGGGGGCGACTGGGACCATTGCTCTACCGGTTCTCCTGGCGGTGGAACCGTTTGGGGCTGGAGAACACGCTCATTGGCATCGCACGCGCGGCGGCTGAGGACTCATGAACCGATGACCGGGGCCGGCGCAGTCCGGGGCGTCGTCTCGGTTTTCTGCTGTGAATCTGACACGACGAGCAGGGCCCCGCACCATCACGGTGCGGGGCCCTCTGACGGCTAGCGTGTCGGAACCTGGCTCACAGGCCCAGCTCGCCGCCGAAGTCGCCCTCCTCAAGGCGCTTCTTGACCGTCATGAGGTAACGGGCCGCGTCCGCGCCGTCCACCAGTCGGTGGTCGTAGGACAGGGCCAGGTAGCACACCGAGCGGATGGCGATGACCTCGCCGCCGTCGGTGTCCTTGGTGACGCGGGGCTGGCGCTGGATGGCGCCCAGCCCCAGGATCGCGACCTCCGGCTGGTTGATGATCGGGGTGTCGAACAGGGCACCGCCGCTGCCGGTGTTGGTGATCGTGAAGGTCGAGCCGCTGAGCTCATCGGGGTTGACCTTGTTGTCCCGGGTGCGGGCGGCCAGGTCATTGATGCGCTTGGCCAGTCCGGGGATGTTGAGGTCGCCGGCGTTCTTGATCACCGGAACGAGCAGGCCGCGCGGCGTGTCCACCGCGATGCCCACGTGCTCGACGTCGTGGTAGGTGACGTTCTTGCCCTCAATGGAGGCGTTGATCTTCGGGTGGGCCTTGAGGGCCTCCGTGGCCGCCTGGACGAAGAAGGGCAGGAAGGTCAGCTTGGTGCCGTTCCTGGCCAGGAAGTCGTTCTTCGCGCGAGCCCGCAGCGCGGCCACGCGAGTTACATCCACCTCGACGACGGTGGTCAGCTGAGCGGAGGTCTGCAGCGAGTCGATCATGCGCTCGGCGATGACCTGGCGCAGGCGGCTCATCTTCTCCGTACGACCGCGCAGGGTCGTGTCCACCTCGGGCGTGGTCGGGGCCGGCTTGGCCGCAGCGGCGGGAGCGGACTCCTGAGAAGCAGGTGGGGCTGCGGCCGCGGCGGCTGCACGAGCCTCCTCGGCGGCCTTGGCCGCGGCCTCCACATCCTGCTTACGAATACGGCCTCCCACGCCGGTGCCGGTGACGGTGGACAGGTCCACGCCCTTGTCCTTGGCGAGCTTGCGAACGATCGGAGTGACGTAGGAGCCCGTGGCGCCCGAGCTCACCGGTGCGGCGGCGGCAGGAGCGGGGGCCGACGACGCTGCCGGAGTCGGGGCCGGCTCGGCGGCAGGAGCGGGGGCCTCCGGTGTGGCAGCCGGGGCGGATGCTGTCGCTGGAGCGGCCGACGGGGACCCGATGATGGCCAGGACGGTGCCGACCTCGACGGTCTCGTCCTCGGGGACGCGGATCTCCAGCAGGACGCCGGATGCGGGGGAGGGGACCTCGGTGTCCACCTTGTCGGTGGCGACCTCCAGCAGGGGCTCGTCGGCCTCGACGGTGTCACCCACGGCCTTGAGCCAGGAGGAGACCGTCCCCTCGGTGACGGACTCACCCAGAGCGGGCATCTTCACGGACTCTGACATTGCTGTCTTCCTTACTCTCGTCTAGCTGGATCAGCCGTGGTTGTGCAGCGGCTTGCCGGCGAGGGCCATGGCGGCCTCGCCGAGGGTCTCGTTCTGGGTGGGGTGGGCGTGGACCAGGGAGGCGACGTCGTCGGCGTCGGCCTCCCAGGACACCATGAGCTGGCCCTCTCCGACCTGCTCGCCCATGCGGGCACCTATGGCGTGGAAGCCCACGATGGGACCGTCCTTGAGGGAGACGAGCTTGACGAAGCCCTGGGTCCCCAGGATCTGGCTCTTGGCGTTGCCGGCCACATTGAACTCGGCCGTGGTGACGTTGTCCTTGCCGTGGATCTCGGCGGCCTTGGCCTCGGACAGACCCACCGAGGCGATCTCGGGCTCGCAGAAGGTGACTTTGGGGACCAGGACGTCGTCGACCGGGGTGGGGTCCAGGCCCGCGATCCTCTCAGCCACGACGATGCCCTGGGCGAAGCCGCGGTGGGCGAGCTGGACACCGGGGACGATGTCGCCTACGGCCCACACACCGGGGACATTGGTGCGGCCGTACTCGTCGGCCAGGACGAAGCCGCGGTCCATCGCCACCCCGACCTCCTCGTAGCCCAGGTTGGCCGTGGCCGGTCCGCGGCCCACGGCGATGAGCAGGACCTCGGCCTCGTGGGTCTTGCCGTCCTGGGTACGTACGGTCACGCCGCCGTCGTGGCGCTCGACCGACTCGAACATCGTGTTGGTGCGGAAGGTGATCTTGCGCTTGCGGAAGGCGCGCTCGAGCTGCTTGGAGATCGCCTCGTCCTCGTTGGGGACCAGGTGAGGCAGACCCTCGATGATGGTGACCTGGCTGCCCATGGAGGCCCAGGCAGAGGCGAACTCGACCCCGATGACGCCGCCGCCCAGGATCACCGCGGAGGCGGGGACGTGGTCCATCTCCAGGGCCTCCTCGGAGGTGATGACGCCTCCGGAGATCTCCTGTCCGATGGTCTTGGAGTAGGAGCCGGAGGCGAGGATCACGTTGCGGCCGGTGATGCGACGACCGTCAACCTCGACGGCGTCCGCGGCAACCAGGCGTCCCCAGCCCTGGATCAGGTCGATGCCCCGTGAGGAGACCAGGCCCTCAAGTCCCTTGTGCATCCGCGAGACGATACTGTTCTTGTACTTCTGGACGCCCGGCATGTCCACGCCCTCGAAGGCGGCCTTGATACCCACTGCGGCAGCCTCGCGCACGGCATCGGCGGTCTCGGCGGCGTGCAGCAGGGCCTTGGTGGGTACGCAGCCGCGGTGGAGACAGGTGCCCCCGAGCTTGTCGGCCTCGATGAGGGCGACCTTGAGGCCCAGCTGGGCGCCGCGCAGGGCGGCGGCGTAGCCCCCTGATCCCGCACCCAGAATGACCATGTCGTAGACGGTCTCTGTCACGAACTCACTCCTTGTTGGTTGGTCACGACGCCCTTGCGGGGCGGCTCGGCACGGGGCCATTGTTCCACCTGAGGAGTGGGTGCAGGAGTCAGCGGGGTTGCCGTTTAGGGACTAGGGTCCTGAAAATGCGGTGATACGTATCACTGTACATGGGTTGGTGTCAGTGACCTGCTTCGACGGACCGCAGTGAAGGCTCGCACGGAGCCCGGTTGTGCTACCGCGGAGCCTCGCCATCAGCCCTCCGGCCACTTATGGAAGGACGCCGACCTCGGCGGACAGCGAACGGAGCAGCTCCACCAGGGTCGAGACCCCCATCCCGGTACCTCCTGTGGGCGTCAGCCCCCAGGGCGAGGAGTCATTGTAGGCGGGTCCGGCAATGTCGAGGTGCGCCCACGGCCTGCGACCGACGAACTCGCGCAGGAACAGTCCCGCCGACAGCATCCCGCCGGCCCGAGAACCGACCTTGGTGTTGCGCAGGTCCGCGAATGGGGAGTCCAGGGTCGCGCGCAGGTGAGCGGGCAGCGGCATCGGCCAGAAGGACTCTCCCGCTCGCTGGGCGGCGGCCACGACCTCCTCGCGAAGCTCCGGTGTGCCCATGACCGCCGCCACATGGTCACCTAGGGCAACGATTTGTGCTCCGGTCAAGGTGGCCACGTCCAGGACGGCATCGGGTTCCTCCGTGACGGCTCGGGCCAGGGCGTCAGCCATGACCAGACGACCCTCAGCATCGGTATTGGTGACCTCCACGGTGGTGCCGTCGAACATCGTGATGATGTCACTGGGGCGCTGGGCGTCGGCGCCCGGCATGTTCTCGGCCAGCGCCAGCCAGGCGGTCACTCGGATCGGCAACGTGAGGCGAGCGGCCGCCACGACGGCGCCCAATACCGTGGCCGCGCCGGCCATGTCGGACTTCATCTCCGGCATGGAGGCGGCCGGTTTGAGGGACAGGCCACCTGAGTCGAAGGTGATGCCCTTGCCGATGAGCGCTACGTGTTTGGGGCGGGCCGCCTCGCTGTCGCCCGCCGACCGGATCCCGCTCGTGTTCTCGCCGTTCTGCGAAGGAACCCATTCCAAGCGAACGAGGCGTGCCGGGTGCACCGAGCCTTGGGCGACTCCAAGGATCCCGCCGAATCCCTGTTCGACCAGCATCGGGGTGTCCCACACCTCGACCGTGATCCCGGCCTCCTGTCCGGCTGAACATGCCCTCTCCGCGAACACCTCCGGGGTCAGGCGATTGGGGGGCTCGTTGACGAGGTCGCGGGTCAGGGTCGTGGCCTCCACCAGCGCCAGGGCGTCGGACAAGACCGCTTTCCCCTCCGGTGTATCGGACAGGGATGAGACGATGAGGATGCTCTTCAGGGCGGGAGCCTCCTCCGAGGAGGACGCGCGCGCTGGTCGGTCGTCGTTCCTCGCGGCCTTCCAGGAGTAGGTGCCCAGGGCCGCTCCGTGCGCAACAGCGGCCAGCTGTGCCTCGGAGAGGGATGGTAGCGCCAGGATCGCGGAATCGGTTCCGGCCAGCGCCCGGGTGGCGCGCCCGGCGGCCCGACGCAGTAGCCCCGTCTGGTCATACCCCAGAGCGGCCTCGTCGTCGGTGATGATGGCAAGGGGATCCGTGTCGGCCCACCCCGAACCGACACCGACGACAAGAATCGTTGCTGGACCGTGGTATGTCGTGGTGCTCACCGATGAGGCGGGCAGACGTACCACGGAGTCCTGAGCACCGGAGAACCCCAGAGAGGGAAGCAGTGCCGCCAGCGCATCGATGTCGAGGCCCTCCAGGGCGGTGCCGGAGGGCGGCTGGAGGCCCTCCAGGAGGATCTCGGGGACGTCGGTCCTGCTCTTGCCCGGCGCGGCCGCCAGGACGAGAGTGCCGGCTACCGGCACGGCGTCGGCACCTACTCGGTCGTTTGCTTGTTCTTCAGCGGCCTTCTGCGCCTGAGCGGCAGCCTCGACGGTGTCAGCGCCCTGCTCGGACTGTGCGGGCCCGGCCTCCGGTGAGTCGATCTCGTCCTGTGCGCCGATAGTGTCGGGTTCCCGGGGGTCACCGATAGTGTCGACCTCGGCCTGCCTGGTGAGGTCGGTATCCTTACAGCCATCGTTCACCGAGGCGTGCGCGTTCAAGGATCTTGTCAACTTAATGGTGCTCACGTTGTGAATAGTAACGTTGCGGCATTGGTTAGAGGCTGAGCCGGCACCTCGCGTGCCGGAGGCCATCATGTGCATGATGTGGAAAGGTCGTTCCCATGGACGAGCACTCATCGGTGAGGACGGTGCAGGACACCCGTCGCCCCGCTTACGGCTGGGGACGCATCCTGGTCGGCGTCTTCGCCGTCTTTGGTGCGATTGTCCTTGTTCCGTCCATGATCTCGCTGGTGCGTAGCCCCGATGAGGCTCCTGCAGTCCGGTCCTTCAATCTCTTGGGAGGGGGGCTGTACATCCTCCTTGCCGTCTGCGTGGCCCACAACGGACGCCGGATGCGCAACATCGGTTGGATGTGCCTGGGCGCGCTGGCCACCATGGCCGTGCTCATCGGGGTGCTGACCTTGAGCGACGCCTCCACCCCCACCGCCGATCTCGGAGTGTCGGTGTGGGCGTACTGGGGCCGGTCAAGGTGGTACCTGCCGACGGTCCTGCCGGCGGTGGCCGCCGCCTGGATGTGGATGTCTGACCCACGGCGCATCGTGGTCAACGCCGAGCGCATCACTGAGCTGTCCGACACCCTGACCGAGAGCCTCACCGAAAAGGCTCGTGCCGTTCAAGAGGGCCGTGCTCTGAAGAGCTCCAGAGGCGATGATCAGGAATTCGGTACTGCGTCCGCCTCGGATCGCAGTGACAAGCAGTGAGGAGCAATGAGGAACGGGCAGCGACTGGTGGCCGGAGGTGAACGGGGTCACTGGCGCCATGGACGGCGGACGCTATGCGAGCTGAGTCGACCGAACCGGCTGATCCGACGTCGGGGAACAGGACGCGAGTACCACCTGTCCTGCAGTCGGGAGCCCAGTGAGGTGTACGCCGCGGCTGCAGCGCGGGCACTGGCCTGGACCTCGTAGATCCTGTCGACGACGGTCCGCTGACTCACCCAGCCCACCAGCCGCCGGCCGTCGCAACCTGATGCTCGGGCGACCACCGGCAGCCCCTCAAGAGGGGTCCTGGTCAGGGCCTCGAGCACGTCGGTGGCCTCGGCCTCGCAGTTCAGGTGATCGGAGACCAAGGGCAGATCCGCCGCTGTCAAGCTCGGTCGGGAGGCGTCACCGGTGTCGGTGGTGTCGATTCCTCCCCTCAGGAGCGCGTCGGTGAGCTGGGTCATCGTCACGCATCCGAGCAGTTCATCCATTGGCAGAAGATCGTTGTCGGTGCTGGCTCCGGCGTCATCGGAGGTCGGATCCGGGGGATCGCTGTGAGCGTTGCTGCCGGAGTCGTCCGCCACCCGGACCACGGGTAGGACTGAAGCACCGTATCGGATCATGAGAGCGGCCGCCTCGTGCACCGTCGTCGTGGCCTCGATCGTCGCGGGCGGGTCCACCATGAGCTGGGAGGCCCGGGCACGGCCCAGGAGAGTGGCGGTCATCGGGTCCTCGACGTCCTCTCCTCGACGGCGCAGCTCCTCGGTGAACAAGGTGCCCCGTGACAGGAAGCGGCTGGCGAAGGTGGCCAGCACTGTGGCCAGCATGAGGGGCAGCAGCAGCGCGTGCTGGCTGGTCATCTCAATGATGAGCAGGACGGCTGTCATCGGGGCTCGAGCGGCACCGGCGAAGACCGCCCCCATACCGATCACCCCGAAGACTCCGGCCGCCGGGGTATAGCTGGGAGCCACCAGCGTCCCGAAGGCAGCTCCGAGCGTCCCGCCGATGAACAGTGATGGTGCGAAGACTCCACCGACGAAGCCCATCCCCAGCGTCAGCGAGGTGGCCAGCATCTTGCCCGCGCACAGTACCAACAGCAGCACCAGGGTGTAGCGCCCTGCCAGCGCCCGGTTGAGCGCCGCCGAGGACTCCCCGTACATCTCCGGCAGGACGATCAGTATGCCGCCCACTGCCAGGCCTCCGATACCGGGGCGCACCCAGATCGGGACGCCCAACCGTTGCCAGGTGCGGGTCAGAGTATCCAGTACGATGAAACGAAGACGCATGAAGCCGATGCCGACGCATCCGCCAACCACGCCCAGGAGGGCGACCCAACCGAGCTGGGCGTCCCCGGACAGGTCCAGGTAAGGAAGCGACAAGGACAGAGTCGTCCCCAGAAGGTGATGCGACAGAACCGTCGAGGCCACACAGGCCAGGACAATGACGATGAAGGCGTCGGCGCTGAAGCCCATGAGGACGACTTCCAGGGCGAAGAAGGCTCCTGCCAGCGGAGCGTTGAAGGCCGCGGCGATCCCGGCAGCGGTGCCGGCGGCCGCCAGGTGACGCACCGGGAGCCTCGGTAGGCGCAGTCCTCGCCCGATGAGGTTCGCCGTCGAGGCGCCCAGTTCGGCGATCGGTCCCTCCGGGCCCACTGAGCCGCCGCCGCCGATCGTCAGGGCCGACGACGTTGTCATGGCCAGAGCCGGCAGCGGTGCCATCGTGCCGTCACTGTGGCGCGTCGACCAGATGACGCCGGCCACCCCGTGGCCGGTGGGCGTATTCCCCAGCCGGGACATGACAGGCCCCACGATGATTCCCGAGACCACCGGGGCCACCATGACGAACCAGGTGCCGAGCGCTGCAAGCGACCCGACCGAGGGCCCCATTGACTCCGTGTAGTCGTCGGCACCACTGAGCAATTGGGACCAGGCGTCGATCCCCAGCCGGAACAGCACGGCGCCAAGTCCGGAGGCCAGCCCCACTACCACCGCCAGGATGTAGAGCCCGAAACGATGATGACGGAAGAGACTGCCCATACGCCTTGACAGAGGCTGGGACAGACTCCTCCAGGCGCGTTTCATCAGCGCAGATTCTCCACCTTGACCATGAAGGTGTCCTCCTCGCCACGCTGCTCGGACTCGGAGCCGGCCGCGCCGATGTTCCACACCTGGCGATAGAAGCTCAGCTCGGCCTCGTAACGGCGCCGGATATTCGCCGCCAGACGGAAGCCGTGGCCCTCACCCTGGAAGATCTCCAGGGCGACCGGTGCTCCGGCCGCCCTGAGTGCCTCGTACATGGCGGTGGCCTGCTCGGCCGGGACGATCGGGTCCTCTGAACCCTGGATGAGCAGCAGCGGCACACTGATGTCCTCGATGCGGTTGATAGGGCTGCGCTCGTCGAGAACCGGGGCGTCAATGTCCTGGGTGCCCATGAGCTGGCCGATGTAGTGCGACTCGAACTTGTGGGTAGTGCGTACCAGTCGCCTGAGATCAGTCACTCCGAAGCAGGAGCTGGCCGCAGTGAACACTGTGGAGCGAGTGATGGCCGACAGCACTGTGAAACCTCCAGCCGATCCACCACGGATCGCGATGCGGCGCGGATCCACGAGCTCGGCGTCCACCAGGTGCTGGGCTCCGCTGACACAGTCGTCGACGTCGTAGACGCCCCACTTGCCCTCCAGGGCCTTGCGGTAGCCCGTTCCGTAACCCATGGAGCCGCGGTAGTTGACGTCGAGGTAGGCGAAGCCCCGGCTGGTCCAGTACTGGATGCGCAGGTCGTAGCCGGGCACGGCCGTCGCCGTGGGGCCGCCATGGACGTTGACGATGAGGGGAGGCAGCTCGTCCTCGCCCCCCACATGAGAGGCCGACGTCGGTGGGTAGTAGAATCCGTGAGCGTTCGCGCCGTCGCTCGTGGGCCAGGAGACCGGATTGGGGAAGGACACCCCGACCCCCTCGGGCTCGAACTCACCCGAGCCGCGCAGCACCTGGACCGTGCCGTTCCTGACCTCCACGATGCTCGGCATCGTCATCTCATTGGAGGCCAGCATGACGACCCGGCCGGCGCTGGAGGCCACGTTGCCGATCGGCTGCCACCCCACGTTCCATTCCTCGAGCTCACCGTTGGCGAGCCTGATCGTCCCCAGGTGCGAGACCGCGTCCCGGGCCCAGGAGGTGATGATGTGGTCGGCGTCGAGAACATCGAAAGAGTGCGGACCCAGTTGCCAGGCGGGGTTGGTGAAGGTGGCCTCGGCCGGGTGCAGGGGTCGGGTGCGCAGTTTCTGGGACCAACCCGGACGGTTGGTGCCCCGCACTGGGAAGCCCTCGGTACGGTAGAGGTTCCAGTAGCCCGAGGCGTTGGAGCCGTGAACCAGCTCGCACTCCTCGGTCCAGCGGGGCTCGGAGACCGAGTGCCCGTCCCCGCCGTCCACGAGTGCCCGTTCGCCGATCGTCCCGTCCGGGCCGAGGTCGCCCACGTGCAGCGAGGCGTTGTCCCACGGCATTCCGGGGTGGTCCCAGGTGATCCAGGCCAGGTGCTCACCGTCGGGTGACAGCGTCGGGGCGACGACGAAGTCCGTCCCCGACACGAGCGTGCGTACGCGCGAGTCGTCGCGCGCGGCCGAACCGTCCAAGGGGATCGCCACCAGGGTGTTGACGGCCTCGCCCTGACCGCGATGGTCCTCGCGGACCGCATAAACCAGCCCACGGGCGGTGTCGATCTCCAGATCACCGTGACGCACATCGCCATAGATCGTCAGCGGGACCAGGCCGCGCAAGCGGTGCGCCACGTCGTAGCGGTAAAGGCGTCCATCACCGGCGTGGGAGACCACGATGATCCCACCGTCGACGGCGTAGGCCCGCCCACCGTACTCGTGCACCCTGGTGCGCACATCGACCAGTTCGTCAGCCGGTGTCAGCGGAAGCACCTCACCGATCTGACCATCTCCGTCACGCCGCAGCAGGACATTGCGGCCGGCCTGCGAGGCACGTTGCTCCACCCAGTAGGTATCGCCACCGTCCACCCGGACCTGGGACAGGAGAACCGTCCGGGTGGTGATCGTGCCCGGAGTGATGGGCGAGGGCCAGGTGCCGAAGGGGGCTGTGGTGCTCATGGTTCCTCCTGGAAGGCCGTCCTGAGGGCGGTCGAGCGATCGAGAACGATGCTGCCGACCGGCGGGGGCGAACGGTCCCGACGGTCAAGGCATACAGTACGTGCTCATCCGTGACCCGTGTGACACGCAACCGTGTGGGACAAGGAGCGCTCTATGCTGAAGACTGCCGTTGAACGATGGCGCCAGGATAAACACCACTGCCAAGGCATCATCGAGCCCTCACCGGCTACCCTTTCCCGGGTGCCTCTCCAGCCAATCCGCCACTTCGGTCTCCAGTGACGCACCACCGCATGAACGACAACTCATCACCTTCAAAAGGAGGCGCACCGTGCCAGCAGTCGAGCACACTGGACGGCCCGCCAAGCAGGTCGGCCGGGCGCTTCTCCCCTCGGTGCGAAAGCCCGCCGAACTCGATCGGTTCACCAGCGAGGAACTGGTGGCGCTCGCGGCGGAGATCCGGCGCTATCTCGTCACCTCGGTCGCTCGCACCGGGGGTCACTTGGGACCCAACCTCGGCGTCGTCGAGCTGACGATCGCCCTGCACCGGACCTTCCGCTCGCCACGAGACACCATCGTCTTCGATACCGGTCACCAGGCCTACGTCCACAAGCTGCTCACCGGTCGTCAGGACTTCTCCCACCTGCGTGAGCGAGATGGGCTGTCGGGCTACCCGTCACGGGCGGAGTCCGTCCACGATGTTGTGGAGAACTCCCACGCCTCCACCTCGCTGTCATGGGCGGACGGAATCGCCCGCGCCAACCACCTTCAGGGCCACGACGAGCGTCATGTCGTTGCCGTCATCGGCGACGGCGCCATGACCGGGGGCATGGCCTGGGAGGCGCTGAACAACATCGCCGACTCCGCTGACAAGCACCTGGTCATCGTCGTCAACGATAACGGCCGCTCCTATGCCCCCACCATCGGTGGGCTGGCCCATCACCTCGACGCGCTGCGTACCAACCCCGGCTACGAACGCGTTCTGTCCGGGGTCAAGCGGACCCTGCTGTCCCAGGGGGCGCCTGGTCGAGCCGCCTTCGACGCCCTGCACGGTCTCAAACGGGGACTCAAGGACGTCCTGGTCCCCTCGGCGTTCTTCGAGGATCTAGGGGTCAAGTACACCGGCCCGGTCGACGGCCACGACATCACCGCCCTCGAGTTCGCTCTCACCCGGGCTCGTGAGTACGCGGAGCCGGTGATCGTCCACGTCATCACCGAGAAGGGACGGGGGTACACTCCGGCCGAGGAGGATCACGCCGACCGCTTCCACGCCGTCGGGCGCATTCACCCTGAGACGGGTTTACCGGTGGTGCCCTCGCGGTTCGGTTGGACAGCCGTCGTCGCCGAGGAGTTGGTGGAGCTGGCTCGCGATGATGAACGGATCGTCGGCATCACCGCGGCCATGCAGCAGCCGGTCGGTTTACAGCCACTTGCCGACACCTTGCCCGAGCGCGTCATCGATGTCGGTATCGCCGAGCAGCACGCGCTCGCCTTCGCCGCTGGGCTTGCCTTCGCCGGGATGCGCCCGGTGATCGCTCTGTACGCCACCTTCCTCAACCGCGCCTTCGACCAGGTCCTCATGGATGTCGGCCTGCACCGGGCGGGCGTCACGATCCTGCTGGACCGGGCCGGCATCACCGGCACGGACGGAGCCAGCCATAACGGCATGTGGGACATGGCCTTGCTGGCTCATGTTCCGGGCTTGCACCTGGCGGCGCCCCGAGATGAGGCGACGTTGCGTCAGGCGCTGAAAGTAGCGATTGGTGCCGACGACGTCCCGACCGTGGTGCGCTACCCCAAGGGTTCCCTGCCCGCCGCCTTGCCCGCCCTGCGTACCATGGGGGAGGAGGACGGGATGTTCTGTGCGGTGGACGTCCTGCTGGACACGCTCGGCGCTGCTGCCGAGATCACGGACGCTCGGGAGGAGGCCGGAGCGCTGCTACTGGTCGGAGTGGGCGTGATGGCCTCCGCGACTCTAGAGGCCGGCCGATGTCTGGCCATGGAGGGACTGGCGGTGCGGGTGGTCTCCCCACGCTGGCCGGTGCCCGTGCCTGCGGCACTGGTGGAGATGGTGCGCCACTGTCGGGGGGCGCTCGTGGTGGAGGACGGACTCGTCGACGGTGGGGTCGGCTCCCAGTTGCGTGACGCCGTCGAGGATGCGGCACTGGCCGACGGCACCGGGATCGTTCCACGGGTGATGCGCCTGGGCGTGCCGCGTCGTTTCCTGCCCACGGCGGACCGTGAGGAGCTGTTGGCCGAATTCGGCATGGATTCGGATGGGATCTGTGCGGCGGCACGACGGCTTGCGGGGCGGACGAAGGTCTGAGCCCCATGAGGCTCGGCGCCCCAGACGTCGTCTACGTCCTGAGACTCCGTAGGCACGTGCCGCCCGTCGGACACGCCCTCACGATCGTGGTCGACGGTCGGTTCGGTGAACGTGCTCGAGGCCGTGTCGCCGACATCGCCGGGACTGTCGTCACCGGTTCCCGGTCCGGGACCTTGGGGCCGACTAAGCGTTCCGAGACGGTGCTCGGCGCTTCCCGGACCGCTCAACCGTGGTGGCGTGACCGATGAAGATTGGGACGCCCGTCCTAATTGACTCAGCAGTCCCGGAATCTGGAGGTGTGCCCGGACTCGCTGGATGTTGTCGGAGGAAGAGCGGCATTGTCGTCAGGTGGAGAACGTTTTTCTGAACAGCAGATAGAAGGACTTATGTCCCAGATTGGATTGATGCCGATCGGCCTGTGAGTCATCACACCGGCGCTTCTTGGGACTAGTGGCCCACAAGGCATTCTCGGAGTTCTATTCTGAGGGCGACGGCGCGCCGATGTGCCGCCTCGCCTCACAAGGGCGACAGCAACCGGGTGGCTCTCCGGTCACCCACACGAGGAGGGCACGGATGACCACTGAGGTCACAACATCTGCCACCACGGCGAGCGGCAATGATGCCTGGGAGGGCTTCGTTACCGGACCGTGGACCGAGGACATTGACGTCCGCGACTTCATCCAGCGTAACTACACCCCCTACGACGGTGACGCCTCGTTCCTCGCCGGCGCCACGGACAAGACTCTGCGCCTTTGGAACACCCTGGAGAAGAAGTACCTCTCCGAGGAGCGCAAGGTCCGCATCCTCGACGTTGACACCCACACTCCCGCCGACATCGACGCATTCCCCGCCGGGTACATCAGCGAGGACGACGACGTCATCGTTGGTCTGCAGACGGACTCACCGCTGCGCCGCGCCATGATGCCCAACGGTGGCTGGCGCATGGTGGAGACCGCCATCAAGGAGGCGGGCAAGGAGGTCGACCCCGAGGTCAAGAAGATCTTCACCCGCTACCGCAAGACTCACAACGACGCGGTCTTCGACATCTACACCCCGCGCATCCGCGCGGCGCGCTCGAGCCACATCATCACCGGCCTGCCCGACGCCTACGGCCGCGGCCGCATCATCGGCGACTACCGCCGGGTGGCGCTCTACGGCGTCGACTTCCTCATCGAGGAGAAGCAGAAGGCCAAGGACTCCGTGGCGGACAAGCCCTTCTCCGAGCACTGGGCCCGCTACCGCGAGGAGCACTCCGAGCAGATCAAGGCGCTCAAGAAGCTCAAGGTCATGGCCGCCTCCTACGGTTACGACATCTCAGGCCCGGCCAAGAACGCCCACGAGGCGGTCCAGTGGACCTACTTCGCCTACCTGGCCTCCGTGAAGTCTCAGGACGGTGCCGCCATGAGCATCGGCCGGCTCTCCGGTTTCCTGGACATCTACTTCGAGCGGGACCTGCGCAACGGGGTCATCGACGAGACCCGTGCTCAGGAGCTCATTGACAACATCGTCATGAAGCTGCGCATCACGCGCTTCCTGCGCACCATCGACTACGACCAGATCTTCTCCGGCGATCCCTACTGGGCCACCTGGTCCGACGCCGGCTTCGGTGAGGACGGTCGTGCCCTGGTCACCAAGACCTCCTTCCGTCTACTGCAGACCCTGCGCAACCTCGGCCCGGCCCCGGAGCCGAACATCACGATCTTCTGGGACGAGAACCTGCCGCAGGGCTACAAGGACTTCTGCGCCCTCATCTCCATCACGACCTCCTCCATCCAGTATGAGGCCGACGAGCAGATCCGTGACCACTGGGGTGACGACGCCGCGATCGCCTGCTGCGTCTCCCCGATGCGCGTGGGCAAGCAGATGCAGTTCTTCGGCGCCCGCGTCAACTCCGCCAAGGCGCTGCTCTACGCCATCAACGGCGGGCGCGACGAGATGACCGGCAAGCAGGTCGTCACCGGGCTGCCCGGTGTCGAGGGCGATGGCCCCCTCGACTTCGACGACGTGTGGGACAAGTACGAGAAGATGCTCGACTGGGTGGTGTCCACCTACGTCGAGGCCCTCAACATCATCCACTACTGCCACGACCGCTACGCCTACGAGTCCATCGAGATGGCGCTGCACGACTCCGAGATCGTGCGCACCATGGGCTGCGGCATCGCCGGTCTGTCGATCGTGGCCGACTCGCTGGCGGCTATCAAGTACGCCAAGGTCACCCCGGTGCGTGATGAGACCGGCCTGGTGGTGGACTACGTCACCGAGGGAGACTTCCCGATCTACGGCAATGACGACGACCGCGCTGACGACATCGCCGCCACCGTGGTCCACACGATCATGTCGAAGATCAAGGCCCAGCCCTTCTACCGTGATGCCATCCCGACTCAGTCGGTGCTGACGATCACCTCCAATGTTGTCTACGGCAAGGCCACTGGTTCCTTCCCCTCGGGCCACCAGAAGGGCACGCCCTTCTCGCCCGGCGCCAACCCGGAGAACGGGATGGACACCCACGGTATGGTCGCCTCGATGCTCAGCGTCGGTAAGCTCGACTACAACGACGCCCTCGACGGGATCTCGCTGACTAACACGATCACCCCGCAGGGTCTGGGCCGTACGCTCGACGAGCGTGTCGCCAACCTCGTGGGCATCCTCGACGCCGGCTTCGTCCCTGACGACTGCGCCGAGATCTGATCCAGCCATCCTGCGGCTGATCGCACTGCAGCAATTTCTCCACACATCAGTAACACCACTTCAGAAAGGGGCCAACATGGCCACGTACGAAGAGCGCCTCGCCTCCATGAAGGCGCAGCGTCAGGACAACGGCGGCGTCAAGGGCCTGTACCACGCCAACATCAACGTCCTGGACCGCAACACCCTCGAGGACGCGATGGAGCACCCGGAGAACTACCCGAACCTGACGGTCCGTGTCTCCGGCTACGCCGTCAACTTCGTCAAGCTGACTCGTGAGCAGCAGCTTGACGTCCTCCACCGCACATTCCACTCCCAGGCCTGAGCCCTGGAGCACGGCGAGCGGTCATGACGCAGACCACGACGACCGTGCGTGACGGCGGTCGGGACCAGGACTTCCTGGCCCCGGCCGTCCGCTTGCGCGGGGCGGGTATCGGCGGCCTCGAGGAGCTGACAGATCTTCAGCGCTCCGAGCGCCTGGCACGGATGCGGGCCGGCGAGCTGGGCTCGATCCACTCCTGGGAGCTCGTCACCGCGGTGGACGGTCCCGGTACCCGGATGACCGTCTTCCTCAACGGATGCCCCCTGCGGTGTCTGTACTGCCACAACCCCGACACCTTCCTCATGAAGGACGGGGAGCCGGTGGAGGCCGAGGAGCTTCTGCGCCGCATGCGCCGCTACCGGGGGGTGTTCCGAGCGTCCAAGGGTGGAATCACGTTGTCAGGCGGCGAGGTCCTCATGCAACCGGCCTTCGCGGGCAGACTGCTGGCCGGTGCCAAGAAGATGGGCATCCACACCTGCATCGACACCTCAGGATTCCTGGGGGCCAATGCCAGCGACGAGATGCTCGACAACATCGACCTGGTCCTGCTCGACGTCAAGAGCGGTGACGAGGAGACCTACAAGAAGGTGACAGGGCGTTCCCTGGCGCCGACGATCACTTTCGGAGATCGTCTGGCGGCCAAGGGAATCGAGATCTGGGCCAGGTTCGTTCTGGTCCCGGATCTGACGGACGGCCCCGAGAACGTTCACAACGTGGCCCGGATCATTGAGCGCTGGGGCTCGGTCAGCCGCGTCGAGGTCCTGCCCTTCCACCAGATGGGTACGGACAAGTGGGACGCCCTGGGACTGACCTATCAGCTGCGCGACACCCGGCCTCCGGAGCCGGAGCTCGTGGAGTCCGTGCGTGCCATCTTCCGTTCCTACGGCTTCGAGGTCCACTGAGTCTCTGCATGAGCGGCTGACCTCCCCGCATCTGACGGTGCGCTGTCCATCTCATTGGGGGCGGCGCACCGTTGTGCGTGGTCGAAGACCTATTCAGCTCAGCGCTGCGGCAAGGGCGGGGGCGGCCTGCTCGATCTGCCATTGTCTGGCTCCTATGGAGGCCAGACGATCACTGATCTCTTGTGCGCTCACGCCGCCTGCGCGTCCGGCCTCGAACTCCTCACCGAGGTCCCAGGCCAGGCGGCGTTGGCAGCCCGGTGCGAGAAGAAGTTCTTGGGGAACACGGATCTCCTCGGCACGTTGCTTGACGGCTACGCGCACCAGATTGAACTGATTGGCAGCTTCGACATGGTGACGCTGCCAGGTGCGCGGATGGGGAAGTTCTTCGGGGCCCAGTGGCGCGCGGGTGGGCGGTAGTTCGTCATCGGGCAGTTCCAGGGCGCGCTCAATGGCCCGCCACCAGCGTTCCTGATTCTGCCGTGCCTGACGTGAAGCGAACTCCTTGAGGCTGGTCATCTTGCGACGTGACCGGGGGCGGGCGACGGCGGCGGCGATGAGAGCCTGGTGGGGCAGAACCTTGGAGGGGGTTCGGTCGAGCTCTGCGGCCAGCTCCTCCCGTGACTTCCACAGTTCGCGCAGGATCGCGAGCGAGCGGGGGGAGCGCACGGCGCTTCCGGCTCGTGGGGTCTTTCGCCAAGGGTCGAGCTTGGCTGGCCTGGCGGGCCTGGTCCGCACGTGCTCGAACTCCTGAGCCGCCCATTGGTCCTTACCGGCCGCTTCGAGCTCGGCGGCCAGGGCGTGCCTGAGGTCGATGAGCAACTCGACGTCGAGAGTGGCGTAGATGAGCCAGGAGGTGGGCAGGGGGCGAGTGGACCAGTCGGCTGCCGCATGGTCCTTGGCCAGGCGCAGCCCCAAGGTCTCCTCGATGACCGCTCCCAGCCCGATGTGCTGGCGTCCTAGAAGCCGGGCGGCCAACTCGGTGTCGAACAAGGAGGCGGGTGCTAGACCGAGAGCGGTCAGGCAGGGGATGTCTTGGTCGGCGGCGTGAAGGATCCACTCGGGGCCGTCGAGGACAACGGCCAACTCAGTCAGTGGGCCGCTGATGACCGGGTCGATGAGGAGTGTACCGACACCTTCACGGCGGAGTTGGATGAGGTAGGCGTCCTGCCCGTAGCGGAAGCCGGAGGCACGCTCGGCGTCAACGGCGACGGGACCGTGCCCGTTAGCCAGCAGGTGGGCGGCCTGGCGGAGTTCGGCGGGGGTGCTGGTGATCTCGGGCAGACCGTCCTTGGGACGCGGGTAGTCGACGATGTCGTGGGCGCTGACGGGATGATCCGTCGTACCAGGTGGTACGGCTGGGCGGGGTACGGCCGAGGAAGCCGATGGGCGGGCGGTGCCGGTCACGTGGGTCGTCACCTGGAGACTCCGGCGAGAGTCAGGGGGTGGACCGGTGCAGGTTCGTGGCCGGAGGCGACGAGGAGGAGCTCATGCCAGGCCGTCAGATGGGGGCCGAGCTGTGCAGTGCTAGGAGACCAGGAGGCTCGGATCTCAGCGTGGGCACAAGAATCGTTCAGTGTCAGACCGCCGAAGGTCTCAGATAGGACTCGGGTGACGGTTCCTACCAGCGCCCGGTACCCGGCTCGGGAGTCCTCCAGCCCGTCGGTGAGCCAGCTCCAGGCCGCCGACTCGAAGACGGGGTCCATACCGACCTCGTCGTCAATCCGAGCGTGCGCCTGAATCACGATGCGAAAGTCTCCTCCCCAGGACTCCTCGCCGTTGGGGTTGTACAGGACGACGAAGCGTCCTGTGGCGATCGGGGTCGTACCGGCTGTTTCGACGGTCTCGGCTGTCAATGCGGCGGAGTAGGGGGCCAGCTTCCTGGGCGCGGGTATCTCCTCCATGAGGAGCCCTCGCGGGCGGGGCGCGTCACGAAGAGACAGGAGCGCTTCCTCGAATCGTTCGGGGAGGGCACCTGCCTCGTTCTGGCGCGGCCTACCGTAGACAGTCACGGATAACACGCTAGTGTGCCGCTGCGGCAGGCACATGAAGCCACGCCGCTGGGAGGATTGCATTGTGTCAACAAGGAACCTTCCTTTCTGGACGGATGAGCACCTATTGGGTTGCAGGCCGGTGGCGCGTGGATGTCGTCCTGAGGAGCTTTCCACCAGTGCCGTCAGAGCCGGGCGACGAGCGTCTGTCCGGGCCCCAGGGGTGCCTGTGCGTTGTCAACTGGTTCCCAGGACAGGAGTACTGTCGTCAGTGCGGGAGCGGGGCGCTCCTCGCCGGAGAGATTGGCAGCGACGACGACGTCCTCGTAGATCACTGTGAGCATGTCGTTGGTTTCGTCGACCTGTGGCCAGGCGGTGCGTCGGGACCATGCCAACTCCCGACGTAGAGCGATCAGCGCCCGGTACCATTCCAGTACGCGAGCGTGCTCCGGGTCGTCCAGCTCGGACCAACGCAGGCGCGAGGCCTCAACGGTGCTGGACGCCTGAGGATCGGGGATCTTGTCGGCGTTCCAGCCGAAGTCGGCGAACTCCCGTACACGCCCCTCACTGACGCTACGGGCGAGGTCGGCCTCCTCATGGTCGGTGAAGAACTGGAACGGAGCGCGCGTTCCCCACTCCTCGCCCATGAAGAGCATCGGCGTGTAGGGCGACAGGAGCACCAGGGCAGCGGTGGCCGCCAGGGCGGCGTCGTCGAGGCCGGCCGAGGGGCGGTCTCCGACTGCGCGGTTGCCGACCTGGTCGTGGTTGGAGCCGAAGACCACGAACCGTCGGGGATCGGTGTCCTCGGGCACGGGCGCTCCCCAAATCCGATCCCGGAAGGTGGACCAGGAGCCGTTGTGGAGGAAGGCCCGACCATAGGCCTTGGCCCAGGCGCCGGCCTTGGCGAAGTCGCTGTAGTAGCCCTGATCCTCCCCGGTGAGTCGGGCGTGCAGGGCGTGGTGGACATCGTCGGCCCACTGGGCGGTCATGCCCAGGCTCGGGGACTCGGCCGGCGGCTCCTCGCCGGTGGGGGTGATGACCCCGACGTCGTTGAGGTCGGCCTCGGCCACCAGGCTCAGAGGGCGGCCGAGCTCGGCGGACAAGGCGGCCACGGCGTCCGAAAGCTCGGCCAGAACATGCGTCTGAGGCGGGGCGGCGGCTGCGGCGTCGTCCTTGATCTCGTGGATGGCGTCCAGACGCAGGGCGTCGATGTGGAAGTCCCGCAGCCAGCGCAGGGCTGAGTCGATGACGAAGGCGCGCACCTGATGGCTGCCGTCATGGTCATAGTTGACGGCCTCGCCCCAGGGGGTGTGGTGGGCCGGGGTGAAGTAGGGTCCGAAGACGCTGAGGTAGTTGCCCGATGGGCCCAGGTGGTTGTAGACGACGTCGAGGCAGACACCGATGCCGGCGTTGTGGGCGGCGTCGACGAATCGTGCCAGGGCGTCGGGGCCGCCGTAGGCTTCGTGGATGGCCCACAGGCCCACCCCGTCGTAGCCCCAGCCGGCCTTGCCGGGGAAGGCCGCCAGCGGCATGAGTTCAACAATGTCGACACCCAGATCGGCCAGGTGGCCCAGACGGGTGATGGCGGCATCCAGAGTGCCCTCAGGAGTGAAGGTGCCCACGTGGAGCTCGTAGATGACCGAGCCGAGCACGTCCTTTCCCGCCCAGCCCTGGTCGGTCCACCGCCAGGCGGCAGGGTCCACGGTGCGCGAGGGGCCGTGAACACCGTGGGGCTGCAGGGCGCTGCGTGGGTCGGGACGGTCCGGGGAGCCGTCCACGCGGAAGGCGTAGTCGGTGTCCGGTTCCAGGTCGAAGGGAGCGGTCCACCAGCCGCCCGGGGCCGGGGTCATGTCGACCAGCCGGTCATCGTTCAGCAGGTGGAGCTCCACGTTGTGGGCCGACGGCGCCCATACCGGTACCCGTGGTCCGACAGGGAGGGCTGGAGAGGTCCAGGGCTGAGGCGTCAGATTCACGGAGCAGCCCCCTCTGAGGACTGATCAGGTTGAGAAGGGTTACATGTGGTCGCTTTCGTGGGGATCTTGGCC
This sequence comes from uncultured Actinomyces sp., assembly GCF_963526355.1. Taxonomy (GTDB): domain Bacteria; phylum Actinomycetota; class Actinomycetes; order Actinomycetales; family Actinomycetaceae; genus Actinomyces. The sequence goes on along the minus strand of NZ_CAUROW010000001.1, from coordinate 238,831 downwards.
AGGACGACGACTGGAGCGTCTCCCACCACCTCGGCCAGGGGCTGGTGGCCGCCTTCCACGGTGCTGCCGTGCAGGACGTCCTCCCAGGTTCCTTCCGGGAGGACGACGCTTTCCTCGCGCCACCCACCCAGCTGCTCGAGCCTTCTGGACAAGCGCCTGATGATGACGACAACGTCTGGAACCTCATCGAGCAGCCGGGTGTAGGCGAAGGCGAAGGATGTGGTCACTGGAATCGTCCGGTAGCCGGAGCGCGGACCGACGAAGGTGTTGGGACGTGAGGCGCGCAGCCGCGCCAGACGAGAAGTGAGGAAGAGCTTGTCCTCGTCGAGGTTGCGCGGGGTCGCACCTGAGTCGAGACGTTCCAGGGTGTTGGTGAGCACGCTGTAATCGACCGGTCGGCGATTATCGGGATCCACCAGGGAGGTACGGGTGGTCTCACTGCCCTGGTAGATATCACTGACGCCCAGCCAGGTCAGGGCTAGTGCCTTGTTGGCAAGAATGACCGTGCGTACGGTCCTCGCCGTCAGAGCCGCGAAGTCCTCCAGTTCGTGGGCGACCTCTTCGTTAGTGAGCAGGTGGGTCGCATAGTCGGTCAGGGCTTGCTCGCGGTCCAGGTCCGGGGCGGTCCATGTGGTCCAGATCTTCTGCTCCCGGGAGGCCTTGACGAGGTAGGCACCTAGACGTTCAGGGGTCATCGGATCGTCACCATCGGGCGCCCAGGTGCCCCACAGGGTCTGCCACAACAAGTTCTCGCTGCGCCCATCGAGGTCCAGAGGGCGGGCCTGGGCGGTCATGGCGCGCAGACGATGGACGAGGTCGCTCCACTCATCGGCGTAGGAGGCCAGGACGTCCAGACGCGCACGTACGTCTTCACCACGCTTGGTGTCGTGGGTGGTGGAGGTGATCATTGTGTCGGGCCACGTGTTCTGGAGCCGATCGGCCCAGGCATGGGCCTCGTCGGCGCTCAGTGCGAAGCCGGCCGGGTTGCCGCCGACCTCAGTGAGACTGGTCAGGTGTGTCCAGCGGTAGAAGGCCGTGTCCTCCACGCCCTTGGCGGTGACGGCCCCGCACACCTGCTGGAAGCGGATGATGGCCTCAGCGCGCTCCGGGGACTCCGACAGGCCCTCGGACCCGACCGGCTCTCCCAGGAGGATAGCGACCACGAGGTCGAGAGTCTCGCTCTGATCCGGCTCTAGGCGCTGACGAGCGCGCTCGGCGTCGGTGTGCAGGACGGCGGCCGTCTCCGGGCCGGGAGGCGTGCCCGGTACGACGTAGACCCGGTACTGTTCAGCGGCCACGAGCAGCTCGATGACGCAGGCCCGCAGGTCGCGCAGCGTGTGATCGCGTAGGCGAACGTCCTGGGAGGTCAGGGAGTCCAGGATTCGGGCCAGGAGGTCGACCTCCGCGGCCAGTGACCCGGTGATGACTTCGCGCTTGGCCTCCTCGACGACGCGGTTGTAGTCGACCGGCGCGTCCCCGGCGAGTTCCTGCATGAGTGCCCCCAGCCGGGCTGCGCCCGCGGGATCCACCTGAAGCTGGTCGATTCTCCAGGCCGCGTCGTAGCCGGTGGTACCGGCCACCGGCCAGGAGGTGGGCAGGGACTCGTTGGGGGCCAGGATCTTCTCTGCTGCGATCCACGCCCCACCGGTGGCGTCGACCAGCTGGGTGAGGTAGCCGCCGGGGTCGGCCAGGCCATCGGGGTGGTCCACGCGCAGAGCACTGATAATGTCATCCTGCATGAGCTCCAGGATGAGGGCGTGGCTGCCGGCGAAGACGTCGGGGTTCTCGACCCGGATCGCGGCCAGGGTGCCGACGTCGAAGAACCGCCGGTAGTTGATCTCCTCGTCGCCGACCTTCCAGTAGGCCAGACGGTAGTGCTGGCGCTCAACCAGCACATGCATGGGCAGCGACTCGGTGCCCTGAGCAATGGGGAAGGCATGGTCGTAGTAGCGCAGTACCCACTGCTCACCCAGGTCCTCCTGCCCCGGAACCACCATCTGCTCCAGGGTGAGCTCCTCATCGGCCAGGACGGCACCGATGCGCTTGCCCAGGATCGGCATGAGGATGGGCTCGTCCAGGGAGAGGTCGAACCAGGCGGCGTAGGGGGAGTCCGGGCCCTCGCGCAGTACCGACCACAGGGGCAGGTTGTGCCAGCCAGGGGTCGGGACCGCCATATGGTTGGGGACGATGTCCACCATGATGCCCATTCCATGAGTCCGGGCCTCGGCGGACAGGGACTCCAACTGGTCGCGTCCGCCCATGACGGCGGAGATCCGGCGGTGGTCGACGACGTCGTAGCCGTGGGTAGAGCCCGGCGCGGCCGTCAGTACCGGGGAGAGGTAGAGGTCGGTGACCCCGAGGTCGGCCAGGTAGGGAACCAGAGCCTTGGCGTTGGCGAAGGTGAGGTCTGCTCCCAGCTGGAGGCGGTAGGTGGTCACTGGCGTGCGGTGCTCGGGCGCCGGTACGTGTCCTGACCAGGGGGCGTAGGCGGGGGCCTCTGCTGAGTCCGCTGAGGCGGCCTTATCTGCTGAATCCACTGCGTCGGTCATGTGACTTCCTGAGCTCGTCTGGTGTACGTCGGGCGGTGCGCCGTTGTCAGGTGGTATCCGTTTGCGTGTCGTTCCGGTTTCTACCGCTGGTGCCTCTCCGTTGTGGCGTCGGACTCGGGCGCGTCCATGAGGAAGAGCATCGAGCGGGCCTCGACCACGACGGTCTCGTCCGCAGCCAGCACCGGGTCGGAATCGCCGTCCACTGCAGGAGCCGTGTCCAGGGCGACCTTCCAGGTGGGGGAGTAGCCCTCACCTGGGAGGGTGAAGGTGATGTCCTCGTCGGAGGCATTGATGAGTACGAGGAAGGAGTTGTCCACGACCCTCTGGCCCCGCTCATCTGGTTCAGCGATGGCCTCGCCGTTGAGAAAGACCATCATGGCGCGGGCATACCAGGTGGTCCAGTCCTGGTCAGTCATCGACTCACCGGCGGGCGTGAGCCACTCGATCTCACCGAGCTCGCTCTCACCGCCGTGCCCGGCGTCCCCGGTGAAGAAGCGTCGACGCCGCAGCACCGGGTGGTCCCGACGCAGCCACATCATGGTGCGGGTGAACTCGAGCAGGTCGTTGTCCTGCTCATCGAGGTCCCAGTTGATCCAGGAGATCTCGTTGTCCTGGCAATAGGCGTTGTTGTTGCCTCCCTGGGTTCGCCCCAGCTCGTCGCCATGACAGATCATGGGCACGCCCTGACTGAACAGGATGGTCGCCAGAAAGTTACGAGTCTGGCGGTGACGCAGTTCGGTGATCGTTGGGTCCTCGGTGGGTCCCTCGGCACCGCAGTTCCAGGAGCGGTTGTTGTTTGCACCATCGGCGTTGCCCTCGAGATTGGCCTCGTTGTGCTTCTCGTTGTAGGAGACCAGGTCGTGCATGGTGAAGCCGTCGTGGGCCGTGACGAAGTTGATGCTGGCCACCGGTGTGCGACCGGCGTGCTGGTAGAGATCGGAGGAGCCGGTGATGCGAGAGGCGAACTCGCCCAGCGTTGAGGGCTCCCCGCGCCAGAAATCGCGCACGGTGTCGCGGTACTTACCGTTCCACTCGCTCCACAGGGCCGGGAATCCGCCTACGTTGTAGCCGCCGTCGCCCACGTCCCAGGGCTCGGCAATGAGCTTGACCTGTGAGAGCACCGGGTCCTGATGGATGATGTCGAAGAAGGCGCTGAGCTTGTCGACCTCGTGGAACTGTCGGGCCAGGGTGGAGGCCAGGTCGAAGCGGAATCCGTCCACGTGCATCTCGGTGACCCAGTACCGTAGTGAGTCCATGATGAGCTGGAGGACAGCCGGCGAGCGCATGAGCAGTGAGTTGCCTGTGCCGGTGGTGTCGAAGTAGTGGGCGGGCGAGCCGTCGACGAGCCGGTAGTAGGAGCTGTTGTCGATACCGCGGAAGGACAGAGTGGGACCCAGGTGGTTGCCCTCCGCCGTGTGGTTGTAGACCACGTCCAGGATGACCTCGATGCCCTCCTCGTGGAAGGCCTTGACCATGGACTTGAACTCCTGGACCTGCTGGCCCTCGGTGCCGTAGGCGGCATAGGTGTTGTGCGGGGCGAAGAAGCCGATCGTGTTGTATCCCCAGTAGTTGGACAGCCCCTTCTCCTGCAGGTGGGTGTCATTGACGAACTGGTGGACCGGCATGAGCTCGATGGCCGTGACGCCCAGGCTCTTGAGGTGCTCGATGACGGCGGGCTGGGACAGACCGGCATAGGTGCCCCGGAGGTTCTCGGGAACCAGCGGGTGCAACTGAGTCATGCCCTTGACATGGGCTTCGTAGATGATCGTCTCGTGGTACTCGTGCCCCGGGGGGCGGTCGTGGCCCCAATCGAAGTAGGGGTTGATGACCACCGATCGCATGGTGTGTTCCGCTGAGTCCTCCTCGTTGCGCACCTCCGGGTTGTCGAAGGAGTAGGAGTACAGGGTTTGGGAGGGCGTCACCTCGCCGGAGATCGCCTTGGCGTAGGGATCCAGCAGCAATTTGGAGGGGTCGCAGCGATGACCTGAGGTCGGCTCGTAGGGGCCGGCCACTCGGTAGCCGTACTTCTGTCCCGGCGAGATCCCGGGAAGATAGGCGTGCCAGACATCGCCGTCGACTTCCTTGAGCACGACCCGTTCCTCGTGACCGTCGTCATCGAACAGACACAGGTCGACACCGGTGGCGGCCGAGGAGTAGAGAGCGAAGTTCGTTCCTGAGCCGTCGTAGGTCGCCCCGAGTGGGTAGGGGTGACCGGGCCAGATCTGGCGCTTCGGAGCGTCCTGGGATTCCTGAGTGGCCTGAGGCAACGGTGTCGTCGGCGTGGTCATAGGGACAACCCTGCCACGACTGCGGTGTGAAGACAGGAGTGTGGGAGAAAGACATGTCACGTTGACCCGTTGCCTGCCGGATCCTCCCAGGATCCGAGACACGATCCTTCGAGCGTGAGACACCTCATGGGTTATCGCTGGCTGGACGGTTTTGCCTCTGGAGGATGCCTCTGCTAACTTTCTTCCCGCACCCGGATAGGGTGTCACGCGGATGTGGCTCAGTTGGTAGAGCATCACCTTGCCAAGGTGAGGGTCGCGGGTTCGAGTCCCGTCATCCGCTCGGGCGATTGGCGCAGCGGGAGCGCGCTTCCCTGACACGGAAGAGGTCACTGGTTCGATCCCAGTATCGCCCACCGGGAAAGTCGGTAGGGTCTCGGAGCATGCGTTCCGGGCCCTCTCCTGTTTCCTGTGCCGGGGCGATGGCGATGCTGGGGCACGGTGACCCGAGTGAGGACGAGCGCTTTTCCCGAGCGGCTGGCGCGCCGCCGGGCACCCGCACCCCGCCTGTGAGAACGCGGCCTCTAAATCCATCCTTCGCGCCAGGCGATGCGGGCGGCGGCGACGCGGGTGTCGGCTCCGAGCTTAGACATGGCCGAGGAGGTGTAGTTGCGAACGGTGCCCTGGGCGAGGTGCGTGCGTTCGGAGATGGTGCGGATCGTCGCGCCGTCGAGGGCCTCGCGGAGTACCTCGATCTCGCGCTCGGTGAGTGGGCAGTTGCTCTCCATGAGCGCGGAGTCGGCGACGTCGCTGTCGATGTAGCGGCCCCCGGCATGAATGGTTCTTAGGATGTGTGGAAGTTCGATGACCGAGGTGGTCTTGGTGACGAATCCCGCAACGCCCGCCTTGAGCGCACGACGGAGCACGGCGGGTCTGGCATGCCGTGTCAGTAGCACGATGCGAGTGCGGGGTGCCTGGGCTCGGATCACGGTGGCCGCCTCGATGCCGTCGAGATGCGGCATCTCCAGGTCGAGGATCGCCACGTCGGGACATTCGCAGGAGACGATACGGACGGCTTCCTTCCCGTCGGCGGCGGTTGCCGCGACCGTGATGCCGGGCTCGAGATCGAGCAGCGTGGTGATGGCTTCGCCGAAAAGGGTCTCGTCATCGGCGAGCACGATCCGGATGTTCTGGCTCATTGATTCGATATTCCTTCGCCGGCTACGGGGAGCCATCCCTCCAGGCGGCTTCCCTCTGTCTCAGTTGTTGTCAACGAGAGTCGACCTCCTACCTGCATGTAGCGACGTCCCAGTTCGAAGATTCCCGATCCCCGCTGGATCGTCCGGGGTGCAACTGGACCGGAGTCCTCGAGCGGGAGTAGGACACCGATGCGATTGTCGCCAGGCTCCTGATGTACTGTGAGGCGGCAACTGCGAGCCTGTGTGTGGCGGAGCACGTTGGTGACGCCTTCGCGGATGGTTAAGCCAAGTAACCGAACCGTTGTGTCAGTGAGGTTAGGGGGCAGGTCTATCTTGGTATCCATGCTGATGCCTGCCGCTTCGAGCACACGAATGGCGTTCATGATCTCGTCGTTGATATCGACTTTTCGGTAGGCATACACGATGCCATGCATCTCATCGACCGCAGCAGCCGCTATCTGCCTGACCCTGGCAGCACGTTCACCAGCTTCCTCGTAGCGTTCGGCGGTGATCAGCCGCTGTACGATTTGTGCCTCTGCTGCGAGTAACTGAAGATTCTGTCCTTGAATATCGTGCAGGTCACCGGCGAAGCGTTGCCGCTCTTGAGTGACGGCTCGTTGCGCTTCGGTGGCGCGCAGATCGTCGACTTCGAGCGCGAGTGCGTACACCATGTCCTGACCGAGTACTGCAAACGCAATGGTGGATGCGATTGCAATCGTCAACGCCGGTTCGTTCGGTTCCAGACCGGTGAGACTGAGCAGAAGGCGTGAGCCGAAAAAGCAGATGAGCGCTGTTACTGCGACTCGGGACGAGGCGATCCAGAACGACAACGACCCAGCGACGGCCGCCCGAAACGCCAGAGCCAGTGGCGCTATGGTCGGGGTGATGCCTTGGGCCGGTATCGGGTCAGCAGTCGTGAGCACCACCGAGGCTAGAACCAATGCGATGGTCCAGCTGCCGTTCACCAACGGACGACGCCACCAATTGGAGAATCGGTGATCAGGTCGACGTTCGGCCAGTAGCGCGCCCGCACCGAGCCCTCCCACCAGAGCCACCGCCACGATCCTGATAGCTGCTCGCAGGGGTGGACCCGCATCGAAATAAGAAAGAACAGGGGCAACGACGGTGGCGGTGATGACTAACGTCACATGTGTCGAATCTATGTAGACGCCGATCCCGAAAAAGGAAGACGATCGGGAGAAGGGGACCACCGACGATCCTACCGACGTCGTTCCCACCGGAACGTCCGCCTCGAGAGTACTCCGAGTATCAGCAGCCATGTCACAATGATCGCAGCGTCAGCGAGGATCCGGCCAGCATGAGCACTGGGCGCCCATCCGCTTATGATCATGTCGGCGTTTGCGACGAGCGGCACGGCTCGCAGCATGAGGTTCTCGGTGGGGTCGAGGAGAACCGGCAGGATCGACACCGCGCCCATCGTGCTGACGAACAGTGGCATCATGGTCCACTGCACCTTCTCCGGATTGGGGGTCACTGCGGCAGTGACCACTCCGGCGAGAGCCGCGACGAACACCCCTGCTACTCCAGCAATGATGACCAGCAATGGCGAGGCCGGGACAGGTATGTCTGGGAGTCCGTACCAGATCATGCCGCCCCAAACCGTCGCGAGCTGTAAGAGCCCTACGAGCAATGGAGGCACCAGTAGCCCGGACACGATCCCGAAATCGGGCAATGCTGAGGTACGCAGCCTTTTCAAGGCGAGGGTGTGTCTTCTGGCGGTGATCGTGTTCAGGGAGACGAAGTACACGGTGATGCACATGACTGCGGCAGAGTTACGGCCGGACACTTGCGCCCATGCGTAGTTGCTCTCGGCCCGTTCACCTATCACCGAGAGTCCCAGCAAGGCGATTGGAAGAATCACACTCAGTGCAATCATGATTGGTTGTCGCATGAAAACCCGCAGCTCGGACGCCACCAGAGCCCGCCACAGGCTTCCATTTCTTCGCATAGGCTTGGTCTGCGCAGTCGGGCTCACGAGAACGCCTCCTCGGGGCTGTTTTTGTCCAATTGTTCGTCCCCTTCCACGGCTTCGAGAAGAACTCTCTCCAGCGATGCAGGAGATGATTGCAGTTCGTCCAGGGTGAGGTCATGGCAATGCGCCCAGTCGATGACTTCCTCGACGTCGCTCTGCAATTCGATGGTGTGGATCGTGATACGTGTCTTTGTCCCATTCGGATCGGCTTCTACCTGATGCATTGATCCCGACACGCGATTGGTCAGAGTTCGTGCTGTTCTAGGCGCGGCATGGACAGTGAAGTCGATCGTTGCGGGAATTGATGCCAGAACCTGAGTCATCGTGCCTTCGCGGACGACGGTGCCGCGGTTGAGGATCGTGACGGTGTCCGCTAGGTTCTGGGCTTCTTCGAGGTAATGGGTCGTAAGCAGCGCAGCAGCGCCTTTGGCCACGAGGTCCTGGGTGATCCGCCACAACGTTCTGCGAGACTGTGCATCCAATCCCGTTGTAGGCTCGTCCAGAATGATCAGCTCAGGGTTCCCCCAGATAGCCATTGCGAAGTCCAGCCGACGACGTTCGCCGCCGGAGAGAACCGATACTGGAAGTTTTCGGCGGTGCATCAGTCCCACGAGTTCTAGCACACGCTCGCATGAATCCTCTCGTAAACTCAACCCACGCCAAAGGTCGAGCTGTCCAGCCACAGTCATCTCATCGACCAGTCCGGACTCTTGCAGCATTGTCCCAGTGCGGGCGCTGATCAGAGCTCGCTGTCTGAAAGGGTCACTGCCGAATATCTCGATGCGTCCTTTCGTTGGTGCGTGGAAGCCTTCTATCGTCTCCAGTAATGTCGTTTTTCCGGCTCCATTGGTGCCCAGTAGTGCGTGAATTGTTCCTGGGTCTATGGTAAAACTCGTGTCACGTACAGCGATAAAATCGCCATAAGAGCACCAGACTTGATCGACGACTAATGCAGGATATGTGTCAACGGCGTGTTCTGCACCCATGGCGCCAGTATGAATCATGGGTGATTGGGCGGGTAGTTGCGGATGTCATCGTTCTGATGACATCTGTCATTTATTCAATGACACTCTTTTTTATCTCGGCACGTCGAGGTGATCGCTCCGAAGAAGAGGTCGGCGAACCTGTCCGTCCACGCCGACGACAAGATCTGATGTGTCCGTCATGCCTGCATCAGAAGGCCGATGAAAACCGTCCCGGTATCCACCACGGCAATCCTCGGGCTCATAGAGGGTTATTCACAGCCACGACGACCGCTTGTGTTTGCCCAGGTCAGGGACCGCTTGCCTCGCCCTGTGAATAAGCCTCATACCTTCGTGTTGCTATTAATTGAGCATCAAGGATCGGAGTGTCTGGTCGTTGACGGTGCGGCGGACGAGTCTGGAGGATGAGCGGCGCAGGGGTGTTGCAGGCGCACTATGCGGGAGCGGTGCCGCTGGAGCCGCTCAAGGAGGAGCAGGATCGGTTGGGCCGAGAGTTGGCGGAGATTCAGCGTCAGTTCGATGCTTACCAGGCGGATGCAAAGCTGCTGCGGGCGCATGTGGAGCAGGCGCTGGATCTACTGGAGGACTGCTACCGGCTGTATATGGCGGCACCGGATCACTTGAGGAAGCAGCTGAACCAGGTGTTCTTCGAGCGGGTGCTCGTCAATCCGGCGGTGGATGAGGAGGGACGGGTCGTTATGCCCGGTGGTGATGGCCTGTGGGGTGAGGACGACGATGGTGCGAGGGGCGCTGGTGACGAGTCTGGTGGGTGGTGTGGTCGTGATGAGTGGTAGACGGCCGTAGGGCGATGGCAGCCGAGTGGTGGGAGTCAGGCAGGAGCGACGGGCGGTGCACCGGATTCATTGACGAAGGATCTGGGCAGCTGTGCTGGTCATGAGGCGGACGATGCTGGCGGTGAGTCGATGTGTCGAGCTGATGAGGTGCCCTGCCCTATCCGTGTGGCGGATATCAGTAGCGATGTCTGCCTGGAAGCACGACTCAACCGGCCGTTTGACCAGCTGGCCAGCGCAAGACTCCGTGCTGTGGCGTGTATCACTGCTCTACGAGAATTGCCCACCTCGATGGGAGGTGGGCGACGACTGTCCTCGGCTGAGACGGCCACAGGAGCTGTTTCTCAGGGTGAGGGTTTGTATAGCGATGCTGTGGTGCCCCCGGCGGGACTCGAACCCGCACGCCCGTAGGCAGCGACTTTTAAGGCCGCGGTGTCTACCGATTCCACCACAGGGGCGAGGGTCCCGATGGTCGAGTATCGGGCACCAGTACCTCCGGTGGGACTCGAACCCACAACACTCCGATTTTGAGTCGGATGCCTCTGCCAATTGGGCTACGGAGGCACGCCGCCCGCTCTGCGGGGGCGCCACCAGCGTGATCATACTAGGATCACAACCGTGAGCAATGAGTCCAACACCACCAGGTCCCGCCGGGTGCTTGTCGCTGAGGACGAGACCCTCATCCGCCTCGATATCGTCGAGACCCTCACCGATGCCGGGTACGAGATCGTTGCCGAGGCCGCAGACGGTGAGGAGGCTGTGCGTCTAGCTGACGAGCATGCCCCTGACCTGTGCGTTCTCGATGTCAAGATGCCGGTGACGGACGGCATCACGGCGGCGGAACGGATTCTTGAGAAGCACAACTGCGCGGTTGTCATGCTGACGGCCTTCTCGCAGACAGAGCTCGTGGAACGGGCTAGTGCTGCCGGTGCCATGGCCTACGTGGTTAAACCCTTCACCCCGGCGGACCTCATTCCGGCGCTTGAGATCGCCATGTCCCGCTATGAGGAGATTCTCTCTCTGGAGAGTGAGATTTCTGACCTCACTGAACGTTTTGAGACCCGTAAGCGCGTTGACCGGGCCAAGGGACTGCTCATGGAACGTATGGGACTGAGCGAGCCGGAGGCGTTTCGGTGGCTGCAGAAGACCTCCATGAATCGGCGTCTGACCATGCGTGAGGTGGCCGATGCCGTCATCGAGCAGGTCGGTGCCGCCAAGAAGGAATGACTGGTTAGGAAGTCTGTCGCCAGGGCGGCGTCGTTGCCATCCGTCAGGTGAACAAGCTGCGAAGCGTTCCGATCGCGATCATCCGATCGTCCTCATCGGTCACTGTCACCTGATAGACCACGGTACGACGACCGCGGTGCAGAGGAACGGCTGTGGCCTTCACCCAGCCCTGAGTCACGGACCGCAGATGGCTGACCGTCAGTTCCGCTCCGACCGGGACCGTGTCGTCGGAGGAGGCGGCACGCGCCGCCACGGAGGCGGCCGTCTCAATCAGTGCCGCAGTGGCACCGCCGTGAAGGATCCCCACGACCTGTCGGGCTCCTTCGACGGGCATCCGGACCTCGGTCTTGTCCGCATCGCGGGTGATGACCTCCATTCCGAGCGTGTCCATGAGGGTCCCCCTCTCGTTGTCCTCCAGCACCGTGTGCAAGGCACTGGAAGCGGAGACCGCTGAGCCGGCGGGGCGAGGGTCGGGGTATGGGCGTCGGGCCGGATCCGGGAAGGCCACGGCAGCGGTACTCGCCCCGGAGTAGGAGGCGGCAGTGACACGACCCACAGGGCCCAGGGGGCCCACGATGGCGGGTGAGGGAGAGGAGTCGGCAGACTCGACCGACTCGGCGGAGACGGACTCGCCAGACCTGCTGGGCTGCATGGATCTGGAAGGGTCAAGTGGCGTGGATGCCACGGGAGAGGCCGGGGAACCGGGTCGAGTCACTGAGTCGGAAGGCCCTCCACCGCTGGTGGGGGAGAGGTGCGAGTCGGACCGTGGATGGCTCATGGGCCTAGGCTGGCACGGTGAGCACCTCTGCGACCAGCCCAACACCCCAGACCGCCTCGGACCCGGTCTCCGAACGTCTTCTTCTCATCGACGGCCACTCCATGGCCTTTCGCGCGTTCTACGCGCTGCCGGTGGACAACTTCACGACGTCAACCGGCCAGTCCACTAACGCTGTCCACGGCTTCGTCTCCATGTTTCTCTCGCTGCTGGAGAACGAGAGACCCACACACGTGGCGGTCGCCTTCGATCTGCCGGGGGGAACCTTCCGCACTGAGGAGTATGCCGATTACAAGGGAACCCGTGATGAGACGCCGCAGCCCTTCCTCGGACAGGTCGAGCTCATCCAGGAGGTCCTGGCGGCCACGGGGGTGAAGGCCCTTACGGCGCCGGGCTACGAGGCGGACGACGTTCTGGCGACCTTGGCGACCTTGGCTCAGGCAGAGGGGATGGAGGTGCTCATCTGCTCCGGGGACCGCGACTCCTTCCAGACCATCACTGAGCGATGCACTGTGCTCTACCCGGTCAAGGGCGTCTCAACGCTGCGCCGGATGACGCCGGAAGAGGTCGAGGTGCGCTACGGGGTGACGCCCGAGCGCTACCCGCATCTTGCTGCCCTCGTGGGGGAGACCAGTGACAACCTCCCCGGGGTTCCGGGCGTGGGCCCCAAGACCGCCGCCAAGTGGCTCAACCTCTACGACGGGCTCGATGGAGTCATCGCTCACGCCGATCAGATCAAGGGCAAGGCCGGGCAGTCCCTGCGGGATCACCTCGACGACGTCCTGCGCAACCGCCGCCTCAACCACCTGCTCACCGACCTGGACCTGGGGATCACTCCCCGGGCAGACCTTCGTGTCGCGGGCGCCGATCGCAGTGACCTGGCACGCATTTTCGAGGCTCTGGAGTTTCGCACCCTGCACCAGCGGGCACTGCGTACCCTGACCTTCACCGACACGTCCGATTATGCCGAGGCCGCCGAAGGAGAGGACTCCGGGCCACTAGGGGCTCTGAGCAGGTTGGAGATCGTCTGTCTTGGTCACGATCTTCCAGCGGGCAACCTGTCACAGTGGTTGCAGAGCAATCTGTTGGCGGCTGTCGACGATGGTCCCCGGCCACTGGGAGTTGACGTTGTCGGAGTCCTCAGGCCGGTGGAGGGCGATGCTGCGCTCGTCTCACTTTCGGACGGCGCTCGAGCGGTCGCCATCGATCTGACCGAGATCCTGCCCGAGGACGAGGCTGCCCTGGCCGACGTGCTCGCCGACGTCGACCGACCCAAGCTGATCGCCGACGCCAAGGGGAGTTGGCACGCTCTGAATGCCCGCGGAATCACACTGGACGGCGTCACCGCGGATCTCTCGTTGGCCGGCTACCTGTGCCGTCCCGAGCAGCGTAGTTACGACGTCGACACCCTCACCCAGCGATGGCTCGGTATCGACCTGGCCGCCATTGGCGAAGGTGGGACCCAGTCGACCGATGGCCATAATCAGTCTCAGAGCGCCTTCGACCTGGAGGCCCTCACCTCCGACGCCGTTCCCATGGCCCGTCTGGACAGTGCACGCCGCGCCGCCGTCCTGCTCCCGCTCCAGTCCGTGCTCGACGAGCAGATGGCGGCCCGTGACGCCGTGGAGCTCTTCACAAATCTGGAGATGCCCGTGGCTGCGACCCTCACCGTCATGGAGGACGCGGGCATCGCCGTCGACGACGCCGCGCTCGCAGCCCGCGAGACCGAGCTCGATGCCCGCGTGACTCACGCGGCTGAAAGCGCCTACGCCGCTGCCGGGCGTGAGCTCAACCTTTCCAGTCCCAAGCAGCTCCAGGCCGTCCTGTTCGACGAGCTGAAGATGCCCAAGACTCGTAAGACGAAGACCGGCTACACCACCGATGCCGAGGCTCTAGCCGGGTTGTACGCCAAGACCTCTCACCCCTTCTTGGAGAACCTCCTCGAGCACCGCGACGCCATCAAGCTGCGCCAGACGGTCGAAGGACTGCGCAAGGCGATTCAGACCGATGGGCGCATCCATACCACCTTCCAGCAGACCATCGCCGCCACGGGACGCCTGTCGTCGACCGACCCCAACCTGCAGAACATTCCGGCCCGTCAAGAGGAGGGGATGCGCATCCGTGAGGCCTTCACCGTCGGCAAGGACTACGAGTGCCTCATGACCGCCGACTACTCTCAGATCGAGATGCGCATCATGGCGCACCTGTCAGGGGACCGGGCGCTGATCGAGGCCTTCCGCAGTGGGGAGGACCTGCACCGATATGTCGCCGCCCTCGTCCACGGCATCGAGGTCACTGATGTCACCGCCCAGCAACGTGGTCATGTCAAGGCCATGAGCTATGGGCTCGCCTACGGCCTGTCCACCTTCGGGCTGGCCCGCCAGCTTGGTATCGGCAACACCGAGGCCACCGACTTAAGGAACGCCTATTTTTCCAGGTTCGGTCGGGTTCATGACTACCTGGAGTCCGTGGTGGAGCAGGCGCGTCGTGATGGCTTCACCCAAACGATGTTCGGCCGCCGCCGCTACCTTCCGGACTTGACCAGCGACAACCGGCAGCGCCGCGAGATGGCCGAGCGGGCGGCTCTCAACGCCCCCATCCAGGGCAGCGCCGCCGATATTGTCAAGAAGGCCATGATCGATGTCGACCGGGCGCTGAACGAGCAGGGGTGTACCAGCCGCATTCTCCTGCAGATTCATGATGAGCTCCTGGTTGAGGTCGCGCCCGGGGAGACCGAAGCGGTCGAGATCCTCCTCAAGGAGCAGATGGGAGGGGCGGCCGATCTCTCCGTCCCTCTGGACGTCGCCGTCGGACGGGGGCGGACCTGGCGTGAGGCTGCCCACTAGCCTCTCGATGGTGACGATCATCCCCTGAAAAACCAGTAGATATGTAAACGATATCGTTGTTCCACCCATCCGAGACCAAGTCGTCAGACGACGTGAGCGATTGCACGCATGTACGGGAAAATGCTTGAGGATCGTCTAGTTACGGATTCGTCACGTGCTGCTAAAGTTCACTCGTGCGCTCCTGGGCGTCTCCTATGAGAGTAATCCAACCAGGGTGATGAATTGGTCCGGGCCGGTTCGCATCACTGGGGAGCGCACGGTCTCTATCAACCCGATCCAACTATCCGCATTCGGAGCATCCACTCAATGACAACCACTACGCCAACCCCCGCCCCTGTCGCCGTCAACGACATCGGCTCGACCGAGGAGATCCTCGCTGCCGTTGACGAGACCATCAAGTACTTCGATGACGGCGACATCGTCGAGGGCACTGTTGTCAAGGTCGACCGCGATGAGGTCCTCCTCGACATCGGCTACAAGACCGAAGGCGTCATCCTCGCTCGCGAGCTGTCCATCAAGCACGACGTCGACCCTGACGAGATCGTCTCCATCGGTGACGAGATCGAGGCCCTTGTTCTGCAGAAGGAGGACAAGGAGGGCCGCCTGCTCCTGAGCAAGAAGCGCGCGCAGTACGAGCGTGCCTGGGGCACCATCGAGCGCATCAAGGAGGAGGACGGCGTCGTCACCGGTTCCGTCATCGAGGTTGTCAAGGGTGGGCTCATCCTGGACATCGGCCTGCGCGGGTTCCTTCCTGCCTCCCTGGTCGAGATGCGTCGCGTGCGCGACCTCCAGCCGTATGTGGGTCGCGAGCTCGAGGCGAAGATCATCGAGCTGGACAAGAACCGCAACAACGTGGTCCTCTCCCGTCGTGCCTGGCTCGAGCAGACCCAGTCCGAGGTCCGCACCAACTTCCTGCAGACCCTTCAGAAGGGGCAGGTCCGTTCCGGGGTTGTCTCCTCCATCGTCAACTTCGGTGCCTTCGTGGACCTGGGTGGTGTCGATGGCCTCGTCCACGTCTCCGAGCTGTCCTGGAAGCACATCGACCACCCCTCCGAGGTTGTCGAGGTCGGCAACGAGGTTACGGTCGAGGTCCTGGACGTCGACTTCGATCGGGAGCGCGTCTCCCTGTCCCTCAAGGCGACCCAGGAGGACCCGTGGCAGGCCTTCGCCCGTACTCACGCCATCGGCCAGGTCGTCCCCGGTAAGGTCACCAAGCTCGTTCCCTTCGGTGCCTTCGTCCGCGTCGAGGATGGCATCGAGGGCCTGGTCCACATCTCCGAGCTGGCGCAGCGTCACGTCGAGGTTCCCGAGCAGGTGGCCAAGGTCGGCGACGAGGTCTTCGTCAAGGTCATCGACATCGACCTGGAGCGTCGTCGTATCTCCCTGTCGCTGAAGCAGGCCAACGAGGGTGTAGACCCCACGTCAGAGGACTTCGACCCCAGCCTCTACGGAATGGCGGCCGAGTACGACGAACAGGGCAACTACAAGTACCCCGAGGGCTTCGACCCGGAGACCAACGAGTGGCTCGAGGGCTACGACGCCCAGCGCGAGGCCTGGGAGGCCGAGTACGCAGCGGCTCACGCTCGCTGGGAGGCTCACAAGGCCCAGGTCGCCAAGGCGATGGAGGAGGAGCAGGACTCCGGTACTCCTGCCCCGGCGAGCAACGCCTCCTACTCCTCGGCTCCCTCGGAGGCCTCCGGCACGCTGGCCTCTGACGAGGCTCTGGCAGCCTTACGCGAGAAGCTCACCGGGAACTGAGTAACAGCCATTGTCGCTGATCTGGACTGATCACTGACATTCTCGGAGGGTCTCTGCCTGTACCGCAGGCAGGGGCCCTCCGGTGCTGGTGCGGTACCTTCTCCCCATCGCCCGGAAGCAGTCACTGTGCAAGGCTGGGACTGGTGCTGGTGCGCCGTGCTTCCTCGAAGTGGGAGGATCCGCATATGACAACCGATGGAGACAAGATGAGCTGCTGGGACGACATTGCCCATGCTCTGGAGGAAGTCGATCTCGTTAGCCCCAGTCGTGCCAGTGTGGCGGCTCTGCGGAAGGTCGTCGTGCCGGATGATGTCAAAGGACCAGAACCGGAGGAGTCGCCTGATCATGTGGCACGGGCCCTGTCCGCGGTTGACCGGGTGTGGCTGGTTCAGCTCGGCCAGGATCCCGACACCAGTAAGAAGGCGCTCGAGCATGCGATCACCTTCTGCGAGCGCATGCGGATTACTCATGGCTACTCCACTCTTCCGCTGCGTTACGCGCAGGTGGAGCTCTCCGGTGTCCTCGGGCAGCGTGACGAGGCGCTTGAGCAGCTTCGCGAGGCGCGGCTGTTCTCCTTTGGTTCGATCGACACCGGTGCAGTACTGGCTACCGCCCGTATGCATGACGACTACTCCGGCGTCATCAGCACCACAACCGCCGCGCCACACCGTACGGAAGCCAATCCCGTGGAGACTGCGCAGGGCTTGGGAGCCGTTCTGATTCCCTATTTAGCTCACAAACGGATCGTTGAGGCCGAGGACGTCTTCGCTTCCTTGAGCCGGCTCCACCTGCCTGCAGTAGCCGCATTCCAGTCCCTTGGTGACAGGCTCGAGTACCTTGGCCTTTCCTGCCAGTGGCAGCGGGCCATCGCACTCATGCGTCACACCAACGTGGAGGGTGTGTCGGAAGCCTCGGCCTGGAGGCTGATGAACACCGCAATCGGGCTGGCCCTCGTCATGCGGGCGGCCAATCGAGCCGACTACGGCAAACGTGCTCTGGGTACCTCGTTGAGCTGGAAGACCCCCTGGGGGGATCTGGACCTCACGGCCTGGGACACTGTTGCCCACGCCTATGACCGCATCACCGGTTTCGTGCGCGGTATTGCCGTCCGCTTTGATACTCGTAACGGCAACAACGGTGTCTCGTACCGGATTGAGATGAGGATGGCTGCTGAAGCCGCGGGCCTGGCCAGTCGGTCGTACGGAACAGTGACGAGTGCGGTTCCGGCCGACCGCTCCCGACTCCGCAATCAGAGCGTCCTGCTCAAGGAGACGCGTGAACTGCTCACGCTGGCTCGCGGCTACGGCATGGAGTCGGTGCGTGATCGTGCCATGTCGACGGCGGAGACAGTCAGCGCCTCGCTCTCCGAAGTAGTTGATGACTCGGCCCTAGAAGTGGTCGTCGACCTCCGCCTGGCTTTTGGTCGGCTTTTGGCGGCCTTGGGTGCCAATGAACGTGCGGAGAAGGAACACCTCGACACCGCGGAGTTGAGCCTGAGCCAGGGGTGGACGGAGACCGCATGCGCCGCGTTGGCTCTGGCATCGCACGCTGCCCGGGCGCGTGGTGACAATGCCGCTGGTCAGCAGGCATGGCAGCAGTGCTGTGATGCGATGGCTACTTGGCCGATGAACCGTCCCGGGGAACGCTGTGGCGTACTTGTTGACGCGGTCGGCGACCCTCTTATCGCGGTGCAGGTCCTCTCCGCACTCGCGGAGGTTCTGGTTGAGGGGGTCGAGGAAGACAACTCGCGGGCACCGATTGTCCGAGAGGTCATCTCGCGGGCATCGACCCAAGCCTCCCGCTGTGCACGTCCTCCGAGCAGGGCGGCTGAGGTCCTGGCCCGGGTCGAGGAGCGTATCGCGCCCTATGGGCGGGGCCGAGGAGGAAGGCGGCGCCCGGGGGCGACTGCAACGATCAAGACCGAGGAGTAGGGGCTCCGGAACCCGGCTGACCGGTCCCATGGCATTTTCTGCAACCGCTGTCGGGGACACGCTGGCCTCATCCGGGCGGCTCACGGCATGATGAGGCCATGTGTCACACACCCGCACCTCGGACCACTCGCCTTCCTCTGGATCGTGCTGTGCGCGTGGGGCTGACCGGTGGCATTGGTGCCGGAAAATCGACCGTTGCCGAGCTGCTGGAGGAACACGGTGCGGTTGTGACCCGCGCCGACGAGATCTCTCGTGATGTTGTCAGCCCAGGCAGTGATGGTCTTGCAGCGGTCGTAACGGAATTCGGGGAGGGGGTCCTCGCGTCCGACGGTTCACTCGACCGCAACGCTCTGGGGCGTGTGGTCTTCTCCGACGAGTTGCGTCGCGCGCGGTTGGAGGAGATTCTTTTGCCTCTCATCGCGGCTGAGGCCTGGGCCCGGATGGAGACGGTTCCGGCTGGGAAGGTGGCGGTCTACGATGTCCCTCTGCTCGTCGAAGGGCAGATGCAGGACCTGTTCGATCTTGTCGTCGTCGTTGAGGCCGATCTCGAACTGCGTCTGGAACGACTTGCCGATCGGGGCATGGAACGCAATGAGGCCTTGGCCCGTATCGCCTCACAGGCGACAGACGAGGAACGTCGGGCTGTGGCTGACGTCGTCTTGCCCAACTCCGGATCGACTGATGAGCTCCGTGCGGCTGTCGACAGACTCTGGAGTACTCGAATCATGGAGGCTGGGCCCACCTCCTGAAGCCGGTGGTGATGTCTTTGGGCGTGCTTGGTGCTATGTGCCGGTGATGTGACGAGGGCTCAGCTGCAGCGTCGAGAGGTTGTACGGGCCGGTCCGAGGGCGCCGACAATCGTGGCGGAAACGGCAACGATGAAAGCCATGAAAGCTCCTTGGGCTCAGGGGATGAAGGAAGATGAAGGAAAGGGGCTTCAGTGGGCCCCATGAATATGGAACGGGACGACTTGGCGTCCGGCGGACCCTACTGTAATAGGTGAAACTGATCGAATTACTCCTGTTTTAGGCACAAGGGCGTATCAGTGTGGTGACGACACCATCTCAGGGGTACGAGGGTGTCTGGTCATGCGATCGGGGGTGTCGTTATATGTGCCTGCGGGACCGCGTAGCCTGAGTGCATGCGACCCGTCACCGAGCTCCAGCGCGCAGCCAAGCCCTTCGAGGTCATCAGCCCCTACTCGCCCAGCGGTGACCAGCCCACGGCGATCGCAGAGCTGACCGAACGCCTCCGAGCGGGGGAGAAGGACATCGTTCTGCTGGGCGCCACCGGTACCGGAAAGTCCGCGACGACCGCATGGCTCGTTGAGCAGGTCCAGCGCCCCACCCTCATCCTGGAGCCGAACAAGACCTTGGCTGCCCAGATGGCGGCCGAATTCCGCGAGCTGCTCCCGAACAACGCGGTCGAGTACTTCGTCTCCTACTACGACTACTACCAGCCTGAGGCATACGTCCCGCAGACGGACACCTTCATCGAGAAGGACTCCTCCATCAATGACGAGGTCGAGCGTCTGCGCCACAGCGCCACCAACTCACTGCTCACCCGACGTGATGTTGTCGTCGTGTCCTCCGTGTCCTGCATCTACGGACTGGGCACCCCTCAGGAGTACGTGGACCGGATGACGAGCCTTGAGGTGGGCCAGCAGATCGACCGGGACGATCTCCTGCGGCGCTTCGTGACGATGCAGTACACCCGCAACGACATCGACTTCACCCGCGGCACCTTCCGCGTGCGCGGGGACACGGTGGAGATCATCCCGATGTACGAGGAGCTCGCTATTCGTATCGAGTTCTTCGGTGACGAGATCGAGGCCCTGGCCACCCTCCACCCTGTGACCGGCGATGTCATCGACACCGCCGAGCAGGTCTTCGTCTTCCCCGCCTCCCACTACGTGGCCGGCCCTGAGCGCATGCAGAAGGCCATCGAGGGAATTGAGGCCGAGCTCACCGGGCGCCTGGCCCAGCTCGAGCACGACGGCAAGCTCCTGGAGGCACAGCGCCTGCGCATGCGCACCACGTACGACTTGGAGATGCTCCAACAGATCGGTATGTGCTCAGGGATCGAGAACTATTCCCTGCACATCGACGGGCGCGATACCGGCACCCCGCCCAACACCCTCCTTGACTACTTCCCTGAGGACTTCCTCCTGGTCATCGACGAGTCCCACGTGACGGTTCCCCAGATCGGCGCCATGCACGAGGGGGACGCCTCTCGCAAGCGCACGCTGGTCGACCACGGGTTCCGTCTTCCCTCCGCTCTGGACAACCGGCCCCTGACCTTCGCCGAGTTCGAGGACCGCATCGGTCAGACCGTCTACTTGTCGGCCACCCCCGGTGACTATGAGACCCAGAGATCCGACGGCGTCGTCGAGCAGATCATCCGGCCCACTGGGCTGGTGGACCCCAAGGTGGTCGTCAAGCCCACCGAGGGGCAGATCGATGACCTGCTCGAGGAGGTGCGCACCCGTGTCGAGCACCAGGAGCGCATCCTCGTGACCACCTTGACCAAGCGCATGGCCGAGGACCTGACCACCTACCTCGCCGAACGGGGCGTGCGCGTGGAGTACCTCCACTCCGACGTCGATACCCTGCGACGCGTCGAGCTTCTGCGCGAACTGCGGCTGGGGCGCTTCGACGTCCTCGTGGGTATCAACCTGCTGCGCGAGGGTCTGGACCTGCCAGAGGTCTCGCTGGTGTCCATCCTGGATGCGGACAAGGAGGGCTTCCTGCGCTCGACCCGCTCCCTCATCCAGACCATCGGGCGCGCCGCCCGCAACGTCTCCGGCGAGGTCCACATGTACGCCGACACCATCACCCCGGCCATGGCCGAGGCCATTGAGGAGACTGAACGACGCCGCTCCAAGCAGCTGGCCTACAACACCGAGCACGGCATCGATCCCCAGCCGCTGCGCAAGAGGATCGCGGACGTCACTGACATGCTCGCCCGTGAGGACGTCGACACCGCCGATCTGCTGGCCGGCGGCTATCGGGGTCACGAGGACTCCTCAGTGCGCAACCGGCGCAAGCACGCGGCCGAGGCCACAGTGCGTGAGAAGCTCGCCGGGGCGGCGCAGGACGACCTCGTCGAACTCATCAACGAGCTCACTCAGCAGATGCACGCCGCCGCCGAGGACCTCCACTTTGAGCTCGCCGCCCGGCTACGCGATGAGATCCAGGACCTCAAGAAGGAGCTGCGCGCCATGCGCGCCGCCGACTGAGGCGCCGGTCCGGGGCGCAGCCGAACCATTGAATCGGGGCTTTAGTCCCGAGTGGCCGTCCTGCATAAGTATCACGAGGCTGGAATAACCTGCGCTATTGAAAGCGTTTCGCTGCGCCGTCCTGCGAACTTCGCATAAATATGCAAACTCTATTACGGTGACCGACTTTCTATCAATGAGTCGTTCTCGGTTGTCGGCGTCGCCGAGCAGCCGTACCGTTGGAACGCATACCCGTCGTACTCGCAAAGGAGCGAGAACTGGACATGACCACTACAACTACAGACGCCGACGGCGCAAGCGTCGGAGGCGAACAGCCCTCGACCCACAAGGTCTCGCTGGCCGCCCTGACCGCACTGGTCATCGGATCGATGATCGGAGGTGGGATATTCGGGCTACCCCAACAGATGGCGAAGGCCGCCGCCCCCCGGGCCGCTCATCATCGGATGGATCGTTACGGGCCTCGGCATGCTCATGCTCGCCTTCGTCTACCAGCGCCTGGCCGTCAACAAGCCTGAGATCGAGGCCGGAGTCTATGGCTACGCCCGGGCCGGCTTCGGCAACCTCGTCGGCTTCTCCTCCGCCTGGGGCTACTGGATCTCGGCGTGGATGGGAAACGTCGGCTACCTCGTTCTCCTCATGGCCTCATTCGGCGTCTTCCTGCCGGGCTTCGGCGCTGGCAACACCGCCCTGGCCATCGGCGTCGCCTCGGTCATCATGTGGCTGTTCCACATGCTCATCCTGCGCGGCGTCCGCGAGGCCGCCATCGTCAACGCCCTCATCACCATCGGCAAGGTCCTGCCCCTCATCGTCTTCGTCGTCATCGGCCTGCTCGCCTTCAAGCTCGACGTCTTCACCCATGACTTCTGGGGCTCTGAGTACGGATCCGGCTCCGGCGAGGTCCTGTCCCAGATCAAGAGCATGATGCTCGTCACGGTGTGGGTCTTCATCGGCGTCGAGGGCGCCTCTGTCTTCTCCGAGCGAGCCAAGTCCCGTACCGACGTCGGGCGGGCCACGATTCTGGGCTTCGTCTCCGTCCTCGCCCTGCTCCTGGCAGTCAACATCCTGTCCTACGGGATCATGTCGCGCCCCGAGCTCGCCGAGCTCAGCGACCCCTCCCTGGCCGGGGTCCTTCAGGCAGCCGTCGGTGCCTGGGGAGCCAAGTTCATCGCCCTGGGCCTCATCATCTCTCTGCTCGGAGCGCTGCTGTCCTGGTTCCTCATGGCGGCCGAGATCATACGCGTCCCCGCCCAGGAGGGCCTCCTGCCCTCGGTCTTCGGACGGGAGAACGCCAAGGGCACGCCCGCCAACGCGTTGTGGCTGACCATGGTGCTGGTCCAGGCCTTCCTCGTGTGGACCTACTTCAACGCCTCGACCTACACCAACCTCATCCTCCTGGCCTCCTCGCTCATCCTCCCGCCCTACCTTCTGTCGGCCCTCTACCAGCTGCTCGTCGCGGTCAGGGAGCCCTCAGCAGGCCGGGCGGTCGACCTGATCGTGGGCGTTTTCGGATCCCTGTACGGCGTGTGGCTGCTCTACGCCGCCGGTCGGGTGTACCTGCTGTCCACCGCGATCTTCTACCTGCTGGGCGTGCCGTTCTTCGTGTGGGCCCGTCGCGAGCAGAAGGCGAAGGTCTTCACCACTGTCGAGTGGGGACTCGTCGCACTCTTCGCCGCCGTGGCCGTCTACGCCGTCCACGGCCTGGCCTCCGGCGCACTGTCTATCCAATAACCCTGTCAACCACTTCGGCTGTGCGGGGACGCACCGCCGCCACCGAGAAAGAGGAATCAATGAGCGATCAGAAGCACGGAGTCTACTCTGAAGTTGGCACGCTGCGCAGAGTCATGGTGTGCCGTCCCGGGCGCTCCCATGAGCACCTCACTCCGTCGAACTGCCACGACCTGCTCTTCGACGATGTCTTGGACGTCCCCAAGGCTCAGCGTGACCACGATTTCTTCGTCGAACTCATGCGCGAGCGCGACATCGATGTCCTCGAGCTGCGTGACCTGCTCGCCGATGTCTTGGACATCCCCGAGGCCCGCGCCTTCATCCTGGACCGCCGTGTCAACCACGCCACCATGGGCGTGGGCGTCGCCGAGGACCTGCGCGACTGGATGGACGAGATGCCCTCGGCCGAGCTCGGCGAGCTCCTCATCGGCGGCCTCGTGTCCGACGAGGTGCCCAAGGACGTGTTCGGCAGCTGCATCTCTCCTTACCACGTCAACAGCGACGACCCCGAGATGCTCATCGCACCCCTGCCCAACACCCTGTTCACCCGCGACAACTCTGCCTGGATCTACGACGGCGTCGAGCTGTCCCGGATGTTCTGGGGCGCCCGCCGACGCGAGGTTCTCCTGCTGACCGCCATCTATCGCTACCACCCGATGTTCAAGTACGACTACAACGTCTGGCTGGACACGGTCGACAAGGACATGGGGCACACCTTCATCGAGGGCGGAGACATCATGCCGATCGGCAAGGGCATCGTCCTGGTCGGCATGGGCGAGCGCTCGACCTTCCAGGCCGTCAGCCAGATCGCCAAGTCGCTGTTCGACGCGGGCTCGGCCGAGCGGGTCATCGCCGCCCGCATGCCCAAGGAGCGCGCCGCCATGCACCTGGACACCGTGTTCACAGTGTGCTCCGAGGACGTCGTCAACGTCTACGAGCCGGTCGTCCGGGCCATGGACACCTTCTCCCTGCGCCCCGACGAGACCGAGCGCGGCGGCATCAAGGTCACCTACGACGAGGGCTACTTCGTCGACGTCGTCTCCAAGGCCCTGGATGTCAAGCTCACCCCGGTCATGTCCACCGCAGGACGTTACGGGGCTGAGTGCGAGCAGTGGAACGACGGCAACAACGTTGTGGCCCTGTCCCCGGGAGTGGTCGTCGCCTACGACCGCAACTACTCGATCAACGCCAACCTGCGCGCCGCGGGCATTGAGGTTCTGGAGATCCCCTCCAGCGAGCTCGGCCGAGGCCGCGGCGGTGGTCATTGCATGACCTGCCCGATTGATCGGGACCCGGTCTACTGATCGAGCCGGCTTCGGAGCACTGACGTCAGGGTCATAATGGTGATGTCCTTGCCGCCTCCGGGGGCCGTGGGTTAGGCGGCGACGTCAGGCACCCCACACCTGCACGACGGGCCACTTCATGTGCCGGCGCCGGTTAGCACGTTAGACTCTCAGACGTTATACACGGAGGGGAGTACTCCCAACCAACGGCGACGTCGTCATCACGGTGGCGCGGGCACACGCGGCTCTGCGTTCCCGGCGTCGCGGCCAGAGCGGCACGAGCCTTGAGCGCCGGCGCCCGTGGCGGGAGGAGACCTCCGGTACCAGTTCCGTACCGGAGGAGAATACGTGGACGTCCACATCTTGGGGTGGATCGGCCTGGCGGCCATCATCTTGGCCCTCATCGCTATCGACATCGTTGGTCATGTGCGCACCCCGCACGAGCCCACCATGAAGGAGGCCGCCGTATGGTCGGTCGCCTACATCGCCATGGCGCTGGTCTTCGGCGGCATCATCTGGTTCGTGTGGGGTGGTGGCTTCGCCCAGGAGTACCTGGCCGGGTACATCACCGAGAAGGCGCTGAGCATCGACAATCTCTTCGTCTTCGTCATTATGATGTCCTCCTTCAAGGTTCCCCGGAAGTACCAGCAGGAGGTGCTTCTCGCAGGGATCGTCATCGCCCTCGTCCTGAGGCTCATCTTCATCCTGGCCGGGGCCGCGCTCATCGAGAACTACTCCTGGGTGTTCTACCCGTTCGGGCTCTGGCTCTTGTGGGTTGCCTTCTCGCAGGCCCGTGAGGGCGTTGAGGAGCCCGACGATGAGGATGAGGAGTACAAACCCAGCGGTTTCGTCAAGCTCATCGCGCGCGTCATCCCCATGACTGACGGGTTCGTGGGAGGAAAGGTCATTCACCGCCACGCCGGGCGCACCATGATCACCCCCATGATGCTGTGCATCATCGCCATTGGCACCGCCGACGTCATGTTCGCCGTCGACTCCATCCCCGCCATCTATTCGCTGACCAGCGAGCCCTTCCTGGTGTTTTCCGCTAACGCCTTCTCCCTACTGGGATTGCGTCAGCTCTACTTCCTCATTGACGGGCTGCTCGACCGGCTCATCTACCTCCACTACGGCCTGGCCGTCATCCTCGGTTTCATCGGTCTCAAGCTCATTGTTCACGCCCTGCACACCAACGAGGTCTGGTTCATCAACGGGGGTGAGGAGTGGCACGGCATCCCTGAAGCCTCGATCGGGGTCTCCTTGGGCGTCATCGTCACCACGATCGCCATCACCGTCATCGCCTCAGTCCTCAAGTCGCGCTCCAACGCCCGGCGAGCCGAGGTCGCATCCTGACGTCTCAGTCGGCAGGAGGAGGCCCCGGCCCCTGCCGACTGGGTACTGTCTGATCCGTGAGTACCACCGACACTCCTGAGGCTCCGGTGACGGGGCTCAGCGCAGCCCAGGTCGCTGAGCGCGTCAGCTCTGGACAGACCAATGAGTACCACGAGCGGACCTCGCGTACCGCCGTTCAGATCCTGCGAGCCAATGTCTTCACAGTTTTCAACGCCATTCTGGGCGTGGCACTGGCTGTCATTCTGGTGCTGGGGCGCTGGGGGGACGGGCTGTTCGGCGTGGTCCTCCTGCTTAACGCCGCCACTGGCACGGTGGCGGAGATCCGAGCCAAGCGCGCCCTCGACCGCCTCGCGGTGCTGGAGACGCCCCGAGCCGTCGTCCTGAGGGACGGGGTCGAGCGGGAGGTTGCTGTTGGTGACGTTGTCCTTGATGACGTCGTGCGCCTCAGCGCCGGTCAGCAGGTCCCGGCGGACGGGGAGGTCATCACCAGCGACGGCCTCGAGATTGACGAGTCGATCCTCACCGGAGAGTCCCGGCCCGTGCGCCCGGAACGCGGCGCCCGAGTCATGTCCGGGACCACGGTGACGGCTGGCACCGGCCTATTCCGCACCTCAGCCATCGGTGGAGATGCCTACGCCCACCGGTTGGCCCGGGAGGCGCGCAGGTACTCCCTTGTTGTCAGTGAGCTTCAGACCGGAACCAACCGGGTGCTGCACTGGATCAGCTGGGTCATCGTCCCAGTCGCCGTGATCCTGGTGTGGTCCCAGCTGCGTCTGAGCGGGAGTATCGGCCAGGCCTGGAGCACCGGCGAGTGGCGGCAGGCGGTCGTCGTTGGCATCGCAGGCGTCGTCAGCATGGTGCCCCAGGGGCTGGTGCTCCTGACCTCCGTCAACTTCGCAACGGCATCCCTGGCACTGGCCAGACGCAATGTCTTGGTCCAGGAGCTGCCCGCCGTCGAGGTCCTTGCCCGGGTCGACACCCTGTGCCTGGACAAGACCGGCACCATCACGACCGGCCGTATTCGCCTGGGGGAGATCCAAGGAGCCGACAGAGGCCAGGCTCCGCCCGAGGAGGTACTTGTGGCCCTGGCCGTACTCACTGGAACGGGCGAGCCCAACGCCACCGCGGATGCGATTGTGGAGGGGCTCAAGGAGCCCGAGCGACTCGGTGAACAGGGTCTGAGGGAGGCTTTGGTCTCAGTCGGTGAGTGCAGGTCGGGCCGCGTGAAGTCGATCCCCTTCTCCTCGCGCCGGAAGTGGTCGGCGATCCGGGACGAGGCCTGCGGTACCACATGGGTTCTCGGAGCCCCCGAGATCGTCCTGGCCGATCACAGTGAGCCCGTCCTGGAGCGTGCCCGCCGGATCGCCGCGCAGGGGACACGCGTCGTCGCCCTGGCCCGATCCTGTTCGCCCTGGACACAGGCATCGGAGGACGATGAGCCACGGCTGCCCGGCGGCCTTGAGGCCGCCGGGATCGTCGTCCTCACCGAGGAGATCCGTCCCGACGCCGCCGAGACCCTCGCCTACTTCCGCCAGCAGGGCGTTGACGCCAAGGTCATCTCCGGCGACAGCCCCGAGACGGTGGCCGCCGTCGCCCGCCGGGCAGGCGTCACCGCTGCCGACGGCGGCGAGCTCGTCGCCCTGGATGCGCGCACCCTGCCTGCCGGGGCAGGCAGTGGGAAGGAGACTGAGGAGGAGCTGAACCGTCTGGCTGACGCGGTCGAGGGCGCCAGCGTCCTAGGACGCGTCACTCCCGAGCAGAAGCGGGCGCTGGTTCGGGCACTGAAGTCGCGTGGTCACGTCGTCGCGATGACCGGGGACGGTGTCAACGACGCCCTGGCCCTCAAGGATGCCGACTTGGGGATAGCCATGGGCAACGGGGCGCCGGCCACGAAGGCGGTTGCGCGCCTGGTGCTCCTCAAAGGCGAGTTCTCCGCCCTGCCGGGGGTTGTGTCCCAGGGGCGCCGCGTCATGGCCAACACTGAGCGCATCGCTTCCCTGTTCCTGGCCAAGACCATCTATGCCTCACTGATCGCCGTCGTCGTGGCCGTTACAGCGATCACCTATCCCTTCCTGCCCCGCCAGTTCACGGTCGTCTCCTCCCTGACGATCGGGATCCCGGCCTTCGTCCTGGCCCTGGCCCCCAGCTCACAGCGCTACCGGGCAGGATTCTTGAGGAGGGTTCTCAGCCTGTGCGTGCCCACAGGAATCATGGCAGGCGTTGTCACCCTGTCCACCTATCTCTGGCTGACCTTCACTCACGCCCCCCGAGCTCAGGTGACGACGGCGACGACCCTGGTTCTCATCACCTGCGGGTTGTGGCTGCTCACGCTGACCGCCAGACCTCTGACGAGCTGGCGATTGGGGCTCGTTGTACTCATGGGATCAATCGCGGTCCTGGGTGTCGTGGCTCCACCGGTGCGCGCCTTCTTCGAACTGGCCTGGCCCACCCCCGGGGTGTGGTGGGTCACTGGGCTCATGGTCGGACTGGCGATTGGTGGCATTGAGCTCGTTCACATCGTGCGGCGCAGAATCGTACGCAATCGAGGCTAAGCCCCTTCTACCTTGTTCTACCCTGCGGCCACCAGGCGAAGCCACCCGTGTCGGGGATGGAGGCTGACATCGACGGTCAGGAATCCGGCCCTGTGGGCCAGACCGGTCAAGGTCTCACTGTCGGGGATATTCATGTCCAGACGCTCAGCCCAGGGACCTGCAGCCAGCCGATCAGCGTACTCATTGGCGATCACGAGTCGGCCGCCGCGGCTGAGGACGCGGCGGATCTCAATGAGACCGGCCTGAAGATCCGGCCAGAAGTAGGTGGTCTCGAAGGCCGTCACCACGTCGAAGAAGCCGTCACGGAAGGTCAGGTTCTCCACCGACCCCTCCAGGACCCGCAAACGCCCGGAGGTCACGGCGGCACGGTTGACGCGACGGGTGGTCTCAACCGCCTCGGGGGAGTGGTCGACACCGGCCACCTCACGACGAGTCCGCGTAAGGATCCGGGCGATGGCCTTGCCGCCTCCGCAGCCGACGTCGAGCACCTTGTCGCGGGGGCGGATCTCCGCCGCCTCCAGCCCCCACCGGTGCAGACGGGCATGCGCAATATTCATGCTGCGCAGGACCAGGAGCCCCATCACAGACGCAGGGCGGGAGAACTGGGAATCAGCTGACGCGGTGGAGGAGGCGGGGCTCTCTGAGGCAACCATGAGTCCATGCTCCCGACCGGGCGGGGTGGGCGCAAGAGGCGTCAGCAAATGCAGTGGCGCCGGGCCGGCTCAGGCCAGGACTCCGATGACGGGGTTCCACTCGCGTGGGATGCGCTCGTTGATGTAGCCGGCTTGATGAAAGGGGTCCTCCTCGAGCAGGGCCAGCGCACCGGCCTCGTCGTCTGCCCGCACGACGATGAGGGCGTCATGGGTGCCTACATAGGGGCCTGCGGCGAGCAGCCGACCCTCATCGGCCAGGCGGCCGTTGAAGGCGCGGTGCGAGGGGCGCACGGCGGCCATCTCCTCGTCCTTGTCAGTGACGTAGTGGTACTCGACGGCGTAGATCTTGCTCATGGGCTCCAGCATAGGGGGAGGGTGCCTCAGTCGTGGCCCGAGAACAAGATGGTGAGCATTCTTCCGGCGTGCTGGTGATGAGACGCGTCGAACACGTGTGCGATCACACGGCATCGGCGACAAGCCCCTAGACTCGAATCCCGTGAACGACTCTCTCATCATCCGTGGGGCCCGCGAGCACAATCTCAAGGGCGTGGACCTGGACCTGCCTCGCGACACGATGATCGTCTTCACCGGTCTGTCCGGCTCGGGCAAGTCCTCGCTCGCCTTCGACACGATCTTCGCCGAGGGGCAGCGCCGTTACGTGGAGTCCCTGTCCTCCTACGCCCGTCAGTTCCTGGGACAGATGGACAAGCCCGACGTCGAGCTCATCGAGGGCCTGAGTCCGGCGGTGTCCATCGACCAGAAGTCCACCTCGCGCAACCCCCGCTCCACGGTGGGGACAGTGACCGAGGTCTACGACTATCTGCGTCTGCTGTACTCGCGGGCGGGCATCCAGCACTGCCCGGCCTGCGACGCGGTCATCTCCTCCCAGACTCCGCAGCAGATCGTCGACCAGGTCCGCTCCCTGCCTGAGGGCACCCGTTTCCAGGTGCTCGCCCCCGTGGTGCGGGGCCGCAAGGGCGAGTACTCCGAGCTCTTCGGTGAGCTGCGTGGCCGCGGCTTCAACCGGGTGCGCGTCGACGGCGCCGTCGAGCGCCTCGACACCCCTCCGACTCTTAACAAGCGCCTCAAGCACGACATTGAGGTCATCGTCGATCGCCTCGTCGTCCGCGAGGGCATCCGTCAGCGGCTGACCGACTCGGTCGAGACGGCTCTCGGTCTCGCCGAGGGTCTGGTCATCATCGAGCAGGTCGACCTGCCCGACGACGATCCCGAGCGGGAGCGGCGCTACTCCGAGAAGCGGGCCTGCCCCAACGAGCACCCCCTGGCCCTGGACGAGATGGAGCCACGCACCTTCTCCTTCAACGCCCCCTACGGCGCCTGCCCCGCCTGCACAGGAATCGGGACTCGGCTCGAGGTGGATCCCGAGCTCGTCGTCCCCGACGAGGAGCTCACCCTGGCCGAGGGCGCTGTCGCCCCCTGGTCGAGCCACCAGAAGTACTTCACCCGCCAGCTCGAGGCCCTGGGCAAGGAACTCTCCTTCGACGTCGACACCCCCTGGCGTGCGCTGCCGGCGCGTGCCAGGGAGGCGATCCTGCGTGGCAAGGACTACGAGGTCAAGGTCACCTACCGCAACCGCTGGGGGCGCGAGCGCATCTACTCCACCGGATTTGAGGGCGTGATCGACTACGTCATGCGCAAGCACGATGAGACCGAGTCCGACTGGTCCCGCGAGCGCTACCAGGCCTACATGCGCGAGATTCCCTGCCCTGTCTGTGACGGTGCCCGGCTCAAGCCCGAGGTGCTGGCCGTGCGCGTGGGCGGGCTCTCCATCGCCCAGCTGTGCGAGCTGCCCATCAGCGAGGCCCGGGACTTCCTGGCCGAACTCAACCTCACCGGTCAGGCCGCCCAGATCGCCGGCAGCGTCCTGACCGAGATCAACGCGCGCCTCGGTTTCCTGGTCGACGTGGGACTGGACTACCTCAGCCTGGCCCGTGGTGCGGCCACGCTCTCCGGAGGTGAGGCCCAGCGCATCCGCCTGGCCACCCAGATCGGCTCGGGCTTGGTGGGCGTCCTCTACGTCCTGGACGAGCCCAGCATCGGCCTGCACCAGCGCGACAACACCCGTCTTATCGAGACCCTCCAGCGACTGCGGGACCTGGGTAACACGCTCATCGTCGTCGAGCATGACGAGGACACTATTCGCTCAGCCGATTGGATCGTCGACATCGGCCCCGGAGCCGGTGAACTGGGCGGCGAGGTCGTCTACTCCGGTGACGTCGCCGGCCTGGCCGGAGCCGAGGGCTCGGTCACCGGCGACTACCTGGCCAGGCGGCGCCGGATCGAGATCCCCGCCAAGCGCCGCAAACGCGATAAGAGCCGTGAGGTGATCGTCGTCGGGGCACGCGAGAACAACCTCAAGGACGTCACCGTGTCCTTTCCTCTGGGTGTACTGACCGCCGTCACTGGAGTTTCCGGCTCGGGCAAGTCCTCCCTGGTCAACTCGATCCTGTATCAGGTGCTCGCCAACCGACTCAACCGCGCCCGCGGCGTTCCTGGAAGGCATAAGACGGTTCGAGGCGTGGAGCACCTGGACAAGGTCGTCCACGTCGATCAGTCGCCGATCGGTCGCACCCCCCGATCCAATCCCGCCACGTACACCGGGGTGTGGGACCACGTCCGCAAGATCTTTGCAGCCGTGCCCGAGTCGAAGGTGCGTGGTTACGGGCCTGGACGCTTCTCCTTCAACGTCAAGGGCGGGCGCTGCGAGTCATGCAGGGGAGACGGCACGCTCAAGATTGAGATGAACTTCCTGCCCGACGTCTACGTCCCCTGCGAAGTCTGCCACGGCGCCCGATACAACCGGGAGACCCTGGAGATCCGCTACAAGGACAAGACGGTCGCCGACGTCCTGGACATGACCATTCACCAGGCCGCGGACTTCTTCTCCGCCTCCTCGGTCATCTCCCGTCACCTCAACACCCTGGTCGAGGTGGGATTGGGTTATGTGCGCCTGGGCCAGTCGGCCACCACGCTCTCCGGCGGTGAGGCCCAGCGCGTCAAACTGGCCACCGAGCTCCAGCGCCGCTCCACCGGTAGAACCATCTATGTCCTCGACGAGCCGACCACCGGACTGCACTTCGAGGACATCCGCAAGCTGCTCGGAGTGCTCCAGGGACTGGTGGACAAGGGCAACTCCGTGGTGGTCATCGAGCACAACCTCGATGTCATCGCGAACTCCGACTGGGTCATCGACATGGGGCCCGAGGGCGGTAAGGGCGGGGGAACCGTCGTCGTGGCCGGCACACCGGAGAAGGTCGCGGCTACGGACTCCTCCTACACCGGCCGGTTCCTGGCCCCGATGCTTCAGGCGGCCCGCGGCTGAGTCGCTGGCGCTGAGCCGATTCCGGTGAATAGCCCTGTCTTAGAGTCGAGGCCGGTTGCGCTTATCGGCGCCGTCGGCCTGCTCACGACGCTGTTCCTGGGCGTAGCGGTTGTAGAGCAGCGAGAGCACGAAGCAGGCGATGCCCGCAACCGCAAGCGAGACGACCCGAACGATTGAGTTCTGCGAGGCCATGTCGATTCCCGCGAGCTTGAGCACAGACAGGAGCACCAGGGTCAGGCCGTAGTGGCGCAGAATCGTCAGACGTGCCCTGAACCCGAAGACGATGCAGCCTCCGCCGGTGGCCAGCACCATCACCGACATGAGGACCGACCCTGGTCCGGTGTCGGTGATCACAGTGACCGAGAGCCACATGAGCAGGGAGTTTCCGATTGCAAGACTCAGGCAGGCCCCGGCTTGCCGTGCCCACGGAAGCAGGATCCAAGTGGCGGTTGCTCCTAGTCCCAGGGCCACAGCCACCAGCGCCATCATCCAGATCTCCGACGCGGCCTCACTCGCCCACAACAGTGTCTGCGCGGCGATGATGCTCAGCAGCCCCGACACGATCCACGACGGCGCTGGTGCCCCCGTCAGAGAGCCGTGTGACTTGGGCAGGGCCTTGCCCTGGGGGTCCACCTGGTAGCGGGCACCTCGGCACTGACCGCTGAGAACCCGCAGTGGCGTGGCCTCACTGGAGAACGCGCCCAGGAGGATAAACGCAATGGTGACGAGGCCCGGAACCATGCGCAGGCCCGCCCAGGCGCCCTGGGAGCCGCTCACAAGGCCGTCTGCCAACGCGGGAGCGAGGACGGCCAGGTTGAAGATGATGGTGGCCAGAGCCAGCCGCAGAGCCAGCGTCCGTGAACGGGCGCTTGACTGAACGGGATGCGAGGCGGGAGGTGGTGTGGTGTGCGCGCTTCGAGTGCCGAGCCACTCGGCCACGACCGCCATGAGTGCAGAGGCCACGATGGAGGCGATGAGGGATAGGAGTTCAGCCGGAGAACCCCCGATGACGAGGAGTAGGAGGATCGGCAGCGTGCCGAGAAGGGCCAGAATCGGAGCAGGTTCCACCCTTCCGCCGACAATCACGGGCAGGAAGCAGAGCATCGTGGTGATGACGACGCAGACGTAGGCTCGAGGAGTGTCGATGATGACCATCCCGATGAGTGCGATGGGCAAGACCGACACCTCGTGTCCGATCGCCATGGCGCTGCGCCACTGGTCGGGGCTGTTGGGCATGAGTACTGCGAGCGCTGCTCCGGCCAGCAGGAGGAGCTCGAGTAGGTAGGTGACCGCAACAGTGGAGTGCGCCACGAGGAGGTACTTCTGTTCCACCAGCAGATTCCCGTATGCAATCAGAAGGATCGCTGCGGCCAGGCCCCAGTCCCAGCCGGCAGTCTTGATGTCGATGCTCCACAGACGTCTACTGGCGTGCGTCATCTGGCAGGCCAGAATCAAGCACAGGGACAGGACGATGCCAGTGCCGCCGGCGGCGGAGATACGCAGCATCGGACTGACCGGAGCGAAGACGAGTGCCACCGCTGTCGCCACCATTGACGTCACTGGGTACCATGCCGCCAACCTCATCCGTCGCGTACTGTGCGACAGCACTCCACAGGTGAGGGCCAGGACCGTGACGTAGACGCTGATCATCAGCCAGGTGACGAGGGCGGTGGTCTGCTGGTGCTGCACATGGCTGACTGCGAAGCCGATGGTCACCAGTGCACCGATGGTGGAGACGACCGCAGTGAAGAGCACCCGGGTCAGGTGGGAGACGAGCAGGAGCACGAGCCCCCAGCAGGCCATGAGGACCAGAGCGGGCTCCGGACCGAGCATCCCGTCCAACAGGACGGCTCCCACGATGGAGACGAAACCGAGCCCGCCACCGGTCCCGGTGATCGTTGCCGCAGCGACACGGAACCAGGGCCGGCTGGTGCCCAGGCGAGCGCCGGTAGCAGTCATGGTCACCGCGATGAGTGCCAGAGCCAGGATCTTGGCCACGTCGGGAATGGAGTCCCACACCAGCGCCAGAAGACTGGCCCCAGCCGATAGGACGAGTACTGCGGCGGCGCCGGAAAGCAGATAGCGCCCGAGGTTGCCCTCCTGCGTTGCTCGCTGCGCCCAGCCGGGGACCTCATTGGCCCCGGTGGCCTCCGTACGGCTCGTCCCAGTCGACTCCTGATACGACTTGGCTCCAATGCGGGCATCGGGGAGGTATCCCATGGAGGAATGGCTGTTCGATAGCCTCGAGGGCTCTGCCGATACAGTGAGACGGGGCCTCTCGTGGGGCTGAGCTACTGGCTCCTTACCAACGGGATGGTGGGACGGCTCGGAGTTCTGGGTGGGGCCGGCCGCAGCGGCCTCCTCGTCTTCTGCCCCCTTCTCCTCGGTGACAGGATTCGCCACAGGGGCGCTCGCCTTCAGAGACATGGTGGCAGCCGGTGAAACGGCTGCGGTTGGGGATGCAACGTCGTCGCCGGGGCTCGCGGCGACCTCAGTGGTCTCGTTTGTATCGACAGTCCCCATCGGGGACGCATGAGTGGTGCTCTTGCCGGCTTGCGAGGGTTCGGCTCCTGGTTGCACCGGAGTGCCGACGGTGTAGGTCAACCAGGTGACGCGCTGGGCAATCCAATCGATCTTCTTCTCGATGAGGTCCAGACGCTGAAGAAGCAGATTGGCATTCGGACCCACCTGGGGCGGCATGGACATGGCGATTCTCCTGGAGACAGGTGCTTCACATAAGGGGGACTCATCACTGAGCCAGCTCGCTGAAGGATACGAGCAACTGGGAGCTGCCGAGAAGGGGAGGCCTTCCCCCTGTGGATAACCTGATATAGAAATGACTGGACGGTTGACATCTGCCACACAAACGAACAGAGTCGAACAAACTGCCACAATAACAGTCATCGTGGGATAGGCTGGGCGTCATGAGCGAGAACGGACTCACTGCCGCCCAGCACAAAATGCGCGACGCGGGCGTCGCCGAGCAGGCCATCACAGTCTTCACCCACTACTACCGGGCCCTGGAGGCCGGAGCCACGGGACTCATCCCTGAGGAGACCATCGAACCGCTCACGAGGATTGACTCACTCGCTGACGTTGAGGTCAGCGAGGAGGCCGCTCGTGAGGCACTGAGCAGAACGGTTCTCATCCGCCTCAACGGCGGCCTGGGAACCTCAATGGGGCTGGACTGCGCCAAGTCACTCCTGCCGGTGCGTGACGGTAAGACCTTCCTCGACCTGCTGGTCGATCAGGTCGCGGCGGCCCGCCGGCGCTACGACGTGAGTCTGCCGCTGATCCTCATGAACTCCTTCCGTACCCGTGAGGACTCTCTGGAGGCCCTTGCCGGGCACCCAGAGATCCAAGTAGACGGCCTTCCACTCGACTTCCTGCAGAACCGCGAGCCCAAGCTCCGCGCGGACGATTTGAGCCCGGTTGAGTGGGAGGCCGACCCCGAGCTCGAGTGGTGCCCGCCGGGGCACGGCGACATCTACACCGCGCTGCTCGCCTCCGGCCTGCTGGACGCGCTGCTAGACAAGGGCTACCGGTATGCCATGACCGCCAACTCCGACAACCTGGGGGCGGCGCCGTCGGCCAGAATCGCAGGCTGGTTCGCGGCCTCCGGTGCGCCCTATGCCCCGGAGATGTGCCGCCGCACGCCGGCCGACGTCAAGGGGGGACACCTGGCCGTGCGTAAGAGCGACGGGCGCATCATCCTGCGCGACACCGCGCAGACACCCGAAGACCAGATGGACTACTTCACCGACCAGTTCCGTCATCCCTTCTTCCACACCAACAACCTCTGGTTCGACCTCAAGGTCCTGCGAGACACCCTGGCCGAGCGCGGCGGAATCCTTGGGCTGCCGCTCATCAGGAATACCAAGACGGTTGATCCCGCAGACTCGTCCTCGACGCCGGTCATTCAGCTGGAGACCTCGATGGGGGCGGCAGTGGAGGCCTTCGAGGGGGCGACTGCCATCGAGGTGCCTCGATCCCGCTTCCTGCCGGTCAAGACCACCAACGACCTGTTGCTGGTGCGTTCGGACGTCTATGAGGTCGACGACGACGGCCTGCTGCAGATGGTCCCGGAGCAGGCCTGCACCGTGAATCTCGATCCCCGCTTCTACAAGAGGATCCAGGACTTCGAGGCGCGGTTCCCCAGGGGCGTCCCATCGATCAAGGATGCGCAGTCGCTGACTGTGGAGGGGGACTGGACCTTCGGGGCCGACGTCGTCGCCAGCGGTGAGGCGCACGTGGGCCAGGAGGGCTCTCCCGGCAGGATCGCCGACGACGCCCGGATCTGATGAGGGATCGCGCCAAGGTCAGCGGGACAGTCTCACTGGCTTGTCGATGCGTATGAGCTTGTCGGGGTTGCGGACGATGAGAACTTGCTGAACACCAGCCTCTGAAGCAACCAGGAAGACCACGAACTCTACGTTCTCGGAACTGCTGACCACGGCTGCTAGCTCCCCGTTGAGCCGCGCCGGCGCCACATCGAACTGTGGCGCCTTCGCGGCGATGCCGATAAGGAAGCGAGCCACGGACTCTGCGCCCCGGACGGGGCGGCGTGCCGCCGAGGCCCGGCCTCCACCATCAGACACGAGTACGGCGTCGGGAACCAGCAGGCGTACGGTGGCCGCCAGGTCTCCCGAGCGAATGGCGCTGGTCAGCTCGGTCCACAGCTCGAGAGAGGGACTGGCGCGACGGTGTGTTCGCCCTTCTTGCAGCCGAGTGCGCGCACGGTGTACCAGCTGGCGTACGGCGGTGTCGGATGCATCGATGATGCGACCGGTCTCCGCCGACGACAGGGAGAAGACCTCTACCAGGAGGAATGCCGCCCGTTCGGCCGGGGAGAGGGTCTCCAGTACCATCAGCGTCGCCTGAGAGACCGTCTCCGCCAGGATCAGGTCGTCGGCCAGATCCGCCTCGGTGGCGACCGGCTCAGGAAGCCACGGTCCCGGGTAGGACTCCTTCCGGTTGGCCTCGGAGCGCAGCGCGTTGAGTGCCAGGCGCGTGGCGATACGGCATAGCAGCGCGCGCTCCTGCCGGACCGGTTCCCTGACGCGTTGGCGGCGCAGCCATGTCTCCTGCACGATGTCCTCGGCCTCCGCCGCGCTACCGAGCATGCTGTAGGCGAGGGTGAACAGTACGGCGCGATGCTCCTCGAAATCCTGACTGGACCTGTCGTCCGTATCTTCGGGCTGGTCGGAAGCAGTCATTGAGCCGGGCCTCTCACGATGCGGTATGAGCCGGAGTGCTGAGCCTCCTCGATCAACCACTGAGTGGTGCGGTCCATGACCCAGTCCTTGACTCGCCGGGCCTCTGTCCCCGTCAGGATGGAACCGTTGGGAACGTCGTCCGGACTTACGTGCTCGACGAGGCCGCGGTTGCGTCCCAGCGAGACACAGCGCATGACATAACCGACGCCTGTCTCAGGTGGCGGAGCATCGAGCACCTCGGAGATGAGGATATCAGCGGCGACGGCTCCCAGAGACAGGGCTGAGGCGCAGCTGGGGCGCAGGTGCGAGGCCGGAGGCGCAGCGCAATCGCCGATCGCGGTAATCCTGGGATCGTCGGGGGAGCGTAGGAACCTGCTGACCACGATGCGCCCATCGGAAGAGGTCGACACTGGTGGATCGCACGGAACAGTGACCGGTGCAAAACCTGCCGTCCATATGGTGAGCATGCCGGGCTCGGGCTGGCACAACTGGTTGTCGGTCACCGTGCAGCCCAACCGACGCAGTTGGCGAGAGGCCTGCTTACGGGCTCGTACGCCGAGGTGGGAGCCAACGGCGCCGGAGTCGACGATCTCAACATCGAATCCTTGCTCAGCAAGTTCCGCGGCGGTCTCGATCCCGGTGAGGCCGCCGCCGACGACGCGAATGCGCGTGTGGGAAGAGTCGACAAGTTCATCTCGAAGCGGCTGCAGATCGGCGATCCCGGAGATCGGCAGGGCTCCAGAAGGTGCCCGGCTGGTGCTGCCGGTCGCCAAGACGACCTGGTCGAAGGGAATGGGGTCGCCATCGGAAAGATGGACGACACCCCGTTTGCGATCGATGCTCGTCGCGCGGCCGATGACAACGTCGATGGCTGGGTTGAGCAGCTCGGACAAGGGCCGTACCGGGTCTTCTTCAGCACGAAGAGCCTCATGCAGACGAATACGCTCGACAAGGTGTGTCGAGGCACTGATGAGGCGAACACGTGTGAGGGCGGTGGCCATTGGGTGAGAAGCAATCCGGTTGGCTGCCATGATCCCGGCGTACCCGGCCCCGATGATGACGATGGTGGTGCGATGCGTTGGACTCATACCCATCAGACACATCGGCGCATCGAATTGTGACAGTTGAGCCGAGACTGTGACGGCATCCATAGTGGGAGGCTGATTCTGAGGTCGCCTTTGCTCGTCTGCTTGCAGAGCGGGGTGATGTAGGTGATGTAAAAGTACCCGCCCGTGGGGCGGGTACTGTCAACTTGGTGTCAGGATGCTGTGGTGGGCGATACTGGAATCGAACCAGTGACCTCCTCGGTGTGAACGAGGCGCTCTAACCCCTGAGCCAATCGCCCGGTGCGGCGCTAACCCTAGCCAGGCGCACACCGTGGGGGCAAATACCTGCTCGGTGAGGTGAATCACCGCGATGCTGTTTGCCTGTGGATGCGATTGTGATGCTATGGTTTTCCAGCACCGAGCGGTTCGGTCGAACCGTGAGGAATCACGCGGATGTGGCTCAGTTGGTAGAGCATCACCTTGCCAAGGTGAGGGTCGCGGGTTCGAGTCCCGTCATCCGCTCCGAGGAGCCGGGAGCGCCCAGCCCCAGCATTCTCATGGTGGGTTGGCCGAGAGGTTAGGCACCGGCCTGCAAAGCCGTTTACACCGGTTCGAATCCGGTACCCACCTCGGGCGATTGGCGCAGCGGGAGCGCGCTTCCCTGACACGGAAGAGGTCACTGGTTCGATCCCAGTATCGCCCACCACGTACGAAGGCCTGAGCCCGCCGGCTCAGGCCTTCGTCGTTTCGGCGACTGGCGGCCGGCTGCGGAGCAGCGTGTCGTGGGCGAGGTCGGTCGGCGTCTACCCTAGCGGGCATGGCCGACCCCTCGACGTACCGTCCCGCCCCGGGCGAGATCCCCACGTCCCCGGGCGTCTACCGGTTCCTGGACGGACAGGGACGCGTCATCTACGTCGGCAAGGCCAAGAATCTGCGTCAGCGTCTGTCCAACTATTTCCAGGACCTCGCAGCTCTCCACCCACGCACCCAGAAGATGGTGACCACGGCCTGCGCGGTGGAGTGGACCGTCGTGTCCACCGAGGTGGAGTCCCTGGCCCTGGAGTACTCCTGGATCAAGGAGTTCAACCCCCGTTTCAACGTCATGTACAAGGACGACAAGTCCTACCCCTACCTGGCGGTGACGATGGGGGAGACCTACCCCCGCGTCCAGGTGGTCCGTGGGGCCCGCAAACCGGGAACCCGCTACTTCGGTCCCTTCGTCCAGGCCTGGTCTATCCGCGAGACTGTCGATCAGCTGCTGCGCGTCTTCCCGCTCCGCTCCTGCTCGGCCGGCGTTTTCCGCCGTGCCCAGGCCTCGGGACGTCCCTGCCTGCTCGGGTACATCGATAAGTGCTCAGCCCCCTGCGTGGGCCGCATCAGCCCGGAGGACCATAGGGTGCTGGCCGAGGACTTCTGCGCCTTCATGGCCGGCCGCACTGGCCCCTACCTGCGCCAGGTCGAGGCTGAGATGAAAGCCGCAGCCGCAGCCCTCGACTTCGAGAAGGCCGCCCGCCTGCGCGACGACACCACTGCGCTGCGCAAGGTCATCGAGGGCAACGCCGTCGTCCTGCCCGACGCCACCGACGCCGACGTCTTCGCCCTGGTCCGTGATGAGCTCGAGGCGGCTGTCCAGGTCTTCCACGTGCGCGGCGGCCGCGTGCGCGGACAGCGCGGCTGGGTCGTGGACCTCATTGACGACGCCGGGGACGCCGAGCTCATTGAGCGTCTTCTCGAGCAGGTCTATGCCTCCCTCCTCGATCCCGCTGACGACGGGGCCGTCCACCATGGTGGGGCCCCCACGTCGTCCGGTACCACCACCTCTGTCGGCGTCGGCGACCGCGCGCCCTCCAGCCCCCAGCCCCGCAGCGGACCGAGCGGCTCCAGCGGCGCCTCCTCCAGACGCAACGGTGAGTCGGCGGCAACCAGTGTCGACGACGTCGCCCACACGGCCACCACCGCGGTCCCCCGGGAGATCCTCGTGCCCGAGGTGCCCACTAACGCCGCCACCGTGCGCGCCTGGCTGGCCGGGCTGCGGGGCGGGAGGGTCGACCTGCGCGTCCCACAGCGCGGTGACAAGGCCGCCCTCATGGACACCGTGCGTAAGAACGCCGCCGAGGCCCTGCGCCTGCACAAGACCCGTCGTGCCGGCGACCTGACCCAACGCACCCTCGCGCTCGACGAGCTCGCCGAGGCCCTCAACCTGCCCGAGGCGCCCCTGCGCGTCGAGTGCTACGACATCTCCCACACCCAGGGCACGTACCAGGTCGGCTCCATGGTTGTTTTCGAGGACGGTGCACCGCGCAAGTCCGACTACCGCCGCTTCACCGTGCGTGGCCAGGACGGCAGCGGCGCCACCGACGACACCGCGGCCATGCATGAGGTCCTCACTCGACGGTTCAAGCGGCTCATCGCCGAGCAGGGACAGGGTGAGGCGGCCGCACGGGCGGCCGAGGAGATCGAGGACGCCGAGGGCATCGCCGTCGCCTCCGGCCCCATCGATCCTGAGACCGGGCGGGCCCGGCGCTTCTCCTACGCGCCCGGACTCGTCGTCGTCGACGGCGGCCTGCCGCAGGTCAACGCCGCCCGTTCGGTCCTCGACGAGCTCGGTATCGATGTGCCGCTCATTGGACTGGCCAAGCGCCTGGAGGAAATCTGGGTACCGGGGGAGGAGTTCCCCGTCATCCTGCCGCGCACGTCGTCTGCCCTCTACCTGCTCCAGCACCTGCGCGACGAGTCCCACCGATTTGCCATCACCCACCACCGTAGGAAGCGTTCGGCCGGGATGACCCGCTCGGTACTGGACGGCGTTCCCGGCCTGGGGCCCGCCCGACAGGCGGCCCTGCTGCGCGAGTTCGGATCCGTCAAACGCATTCGGCAGGCAGAGGTGGACGACATCACCCGTGTCAAGGGAATCGGGCCGGCGCTGGCGGGTAGCATCTTGGCTCACCTCAACAGTCCGGAAAATAAGCCGTAGTACGATTTCACAATGCGCTGGCCTGAACAGGCGTCAACTCGAAAGGATGCTCATATGAAGATCTCCGCCCGCAACCAGCTGCCCGGCACCGTCGTCTCCATTGAGAAGGGCGCCGTCAACGGTGTCGTCAAGATCGAGGTCGCTCCCGGCGTTGTCATCACCTCTTCCATTACCAACGCGGCCATCGAGGAGCTCGAGCTGGCAGAGGGTAAGAAGGCTGTCGCCGTTGTCAAGGCGTCCTCCGTCATGGTGGGCCTCCAGGACTGAGGGTAGACGCTGCCGTGAGGCGCAGGCCGGCGTAGCCGTCAGTGCGATCATGGGGGGGTGGTTGCTGCCCCTGGAACCTTCTGGGCCTGCCAACTGACAGAGGATGAGGAGTTATGACCGCACTATCACCTGATCCCGACCTGCGCTTCCCCGGCGGCTTCCTGTGGGGAGGGGCCACCGCCGCCAACCAGATCGAGGGCGCCTACGACGAGGACAGTAAGGGCCTGTCCGTTCAGGACGTCATGCCCTGAGGCATCATGGCCCCGCCCACCCAGACTCCCACACCGGACAACCTCAAGCTCGAGGCGATCGACTTCTACCACCGATATGCCCAGGACATCGCCCTGTTCGCGGAGATGGGCTTCAAGGTCTTCCGCTTCTCCATCGCCTGGAGCCGTATCTTCCCCCGCGGCGACGAGGCCGAGCCCAACGAGGAGGGGCTGGCTTTCTATGACCGCGTCCTCGATGAGCTCGAGAAGCACGGCATCGAGCCGCTGATCACCATCAGCCACTACGAGACCCCACTGCACCTGGCCCGCACTTATGACGGCTGGACCGACCGCCGCCTCATCGGCTTCTTCGAGCGCTACGCCCGCATCCTGTTCGAGCGTTACGGCAAGCGGGTCACGTACTGGCTCACCTTCAACGAGATCAACTCCGTGCTCCACGAGCCCTTCCTGTCCGGAGGCATTGCCACCCCCAAGGACAGGCTCAGCGAGCGGGACCTCTACCAGGCCATCCACCACGAGTTCGTCGCCTCGGCGGCCGCAACCAGGATCGCCCACGAGATCAACCCCGATATCCGGGTCGGCTGCATGATCCTGGCGGTGCCTACCTACCCGCTCACCCCCGACCCCCGCGACGTGTGGGCCGCCAAGCAGGCGGAGCGCGCCAACTACGCCTTCGGGGACCTGCACGTGCGCGGTGAGTACCCCGGCTACTTGCTGCGTACGCTGCGGGACAAGGGCATCGAGCTGGAGATCACGGACGCGGACCGTGCGCTGCTGCGTGAGCACACCGTCGACTTCGTCTCCTTCTCCTACTACATGTCCGTGTGCGAGACCGCCACCCAGAAGGCTCCTGCCGGTCAGGGCAACCTCATGGGCGGCGTGACCAACCCCACCCTCGAGGCCTCCGAGTGGGGATGGCAGATCGACCCGGCGGGTCTGCGCACCATCCTCAACGACTACTGGGACCGCTGGGGCAAGCCCCTGTTCATCGTCGAGAACGGCCTGGGAGCCAAGGATGTCCTGGTTGACGGCCCCAACGGTCCCACGGTCGAGGACGACTACCGCATCGCCTACATGAACGACCACCTGGTCCAGGTCGCCGAGGCCATCGCCGACGGCGTCGAGGTCCTGGGCTACACCTCCTGGGGCTGCATCGACCTGGTCTCGGCCTCCACCGCCCAGATGTCTAAGCGCTACGGGTTCATCTACGTGGACCGCGACGATGACGGCAACGGCACCCTGGCCCGCTATCGCAAGAAGTCCTTCGGCTGGTACCGCGACGTCATCGCCTCCAA
This sequence comes from uncultured Actinomyces sp., assembly GCF_963526355.1. Lineage (GTDB taxonomy): Bacteria > Actinomycetota > Actinomycetes > Actinomycetales > Actinomycetaceae > Actinomyces. The sequence continues at coordinate 195,379 of NZ_CAUROW010000001.1, read as the reverse complement.
CGGCGCCTCCCTCGTGCCTCCGACGCAAGAACCGCCGCAGGAGTAGGCACTGAGACTCCGCGGCCCAGGCGGCCGGCTCAGACGCTGGGACGAATCGCCCGGGCCGCCCCCCGGGCCCGGTCAACGGCGACCTGCACGTCGTCGGCGCAGGCCACGACGACGCCCAGGCGTCGACCCGGGTGGGCCTCGGGCTTGCCGAACAGCCGCAGGTCCACCCCGTCCTGCACAAGCGCCTCATCCAGGCCGGCGAAGCTCACACCCTCACCAGGAGCGGACTCGCCCGTCGCCTTGATGGTTGCCGAGGCGCCGGGGGAGCGCAGTGAAGTGTCCACGGGCAGTCCCAGCAGGGCGCGGGCGTGCAGCTCGAACTCGCTCAAGCGCTGGCTCGCCAGTGTCACCAGGCCGGTGTCGTGCGGGCGCGGAGAGACCTCGGAGAAGAGAACATCCTCCCCACAAATGAACAACTCGACACCGAACAGGCCCCAGCCGCCCAGTGCCGTGGTGACGGCCCGGGCCATCCGGTGTGCCCGCTCCAGGGCCACCGGACTCAGGTTCTGCGGCTGCCAGGACTCGACGTAGTCCCCATTGACCTGTCGGTGCCCGATCGGCTCGCAGAAGCTCGTCACCGTCTCCCCGGTAACCGGGTCGCGCCAGCGCACCGTGAGCAGAGTGATCTCGGTATCGAAGCGAACGAATCCCTCCACAATGACCCGCCCTCGGTCCACCCGCCCGTCGGCGGCCGCGTCGTGCCATGCCGCTTCCAGATCCTCCGGGCTGCGCACCATCGACTGGCCATGGCCCGACGAGGACATGACCGGCTTGACCACGCAGGGGAAGCCCACCCGCTGGGTACCTGCCACCAGCTCCTCCAGACAGGAGGCGAAGGCGTAAGGGCTGGTCGGCAGGCCCAGCTCCTCGGCCGCCAGGCGACGGATGCCCTCACGGTTCATCGTCACCTGCGCCGCCCGAGCCGTCGGCACCACCCGCACCTGGCCGGCCTGTTCCAGGGCCACGAGGGCATCGGTGGCAAGTGCCTCGATCTCGGGGACCACGATGGTGGCGCCGCTGGAGCGGATGGCCGCGGTCAGGGCCTCGGGATCGCTCATGTCCACCGTCAGCGCGTTGTGAGCCACCTGCTGTGCCGGAGCCCCGTCGTAGCGGTCAATGGCCGTGACCTCCACGCCCAGGCGACTGAGCGCGATCGTCACCTCCTTGCCGATCTCGCCGGCGCCCAGCAGCGCAATCTTTGTCGCGCTACGGGTCCAGGGCGTGCCCAGGACTGGGGGGTCGAGCCGGGGTGCGGGTGTCTGATGGGAGGGCAAGGGGGAGGAGCTCATTGGACCTCCTGGTATCTGGGTGCCGAGAACCGGCGGCAGCGAGTACGGGCGACGGTGAAACGCTACCGGTAGTCCTGCCTCGCCAACGGTCAGGCGCACCGGGACGTGCGATGCTTGGGGCATGCACGACGAGCGCCGCCCCCAGACCCCCTCCGGCAAGCGCAAGCGGCTCCAGGACACCGTTCCCATCGAGATCGCCGCTCTTGATGAGGCCACTCCTCCGGTCCCACCCGCTGAACGGCCAGAGATGATCATCGTCACGGGAATGTCTGGGGCGGGGCGTTCGCGCGCGGCCAACGCCCTGGAGGACCTCGACTGGTATGTGGTGGATAACCTTCCGCCTCAGTTATTGCCGGCTCTGTCCGGCATGATGACGACGGTTGGCGCCGGCGTGCACCGGTTGGCCGCCGTCGTCGACGTGCGCAGCCGTGAGTTCTTCTCCCACTTCATGGACTACCTGCGCAAGGTCCGCGACAACGGCACTGATGTGCGGCTCATCTTCCTGGATGCCTCCGACGCCGTCCTGGTCAGACGCTTCGAGTCCTCGCGTCGTCCCCACCCGCTGCAGGGCAACGGCTCTGTCCTGGACGGGATCGAGCACGAGCGCACTCTCCTGGGGGGACTGCGGGGTGTGGCCGACATCGTCATCGACACTTCCAACTATTCCGTCCACGACCTGGCCCGTCGGGTGCGCGAACTCGTGGCTCACGAGTCCGATCTGGCCTTGCGGATCAACGTCATGTCCTTCGGATTCAAGTACGGCATCCCGCTGGACGCCGACCACGTTCTGGACGTGCGTTTCATCCCCAACCCCTACTGGGTCTCCGAGCTGCGCCACCTCACCGGCCGGGATGCGGCGGTGTCCGACTACGTCTTCGCTCAGAAGGGGGCGGCCGTCTTCGTCGACGGATACGCTGACCTGCTCGTTCCCGCACTTCCGCAGTACATTGATGAGCTCAAGCCGCACGTTACCCTGGCTGTGGGCTGCACCGGCGGCAAGCACCGCTCCGTGGCCTCGGCGGAGAGGCTCGGGGTCCGGCTGCGCAGAGCGGGCTTCGAGGTCGTTGTCCAGCACCGGGACCTTGGACGGGAGTAGGTAGTGGGAACCACGATCGATGCTGCGGGGTGGCCCCGTCGCGGTGAGGAAGGACCTGCCGTCGTGGCTCTGGGAGGAGGACACGGCCTATCGGCCACGCTTCGGGCTCTGCGGCACATCAGCCACCGGCTCACGGCCGTCGTCACCGTCGCCGACGACGGCGGCTCCTCGGGGCGTCTGCGTCGGGAGTTCGACTGTCTGCCACCGGGGGACCTGCGGATGGCGCTGGCCTCCCTGTGTGAGGACTCCGAGTGGGGACTGACCTGGCGCGACGTGCTCCAGCATCGTTTCGAGGGGCAGGGCGAACTCGACAACCACGCTCTGGGCAACTTGCTCATTCTGGCCCTGTGGCAGCTGCTCGGAGACGACGTGGCCGGACTCGACTGGGTGGGGCGCCTTCTGACGATCCACGGCCGGGTGGTCCCCATGTCCTCCTCGCCCCTGGTCATCGAGGCCGACATCGTCTCAGGCGGAACCAGTCGCAGAGTCAGCGGACAGGTTGCGGTGGCCTCGGCCCGTGGTCGCCTGGAGAACGTAGGGATCGTTCCCGAGAATGCTGATGCCCACCCCGAGGCGCTACGAGCCATCGGTGAGGCGGACTGGGTGGTCCTGGGCCCGGGCTCCTGGTACACCTCGGTGCTTCCGCACCTCATCCTTCCCTCCATGCGTCAAGCGTTGGTGAGTACCTCGGCCCGTAAGGTCGTGGTCCTCAACCTCTCTGCCCAGCGGGGTGAGACCGATGGTATGACCAGTGCCGACCACCTGCGGGTTCTGAGTCAGTATGCGCCCGACCTCAGGCTGGACGTCGTGCTGGCCGATCCCTCTACTGTCGAGGACGTCGCCGACCTCGAGTCGGTGGCCTCGGCCATGGGAGCCGTCGTCGTCCTACGGCAGGTGCGCACTGGTGAGGCCCTGTGCCATCACGACCCGTTGCGCCTGGCGGCCGCCTTCCGGGACGCCTTCGAAGGGGTGCTGGGGGACGTCACCGACAGGGCGAAGACCTAGTTGACACCTCACTGCCTCCTGTCCTTCGTCCGCGGGACGATCCTGACCGATCGTGACAATGGCCTCACGGAGGTGGCCGGACGCCGTCGTCTCTCATAGTTCTCCGCGGCCCTGCTCAGCCTGCTGCAGGGTGTCACTGCTAAGAGTTTCCTTAAAAGCGCCTTCGGATGTCACATCACATTGCTTTTGCATCTCACCTGCGCCGGTGACCGCCCGGTCCCCGGTCCTATTGGTTACACCTGAGTAGCACCAGCAGCACGGACGTCCCTGTGCGCGCCTACTACAACCCCCGAACACGAGGAGCCCGCCCATGTCGCTGACGGTTACCGTCAAAGATGAGCTTGCGCTCGTCGCCATCGAGAATGCTGCCCAACGACGGGCGGAGGTCTCCGCGATGCTGCGCTTCGCCGGAGGGCTGCACATCGTCTCCGGACGTATAGTCGTTGAGGTCGAGCTCGACCACGGCGGGGCGGTGCGGCGACTGCACCAGCACCTCAAAGAGCTCTACGGGATGGAACCTGAGGTCATGGTGGTTCAGGGTGGCTCTCTGCACCGCGGGTCTCGCTATGTGCTGCGCGTGACGCGGCGAGGCAAGGATTTGGCCAGGCTCTCCGGCCTGGTGGACGACCGAGGGCGCCCCGTGCGCGGCATGCCGGTCGCCGTCGTCCAAGGCGGTCGCAACGCCGCCGCGGCGGCCTGGCGCGGGGCTTTTCTCGCCCGCGGTTCCCTGACCGAGCCGGGGCGATCCTCCTCCTTGGAGGTCACCTGCCCCGGGTCCGAGGCCGCGCTGGCCCTCGTAGGAGCGGCAAGACGGTTTGATATCTCCGCCAAGGCCCGCGAGGTGCGCGGGGCCGACCGCGTCGTCGTTCGTGACGGGGAGGCCATTGGCGTACTCCTGGAGAGGATGGGGGCGCCTGAGGCCTTCAAGGTCTGGGCCGAGCGACGATCCCGGCGCGAGTCAAGAGGCACAGCCAATCGCCTGGCTAATTTCGATGACGCAAACCTGCGTCGTTCCGCCCGTGCCGCCGTGGCCTCCGGTGCCCGGGTCGAGCGAGCCTTCGAGATCCTGGGCGACGACGTTCCCGCCCACCTGCTTCAAGCTGGACGTCTGCGCGTCGCGCACAAGCAGGCGTCCCTGGAGGAGCTCGGTCAGCTCTCCGATCCGCAACTGACCAAGGACGCCGTCGCCGGACGCATCCGCCGGCTTCTGGCCATGGCGGACAAGCATGCGCACGAGATAGGCGTCCCCGACACCGAGTCGGTTCTCACCCAGGAGATGCTTGAACCCTGACGGCGAACGGGACCTCGGTCCTGCCTCGGGATGCAATCGACGGTCATGGATCCCGCGAAGGGTGGTTTCTGCGTCACAGTGTTCGCCCGTGGCGTGGCCTGCGACTCCCAGCGGCTGCTCAGTGTGGCTAGACTCGGCCGTGCCGGAACTGAATCGGTTCTGAATGGAAGATGTTCCGGAGCACACGCTGTGTGTGAGAAGAGCCCAGCAACCGTGCGCCGTACCGGCGCACTAGGAGGACACAAAGTGACCACCCGCGTTGGTATTAACGGCTTCGGCCGGATCGGCCGCAACTTCTTCCGCGCTGCCCTCGAGCAGGGCGCCGACATCGAGGTTGTCGCCGTCAACGACCTGACGGACAACAAGACCCTGGCCCACCTGCTCAAGTACGACTCGATCCTCGGTCGTTTCAACGGCGAGGTCTCCTACGACGAGGATGGCATCACCGTCAACGGCAAGCACATCAAGGTGCTTGCTCAGCGCAACCCCGCCGACCTTCCCTGGGGCGACCTGGGCGTCGAGGTCGTCGTAGAGTCCACCGGCTTCTTCACCGACGGCGAGAAGGCCAAGGCACACCTCGATGGTGGCGCCAAGAAGGTCGTCATCTCCGCCCCCGCCAAGAACGTCGACGGCACCTTCGTCATGGGTGTCAATGAGGGCGACTACGACAACGCCACGATGAACATCGTGTCCAACGCCTCGTGCACCACCAACTGCCTCGCCCCCCTGGCCAAGGTCCTCCACGAGAACTTCGGCATCGAGCGCGGCATCATGACCACCATCCACTCCTACACGGGTGACCAGCGCGTTCTCGACGCCCCGCACAGCGACCTGCGCCGTGCTCGCGCCGCCGCGCTGAACATGATCCCCACCAAGACTGGTGCAGCCCAGGCCGTGGCCCTCGTCCTGCCCGCCCTCAAGGGCAAGTTCGACGGCCTGGCCGTTCGTGTCCCCACGCCGACCGGCTCACTGACCGACCTGACCTTCATCGCTGAGAAGGAGGTCTCCGTCGACGCCGTCAAGGCCGCCGTCAAGGCCGCCGCCGAGGGTGAGCTCAAGGGCGTTCTCGAGTACACCGAGGACCCGATCGTCTCCACCGACATCGTGGGCAACCCGCACACCTCGATCTTCGACGCCACCGAGACCAAGGTCATCGGTAACCTCGTCAAGGTCCTCTCCTGGTACGACAACGAGTGGGGCTACTCCAACGCCCTGGTCCGCCTGACCGCCCTGGTCGGCTCCAAGCTCGCCTGAGACCAGACCGAGAGCATGACTCTCTAGGATGCGGCGCCCGCGCCACGCTATGCGTGCGCGGGCGCCGTCCGTCAAACCCCACACCATCACCCACAACCGATGAGAGGCTTTATGAAGACCATCGAGTCCCTGGGCGACCTCAAGGGCAAGCGAGTCCTGGTCCGCTCCGACTTCAACGTGCCGCTGGACGCTAACAAGAACATCACCGACGATGGCCGTATCCAGGCTGCTCTGCCCACCTTGCGCACCCTGATCGACGCCGGTGCCAAGGTCATCATCACAGCCCATCTGGGACGCCCCAAGGGGCAGGTCAACCCCGACTACTCCCTGGCTCCCGTCGCCAAGCGTCTCGCCGAGGTCACTGGTGCCAAGGTGACTCTCGCCGAGGACACCGTCGGCGAGTCCGCCAAGGCCGCTGTCGCCGCAGCCGGCGACGGTGAGATCGTCCTGCTGGAGAACGTGCGCTTCAATGCCGCTGAGACCTCTAAGGACGACGCAGAGCGTGAGGCCTTCGCCGCCGAGCTCGCCGCTCTGGCTGACGTCTTCGTCTCCGACGGCTTCGGTGTCGTTCACCGCAAGCAGGCCTCCGTCTACGACGTCGCCAAGCTGCTGCCCTCGGCGGCCGGCCTGCTCGTCGTCAAGGAGATCGAGTCGCTGGGGCGTGCCGTCAACGACCCCGAGCGTCCCTACACCGTCGTGCTCGGTGGCTCCAAGGTCTCCGACAAGCTCGGCGTCATCTCCAACCTGCTGGGCAAGGCCGACCGTCTTCTCATCGGTGGCGGCATGGCCTACACCTTCCTGGCCGCTCAGGGCTACGAGGTGGGCACCTCTCTGCTGGAGAAGGACCAGATCGAGACCGTCAAGGGCTACCTGGAGACCGCCAAGGCCAACGGTGTCGAGCTCCTGCTGCCCGTCGACACCGTCGTGGCCCCCGCCTTCGCTGCGGACTCCCCGGCCACCGTGGTGCCCTCCAGCGGGCTGCCCGCTGACCAGATGGGGCTGGACATCGGCCCTGAGACGCGGGGGCTCTTCGCCGACGCCATCACCACCTCCAAGACCGTGGTGTGGAACGGCCCCATGGGAGTCTTCGAGTTCCCGGCCTTCGCCGAGGGCACTAAGGCGGTGGCCAAGGCGATCTCCGATTCCGACGCCTTCTCCGTCATCGGCGGTGGCGACTCGGCCGCGGCCGTGCGCACACTCGGCTTCGACGAGGCCACGTTCTCCCACATCTCCACCGGTGGTGGCGCCTCCCTCGAGCTCCTCGAGGGCAAGACGCTGCCCGGTATCGCAGTGCTCGAAGACTGAAGGAAGGCGACCTAGATGAGCAACCGCACCCCGCTCATGGCGGGCAACTGGAAGATGAACCTCGACCACCTCGAGGCCAACCACCTTGTCCAGGGCCTGGCCATGGAGCTCAAGGACCACGACCACGACTACGCCAAGTGCGAGGTCCTCGTGATCCCACCCTTCACGGACATCCGCACCGTGCAGACCGTCGTCGAGGCCGACTCCTTGAGTGTCAAGTACGGTGCTCAGGACGTCTCCACCCACGACAACGGTGCCTACACCGGCGAGATCTCCACCGAGATGCTCACCAAGCTCGGCTGCAGCTACGTGGTCATGGGCCACTCCGAGCGCCGCGAGTACCACGGCGAGTCCGACGCCCTCGTGGGCGCCAAGGCCCGCAAGGTGCTCGACGCCGGCATGACTCCGATCCTGTGCTGCGGTGAGGCCCTCGAGATCCGCAAGGCCGGCACCCACGTCGAGTTCGTCCTGGGCCAGATTCGTGCCGCCCTCGAGGGGTGGAGCGCTGAGGACGTTGCCAAGATCGTCATCGCCTACGAGCCCATCTGGGCCATCGGTACCGGCGAGACCGCCACCGCCGAGGATGCCCAGGAGGTGTGCGGAGCGATCCGCGAGGCCCTGCGTGCCGACTACGGCGACGCCACCGCTGACGCCACCCGCGTCCTCTACGGTGGCTCCGCCAAGCCCGGCAACATCAAGGAGCTCATGGCCCAGCCCGACGTCGACGGCGCGCTCGTCGGCGGAGCCTCCCTCAAGGCCGACTCCTTCGCCGCCATGGCCGGCTTCTACGCCTGAGCAGTTCGCGCCTGGACGTTAGAGGAGAAGGGCGAAGCCACCGGCAAGACCGACTCATAACGCCCATAGCCCGGGTCCCGGACACCTCACACCACGAGGTGTCCGGGACCCGGTGCGTTGCGGGTAGACTGCCGGGCAGACAGGCCGGGTGCCGACCCCGGACCGCGTCGACTCCCGAATCGGCGCGTGGCAAGCAAACAGCAAGACGAAACCAACGACGAAGGGAACGCGGCGTGAACGTGGTGCGTATCATCCTTCAGGTACTGCTCGTGCTCTCGAGCTTCTTCCTCATCATGTCGATCCTCCTGCACAAGGGCAAGGGAGGAGGCCTGTCGGACATGTTCGGCGGTGGCATCTCCTCCTCGGCCGGCTCCTCCGGCGTGGCTGAGCGCAATCTTGACCGCATCACCGTGGCGGTGGCCATCACCTGGGCGATCACGATCGTCGGGCTCGGCCTGGTCGCCAAACTCGCCTGAGCGCCGGTGGCTTCCGACGAGCACCTCGAAAACGACGGGCCCAGCCGTCGGTAGCACTCGTGACCCGCGCGGCGACGTCCTGGACCGTGCGCTGCGCGACTACCTCGCCCATCTGCGCGTCGAGCGCGGACTGAGTCCCCACACCCTGAGTGCCTACGAGCGCGACCTGGGCCGCTACCTGCGCTACCTGCGAAACGGCAGTATCTCCACCCCGCAGGAGGTGAGTCGCAATGATGTGACCGGCTTCCTCGAGGCGCTGCGCACCGGTGCCGATGGTGCTCGCCCATTGGCACCGTCGTCGGCCTCCAGAACCGTGACGGCCGTGCGCGGCTGGCACAAGTTCCTTCTGGCAGAGGGGATGACGTCGCAGGATCCCTCGGCCACGGTGCGCCCGCCCCAGTCCGGTCGTCGACTACCCAAGGCCTTGAGTATCGAGGGGGTCCGCCAACTCCTGGAGGCCGTTGGGATCGACGACTCCCCGGTGAGCCTGCGTGACCGAGCGCTGCTGGAGATGCTTTATGCCACTGGTGCCCGTATCTCCGAGGCGGTCGGGCTCGTTGTTGACGATCTCGACGTCGATTCCCGACTGCTGCGACTATTCGGCAAGGGGCGCAAGGAGCGCATTGTCCCCATGGGAGCCCTTGCCTGGGAGGCGCTGGACGCCTATCTGGTGCGAGGCCGACCGGTCCTGGCCGAGAAGGGCAGAGGAGTGCCGCAGGTCTTCCTCAACACCCTGGGGCGACCCTTGAGCCGACAGAGCGCCTGGGCCGTCCTTCGGCTCGCCGCCGAACGGGCGGGCCTCGCCGGAACCAACTCGCCCGATGAGCACCGCATCTCGCCTCACACCCTGCGTCATTCCTTCGCCACCCATCTTCTGGCCGGAGGTGCTGACGTTCGTGTCGTCCAGGAGATGCTCGGACACGCCTCCGTCACCACCACCCAGATATACACCAAGGTCACCGTCGATCACCTGCGGGAGGTCTACGTCACCAGTCACCCGCGTGCGCTCGCTTGAGTGTCGGGCCGTCTTGTTGGACGGCCGTGGGATGCCTTGCGACGAGCGGGGCCTGCGCGAGCCGAGTCCGATCGACCTCAAGGCGTTCTCTGGCGTGTCCCGTCTGAACTGGGCGAGGACGGTTAGCTTTCGACTAGGCTGTTGGATGTGAATGACTCCATCCAGCCAGGCCTGATCGACAACCCCGGCTTCGAGGAGAACGAGGAGAAGGACTTCCCCGTTCCCGCGCCGCTGGAGTCGCACGGACCCGCTCGGGTCATCTCCATGTGCAACCAGAAGGGCGGCGTCGGTAAGACCACAACGACGATCAACCTCGGTGCGGCGCTGGCCGAACTCGGGCGCAAGGTCCTCATCGTCGACTTCGACCCCCAGGGAGCGGCCTCAGCGGGGCTGGGCATCAACGCCCACGAGCTCGATTCCACGATCTACGACCTGCTCGTCGCCAATCGACCGGATATCCGTACCGTCGTCCACGAGACCACCGTGGAAGGGCTGGACATCGTCCCGGCCAACATCGACCTGTCCGCCGCTGAGGTCCAGCTCGTTAACGAAGTGGCCCGAGAGCAGGCCCTCAAGCGAGTACTGCGACCTGTCCTGGACGAGTACGACCTCATCCTTGTGGACTGCCAGCCGTCCTTGGGACTACTCACCATCAATGCTCTGACCGCCTCCCATGGCGTCATCATCCCCTTGGAGACCGAGTTCTTCGCGCTGCGGGGGGTGGCCCTTCTGGTTGAGACCGTCGAGCGGGTCAAGGACCGTCTCAACGGCAGCCTGGAGATCGACGGCATCCTGGCCACCATGGTGGACTCCCGCACCCTGCACTCGCGCGAGGTGCTCGAGCGCCTGGAGCAGGCCTTCGGCGAGCAGCTCTTCGACACGCGTATCCGACGCACGATCAAGTTTCCGGACGCCACGGTGGCCAGTGAGCCGATCACCAGCTACGCGCCCTTCCACCCCGGAGCGGAGGCCTACCGTCGACTGGCCCGCGAGGTCATCGCCCGCGGCGATGTCGCCTGAACCGCAGGCCCACCAGGAGGCCGATCCGGCGCAGAGCACGCAGAGGACAACCGGGGCCGGGAATCTCCATGATGTTGGGAAGCCTCAGGAAGTCCAGAACAGTCAGGGCCCTTCTCGTCTCCCCGGTTTCAAGGTCGCCCTGCCCCAGTTCGAGGGGCCTTTCGACCTGCTCCTGAGTCTCATCGCGCGTAAGCGGCTCGACGTCACTGAGCTGGCGCTGGCGGAAGTGACTGATGAGTTCATCGCCCATATGCGCTCCGACTGGGACCTGGGACGCGCTTCGGAGTTCATCGTGGTGGCCTCCACTCTCCTGGCGCTCAAGGCCCATCGCCTTCTGCCTCATTACGAGGATGATGAGGAGCCCGACTTCGAGCTGCTTGAAGCTCGTGACCTGCTCTTCGCCAGGCTCCTGCAGTACCGGGCCTTCAAGGAGGCAGCCGCCGCCTTTCGTCTCCGCGCGGAAACCGTTGCGCGCTGTCACCCCCGGATCGTTGCGCTGGAGCCGCACCTGGCTGCGCTCCTGCCCAGACTCGTCGCCACCATCACCCCCGAGGAGCTCGCTCGCCTGGCTGTAGGAGCCTTCACCCGGCCCACAGGTCCGGGTGTTCAGACCGTTCACCTTCATGAGCGGGTCCCGGTCGGCGAGCAGCTGAGCCTCATCGTGCTGAGACTGCACCGCCACAGGACTCTGACCTTCGCCCAGATCATCGAGGACGCCGAGCGTACGGCCGTCGTCGTCGCCCGGTTCCTGGCGCTACTCATCCTCCACCGGCAGGGCAGTGCCGAACTGGAACAGGTCAAGCCCATGGGCGAGATCACCGTAACCTGGTGCTCCGGTCAGGATGACTTGACCGGCATGATGACCGGCGAGGACCTGAGCGAGCTCGAGGAGGAATTCGCATGAGCGAAGTCGCCGAGCCTCGGCTGCGCAGCGCTGCCGAGGCGATTCTCATCGTTGCCGACGAACCGGTGACCACTGCCGCGATTGCTGAGGCTCTCGGTCTCGAGGACAGGCTGGCCGAGGAGTTGCTCGAGGACCTCGCTGCGGAGTACAGGGGAGAACGACCCGGCGGCCGCCCTCACGGTTACCTCCTCCGGCGGGCGGCCGGCGGGTGGCGTTTCGCCTCCGTACCCGAGCACGCCGAGCTCGTCGAGCAGTTCATCATCGGCGGTGCCACCGCGCGTCTGAGCCAGGCCGCCCTGGAGACCCTTGCCGTCGTCGCTTACCGGCAGCCGGTCACCCGCGGACGCGTCGCGGCGATCCGTGGCGTCAACGTCGACGGCGTCATGCGCACTCTGCATGCCCGTGGCCTCATTGAGGAGGCCGGTTCTGAGGCCTCCGGTGCGATCCTGTACCGGACCACCGGGGAGTTCCTGGAGTACCTGGGAATCGACTCCCTGGACGAGCTACCACCCCTGGCTCCCTACCTCCCCCGCGTCGAGGCGCTGGAGGAGATCGTTGAACAGGCCGATGAAATGGCCGGTAGGAGGACCCCATGACCCCGAAGAAGCACCGCAGCAGAACTGACTCGGTACCCAAGAGCGACTTCGGGGCGCAGGAGTTCTACGACGAGGATGATATCGAGGAGCTGGACGAGCAGGCCGATACTGACGACCTGGCCGCCTTCGATGCTGAGGCCATCGACGAGGACGAGGAGTCCCGCCTGCTCGCCATGCGCGAGCGCGTCTCCCAGGGTGGGCAGGACGACCCGCATGTGGCCTCCGGACAGCGGCTGCAGAAGGTCCTCGCCCACGCCGGGGTCGCCTCACGCCGGGCTTGTGAGCAGCTCATCGCCGACGGCCGCATCAGTGTTGACGGCATCACCGTCACCGAGCCGGGTGTCAGAGTGGATCCGCTGATTCAGGAGATCCGCCTTGACGGCAGCCGGGTCCTCACCGACCCCGAGCTCATCACCCTCATGCTCCACAAGCCGGCCGGGGTCGTCACCACCATGGAGGACCCTGAGGGCCGTCCGACAGTGGCCCAGTACGGGGCCGACTACCTGGCCGAGCACCCCGAACTGCCCGATTCACTGCGCCTGGTGCATGTCGGCCGCCTCGACACCGAGACCGAGGGACTGCTCCTGCTGTCCAACGACGGCGAGCTCTCCCACCGACTCATGCATCCCAGCTTCGAGATCGCCAAGACCTACGTGGCCATCGTCGAGGGACGGGTCGAGCCGTGGGTGCCGCGCAAGCTGCGTCGAGGTATCGAGCTCGAGGACGGCGAGGCCCGGGCGGATCGGGTCACGGTCAAGGACTCCGGGCCTCGGGGCTCCATCGTCGAGATCACCCTTCACTCGGGCAAGAACCGCATCGTGCGGCGCATGCTGGATGCTGTCGGCCACCCGGTGACGCGTCTGGCGCGCACGAGACTGGGGCCGTTGCGTCTGGGCAATCTGCGCCCAGGCGAGACCCGGCCCCTCAGTGGTGAGGAGATCACGGCACTCCAGCAGGAGGTCGGGCTGTGAACATGGCCGAGTCCCGGGCATCGGTGTCCACACGAGGGCCGGTTCTCATTGTCGGCACCGGGCTTCTGGGGACCTCACTCGCCTTGGCGCTGCGGGCAGCGGGCGTTGATGTCCAGCTCTCCGACACCTCGCCCACGTCCCTGGCCCTGGCCCGCGACATGGGGGCGGGAACGCTTTGCGGCAAGGACAGCCCTGAGCCGCAGGTCGTCGTCGTGGCCACCCCTCCCGATGTGACTGCCAATGTTGTCATTGCACAGCTGACCGCCCACCCGAACGCTGTGGTCACCGACGTCGCCTCGGTCAAGGAACGGGTGGTTGCTGAGGTGCATGCCCGAGCAGGTGCGGAGGCGCGCAGGTACGTCGGCTCCCACCCGATGGCGGGTCGCGAGCGCTCGGGCGCCGGTGCCGCCGACTCCGATCTCTTCGCCGGGCGCCCCTGGGTGGTTGTCGGCCAGGACTCGGCTCCCGAGGCGGAGCTGGTCATCAGGAACCTGGCAGTCGATGTGGGCGCCACCCCGGTGCGCATGGGGGCGGCGGAGCACGACGCCGCCGTGGCCGCCGTCTCCCACATGCCTCAGCTCATCGCCTCCCTCGTGGCCGCCCGCCTGGAGGAGCTGGGGGAGGGGGCCCTGGCCCTGTCGGGGCAGGGCCTTCGTGACGTCACCCGGATCGCGGCGTCGGATCCCAGGCTGTGGTCGGCCATCATCGTGGGCAACGCCGGGCCCGTGGTCGACCTGTTGCGCCGGATCAGTGATGACCTGGGTGCACTGATCACGGGGATTGAGGCGGCCGCCTGTGATCCGGACGGCCCGGAGCACACGGCCCCGGGAGCGGCACGTGTGGTCGCTCCCGGGGCCGTCGGCGCGGTCACCGACGTCATGACTCGGGGCAACACCGGTCGCGCCCGTATCCCGGGCAAGCACGGTGGGGCACCGCGCCGCTACACCGAGGTCCAGGTCCTGGTACCCGACGCCGCCGGCGAGCTGGGCAGGCTCTTCTCGGATGTCGGCGCCGCCGGTGTCAATATCGAGGACTTCTCCCTGGAGCACTCGGCAGGCCAGAGCGCCGGGATTGCGCTCATCTCCGTCCTGCCGGCGGCCGCCCAGGGGCTGGAGGAGGCACTGGACGCCAAGGGCTGGCGCGTCGTCGCAGCCTGAAACCGGTTCACTGCGCGCTTGCCGGCTGCCTGTGTCAGTACTCATGGGGTCCTGATCCGCAGTATCGCGCCGGAGTGTGCGACGCTTGGCCCAGTTCTTGACCGGAATCGGACTCTGCTGGAGGACACCATGGGAATCGTCGTCGCTATCGACGGGCCGAGCGGGTCGGGCAAGTCCACCGTCTCGCGGCGCGTGGCCGCCACGCTCGGACTGGCCTACCTCGATACCGGTGCCATGTACCGGGCCGCGGCCTGGTGGTGCGAGCACGAGGGGGTTGACCTGGACGACGGGGCCGTCGTCGCCGATGCCGTCGCCGCGATGCCGCTGCACACGGGTCTGGATCCCGAGCACCCCACCTTCACCGTCGACGGAACCGACGTGTCGGCCGCGATCCGTGACCCGCACATCGCCACGATCGTCTCGAAGGTCGCCACCAACCTCGAGGTGCGTGCCGAGCTGGCCCGCCGTCAGCGCGAGATCATCCGCTTTGAGGTCACCGGTCACACCGGCTCCTTCTCCGGGGGAGCCGGCATCGTGGCCGAAGGACGCGACATCACCACCGTCATCGCCCCCGATGCCGACGCCCGTCTACTGGTGACCGCCTCGGAGGAGGCCCGCCTGGCGCGCCGCGCCGGGGACCTGGAGGCCGCTGGCAAGCAGGTCGACGCCGCCGCCCTGCGCGACCAGGTGGTGCGCCGCGACCGGGACGACTCCACGGTCTCCCAGTTCCTCACCGCGCCCGAGGGCGTCACCCTGGTGGACACCTCGGAGATGACCCTGGAGCAGTCCGTCGAACGGGTCCTGGACCTGGTGGAGGAGGCCGCCGACTCCGCCGCCCAGCGGGACGCCGAGGAGGACCTGAGGGCCCGGGCCATGCGTGAGGGGCTGGGCGACTATGAGCTCGATGAGGAGGATCTCGCTCTCCTGGAGGCGGACGGGGAGCTTCCAACCGGCGACCGGGCCGAGGCTGGGCTGCCGGTGCTGGCCGTCGTCGGCCGGCCCAACGTGGGTAAGTCGACACTTGTCAACCGGGTCCTAGGCCGCCGCGAGGCCGTCGTCCAGGACACCCCCGGCGTCACCCGCGATCGGGTCTCCTACCCGGCGGAGTGGGCCGGGCGTCGCTTCACCATCGTCGACACCGGCGGCTGGGAGGTGGACGTGGCCGGCCTCGACGCCGCCGTGGCCACCCAGGCCGAGGTCGCCGTCGAGATGGCCGACGCCGTCCTACTGGTCATCGATGCCCAGGTCGGCATCACCGAGACCGACGCCCGGGTGGTGCGGATGCTGCGCCGCAGCGGCAAGCCCGTGGTTCTGGCCGCCAACAAGGTCGACTCCCCGGCACAGGAGGGGGACGCCGCCGCCCTGTGGAACCTGGGCCTGGGTGAGCCCTTCCCGGTCTCGGCCCTGCACGGCCGGGGCAGTGGTGAGGTCCTCGACGCCGTTATGGAGATCCTCCCGGAGGTATCCTCCGTGGCCACCGCCGCACCCGAGGGGGACCTGCACCGGGTTGCCCTCGTGGGGCGGCCCAATGTCGGCAAGTCCTCTCTGCTGAACTCCATCGCGGGCAGGGAGCGCGTCGTCGTCAACGAGACCGCCGGCACCACCCGGGACCCGGTCGACGAGATCATTGAGCTTGACGGGCGCCAGTGGGTCTTCGTCGATACCGCCGGGATCCGCCGGCGCGTCAAGCAGTCGCGGGGCGCCGACTACTACGCGGTCCTGCGCACGCAGGGCGCCATCGACAAGGCCGAGGTCGCCGTCGTCCTCCTGGACGCCTCCGAGCCGATCAGCGAGCAGGACGTGCGCGTCGTCCAGCAGGTCGTTGACGCAGGCCGTGCCCTGGTCCTGGTCAACAACAAGTGGGACCTGGTGGACGAGGAGCGTCAGAAGATGCTCTTGTGGGAGGTCGAGCACGACCTGGCCCACGTCTCTTGGGCTCCTCACATCAATCTGGCCGCCCGGACGGGCTGGCACACCAACCGGCTCGTACGCGCCCTCGACGCCGCCCTGGAGGGCTGGACCACGCGCGTGCCCACAGGGCGCCTCAACGGCTTCCTAGGCCAGCTGCAGTCGGCCACCCCGCACCCGGTGCGTGGCGGCAAGCAGCCCCGTATCCTCTTCGCCACCCAGGTGCAGGTGGCCCCGCCCAGAATCGTCATCTTCACCACTGGCTTCCTCGACGCCGGATACCGGCGCTTCATCGAGCGTCGCCTGCGCGAGGAGTTCGGCTTCACCGGTACCCCCATCCAGATCGGGGTGCGTGTGCGCGAGAAGCGCCGGCGGCGCTGAGCCCTGGACGGGCTCAGCTACCGGCCGCGGCCTGCTCCTTGGCCCATGCGGCTACACGCGCGGTGCTCTCCTCCTCGGACAGATCCTCGACCCGGGTCATGACTGCCCACCGCACGCCGAAGGGGTCGCGGATGGAGGCGAACCTGTCCCCGGACACGAAGGTGTCAGGCGGTTCCAGTAAGGTCGCGCCGGCGGCAGTGGCCCGCTCGACGACGGCATCGACGTCCGGGCAGTACAGGCCGATCGAGTAGCAGACCCGGTCCTCTGACGGGGTCGCAACCAGACCGGACAGGGCGGACGGCTCACCGATCTGGACCCTGCCGTGACCGAAGTCGAGCTCCGCGTGGACGACCGCCCCCTCCATCTCAACACTGTCCACGATGCGCGCCCCGAAGACGTCACGATAGAACCGACGTGCCCGGTCGGCGCCGTCAATGGCCAGAAACGGTGTGATGCTGGTGAATCCGTGCGGAGTCCCGTGAGTCGTGTACTGACCAGTGGCTCCGGATACGTTGCGTGTACTCATGTCAACGACTGTAGGAATGGTGAGGTGCCTCCGCTTGAAGATCCGCGACAGATTCGGAACGGTGAGGAGACGTGCCCAGGACGACCGCTGATCAACGGGGGATCCTCTATCCCTCCAGGCTTCCGACCTTTCACCGGGAACCTGTGTCCGAGGCACTGGCCGACCGCGTCCGTTGGATCTGGATCCCGCGCTGGGACCTGCCCGCAGGACAACGGGACCGGCAGGAGGTTCTCCCGTTCCCCGCTTGTAACCTCGTTGTCGAGCCGGATGGGATCACCTTGCACGGCCCGACGACGAGCATCTCCTATCGCGAGCTGGAAGGTCGGGGCTGGGCTGTCGGAGCCCTTCTACGACCGGCGGGGGCCGGCGCACTGTGCTCCCCGTCCCTGATTCGGAATTCCCATCGGCCGCTCGAGGACCCTGAACTGAGCGCCGCGGTCGCCGGTGCTATGGCAGATATGAACACGACGACGGGCGGACAACGTGCCGCCAGCGCACTGGCCGCCTGGGTGGCGCAGCATACTGGGCCGCCACCAGCGATGGCGCTCATGGCCAACAAGATGGAGGACGTCGTCGCCTCCGACAGAAGCATTCTGCGTGTCGATCAGTTGGCGAGACGTCTCGATCTGTCCATCCGAAGCCTGCAACGCCTCTGTGAGAAATACATCGGTCTGCCACCACTCGCAGTGATCAGACGCTACCGGCTCCAGGAAGCGGCGCAGCGGCTCCGGGAGGATCCGTCTGTCACCATTGCGTATGTGGCCGCCGAGCTCGACTACGCGGACCACGCCCACCTGACTGCCGACTTCCGACAAGTCCTGGGCCTCTCACCGAGCCGGTACCGACAGCAGACCATCAGCGATCGTCAGGCTCTCAGTGACCGGTAGCGGGCTCGGGCCTCGGAGGAGAGTCGCGCAGCCGTCAGAAACCAACAGGACCCCGCAATCCTGAGAACGATTGGCGCCGGACAGTGGCGCGCGGCTGTGACGCCCATAGACTGTAGCCATGCTGAATCCGGTTGACCCCACCACCACGCCCGCCTGGAAGCGCCTCACCGAGCTGCACGACTCCATGACTCCGGACCTGCGCGCCTGGTTCGCCGACGATCCCGAGCGCGCCGAGCGGTTCTCCTACGAGCTGGGGGACCTCTACGTCGACCTGTCCAAGAACCTGCTGACCGACGACGTCCGCGACGCCCTGGCCGAGCTCGCCGTGCAGGTGGACGTCCCGGGCCGCCGCGACGCCATGTACGCCGGCGAGCACATCAACATCACCGAGGACCGCGCCGTCCTCCACACCGCCCTGCGCCGCTCCGCAAACGATTCCCTGACCGTGGACGGGCAGGACGTCGTTGACGACGTCCACGAGGTCCTGGAGAAGATCTACGCCTTCGCCCGCCGCGTGCGCTCGGGGGAGTGGACAGGCATCACCGGCAAGCCCATCAAGACGGTGGTCAACATCGGCATCGGCGGCTCCGACCTCGGCCCCGTCATGGTCTATGAGGCCCTCAAGCCCTACGTGCAGAAGGGGCTTCAGTGCCGCTTCATCTCCAACATCGACCCCACCGACTGCGCGGAGAAGGTCGCGGACCTCGACCCGGAGACGACCCTGTTCATCATCGCCTCCAAGACCTTCACCACTCTGGAGACCCTCACCAACGCCCGCATGGCCCGCGACTGGTTCCTGGCCGCCCTGAAGGACAAGGGCATCGAGACCGACGGCGCCATCGCCAAGCACTTCGTAGCGGTGTCCACCGCCCTGGACAAGGTCGCCGAGTTCGGCATCGACCCGGCCAACGCCTTCGGCTTCTGGAACTGGGTGGGCGGGCGTTACTCGGTTGACTCCGCCGTCGGTACGGTCCTGGCCGTGGCCATCGGCCCGGAGAACTTTGCCGACTTCCTCTCCGGCTTCCGCACCGTCGACGAGCACTTCGCCACCAAGGCCCCGGCCGAGAACGTCCCCATGCTCATGGGCCTGCTCAACGTCTGGTACGTCAACTTCTTCAAGGCCGGCTCCCACGCCGTCCTGCCCTACGCCCAGTACCTGCACCGCTTCGCCGCCTACCTCCAGCAGCTCACCATGGAGTCCAACGGCAAGTCCGTGCGCTGGGACGGCAGTCCCGTGACCACTGAGACCGGTGAGGTTTTCTGGGGCGAGCCGGGCACTAACGGCCAGCACGCCTTCTACCAGCTCATCCACCAGGGCACCCAGCTCATCCCCGCGGACTTCATCGCGGTGGCTAACCCCGCTCACCCCATCAAGGACGGGGGAGTGGACGTCCACGAGCTGTTCCTGTCCAACTACCTGGCCCAGACCGCGGCACTCGCCTTCGGCAAGAACGCTGCGGAGGTGCGCGCTGAGGGCACCCCCGAGGAGATCGTCCCGGCTCGAGTCTTCGCCGGCAACAGGCCGACGACGTCGATCCTCGCCCCGGCCCTGACGCCCGCAGTCGTCGGGGAGCTCATTGCCCTCTACGAGCACATCACCTTCACCCAGGGCATCGTGTGGGGCATCGACTCCTTCGACCAGTGGGGCGTGGAACTCGGCAAGAAGCTGGCCCTGGAGATCGCCCCCGCCGTCCAGGGGGACGAGGGGGCTCTCGCAGGGCAGGACGCCTCCACCCGGGGCCTCATCACCCGCTACCGCAGTCTGCGTCGTTAGTACGATGTGCCACGATGGCGACTCGGCATCGATCGATCCGCTTCTGGAACGTGGAGCCGGAAAGCGGCAGCCGGATGCTCTGCTACGTCACCGAGCTGGTTGAGCCGGTAGAACCGTGAGCAGTGAACATTCCCGGTGACACGACCCTTGAGGAGGACATGATGAAGGATATCGGCGTCGACGAGCTGGACGAGCGGCTCGAAACGGAGGAGGATCTGATGGTCCTTGACGTACGCGAGCCCAGTGAGGTGGCACAGGCGGCGATCTCCGGCTCAGTCAACATACCGCTGGGACAGGTGATCGACCGGATGAACGAACTCGATCCGGCCAGCCCCACCGCAGTCATCTGTGCCGGCGGGGTGCGCTCCGCCAAGGCGATTGGGGCACTGACTGCGGCCGGATACACCGGCGAGCTGATCAACGTGCGCGGCGGCATGAAGGCTTGGCTGGAGCAGTAGCCCGGCTGAAACCGGTGCTCTGAAAGACTCTGTTCGTATCATCGAGTGGGACGGCGTCGGAACGCGATGGATCTGACGCCGTCCCGCCGCTTCAGTCCCTTCTCCGTGAGCGACGCAGCAGCTCCTCAATCGTGCGCAGCACGCCGTCCTCTGTGTTGGCCGGTGCCGTATAGGCGGCCACCGCCTGGATGCCGGGGTGAGCGTTGCACATGGCGAAGCCCAGGTCCGCGTGGTCGTAGAGGTCCAGGTCATTGAGGTAGTCCCCGAAGACGGCCGTCTGCTCCGGGAGAATCCCGAACCTGGCCTGGAGCGCCGCCAGAGCTCGCCCCTTCGAGGCCTGCGGAGACATCATGTCCGTCCAGTGCATCCCAGAGACGACGGTCTGGGCATCCGGAACTGCCGCGGTCAGCGCCTGTGAGCTGCCGCCCTCGACGTCGTCGAAATCGAAGACCGCGACCTTGAGCACTTCGTCCAGGGGGATGGTCATGAGGTCGTCAATGATCTCCAGCGCCTCGTAGTACAGCTTGGCCTGGGCCAGGAAGGCGGGGTCGGACCGTTCGATGTAGGCGCAACGCTTGCACGCGACGACGGCGCCGACGTCGTAACCGGCTCTCGCCAGATCTCGGGTAGTGGTGATGGCGGCCGCGGCGTGCTCGGCGCAGATGGTGTCGGAGTGAATCTCCTCGTCGCCGAGGACCACGAGGGAGCCGTTCTCAGCGATGAGCGGTGAGCCATCGACGGCCGGTCCCAGGACCGCGCGGAGATTGGCCAACTGCCTGCCCGAAGCGGGCGCAAAGACCATGCCGGCCTCACGCAGCTGGGTAACGACTTGGTTGAGCCCGGCAGGAACGCGACCGTCACCATCGACAAGGGTACCGTCCATGTCTGAGACGATGAGGCGGAGATCAATCTCGGTGGGTAGCGGCGCAAGGAACTCTGGCTCGAGGGGAAGACGCTTCACACTCCCATCCTCTCAAGAATGGAGCCTCGATGTGGCCAACGACTGAGGCAACCACCGTGGCAACAACGACGTGCATCTGTTGTCCACACATGTTGGTGGACAACAGATGCACGTCAGAGGGATGGCTCTTCTGTCGCAGCCTCCGCTCAGTCAGCTGATCCGGCGACGACGCATCACAAGGACAATACCTGCGCCGAGCAGACCGACGGCGACGGCGGCCACGGCGATACTGGGGCCCGTGGTGGCCAGTGAGGGCTTCGTCGGAGTGGTGTTCGAAGCGGCAACCACGGTGGTCGAGCTGGGATTGGTCCTGGCATCGGTGCTCGTGGTGGCCTCCTCGGCGGCCGGGGCCGATGAGGCCGCAGTGGCCTCGGGGGTGGCGGCACCTGTGACCGGCGGAGCCTCTTCGGCGGGAGGAGTCGGCTCAGCAGCGGGTGTCGTTGTTGTGCTCGAGGGCGCGGGTGCCGGAGCAGAAACGGAGATGTCCGTCGTCGGGATGTTGCTAGTGGACGGGGGCGTGCCCGCGACTGTGGGCGTCAGCGGTGTGTTGCTGGGGTTGTATGCGGCGAAGTTCTGAGTGGCGTACCACCGGCCGCTCGAGGTCTGGGCGAAACCAATGCCGATGGAGTTGACATCCGGGTTGACCATGTTCTCGTAGTGGCCGGGGGAGTTGAGCCACTGGTCGAAGATCAGCGCACCGACGTCACCACCGTTATCACGGAAGGCCACGTTCTCAGATCCCGTGGTCCAACCTGCAGGATAGGAGGAGGCGAAGTCCGGGCGGTGTTTCATGTTGTTGGTGCCGGCTTGCTGTTCTGACCAGTCCTGGGCGACCGCATCGAGCTCCTGATACTGGGTCACGGGCTGCAGCCCCAGGCGGGAGCGCAGCTCGTTGACTTTGGTCAGAACAGTGCTGGCGTGCTGGGCTCCTTCCGCGGATACCTGGACGGGAAGGGCCACGACGGCGCCTTGAGGGGCTGGAGCGGCCAAGGCGGCTGAGGAGACGGTCAGCGGCACGACGGTTAGCGCAGTTGTGGCGATGACGCGCTTGATGTTCATGTGTCGTTCTCTCTGATCGGGGACATGAGCACACAATTGGGCTTGCAGTAGCCGGCGATGAGAACCGGGGTGCAGAACGTTGTGAAGCTCCCTGGATGTCGGTGTTCACTCAACCACAGCCTTTTGAGGCCGTGCATGTTATTGGACTGTGACATTTCTGACCGGATTCGTTGTTTGGTTGGTCTGGGACTAACGGTCGCCACCTTGCTTTTGTACCGATCTGTCAGCAAGAGTCCACGTTAGAAGGTGGGTGCGGAACGCGGTGCTGCACCGACGTGTCTACCTGTGTGTGACTGGAGTTTTGATAGGTGTCGCAAAACAGAGTGTTAGGAATGAATCTGGTTGACAGTTGTTATGCGAGTGTGACAAGCATTGATGGGGGAAAATCTGGGAAAATGTAGTGCTGTTGCAAAGGAGTGCAAGAACCTGTGGAGAACAAAGAGTCCGCACTGAAAACGGTGCGGACTCCTATTCGGTCGGGCTGGCGGGATTTGAACCCACGACCCCTTGACCCCCAGTCAAGTGCGCTACCAAACTGCGCCACAGCCCGTTGCCTCGCGGCAACTGGCCGCTTGCAACGAGTAGAACTTTAACTCATGGGGTGGTTCCTTCAGAAATCTGTCGGCGGTGAGGCCGCTCACCCCCTTCGTTGTCGGTCATCCAGGCGGCGGCCCCGTCCCATGAGGGCGTCGAGTTGACGTCTCTCCTTCTTCGTGGGCCGTCCCGCTCCCCGTTCCCGGATGACGGCCGCTGGTGTGTCCAAAGGGGAGGGACGAGGAGGGGAGGAGTCGATGTACGCCGTGCGGGCGATGGGGGCGCCCACCCGCTTGGTGAGGATCTGGGTGACGGTCAGAAGCCGGTCGAAGCCGTCCACGCGGTAGCGGACCTCGTCTCCCACTGAGACGTGCTGGGCCGGTTTGGCGGTCTCACCGTTGATACGTACATGTCCGGCCTTGCAGGCGCTCGTGGCGGCCGAACGAGACCTGACTTGCCGCACACTCCACAACCAGACATCGATACGAGCCGACGTCGACCCACTCGGGTTGTTGTTGTTGGCGTGGGACTCAGGCCGAGGGCGAGTTGCCATGGCGGTATCCTAAGCGAGCTCAGCGGCGTGTCCTGAACCCGCTTTGACGACGCCGTGGCCCGCGTCCTCGGGCACGTCCACGAGAAATGAGCCCCCAGCCCAGTACGAGGGCGCCGAGCGCCGCAAGTGCCGAGTAGGCGGGATTGCGCCATATGGTGGAGCCCATCTTCTTGACGGCACGGGTGGCCTGTTCGGGGAGGGACTCAGTTCCGTCGCCACCGGAGAGGCAGTCGGTCAGAGTTGAGCGCAGGACGTCGTTGTCGGCCTGAGGCAGGCCGAGTCGGTAGGCGCTGGCCACCGAGACGAAGCGCTGTGCGTAGGTACAGCGGTAGGAGGCGTTGTCGGGCCACCAGCCCCCGGCACCGGTGGGGCTCCAGCTGCCGGTGTCGGTGGAGCCGACAGGGCAGGTCGCCGGGCCACAGGCGCCCTTGGCCTGGTTGGCCTCACCATCAACGGCGATGAGATTCAACGGATCGTTGGCGGCCAGCAACCTGGTGCGCTCGTCCCACTGCCAGGCGCCGTGAGCGTAGAGATAGTTCAATGGAACCACGTGGTCGATCTGGACAGCGGCTGAGGTGTCCTGGCCACGCGTGAAGGTGATCCTCCTGCCGGTGTACGGATCCTGGAGCGTGCCCGACCAGACAGTGGCGTCCGGACACACACCCGCACCCTGACCGTGTCCCTCCTCACGGCCTTGTATGCCATCAGTGCGGGAGAAGTCGGGATCTGTCAGATCACGGGCCAGGATCTCGTTGCGGGTGTCGCAGCCGTCACCGTCGACATCTGTCCAGGCCTCACCGAACCAACCAGTGCGCGAGCCTCCTTCGCTCCAGGACTGTGCGGCAGGAGCATCCTCAGGCAGCTCCGATAGTGCCTGGAGAGAGGCTTGGGGGGACAGGATGAAGTCACCCCGCTGGTCCCATGGCGCCTCATGAAGAGAAGCGAGTTCGCTGGAGGCAGTGTCCTGAGATGGTTCTGCAGGGGTGGAGTCGGCCTGGACCGGCGGCACGGACACAAGGCCCCAGACGCTGAGCGCACCGAGGATACCGAGGCGCGTCAGGAACCGGCCGGGGAAGCTCATGGGGCTACGGTAGCCCCGCCCACCGACATGATCCTTCGGTTTTGAGCTCGATGACTTCCTGCGTGAGGCCGGCTTCACGGCAATGATCGTGGATGGGGCGCTCAGCGAGCGAGGCTCCGGCCGAGGCAGTGGAAGCATCCGTCTTCGAGCGCGGCGAGGCTCCGGTGGAAGTCGTTGATGAGCTGGTCCGCTCGGATGGCGGCGCTCACGTGATGACGCCCCCGGGCGTCAGACGACGCTACGGCTCGCGGCAACCGCCTCATCCAGGTACCAGGTGGTCTCCCGGCCCCGACAGCACGAGGCAGGTGCCTCGACCGCATCAGGTGCGCCCAGCCCCAGGCGCACGGCCGTGGCCTTGCCCGCGCCACCGGCCACGACCATGATCCGGCGAGCGCGCTGCAGTACCTCGAAGGTCAGGGAGTAGCGCTCGGGAGGCGGCTTGGGTGAGTTGCGCACTGCCACAGCAGGGACTCCCACTGCGAGTGCGGCCGGGTGCCTCGGAAAGAGTGAGCAGACATGGGCATCAGGGCCAAGTCCCACGTGAACAACGTCGAAGCCGCCACTGGCCAGTCCCGCCGACTCCAAGTCGTGGACCATACGTGTTGTCGCCTCATCGAGGCCACTGACATCCTGCGGAGCGGCCAGACGGTGCACCTGTGACTCCCGTACACCAGCGGCAATGAGCGGTGCGGCCAACAGGTCGTTGCGCTGCGGGTCCCCCGTGGGAACGAAGCGCTCGTCGCCGAACCACAGGTGGATTCCGCAGCGTACGGACTCGGGTTGGGCGGCGATGAGTGGTGCCAGGGCCTCGGCCAACGCAACGCCGCCGGAGCCTCCCGTCAGTGCCAGGTGAGCGACTCCCCGCTCGGCAACCGCATTGGCCAGGACCTGCACTGTGTCCTGGCAGGCCAGCCTGGCGGCATCGGTCAGTGTCGGTGCGCCGACGACGGTTGGTGCCGGGGCCGCAGCCGCACCCATCTGGATCTCAGCCAGCGCCCGGCCGTCAACAGCGTGGTCAGTCATGAGCGGGTTCCTCCAGGAGTGTGGCCAGGACCTCCTGGTAGATGAGGTCCGGAGTCAATCGGCGCAGCTCCTCGTTGAGAGTGCTGATCGGCTCGCGTCGTGCCATCGTGACCACCTGGGGCTCGGGGGAGCCGGGGCGCGTGATCGTGACCCGTTCCAGATCGTGGCGGGCGATGACGACGTCACCGTCGTCGGTTCTGGCGGTGATGGAGGAGATGCCCTTGAAGTCCTCCTCATCAACCCGTTTCACAGGGACGTCCAGGCGGAGCCGCAGCCAGGCGATCATGAGGGAGAGCGAGGAGTTCCGAGGCTCACCGGCCACGATCACCTTTCGCAGCCCGCCCGAGCGCAGGATCGGGTCCAGGGTGGAGGCCACCATGGCGCGCCACAGGGTGATCCTGGTCCAGGCCAGATCGATGTCGCCGCGCACGCTCATCGGGGCCAGCTGACGCAGCGCCCTGGCGGGGAAGTCCTGAGCGGGGGTGTTGGTGATGCGGGTGGAGCCCAGACGGCCCAACGGGTCCTGTGAGGGGACCTCGGGAACGGTCGTCGGCCACCACACGACCACCGGGGCCTCAGGCAGGAGGAAGGGCACCACCAGTGTGTCGGTGTGCAGAGCCGCCTCGTCCCAGGGGCGCAGGACCAGTGTCTCGCCGGCACCGGCGTCATGGCCCACACGGATCTCGGCGTCCAGGTGCCCGCCGGCCTGGGCGGAGACGTGTCCGTCGCGGCTGCGCGGCCTCGCCCGCTCGGTGTCCTCCTCAGGTGGTTTGACAACGGCGATGACCCGACACGGGTGGTCCCGGCTGGCTCCGTGCGCAGCGCACAGCGCCTCCTCCAGGCCCGGCTCGTCGGTGGAGATGACGAGTGTCAGCACTCGGGAGGAGCCAGACGTGCCCTCGTGCTCCACGAGTCGGGAGACGATCCGGGACGTGGTCGTTGCGGTCAGCGTAGTGATCATGAGCGCCTCCAGGTACGGCCGTCGCGGGCGAGGAGTTCGTGGGCACTGGCCGGTCCCCAGGAGCCGGGGCGATAGCCTTCGGGGCTTCCACCGGCGCTCCAGTGCTCGATGACGGGATCCAGGATGCGCCAGGACAGGTCAACCTCGCGCTGGTGGGGGAAGAGCGGGGCGTCGCCCAGGAGCGCATCGAGGATGAGGCGCTCATAGGCCTCCGGTGACTCCTCGTTGAAGGTGGCTCCGTAGCCGAACTCCATGGAGACGTCGCGCAACTCCATCTGGGTGCCCGGCACCTTGGAGGCCAGTCGTAGCGTGATGCCCTCATCGGGTTGGATCCGCAGCACGATCGTGTTGGCCCCCACGGCTGTGGTGGCTGCCGCCTCGAAGGGCAGGAACGGGGGCTGCTTGAAGACGACTGCCACCTCTGTCACCCGGCGGGTCAGGCGTTTGCCGGCGCGCAGGTAGAACGGCACACCGGCCCAGCGACGGTTGGCGATTTCCAGGCGCACGGCGGCGAAGGTCTCGGTCCGGGAGTCGGTGGCGACGCCGTCCTCCTCCAGATAGCCCCTCACGGGCAGCCCGCCCTGGAAGCCTGCCTCGTAGCGGCCCCGGGTCGTGGTGAGATCCAGGTCCAGGACCCCGTCGCGCTCCAGGCGAACGCAGTTGAGTACCTTCTCCTTCTCCAGGCGCACTGCGGCCGCGTCCATGTTGGTGGGCTCCTCCATGGCCGTCAGTGCCAGGAGCTGGAGCAGGTGGTTCTGGATGACGTCACGTGCCGAGCCGATGGTGTCGTAGTAGCCGGCCCTGGTGCCGATGCCGATGTCCTCGGCCATCGTGATCTGGACGTGGTCGACGTAGCGCTGGTTCCACAGAGGCTCGAACATCGTATTGGCGAATCTCAGCGCCAGAATGTTCTGCACTGTCTCCTTGCCCAGGTAGTGGTCCACCCGGAAGACGTCGTCGGGACGCACGATACGTCCCACGAGGGCGTCGAGCTCACGGGCGCTGGCGCGGTCGTGCCCGAAGGGCTTCTCGATGACCACGCGACGCCAGGCGTCGGCCGACTCCTCCACCAGTCCGGAGCGGGCGATACGTTCAGTGACGGCCGGGAACCATCCCGGGGGGATCGACAGGTAGAAGGCGCGGTTTCCGCGGGTGCCTCGGGTGGCGTCCAGATCGTCCACGATGTGGGTGAGCTGGTCGTAGGCGGCGTCGTCTTCGAAGGAGCCGAACTCCACGAAGCGCATTCCAGCGGCTAGCTGCTCCCAGATCGCGGGGCGCCACGGGGTGCGAGCCCCTGCGCGAGCGGCCTTCTCCACGTACTCGCGCAGATCGTCATCGGACCAGGAACGCCGGCCGATCCCCACCAGTGAGAAGCTGGGGGAGAGCAGACCGCGGTTCGCCAGGTCGTAGATGGCGGGCAGGAGTTTGTGGCGAGCGAGATCGCCGGTGATGCCGAACAACACCAGCACGCAGGGGTCGGCGATACGCGGTAAGCGAAGGTCGCGGGCGTCGAGAAGCGGGTTGGCTGCTCGCGCGGGCCGCGACAGCGGTAGCGGAGTCGCAGAGTCGGAGCTGGACACGTCAGCCTTTCTGAGGATCGACGAGGGGGTGGGGCAGGCAGCGGCAGCAGACCGGTGGTGAGCTGTCGGCAGACTGCCTGGGCACTGTGGTCTGGGAGTTCCGGTCAGGGCCGCAGCAGGAGACCGAAGGGCCGTGCGAGTCGAATGCCACTGTCGCCACTGTAACGCGCCCGTGGGGGTCTCACCTGGAAGAGACAGGTCGATCGTGAGCCGTTGCACCCTGTCCTGGGACCGGCTGAATCACGGATGATCCTCGTGCCTGGGAACTGGACGCGGTAGGGTCAACAGCGTTGACAGGTTCCGGTAGGTGCCTGCTGGCGTCTGAACCCGGATCGCCGAAGCACCGTCCTCGCTTTTCGGGGCGCGACTCGTGTCATCCGGTACCACCTCTTGGAATCGCAAGGCCGTCCCAGGCCTGTCGTACAGGAAAGGATCTCCATGAGCAGTTTCACCCCCGCACCAGCCACAGCTGATCTCGGTGTCTTCGGACTGGGGGTGATGGGGGCGAACCTCGCCCGCAACCTGGCTCGTCACGGACACGCGGTCGCGGTCTTCAACCGTACGCTCGCCCGCACTGAGAGGCTCATTGAACGATACGGCTCCGAGGGCGACTTCGTGCCGGCGGCCGACCTGAAGGACTTCGTGGCCTCTCTGCGTACTCCTCGCGTGGCCATCATCATGGTCCAGGCCGGTGCCGCCACCGAGGAGGTCATCGAGGAGCTCGCCGCCCTCATGGAGCCTGGTGACATCATTGTCGACGCCGGCAACACCCTGTACACCGACACCCGCCGTCGTGAGGAGTCTCTGCGCGAGCGCGGCCTGCACTTCGTGGGTATGGGAGTCTCCGGCGGAGAGGAGGGCGCACTCAACGGCCCCTCGATCATGCCCGGAGGTACCGGCGATTCCTATAAGCGTCTGGGGCCGATGCTGGAGTCCATCTCGGCCCACGTCGACGGTGTGCCCTGCTGCACCCACGTGGGCCCCGACGGTGCCGGCCACTTCGTCAAGATGGTCCACAACGGTATCGAGTACGCAGACATGCAGCTCATCGCTGAGGCCTACGACCTGCTGCGCCACGTCGGCGGTTTCACCGTTTCCGAGATCGCTGAGGTCTTCCGCTCCTGGAAGGACTCCGAGCTCGACTCCTACCTCATCGATATCACCACCGAGGTCCTCTCCCACACCGACACCGCAACCTCAGGCCCCTTCGTCGACGTCGTCGTGGACGCGGCCGGTCAGAAGGGCACCGGGGTATGGACCACCCAGACGGCTCTTGAGCTGGGGGTCGCCGTGCCCGCCATCGCCGAGGCCACCTTCGCCCGTGCCGTCTCCTCAGCCGGCGCGGCGCGAGCCGCCGTCCAGGCCGCAGACATCGCTCCGGGAACCTCGACCCCGACTTCGACGGACCCCGAGGAACGGCGCGCCTTCGTTGACGCCGTCAGGCAGGCCCTCTACGGCTCCAAGATCGCCGCCTATGCCCAGGGCTTCGATGAGATCGCCACCGCCTCGGCCCAGTTCGACTGGGACATCGATCTGGGGGCCATGGCGCGTATCTGGCGGGGTGGCTGCATCATCCGGGCCCGATTCCTGGATGACATCACTCGCGCCTACGACGAGAACCCCAGCCTGGCCAGCCTGCTGACGGCGCCGGTCTTCGCCTCCTCCCTAGCCACGGTGCTGCCGGCCTGGCGCCAGGTCGTGGCCACGTCCGCAACCGCCGGTGTCCCGGCCCCGGCCTTCGCCTCCTCCCTTGCCTACATCGACCAGCTGCGCTCACCGCGCCTGCCGGCCGCTCTCATCCAGGGACAGCGCGACTTCTTCGGTTCGCACACCTACCACCGCACCGACGACGTCGAAGGGATCTACCACACGCTGTGGGCCACGTCCGAGCGCACCGAGGAGAAGTGGAGCTGAGCTTCGCTTCAGATATCACCCGCACCGCCTTGTGAGATCCCCGCACATGACGACGACCGCTCCTGCTCGCTCGGACAGTCCCACGAACCTACGTCACGAAGAGGCCGCTTGGCGGGCCTCGGTGTGTCAGGTGACCTCCAGTCACGTGGCAATCGACGTCACTACGGCCATCGATCCCAGTGAGGTCGCCTTCACGGTTCACTGCCGGATGCATCTGCACATCAGGAGGCCGGTCGAAGGACTGTGGGTGGATTTCGTGGGGCAGGGAGTCGACTCGCTGAGCATCGACGGGCGACTGGTCGCAGTGATCTGGGACGGCGCCCGCATCGCCCTGCCCGTGCTGGATCCAGGCGGGCACGTGGTGGAGATCGGGGCGCACGGCCTGTATTCCAACTCGGGTCAGGGACTGCACCGCTTCCATGACCCGGTTGACGGCGCCACCTATCTCTACACCCACTTCGAGCCCTCCGATGCACGCCGGGCCTGGCCGGTCATGGAGCAGCCGGACCTCAAGACCCGGTTCTTCCTGGAGGTCACCCACCCACGCGGCTGGACGGTCATATCCAACGCGTGTCCGGAAGCAGATGGATCGAGCGCCCACTTGTCGGCTGACCCGGCTGATGCCGATGGCGGTGATGCCGGCGTCGATGTCGAGGTGACGTCCTTCGTCGCGTCCAAGCCTCTGCCCAGCTACCTCACCGCGCTGGCAGCCGGTCCCTGGCACCGGGTGACCGGCCGGTGGATCTCCCCGAGCCGCCAGGGCCTGACGATTCCCCTGTCCTGGTCCTGCCGCTCCAGCCTGGCCGACCATCTGGATTCCTCCGAACTCCTGGACCTCACCCGCGCTGGTCTGGATTTCTACGACCGCGCCTATGACTACGGCTTCCCCTGGGACTCCTACGACAGCGTGCTCGTGCCCGAGTACAACCTCGGCGCCATGGAGAACCCCGGCTGCGTCACGTTCAACGAGGACCTCTACCTCTTCCGCGGACCGGTCACCCGCTCTCAGAGGGCAGGGCGCGCCAACACGATCCTCCACGAGATGTGCCACATGTGGTTCGGCGACCTCGTCACTCCCGCCTGGTGGGAGGACACCTGGCTCAAGGAGTCCTTCGCCGACCATCAGGGAACCTGGGCCGAGGCCGAGGCCGCCGGTTTCACCGAGGCGTGGGTGAGTTTCGCCTCCACCCGCAAGGCCTGGGCCTACCTGGAGGACTCTCGGCCAGCCACCACCCACCCCGTTGTCGCGCGGGTCGACGACGTCGAGGCCGCGCGCCAGACCTTCGACGGCATCACCTACGCCAAGGGAGCCGCCGTCCTCAAGCAGCTCGTCGCCCACGTCGGCCAGGACGCCTTCCTGGAGGCGGCCGGGCGTCTCTTCGAGCGCAGTGCCTACGGCAACGCCACCTTGGACGACTTCCTTGACGTGCTCTCCCAGGTATCAGGCCGGGACATGCGGGACTGGGCCCGAGCTTGGCTGCACACCGCGGGTCCCTCCGTCATCAGCGATGAGCTGATCGTCGACGAGGGGCGGATCGTCTCGTTGACTATCCGCCAGGAGGGCACCGACCTGACCACCGGGGAACCGGTGCTGCGTCCGCACACGCTCGTCGTCGGCCTGTACTCCTTCGACGGGGACGGCGCACTGGTGCGCACCCACCGGCTGCCGGTCACCCTGGAGGTCGAGCAGCTCAAGATCGCCGAGGCGGTGGGACTGCTTGCCCCCGACGTCGTCCTGGTCAATGACGAAGATCTCACCTATGCCGTCGTGCGTCCCGACGACGCCTCCCTGTCCCGACTGGCCGCCTCGCTCGGATCCGTCCATGACCCCATGGCCCGAGCCCTGGCGTGGTCGATGCTGCACAACCTTTTACGAGACGCAAGGATCAGTGCACCTCTGTTCGTGAAGACCGTTCTGACTCAGGCCGACGATGACACTGAGCCGGGTACCCTGTCCACACTGTTGAACCAGGCATTGCGCGCTGCCTGTCGGTACACCGGGCCGAGTGCACGGCGTCTGGCCCTGGACTGGCTCGTCGCAGATGACCTGGCGCTGCCGGAGGTCTCCGAACCTGTCTTCGGACACGGCGGCTGGGGCAGGTTGCGTGCCGCTGCGCCGGGCTCGGACTCCCAGCTTGTGCGCGCCCGTGCCTGGTTGGAGGCCGCGGGACAGGCACGGTGGCTCGGTCGGGAGTCACAAGCACAGGTGACTGGCCGCATCCGCCTGCTTCTGGACGGAGACCTTCCTGGGCTGGGGATGGATGACGACCTGCGGTGGCGAGCACTGACGGCCTTGGCCCGGCTGGACGCCGTCGGCGCCGACGAGCTTGATGGGCAGCGGAAGGCGGACCTCACGGCCAGCGGCATCACGCACCACCTGAGAGCGTCCAGCTCGATGCCCCGCGAGGAGCTCAAGGCTGAGATCTTCGACCGGCTTCTGAGTGACGCCGCCTTGAGCAACGATTCAGTCGACGCCCTCATCACGGGCTTCGCCGTTGATGCCCATCGCGAGCTGACTACTGCGTTCACCACCCGCTATCTCCAAGAGCTTCGAGGCATGTGGTCCGACCGAGGTCAGGAGATCGCTACCCGACTGGTCCTGGGCCTGTTCCCCGTCTGTGGAGATGAGACCGATGCTCAGGCAGTCGAGGACTGGCTCGACACCCATACCGAGGCGCCGCCGGCTCTGCGTCGACTCATCCTCAAGAGCCTCGACGACCTGCGACGTGCTCTTGCCGCTCGACGTATCGCCTAAAGGACAAGGTCCTCAATCCGATGTGAGACCTTCGTCCTAACTTGAGCATCATCAGTGGCTGCTGTTGTCGGTCCGAGATCCGCTTCCGGTGTTCTTGATCACTCTGAGGAGTTGGCTGAGGGCGGACAAGGGGTAGGCTTTTCGCCATTCGTAGCAAGCCACGTCCTGATGTTGCCTCGACGTCAGTGCAACCAACGGTATGGTGGTGCTTGAGGCGGCGCACCGGGCGCCGCACCGAACCGAGGGGCAGGAATAATGTCGAGCAGTCCGATCGAGCAGGATCCCTCCTCCACCCAGACCTTCGGGGTTGTCGATGTCGTCAACTCAGTCGATTCCCCGGTGGTGGGACTGAGTCAGCAGGACGCTGCCGCGATCGCTGCCCTGCCATCAGGAACGGCGCTTCTTCTCGTCCACCACGGACCGACCACCGGTGCGCGGTTCCTTTTGGATGCTGAGGAGACGACCGTGGGCCGCCATCCCCGTGCCGACATCTTCCTTGACGATGTCACCGTCTCCAGGAAGCATGCTGTCTTCTCCTCTCTGCCCGATGGTGGTTACGGGGTACGTGACTCCGGGTCGCTCAACGGTACCTACGTCAATCGCACGCGCGTGGAGCAGGTGGCTCTCCGTTCCGGTGACGAGGTTCAGATCGGCAAGTACCGCATGACTTATCACCCCGGCCCCCAGGGTGGAGCCGCATCTCGGTGAGCGCGGCAACCGCACGAAGCAGGAAGCGAGCTGTCCCCTCTTCCTTGCTCGAGGCTTCCGAGCGCGCCGCTGACGGTAGTTGGCCCCGTGGGGTCTCCCGTGAACCGAAGATGAAGATCGGGCAGGTCGTAGATCTCCTCAAGGTGGAGTTTCCTGCGTTGTCGATCTCCAAAGTCCGCTACCTCGAGGGTGAGGGGCTCATCAGCCCCCACCGCGTCGGCAACGGCTATCGCCGTTATTCGCAGGCCGATCTGGAGCGCCTGCGTTACGCCTTGGCTGTACAGCGAGACGAGTACCTTCCCCTACACGTCATTCGCGACCGCCTGGCGCGCCTGGATGCTGATACCGAGGTGCCCGCGCCTCAGCCGGTCGCCCGGGTAGTTGCCCGTGACGGACAGGTCGTCGACGATGGCCCCATGGATCTGGAGGCGCTGATGACCCACTCGGGTGCCGGCGAGTCCCAGATCGAGGAACTCGTCGCGGTGGGGCTCATCAGTCCCGACGCTCGAGGGCGATACAGCCGGCAGAACCTGAGGACCGTGCATCTGGCCATGGAGATCACCCGCAAGGGGGTCCCTCTGCGCAACCTGCGTGCGGTACGAGCTTCGGCCGAGCGTGAGGCCGACACGATCGACCAGGCGGTGGCACCACGTCGGTCCCGGTCCCGGACCGCAGGTGAGGAGACGGCCCGCGAGCTGGCCGAGCTTGTTGCTGACCTGCATACGATCCTACTGCGCCGCGCCGTCGATGCGTTAGGTTGACAGTCGACATCGGAGCGCCCGAAGCCTTGGAACTCGTCGGTGGCGCAGACGAAAGTCGATATCCGTAAAAATCGCGTTCCTGGGACAGGGGCACGCACCTCCCCTTAGGGTTGGAACGTGCCAATGATGCAGTTGGTAGGCGTCAGGTCCACCAATCTTAATGACGGCCTGGTCGCAGTCCTCGTGGAGGATGGGGGACCGGTGGTGCTGGCGATCCCGGTGACTCCGCATGAGGGTTTGGTTCTCCATGCTCAGGGGGCAGAACGATCGCCGTCGTGGCCGGGGCTTCTCGATGATGTTGTTCAAGTGCTGGGTGGGCGCATCAGACGTACCGAGCTCGATGTAGACGACGACGCACGTATTGTTGCCAGGATTGTTGTAGTGGCCTCTGAAGGCACGGATCAGGCCACGAGGGTTCCCTGCACTCCGGGCGAAGGCCTTCTCCTGAGCGGTTACCACCGGCTTCCGGTGCACGCCAGCAACTCGCTGACCAGGCTCAGAGCCGTCGACCTCAATGATGATCACGGAGTTGATCACTTCGCGAGGTGGCGGCGAGTGCTGTCAGAGACCATTGACCTCACCGGTGACACGCGGGATTGAAGTGAATCATGTGACAGATGTTGTGATCTCTGGCACTGACCTTCAAGGGATTGCTATCGAAGGAACGCTGTCACGGCGGGAGATAGTCGGAGTTCAAGCGGAAATGCTCGACCTTGCCTAGAGATTCATGTCTGACGGCACATCAACGTGGGGCGTGCCCTTCGTTGAGCATCGCTCCAACTGGTCCTATCGTGGAGCCGTGGCCGCACGAAGCGAGCCTCGGCGCCTCCATCCACAGGAGCAGCCCCATTTCGGCGACAGGAGCAGCCCATGAGCATGAATGAAGCCAGCGCGATAGCAAGGCCTCAGCGCACTCAGGGCATGTTGTTCGGTGACCCGCTTCCCCAGCTCGACGCCGACTCGGGCTACCGGGGGCCGGTTGCCTGTCGTGCCGCCGGCATCACCTATCGTCAGCTCGACTACTGGGCTCGCACCGGGCTCGTCGAGCCCTCAATCCGCAGCGCCAAGGGGTCGGGCTCACAGCGCCTCTACTCCTTCCGCGACATCCTGGTCCTCAAGGTCGTCAAGCGCCTTCTCGACACCGGTGTCTCGCTCCAGCAGATCCGCACGGCTGTCAGCGCGCTGCACTCACGTGGAGTCGAGGACCTGGCCTCCATCACACTCATGAGCGACGGCGCGTCGGTCTACGAGTGCACCTCTGCGGACGAGGTCGTCGACCTGGTTGCCGGAGGCCAGGGCGTCTTCGGCATCGCTGTGGGACGCGTGTGGCACGAGGTCGAAGGGGCGCTTGCCGATCTGCCTGTCGATCACGCCCAGGCGCTGGGGACGCCGTTGGTCGAGGACGAGCTGGCCAAGCGTCGCGCTGCCAAGCGGCAGCAGGCCATCTGAGCGCTGCAAGACGCATTAACGAAAGTACTGTTCGGCGAGGCTGGAACCGTGGATCCGGTTTCAGCCTCGAACGTATTCTGGGTCTGACGACATGCCCCATGACTGGACAAGTTACTCTCCCGGGAGCGCTGACGAGATCAGGAGAGAACATGACTGGAACACCAACCCGCCCCCTGGCTGACCTTCGGATCAGCCCTATCGGGCTGGGGGGCAACGTCTTCGGCTGGACTGCGGACGAGGCAACCTCCTTCGACGTGCTCAATGCCTACCTTGATGCCGGAGGCAACCTCGTCGACACCGCTGATGGATACTCCTGCTGGGCTCCCGGGAACTCCGGCGGGGAGTCCGAGACCGTCATCGGGTCCTGGCTCGCCTCACGTCCGGTCCGCGATCGCATTGTCCTGGCCACTAAGGTCTCCACCAAACCCGACCGCTCTGGCCTGAGTGCCGACAACATCGGCCTGGCGCTGGAGGAGTCGCTGTCACGTCTGCGGACCGATGTCGTCGACATCTACTACGCCCACTTCGACGACGAGTCCGTCCCGCTGGAGGAGACCGTGGCCGCCTTCGAGGAGGCCCGCCGTGCCGGCAAGATCCGTCACGTGGGGCTGTCCAACTACACGCCTGAGCGCATTCGGCAGTGGTTCGCCATCGCCGACTCCCAGGGCAGCGCCCGGCCCATCGTCCTGCAACCCCATTACAACCTTCTCCACCGCCACGACGTTGAGGGCTCGGGCCTGCGAGGACAGGTGGCGGCCGAGCTCGGCATGGGGCTCATGCCGTACTTCGCGCTGGCTGCCGGTTTTCTCACCGGAAAGTACCGTCGTGGTGAAGTGATCGACGGTGACCGCGCGGGGATGGTCGCCGATTACCAGCGGCCGGAGTGCTACGACGTCGTTGACACCGTCGTCCAGGTGGCAGCGGATCACGGAGTGGAGCCGGCTGCCGTTGCGCTGTCCTGGCTGCGCGACCGCTCCGGCGTCACCGCTCCACTGGCCTCCGCACGCAACCTGAGGCAGCTGGCTCCAATTGTTGACGCCCTGAGCCTTGAGCTCAGCGAGGAGGAGACCCGAGCACTCACCCGCATCTCCGATGCAGCACGCTGCTGACAAGTCGGCGCCGTCGGGTTCTGTTAAGCCCACGCTCCCGTCCCCCGGAACGTGATCAGCTACTACTCGGTGCGCCTGCCCAGGACATAGCGGCGGCTGTACCCGTCGGTGAGGTCGGTGATGGTGACCCGCACCAAGCCCGCCTCATCGATACGGTAATGCTCCTGGACTCGTGGACCGTAGTCGCGCCGCTCCACAGTGCAGGTGCGCAATTCCTGGTCCTCCACGTCCCGCAGCGACGCTTCGAAGGGGAAGATGATGTCCTGGTAGGGAGCGATTTCTCCACACGGTTCGCCGGTTTCGTTCACGTCGGCGCACTCAACGAAGCGATACCAGCCGATGTTGTGGGCTGCGTGATACTCGCGGGTCAGGATCGTTCCCTCTCGGCCGTTGGGTGAGGTCTGAACGGACTCTGGACTGAGGATCGCGTCGAAGACGAGTCGGTGTCCACCGTCGGCCTCGCGGAAGACGCCGAACCCGCGAGAGAGCCGATCGGTGAGGTCGTAGTCGCTGGTGCGGTCCGCCGCAATCGCCAGGCCAATGGCCGTTGAGGCTCCGGGGTAGGGGGAGCGGTGGACCCGGCGTCCGAAGCGCTCGCGCAGGAGCCGAGGAACCAGCGGAAGCCCGGAGGCGCCGCCGACCAGGTAGACGCCGGCAATATCAGTCAGGTCCGGCTTGCCATCATCCAACCTGCCGACCAGCGGAGCCATCGTGGCCAGGGAACGCTCAATGAGTGGGGTGCAGGCCTGGTACAGGTCCGCCACAGGCAGAACGACGTCCTGTCCCCGCAGAACAATGAGCACTCGGCGGCTCTGGGGTGTCAGGTGCTCCTTGGCGTCCCGGCACTGGTCCAGCAGGTCATCAAGCTCGGTGGGGGAGAGGTCCTCCTCCGCGACACCGGCCTTGTCAAGCACCATCGTGGCCATGAGCAGATCGACGTCATCGCCGCCCAGGTCGCCCAGCCCGTGAGAGGCCAGGACTTCGTGGGAGATGCCGATGACGTCGACCAAGGAGGTGTCGAAGGTACCTCCTCCCAGGTCGTATACCAGGACCCGGGTACGCTTGGAGGAAACGGTCGTCGCCTTGCGGTGCGTGTACTCGAAGCCGGCGGCACTGGGTTCGTTGAGCATGGCGGCGACGCAGAAGCCAGCCGCACGGAAGGCCTCGAGAGTCAGCAGCCGCTGGGCTCCGTAGGCGTGGGCGGGTACCGCGACAACCGCGCGGGCACGGCTGACGTCCAGATCCTGCTTCGCCAACTCAGCCTTGAGGTGATGCAGGTAGCTGGTGAGAATCTCCAAAACAGAGAAGGTCCGCTCACCCAGGAGCACCGCAGTGGCGGTCGTCAATGTGGGTGAGGCCAAGACCCGCTTGAGACTGCGTAGCAACGGGGCTCCCTGGTGGGCAGCCTGTCTAGCCGCAAATCCATGGACGAGCTCACCATCGCACAGTGCCGTCAACGAGGGAATGAAGTCGTGCTCGTCACCGTGCTCATCAGCGAAGCTGAGAACCGGGTAGTTTCCTCGATCAGCGCGAGCGACGACGGTACGAGTCGTTCCCAGGTCGATCCCCAGGTCGATGTCCGTCATCGATTCGGTGTCGGCCCCCATGTCGGGAAGAGTTCTGCTGTCGATGCTGTCCAGGCTGTTCGTGGTGTCCGCTGCCATGCGGTGACCCTATCGTGACGGTCTAGCTTTTCTGGGGAATGAGGCAGCGTCGAGCGTCCTTTGTGGGACGTGACAATCGGCTCACAGTGGTTGCCCGTCGGTTGGGACGAAAGGCCGTTTCGCTGGTTGACCGGCATCGCGTGTCCAGGGAGTAGCAGTTGCAGGTGGGCAGCCTGTGTGCAATCGGTTAGGCACCGGAGCGCTCGGCGGGTAAGAATACAGGTGGGTTGCGCTCACGCGGCCCGGTCCTCCGCGCCCGCCCGCCAGGGTGGCAGAGAGGGACACTCACTCTCCTATCGGGAACGGTATGAGCACCATTCTCTTTCTTGTGATTGTCGTCGTCGTGACGGCCCTCGTCTTCGACTTCACCAACGGTTTCCACGACTCGTCCAACGCCATGGCGACGTCGGTGGCGACAGGAGCCTTCACACCCAAAAGAGCGGTTCTTGTTGCCGCTGTGCTCAACGTGATCGGTGCCTGCCTGTCGACAGAGGTTTCCAAGACGATCTCTCACGGGATGTTCGACGATGCTGTGATCCAGGCGGCGCCGGCCATGATCTTTGCGGGGTTGGCTGGTGCCATCCTGTGGAACCTGGCGACCTGGCTCTTCGGGCTTCCTTCCTCCTCATCGCACGCGCTGTTCGGGGGCCTCATTGGGGCGGTAGTCGTTGCGGCCGGGGTCCAGGGCGTCCACTGGGGAACAGTGATCTCCAAGATCATTCTGCCGGCCGTCATCGCACCGGTTGTGGCCGGACTGGCGGCAGCGCTGGCCACGGCGCTCGCCTATCGCATCGCACACCCGAGCAACTCCTACTCTCAGAAGCTTTTTCGCAACAGCCAACGAGTCACCGCCTCGTTGGTGGCCCTGTCCCACGGGACCTCCGACGGTCAGAAAACCATGGGGGTCATCACTCTCGCGCTCGTGGCCGGTGGTTACCAGGAGGCCGGTACCGGACCTCACTGGTGGGTCATCGCAGCGGCCGGACTCGCTATCGGTCTGGGAACCTACTCCGGCGGGTGGCGCATCATGCGCACCATGGGGCGAGGCCTGGTACATGTCGAGGCCCCGCAGGGCTTCGCCTCCGAGACCGCCTCGACAGTGGCGATCCTGGCCTCCTCCCACCTCGGCTTCGCACTGTCCACCACCCACATCTGCACTGGCTCCATCTTGGGCTCGGGGATCGGTCGGGGCACCAAGGTATCCTGGCGGACGGCCGGCAAGATGGGCATCGCCTGGCTGGTGACGCTTCCGTGCTCAGGCCTGGTGGGGGCCGCCACCTCCTACGTCGCGGTCAAAGGCGGGGTGCCGGGAACCGTTGTCGTTATCTGCTTGCTCATCGTGGGAGCCATGGCGATCATCCGGCAGGCCAGCCACAATCGCGTGGACTTCTCCAACGTCAATGATGCCTCCGAGGTCGTCGTCGCCAGGCAGGACCCGGAGTTGGGACGTGAACCGCGCACGCTTGAGGAGGTGCGCTCAGAGATCGTCAATGGTGCGGCGGATCAGGAAAGTGCACAGAGGATGACGACGGGATCCGTGGCATGACTGACATGACGATCGACTGGAGCTCCCTGGGCCTGGTGACCGTGGTGACAGTGCTGGGTGCCGCCTTCATCCTTGTTGTCTGCTCACTGGCCGCACGCATGCTCGCCATCGTTCATGCCAAGCACGAGTCCGGTCAGGTGAAAGGTGTGCGCCTGGCCCAAATGCTGGCCGGATTCTTCATCACCATCGCCGCCTTGATCGCACTGTTCGGTCTGTGGCTCATCATCCCGTACTTCCACTGACGTCAACTGACCGTCCACCGGCCTTCCACCGGTCACCTGCTGGGCGTATGCCCGGTACTAGGAAGTGGTCCTGCTAACATCCGGGTGTGACTGAGGACCTCAAGGGCTTAGCCCTGGATACGATTGCCACGTCTAGTGCTGCCACCGATCCCGACTACCCGTGCTTCCACGTCGTCCCACCGGTGGGACGACTCAACGACCCCAATGGGCTCCTGGTCGACGGCGGCACTTATCACGCCTTTTACCAGTTCAGCCCCTTCCATCCCCACCGCAAGCTGGTCTACTGGGGACACTCCTCCTCGACGGATCTGCTGCACTGGTGCCACCACGAGCCGGCCATCATCCCGGACTCCTTCTACGACCGCTCCGGCGCCTACTCCGGTAACGCGATCGTGCTGGAGGACCACGAGGTCGGTGTCGCCCCTGCTCGGGCTCCCTTCCAGTTCTTCTACACCGGTAACCTCAAGGACCCGGTCTCCGACGAGCGCACCGCCAGCCAGTGCCTGGTCACCAGCGGCGACCTGACCAA
This sequence comes from uncultured Actinomyces sp., assembly GCF_963526355.1. Taxonomy (GTDB): domain Bacteria; phylum Actinomycetota; class Actinomycetes; order Actinomycetales; family Actinomycetaceae; genus Actinomyces. The sequence goes on along the minus strand of NZ_CAUROW010000001.1, from coordinate 154,794 downwards.
CTTCACCAAGTGGCCCGGCAATCCCCTCATCCCTACCAATGCTGAGGGATACACCGCCCACTATCGTGACCCCCAGGTCTTCCGGGACCCCGACCGGCCCGGGGAGTATCGGATGCTCATCGGCGTCCAGCGGACGAACAGGACCGGCGCCGCGGTCCTGTACCGCTCCCGGGACCTGGTCTCCTGGGAGCTGGAGGGAGAGCTGAGCTTCCCGGGCGCGGGCGGCGCCTTCGACTCCTTCGGCTACATGTGGGAGTGCCCCGGCTTGGTGCGGCTGAAGGATGAGGAGAGTGGTGAGGACTGGGACGTTCTCATCTGGTGCCCTCAGGGCATCGCCCCCGACCGGGAGGGCTTTGAGAACATCTTCCCCTGCATCTACACGGTGGGGCATCTTGTGGGCGCCGAACTACGGGACACCGGTGGCGTCTTCCATGAGGTCGATCGCGGTTTCGAGTTCTACGCCCCCCAGACCTTCGCCCGCAGGCCCTTAGAGCCGGGACCGGCGTTACTGACCGCTTGGGCGGGTAACGCCTCTGAGGACGACCAGCCCTCCATCGAGACCGGCCGGTGGGTTCACGCCCTGAGCCTTCCAAGAGCGCTGAGCGTGAGGAATGGTCGGCTTGTTCAGCGACCTGCGGCCGATTTGCCCCACGACGGCGGACAACCGGCTTTGGTGGACACGGTTCTCGAGCCCGGACTTCACCAGGTCTCCGAGCTGGAGGGCCACCGCAGTTGGCAGCTGCGTGTGGACGCCGATAAGACTCGCTGCTCAGGCGCGTGGGGACTGCGAATCGGCACGGACGAGTCGCACGTGGACATTGTTCTGGACGGTGGAGTGCTCCGGGTGGACCGCTCGACCTCTCGTTACACCCAGCACGGTGAGACGCGCACGGTCACGTTACCCGAGGGGTGTACGTCGTCGCTGGAGGTGGTTCACGACCATTCACTGACCGAGATCTTTCTCGGCGACGGGGCACTGACCTTCACCCTGCGCAGCTTCGTCGATCCCGACAGTTCCGGGGCCGGACTCCTGGTGGAGGACGTGCTGACGCTGTCAGCCGGCAGCATCAGGACTTTTGCTCAGGTTCCGCAGGCTTGCTGAGACCCGCTTCATGACGCGGGCAGACTACGAATCTATGGCCCGGAACTGAGAAACCGACCAGACCTTTCTCTCCGGTTGCAGGGTGCTGTAACTCACTGTACTGTGACCATCGATTGACACAGGTGTGGCCGCTGGGAGTCGGCAATGCTTCCGACCAGTGGGTTTCCCAGCCCGCCCAGTTATTGCGGTCCCATCACGAGAAAGGAACCCCGGGTGGCAATGGATCACGCCCGCGTGGCGAAGGACGTCCTGACGTACGTCGGTGGCGCCGACAACATCAATGCGGCCGCGCACTGTGCGACGCGTCTGCGTCTTGTCCTCAACGACATGGACAAGGTCGACCAGAAGGCTCTCGACAAGGACCCCGACCTCAAGGGCACCTTCATCGCGGGCGGCATGTTCCAGATCATCGTCGGACCAGGAGACGTCGATCTCGTCTTCTCCGAGATGATCCACACCGGAGGGGTCAAGGAGGTCTCCAAGGACGAGGCCAAGGAGCAGGCCGCCAAGAGTGGCAACCCCCTTTCCCGCTTCATCAAGGCGATCGCCGACATCTTCGTGCCGCTGCTGCCGGCTCTCGTTGCCGGCGGTCTCATGATGGCGATCCATAACGTCCTCACGGCAGACTTCTTCACCTCGTCGTCCTTCGTCGCCCCAGACAATCCCACCGGTGCCTACGGATTGGTCGACAAGTACGCCTGGCTGGCCGATTACGACGACGTCATCAACCTCGTCTCGTCGGCCGCCTTCGCCTTCCTGCCAGTGCTCGTAGGATTCTCCGCGGTCAAGCGCTTCGGCGGAAACGTCTACCTCGGAGCCGCCATGGGTGCCGCCATGGTATCCACCCAGCTGACCAGCGCCTATGAGATCGAGACCGCCCGAGAGGCTGGATCCATCGAGGTATGGCACCTCTTCGGCCTGACCGTGGACAAGATCGGCTACCAGGCCATGGTCATCCCCGTCCTATGCGTATCCTGGCTGCTGGCCTACATAGAGAAGTGGCTTCACAAGCGACTGTCAGGAACAGCTGACTTCCTGCTGACTCCGCTCATCACCCTCCTGGTTACCGGCTTCCTCACCTTTGTCGTCGTCGGTCCTCTGGCGCGTGAGCTCTCCGACGGCATCACCAACGGCCTGAGCTGGCTGTATACGACTGCCGGCCCCGTGGGTGGGTTCCTGTTCGGTCTGGTGTATTCACCGATCGTCGTCACCGGCTTGCACCAGTCCTTCCCGGCTGTAGAACTGCCTCTCATTGCGCAGATGGGCAGTGGTGGTGCCGGCTCCTTCATCTTCCCGATCGCCTCCATGGCCAACATCGCACAGGGCGCGGTAACCCTGGCGGTCTTCTTCCTGACCAAGGACTCCAAGATGAAGGGTCTGGCTGGTGCCGGTGGCGTCTCCGCCATCGTCGGTATCACTGAGCCTGCCATCTTCGGTGTCAACCTGCGTCTGCGCTGGCCCTTCTTCATAGGAATGGGCGTGGCCTCCCTTGGTGGAGCGGCTGTCGCCTTGCTCGACATCCACAACCAGGCGCTGGGCGCTGCAGGATTTGTCGGCTTCGTGTCAATCGTCCCCGATGACATCGCCAAGTACCTCATCCTCGAGGTGATCGTCTTCATCGCTGCTTTCGCCGCTGCCTTCGCTTATGGCACTACCCGTGGTAAGGCCTCGCTTGCCGGTGATGACGTTGATGTTGACGAGACCGCTTTGGAAGCCGAGGCCATGGCCGAGCACGCCGAGACCGTCGAGCTGCCCGACGAAGCCGCCGAGGACTTCACTGTGAACGCCCCGATCCAAGGGCGCGCAATGCCGTTGTCTGAGGTAGAGGACCAGACCTTCGCCTCAGGAATGCTCGGCCCGGGCATGGCCATCGCTCCTGCCGAGGGACCGGTCGTCTCCCCGGTGGACGGCGAGGTACTCGTCGCCTTCCCGACCGGGCACGCTTATGGCCTGCGCGCCGCCAGCGGTGTTGAGCTGCTCATCCACGTCGGGATGGACACCGTCCAGCTAGAGGGCAAGCACTTCAGCCCCAAGGTCAAGGCCGGCGACAAGGTCTTGCGTGGCATGCCGCTGGTTGACGTTGACTGGGCCGCGGTCGGAGCCGCCGGCTACCAGACCGTTACCCCGATCGTTGTGTCCAATGCTCAAGGATACGACGGCATCGAAGAGCACGGGGCAGGGACGATCCACCGGGGCGACGTCCTCTTCGATGTTGTCCGCAAGGCCGGGGACCCTGCCGACGACAAGACAGAGGCTCAGACGCAGGCCAAGGCCTGAGCCGCCGAGTGGTCTTCTGCCAGGTGCACACAGTGTGGCCCCGACCTTTGAGAGGCCGGGGCCACACTGGGGCGTTTGCGGGTTATCTAGGTAGTGCGACCGGGCAGTAGTCTGACGCCCATGGGGGACGGGCTCCGCAGGTGTTTCTCACGTCTTTCGGAGTCTCTGTCGCCCGAGGAGGCTGAGGCCATGGAGTCGATCTGGTCCAAGAGCAGATTCACAGCTGCGCGGGCAAGCCTGGCGATGGGTTGCTGGATAGTGGTCAGCGCTGGTAGGGCGCGGCGCATCGCAACGGTTCCGTCGAAACCGATCACCTTGAAGTCCTCGGGAACTCTCAGGCCCTGGTCTTCCACCCACTCCACCACCTGCGCGGCGGTGAGATCATCGGTGGCGAAGACCGCATCAACATCATCTGCAACGAGCTCGAGCCGCTCACGGATGAGGCCAGGGCGCTCAGCATCGGGGGTGTTGAAGTCGACGGTGAGGACCACGGGCTCGATATCGGCTTGCTGAAGCACCTGACGATATCCTTTTTCCCGCAGGTTGTGGGTTCCTGTGCGAGACGTCAGCAGTGCAGGACGGCGGGCTCCCCGTTTGAGCAGGTGCTCAGCAGCGATGCGGCCGCCTGCCTCGTTGTCGCAGCGGACATTGGGCACGGTGGGGGAGAGGTCACGGTCGACACTGACTACAGGCAAATGAATCGACCTGTAGTCGGCCAGACCGTCGTTGTGGGCGCTGGAGATGATGCCGTCCACCCGATGGGAGAGGAGAAGGTCGAGATATTCCTGCTCTCGATCCGCCTTACCCATGGAGTTGCAGACGAATGTCCTGTAGCCGCGGTCGGCCAGAAAGTCTTCGACATGCTCGGTGAGTTCACCGAAGAAGGGCAGAGCGACGGTGGGGACGATCAACCCGATTGACTGTGTCGACTTGCCGTGCAGTGCCCTTGCGATCTGATTGGGGCGGTAGTTGAGTTCCGCGATCGCCTCAGCCACCCGCTCCCGTGTCTCTTGGGAGAGGTAGCCGCGGTTGTTGAGCACGCGGGAGACTGTAGTCAGCGAGACGCCCGCAGCCTGGGCAACATCAGCCAGTGTGGGTTCGCGGTGTGACTCCACGAGTGGGTCCTCAAGCTCCTTAGTTGGTCACGGTGAGTGCGATCTGCTGCCAAGCATATGCCTCAAGGGGCTCGTTACCCAACTGACCTGCGTAAACGTGGATGGAAGTGTTACGAGGCGGGAAGGATCTCGGCGTAGAAGGAGATCATGGCGCGAGCCATCTGGGCGTGTCCGGCGTCGTCGGGGTGGATCTGGTCGATGGCCAGGCGGTTGTCGTCGCCGTTGATGGCCGTGCTCAAGGCATCGGTCGAGGTCAGGCCCAAGGATGTGGCCTTCTCATGGACGAGGCGGTGGATGGCCTGGAAACGAGGACCAATCTCCAGGGAGGGGAAATAGGGGGCGACGATGACCGGCGCGCCCCGCAAGCGCGTGGAGATGAAACTGAGGTCATGATCGATTGCTTGCTCGACCAGTTCACGCTGAGAGGGGAGGAAGGCCGCGTCGTTCAGACCCAGGCTGATCGTGACGATATTGGGCTCACAGCGCAGAACCGCTTCCAGCCAAGTGGTGTCACGGCACGACGGCGAGCGCTGACCTCCGGGCAGATGGCCTCCGCGGCGCGCGAAGAACCCGAGTCCGTCCGCTGCCAGGTTCACTTCTCGCCATCGCTGATGCTCGCACACCAGGGAGGTCCAGCGGTTGCGGGGATGGCTGAGGGCTCGCCAACCGGTGGTGATGGAGTCGCCGAGGAAGACAGCAGTGGGGAAGTGGTCGGAGTTCGGGATGGTGGACACGGTTCACGACTGTAGTTCGCAAGGCTGAGAGGAACCAACGCGGCTCAGTGGGGTGGTCTGCCGGAGGGCGTCGTCTTCGTCCTTCGCCACGTCCTGCTCAGTCAGAACGCCGTCCTGCATGGCCAGGACCCGATCGCATACGGGAAGCAGCCGCTCGTCATGAGTGACCATCACCGTTGCCTTGCCCAGCTCATGGGTCTGATCTGCGAGCAGATGGGCGACGTCCTGAGCTCGTCGAGTGTCCAGGGCGGCGGTGGGCTCATCCGCCAGAATGATGTCGGGGTCGTGGTAGAGCGCCACCGCAATGGCGGCGCGCTGGCGCTCACCTCCGGAGAGCTCGGAAGGATAAGCGTGTGCTCGTCGAGAGATGCCAAGCGATTCCAGCAGGTGGTCACGCCTGTAGTTGTCATTCTTGGTGCGTGTGACCCGGCTATGCATGGCGAACTGGTCGTTGAGCCTCAGGAAGGGCACCAGGCCGGAGGTCTGAAGGACGAATCCAATACGTCGGAGCCGGATCCCGGCCCGGCGCTTCTCCGGTAGGGCGGAGAACGGCTCGCCCGAGATGGTGACGGTGCCACTGGAGGGGGTGCGCAGGCCACCCATGACGGTCAGGAGGGTTGACTTTCCCGAACCGGATGGGCCCAGGATCCCTACCAGTTCGCCGGCGCGCAACTGAAGATCGGTGCTGTGTAGCGCGTGAATGGTCTCATCGCCCTGGCGGTAGTCCCGGGTCACCGATTCCAGGGACATGACTGGGGAGGCTGTTTTCGGCGTTGTCATGAGATGGCCTCCACGGGGTCAATGCGGGTGACGACCCGCACGGAAATCAGCCCGCCAATGACTGAAACGAGAACGAAGGCGGCGGCGATGAGAAGGTCAAGAAGACCGGAGAGCCTGAAGGGGACGGCGCTGGGCAGGATCAGGGAGGTTGCCACCGTTAGAAACAGCCCGACGCCGATCCCTACCGCCGACAGCACGAGTGTCTGGGCGCAGCCCGAACGGACGAGATAGCCTGTGGGCACGCCGCGCGCCTTGAGAATTCCCAGGACTGGTCTCTTCTGCAGGGTCAGCACGTAGATGAAGATGCCCAGCACTGTGGAGGCGATGATGATCAGTGAGCCGATCATGAGGCTGAAAGTGAGTACCTGTGCCGAGTATCCGGGTAGCGTCCGGATGAGTTCCTCACTGGTGAGGATCCTCAGACCCGAATCCTGAGCGGACTTCATGGCCCGGCTGTCACCGGTGAGGTCGGCCTTGAACACGACGGCGGAGACCGCGGGTGACAGGCTGGTGGGGCCGTGCTTGCTCAGTGCCTGCCCATCCAGGGTGACCACCGGGGCCGATTGGAAGGTCGTGTCGTGGGTGAAGCCGACGATCGTCCAGTCGTGATCGGAGCCCAGGAGACGGATTGTATCCCCGGCCTTGAGTCCTTTGGCCTGCAGGGAGTCGTCCACGAGGATCTCCTTGAGCGGATCGGAGATCGTGTGACCGCTTGTTACTGCCGGGCTGAGTTCTCCGTCCAGGTCGATGCCGAAGGCGAAGACGTCGTCCCGCAACGCCTCGCCGTCCTTGTCCGTGACCCCCTCGGCCTGGGCGACGGCGGCGGTACTCATAAGGGTCGATGCCGTGGTTCCGTTGTCCGTGGCCAGCGTCTGGGCGGTGCTCAGCTGCTCATCGCTCAGCCGAGAAGCGGAGAGGTTCTCATTCGAGGCGTCGGTGATGGCGACGCTTCCCGAGTTCCAACCATCGATTCCGGCGCGATAGAGATGAGCCAGACCAACGGCCAACGACGCCAAGAAAAAAGTGAGATAAGCCACCAGTGCGATAACAGAGATGATGAGTCCGAAGCGAACAGGTTCGTGGCGGATCTCGCGTAGCGCGAGGAACATTGGACTCCCTGAGGAAGTGGTCGCAGGGCGGGCCAGCAGACCCGCTACGTGGAAGGCTACACCGCACCTCGTATTCCTTGCGATTAGATTAGAAGGGGTGTCGAGCTTCGAGCGAACCGTTATCGCTCCAGCGAGAATGACATAATGTACATTATCGGTGGTGAGTGAGTGGGGTTCGCTCTGCTTCGGCGTCGTTCGACGGCATCCGGCACAATCGTCTGTGTGACTGGTGGAAGGGCTGCTGGACAGACCATTGCCGACACGCATGGTGCATCCGCGTCGTCGGGGCTCGTGAGAACAACCTGCGAGGCGTCGACGTCGCCATCCCCAAGCGCAGGCTGACACTGGTCTTCACCACGATCGCAACCGAGTCGCACCGTCTCATCAACGAGACCTACCCGGCCTTTGTTCAGGAATTCATGGACTCAAGTGCACGTCCCAACGCCGACCGCTTGGAAGGACTGACGCCTACGATCGTCGTGGACCATGAGCGAACGGGATCCAATCCGCGTTCCATGCTCGGAACCGTCAGCGACATCGGGGCCCTGCTGAGGGTTCTGTACTCGAGGCATGGCGTGTGGAACGGGCGGTCATCTTCGGAACGTGCCCGCAGTGCGACGGAACCCGGCTGGCCGACCCCGCACGCACCTGCTTCATCGACGGCAGATCCATTGCTGATGCCTGTGCCATGCAGATCTCTGATCTGGCGCAATCGAGCCTCATCCACGGCCACCTCTCCCCCATGGATGACGTGGTGACCTACCGGCTCGTGGACTCCGGGCGCACCGTCGTCGTCATAGCACCACCAGGCCCTGATGGAGCACGCCGACTGGATCATCGATATGGGCCCCGGAGCCGGTCACGACGGCGGTCGTGTCGTGTTCGCCGGAATACCGGCGCAGATGGTGGCGGACCGAACAACTCTGACGAGTCAATACCTGACCCAGTACGTCGAGCAGGAGAATGACGATGCCCTCGAGTGAAAGAAAAGGGGATATGCACGCTGACGCGGCCCAGGCCTACCAGATCCGCCCGGCGACCATGGCGGACTCCCCCGCTATCCGCCAGATCCGCAATGCCGCAGTGCGGGAGTCCCTGGCCATTTGGACCAGCATTGAGCAGGACCCTGCCCAGGCCGAGGCATGGCTGGCCCCCATGGTCCAACGTGGAACGGCACTCGTCGCCCATGTGGACGGCAAGCCTCAGGAGATCGTCGGGTTCGCGGTCGCCGGTGCATGGCGCTCCTATGAGGGCTACGCCCGCACGGTCGAGGACTCGATCTACCTGTCCCCAGCCGTTCAAGGGTATGGCCTTGGCCCCAGACTTCTGGTCGCACTGATCGAGGCCTCCCGGGCGGCTGGGGACCGTACCATGATCGCTCTCATCGAAGCCGGCAACATGGCCTCGGTACACCTGCACGAACGCTATGGTTTCACCATTGTCGGCACTATCCCGCAGGCGGGTGAGAAGCTCGGACAGCTTCTCGATCTGACCCTCATGACCCGTTCTCTGAAAGGACCCACGATGCATAGCCAGCAATCCGTCGATAACAGCCGCTCTCGGCGGGTGAGTGGGGCTGAGTCGATCCAGCTTCAGCCGGAGGAACCCGCCGTCGCTCAGTGGCGAGTCAGCGATACCGATGACGTCGTCGCGCACCTGCTGCATCTTGTCGGTACGCCGCAGGGAAGGCCTGCGATCATCGCGGTCGACGGACGGGGCGGATCCGGTAAGACGACGCTCACCCAGGCAATAACCGTGGCCGTTCCCGGCTCCCAGGCCTTCCACCTCGACGACCTCATCTGGAACGAGCCGCTCTACGACTGGGACCAGCTGCTCGTCGACACCCTGACTCGGCTGCGCAAGTCCGGCTCCCTTGACCTGGTTCCGGACAAGTGGCGGGAGCACGGCCGCGAGGGCTCCATCCGCGTCCCGGCCGGCTCTCCCCTGGTCGTCGTCGAGGGCACCGGCGCCGGTCTGCGTGCGGTCAGCAGTCTCATTGACGCACACGTGTGGGTTCAGACCGGAGACGATGTGGCCGAGCGTCGCGGCATCAGCCGCGACATCGCAGAGGGCGTCAACGGCGACGCCGAGGAGTCAGTGCGCTTCTGGCACTGGTGGATGGCCGGTGAGCGCCTCTTCTTCGCCAAGGACCGACCCTGGGAGCGCGCCGACATCATCATCTCCGGTGATGCTCCGACCGGTGTGGAGCCGGGAGAGGTCGCCTGGATCCCGGGGCCGCTTCTTCGTCGCTGAGTGCACAGCCGCCCGCCGCTCAGGGGCTCAGTCCCCCAGCGCCGTCCCCACGGCGCGAGCGGCCTGGATCCACTCGTGCTCGGCCGGAACGAACTTAGTGTGACCGGCAACCTCCTTGAGAGGAACCAGCGCGGTGCCATGACCACGATCGGCCACCATGACGCCGTACCTGCCCTCGGCGATCGCGTCGGCTCCGGCCACTCCCAGACGTGTTCCCAGCAGGCGGTCGGCCCCGCAGGGGGAACCGCCGCGCTGGACGTACCCCAGGATGGAGACACGCGCCTCCAGACCAGTCAAGTTCTCCAGCTGCTCGGCCAGGGTGAAGGTGTTGGCGCGGTGCGATGCCTCCAGGCGTTTGACGCCCCGCTTGGCCATCGCCTTGCGCTCGGGACTGGAGGCGTCCTTGACCAGGGCACGGGCGTGCTCCAGCTCGGCGTGATCCGTCACCGACAGCGCCCCCTCGGCTACGGCCACCACCGAGAAGGAAGAGCCGTGAGAGCGGCGCCGCTCGATCTTGTCCGCGATCGCGTCCACCGAGTACGGAATCTCGGGAAGCAGAATGACGTCCGCCCCACCCGCGATACCGGCCCCCAGGGCCAGCCAGCCGGCCCGGTGACCCATGATCTCGGTGAGGATGATGCGGTGGTGGGAGTGCGCTGTCGAGTGCAGCCGGTCCACGGCCTCCGTGGCGATCTCCAAGGCGGTGGCGAAGCCGAAGGAGGAGTCGGTGTGGATGATGTCGTTGTCAATGGTCTTGGGCAGGTGGATGACGTTGAGGCCGGCATCCATGAGCCGCTTGGCATTCTTCGCGGTCCCGCCCCCACCGAGGCACACGAGCGCATCGATCCCGTCCTTCTCGCAGTTCTCCACGATGGTGGGCACCATGTCGCAGGGTTCACCGTCCACCATCATGCGATGTACCTTGTCCCGGCTGGTTCCCAGCATGGTTCCGCCGGTGGTGAGGATCCCGGACAGAGCTGCGGCGTCCAGCTCGGTGAAGCGGTTCTCGGCCAGGCCCCGCATACCGTCACGAAATCCGATGAGCTCCCAGCCGTGCTGCTGAATCGCCGCCTTTCCAAAGCCCCGGATCGCCGCGTTGAGTCCTGGGGCGTCGCCGCCCGCCGTGAGAATGCCGATGCGCTGCTGAGCCATGAGGCCAAGTATGCCGCGAGCCGAGACGACGTACAGGCTGTACGCTTCGATACCGGCCGGCGATCACCGATGTTATGGCGGCGATGTGGCCCGATGACGGACGCCTAGTCGATCAACCGGTATCATCGTCACCCGGATTGCGTCGATACCGCTGGGAACATCCTGCCCTCCCTCGGTGTTGACGTACCGGTGCCCCGAACCGAGCGCGAGCTACTGACGCTACCGGGAGCGGGAGACCGGCGAAAGACGAACCACGGAGGAGGCCGCAACCATGGCAGACCGCGCACTGCGGGGAATGACCATCGGCGCGAAGTCGATGGAGTCAGAAGACGGAGTCGAGTTCGCCGAGCGGATGATCGTCAGCTACGAGTGCCCGATGGCGCATGTGACCAGGATCCCGATGTCTACCGAGGCCGAGGTACCCCCAGCCTGGGAGTGCCCCGAGTGCGGTCAGCCCGCCGCCCGACGCGGTGAGAACGAGCCCGAGCCCGATGAGCCCAAGAAGACCCCCCGCACCCACTGGGACATGCTCCTGGAGCGCCGCAAAGTCGAGGAGCTCGAGGTTCTCCTCAATGAACGTCTTGAGGCGCTGCGCAGCGGTGAGGTTTACCGCGAACGAATCAGTGGCTGAAGGCTCTCCTGAAAAACGCTTGGACGAGATCTGAAGGACCGGCACCTTTGTTGTATCAAGGGGCGGTCCTTCAGCGTCAGTAACGCAGCGTAAGGCCGGTCAAGAGCAGAAGCGCGTCTGACGCGACGAGGCTGACGGTCGTCGCTGGTATCCGGTAGCGGCACGACGGCGCTTGTCGTGAGCTGCGCGCAACCGGCCTCCGACGATCTTAGCGGCGTTGAACAGCTGTCCGGAGCGCTTGACGACACCCCAACGGGTCACCAGCGACAACTCCTCGGTGAAGATCCCCCCAGAGAGCTTGGATTGCCCGGCCTCCCGCTCTAGGAACGTGATGGGCATCTCCACGATGCGGCCGCCGGCCTCGTCCACGAGCTTGGTCATGTTGACCTGGAACCCGTATCCGAGGGCCTCGACCCTGCTCAGGTCCATGCGACGCAGAATGGAGGCACGGAAGACTCTGAAGCCCGCGGTCGCGTCCTTAACGCGCAGTCCCAGCATGGCATTGATGTAGAGGTTCCCGGCCTTCGACAGGGCCACCCGCTTGGCATCCCACCCCTCGGTTGCGCCGCCGGAGACCCAACGCGAACCGATGACGAGGTCGGGCTCGTCGGCCATCTCAGCACGCTGGATGAGCAGAGCCAGATCCTCGGCCCGGTGAGATCCGTCGGCGTCCATCTCGACAATGAGCTCGTAGCCGGCCGCCAGGGCCCAGGAGAAACCGGCGAGGTAGGCCGGGCCCAGTCCGTTCTTCTCCGAGCGGTGCAGGACGTGGATGTGGGAGTCCTCGTTCGCCCGAGTATCGGCGTAGTCGCCGGTGCCGTCGGGGGAACCATCGTCGACGACGAGAATGTCCGCCTCGGGAGCGTGCTTGCGGACCCGGTCCAGTGCCGAGGGCAAAGACTCTATCTCGTTGTAGGTCGGGATGACGACGAGTGCCTTCACTTATTTCTCCAAAGTTGTGTGCGGGTGACGCCAAGGCTGCCTGAGATATTCCGAGGGTATCCGAGATCAGCAGCGACGCCGGTGAACCCGAGCCGTCGTCTTCCACCGCGAACGTGCCTGACTCAGGATACCGGCGCTGAGCAGCACACCCGCACTGACGAGGAGTGCGATGCCGGGGGCGGAGCCGAGACGGTCGGCGATGGTCTGGGATCTGCGCAGCGGGATGTCGGCCACCAGGCTCGCTTGTGTGTAGGGCCGGGTGACCTGTTCGATCTCGCCGCGGGGGTTGATGATCGCGGTATAGCCGACGGTGGAGGCCTGGATAACGCTGCGGCCGTGGACCACTGCCTGGACGCGCCCCTGGGCGAGTTGTTGGGCGGCCTCACCGGAGTCGAGGAAGGAGGCATTGTTCGTCGGGATGATGATCGCCTGCCCGCCCTGTTTGACGCCGTCGCGCAGGGCATCGTCGTAGGCGACCTCGAAGCAGATCCCCATCGCGAAGGTAACGTCTCGGCTCTGGGTGACGGCGGGAACCGTCAGGGTGCTGGGCCCGGTACCGGGCAGCATGTCTACGCCGACGCGATCAACCTGGGTGGTCAGGCGCCGCACGAGGGAACGGGCGGGAATGTACTCGGCGAAGGGAACGGGCCGGTGCTTGCGGTAGTAGGCATGCTCCGCCTGTCCAGCGGTGTCCCCAGGATTCCACACGAGGACGTCGTTGTAGCGGATGTTGTCGACGAAGGGAACGGCGCCCACAAGTACCGGTGCCTGGACCGCCTGGGCGGCCTCATCGACGATTGTCGCCGAGGCCGGGTAGTCACGCGGGTCCAGGTCCGCGGAGTTCTCTGGCCAGACGACCAGATCGAGGCTACCGGAGCCGGTGTCGGAGGCCAGCTTCCTCGTGGCGGTCGCGTGGTTGCCAGTGACCTCCAGGGCTCGGTTGAAGGCGTCCTCGAAGTCGGTGGCCACATTGCCCTGGACTGCCCCGACACGAACAGTGCCGTTCTCGGCGCGGGTGTCCACCGGAAGGGCCTGGGGTGCGATGAGCACAGCCGCGGCGATCACCGCGGAGATGACCGCTGGGACCGTGCGACGCTCGTAGATGGTCTGAGCCGCGTGAGCGAGGCACGCTGCTGCCAGCGCTACCAGCAACCCCACCCCGGCGCTGCCGATATAGGCGGCCGCCGGCAGCACCGGGGCGTCGGCCATGGCGAAGGCCAGACGGCCGAAAGGGAAACCGCCTAGGGGCCAAATGGAGCGCAGCTCCTCGATCCCCGACCACAGCAGGGCGAAGGCAAACACTCCTGCGGCGCCGTCGGGCACACCGCGCAGTAGGCGCCGGCCGCGTGATGAGCTCTCGAATGGACTCTGAAGCCGTGAAAGGCGGCTCACCAGGGACCAGGCGCCCCCGAGCCCGGCCAGGTAGAGCGACTCGAAGGCCGTCAGTGAGATCCAGCCCATCGGGTTCCCCATCCCCACCTTCGTGAAGTGCAGCAGAGGTGTGAACATGCCGAGGCCATAGAGCAGCCCCAGTCCGGTGCCGGGCCAGAATCCGCGCCCTCGGACGAGAAGCATGAACACTCCGACCCCGATGAGGGCCGCCCCCCACAGGTTCATCGGCGGGAAGGCGGTATAGGTGGCCAGACCCGCCAGCAGCGCCACGGCGGCGGGGGCCGATCGGCGAAGCCAGCGGATGGTCCAGGAGAGCACTGTCACGCAGTGAAGCATAAGGGCAACATGATGTCGTCTCGCCCAGTGAGTGGCTGGAGGCGACGGCGTGGAGAGGATCCCCACAGCCTCAGTCGTTGCGTCGCTCCTCGATCCCCAGGAGGCGGTAGTACAGGGGATGGCAGGCTCTCAGCGCGAGACCCGTCAGTACCAGCCCGACGACGATGATGCCAAGTGCCAGCGAAGAGGCGCCGGAGACCGGAGAGGTTCCCGTCAGGAGTGAGGCCATGAGAGTGCCAAGACCAGCACCGCCGAGAACAGCGAGAAGGAGCGGTGCATAGGCCTCCATCCACATGACGCGCAGGCCGTAACTCGCGGGGGCGCCCATGCGCCGCAGGCTGCGGGACTGTTCCGCGCGCTCGATGGTGCCCGAGGCCTGAGTGACGAGGATGGACGTGGCTGTCAGAACGAACCCGAAGGCCAGGGTGATGAAGGCACCTTTCTCAAAGTCCCACAGAACACCGTAGACGTAGGCGTCCGCCGTCGCCCCAGTGGCGGGGCCCGAAGGCATGTATGACATGAAACTACCGATGAAACCACCGATGAAGGACAGCGACCCCATGGCGGAGACCCGGTGCCACGTTGCGGTGGGGGCGGCTTGGATCCGGCGAGCGGTCCATCGCATGACCGGGCCGCGCAGCCGGGCCAGCCCTCGGGAGAGCAGCTGGGTGAACCATGACCCGGCCAGGTCGAAGACGGCGATCACCGCCACGATCATGGCGCAGATGATGAGGGCGTGGTACTGCTGTGGCGCCAGTCTGGCGACTAGCGGAGCGCCGAACAGCGTCATGAAGAACACGACGACGCGCCAGACACCGGCGCGCGGCCCGTTAGCGCGTCGGGAAACGCCCAGTGGTGAGATCCTCACCTGACGCAGACCCCGCCAGGCCGAGGCCTGGCCGACCACGATGACCCCGAGCAGGACGACAACGAGCATCATCGGCGGCAGGATCATCTCACCGGCCGTGATCCGGGTGCCCATGACGGTGAGGCTGCTCCAAGCAGGAAGCGTGACCAGGTAGACAACAGTGCCGATGACGGCGCCGGCCACTGACTGGACCAGGGCGTCCAGCAGGGACATGCGGGTGACGTCCGCCCCGGACAGGCCCACCAGGCGCAGGACCGCAAGTCGCCTCTCACGGCTGCGGGCTCCCAGGATGGCGGCGCTGGAGGCCAGTCCCACCATGGCGGGGACGAGCATGGCGCATGCCAGGAGTGAGAGGATAGTGTACTGCTGCCCTACGAAGCCGTCATGGCCCGCTTTCTGGGCTGCATCAACCCATGCCTGGATGCGTTCGGGGTGTCTTCCACGGCTGTGGAGCATCCAGGTGCCCCCGGCGACGGTCAGGGCAGCGCAGGTAGCCACGGTGTATGCCAGAACGCTGGCCAGGTACAGCAGTGCCTCCCCCTCGCGGGAGGCGAGGCGCGCACGGGTGAGACGAGCGGTGAGGCGGGCGAGGACCAGAAAACTGGGACGGGAGCCCCCGCTACTGGACGAGCCCGCCACGGGCGTGGAGACGGCATTTGAGGCGTTCATCGGGTCACCCCCGACTGCGTCGCTCCTGCGGGGCGGTTGGCCGTGTTGACGTTCAGGAGACGGTCGGAGTGAACCAGCCCGTCACGGATCTCGATGAGGCGTGAGCACCAGCGTGCGACATTGACATCGTGCGTCACCACGACCAGCGCCGCACCGGCCATGGCGACGGCTGCTGTCAGCAACTGCATCATCTCATGACCGGTCGCCTGGTCCAACGCGCCGGAGGGTTCGTCGGCGAAGATGGCGCGGGGACTGCTCACCAGTGCCCGCGCGATCGCCACACGTTGGGCCTGCCCACCGGACATCTGAGCGGGACGACGGCTCCTGAGCTCCACCAGTCCGAGCCGGGCGAGCATGTCGTCGGCGGCGCGCAGCGCCGTGCGCGTCGAGGTCCCGGTGAGCATGAGAGGAAGCGCCACGTTCTCCCGAGCCGGCAGCTCGGGGATGAGCTGGCTGTCCTGAAAGACGAATCCCAGCTCGCGCAGCCGAAGATGAGAACGCTGTGCGTCAGTGAGGCGGGAGATCTCAGTGCCCCCGAAGGTCACGGCCCCGCGATCCGGGACGAGTACCCCCGACAGACAGTGCAGCAGAGTCGACTTGCCTGATCCGGAGGGACCCATGATCGCGGCGGTCTCGCCCGCGGCGATGCTGATGCTCACGCCGGCCAGGGCAGTCACCGTGTCGAAGCGTTTGACAATGTCGCTGGTGGTGATCAGTGGTGTGCTCATGCCTCTCATCTCATCCTTTCCGCGGCGTGATCTCGATAGTGCCCGCACTCTGAACGAGGTAGTGCTGGGTATACCTCACTGACTACCGGTGTCCTGCTCGGCGACACGGCCGGATGGGACACGGTACCTTGGAGCTGTGCAGCTCAGGTTTCCGTTGCGATGGTCCGCCGAGGCAACGACGACGCATGAGGCGCTCGCCTCTCGCCGGATTGCCGAGCTGACGGCCTCTCGGCGTGAGATCGTCGCGGCCTATGAGGTTGAGCGTCGGCGTATTGAGCGCGACCTGCATGACGGTGCTCAGCAGCAGCTCGTCGTCGGACTCATGAAGCTCGGGGAGGCACAGCTCTCCCCTACCGTGATCGCAGATCCGGCACTTGCCGGCCTGCTGAATGAGGCCAAGGCGGCCATTGCCGGCGGACTGAACTCACTGCGCACCACGGTGCGCGGTATCCACCCCCAGGTGCTCACCGACCTCGGCCTCGCTGCAGCCCTCCGGGATGCAGCGGATCAAGCCGACAGAACCGGCAGGACCGTGAGGATCATCTGTCCGCATCCCCTTCCGGCGATGCCCGAGGGAGTGCTGGCCGCGGCCTATTTCTTCGCCCTGGAGGCGATGACCAACGCGCTCAAACACGCTCCCGGTGCAGAGGTGACGGTCCTGCTGACCGTGGACAAGAGCCTGAGGGTCTGCGTAGTCGATACCGGGCCTGGCGGAGCCCGACTCCAGCCTGGTCACGGCCTGGCGGGCATGAGGGAACGGCTCGCGGCCTTTGGTGGCGAACTCCTGCTGACCAGTCCTCCGGGCGGGCCGACACGGCTCGCGGCGCACCTGCCGTTGCTCCTGGTCCGCGGGGAGAGCGGAATCAGCCCAGACAGCATGAACAGATCAAGCGGTACCGGCTGCGTGGAAAGGTGGGAGCTATGAGCATGGCCCCTTCACTGGTGCTCGCCGACGACTCGGCCCTGCTGCGCGAAGGCCTGGCGGGCTTGCTGGAACGCCAGGGTTATGACGTCATCGCCCGGGAGAGCAGTGCCCCGGGGCTGGTTGACTGCATCAACCGCCTGGACGGCCAGGGGCGCCTGCCGGACGCCATCATCACCGATGTCCGCATGCCGCCGTCCATGAGGAACGACGGCCTGGAGGCCGCACTGGCCATCCGACGCCGCCACCCGGCCGTGGCGATCATGGTGCTCAGCCAGTATGTGTCGGCGACCTACGCCCAGCAGCTCTTCGCCGCGGACGCCCCGGTGGAAGCCGGCGGGACGGGCTACCTGCTCAAGGACAGGGTTTCGGAGGTCGCCGACTTCCTGGGGTCCCTGCGGGTGGTTCTGGCCGGAGGCATGGTCACCGACCCGGAGGTGGCCCGAGCCATGGTGCGAGGCTCGCGCTCGGGCCTGGCGGACCTGACGCCGCGCGAGCTGGAGGTGCTTGAGCTCATGGCGCGGGGGCTGTCGAACGGTCAGATCTCAGCGCAGATGATCGTGTCGAGGGCCGCGGTGGCCAAGCACGTCTCAGCGATCTTCCTCAAGCTGGGACTGGATCCCTCGGAGGAGAACCGACGGGTACGCGCCATTCTCGCCTTTCTCGGCGATGAACTCGGCCAGTAGCTCTCAGTCGGCGGAACGGCGGCGGGACAGGGCGTGGTGCACAGGCTGCCAGGCCAGCGCCAGCAGTGTGCCGATGATCGCCCCGATGAGGCAGGACATGGCTGTCCCGGTGATCCAGGACAGGACCGGGTTGTGGGTGAGTTCCTCGGCCCACTCGATGGCGTGGTGCAATGGGTGGAAACCGACCTTGGCGAGGTTCACCGCTAGAATGTGACCACCGACCCACAGCATCGCCACGGTGCCGATGACCCCGATACCACGGAAGAGCACCGGTGCTGACTTCACGATCGCACGGCCGAGAGCCCTCACAGCACTCGTGCGGCCCTGTTCGGCCAGGTGCGCTCCGGCGTCATCGAGCTTGATGAGGGCGGCGACCAAGCCGTAGACGGCGAAGGTGATGAGCAGAGCGATGAGGACGAGGACGATGATGCGTCGCAGGGACGACTCCCCCTCCACCTCTGCCAGGGCCAGCAGCATGATCTCGGTGGACAGGACGAAGTCCGTGGTGATGGCCTGACGGACGATCTGGGCCTCGTCGACCGGGCCGGTCTCCTCCTGGACGTGCCCGGTGTGGAGGAAGCGCTCGAGGATCTTCTCCCCGCCCTCGAAGCACAGGTAGGCGCCGCCGATGATGAGCGCGACGGGCAGGAGCCACGGCGCCACGGCTGTCAGCAGCAGGCCGATCGGCAGGATGATGAGGAGCTTGTTGCGCAGCGAGCCCAGCGTGATCCGCTTGATGATCGGCAGCTCTCGGTCAGGGGTGATGCCGGTGACGTACTGGGGCGTGGTGGCCACGTCGTCGACGGCTGCCGCGGACACCTTCGCGGAGGTCTTGACGGCGATGGAGGCAGTGTCGTCAACGGTGGACAGCGTCAGCTTGGCGAGCGTGGCGATGTCGTCGAGAAGGGCGAAGAAGCCTGACATGGCGTTGTGGGTCCTGTCGTGCGGTGTATCGGCCGGGACGAGACTACTAGCCGTGACGCCTCGGAGTGGGATCAGACGGCGGACCAGCTGACCACTCCCCGGTTGAGGTCCAAGGAGGCCTCGGCGGCTCGCAGGGACAGCTCGGTGACGGCTCTCGCCTGCTCGGGGGCGGCATCCGACGGTGGTGAGAGACTGGCGATCTGGCCGACGACGTCGAGCAGCTGCTTGCACCAGCGCACGAAGTCCCCGGCCGTCAGCTCAGTAGTATTCAGGATGTCCGCCAACTGCGCGCCATCGCACCAGGCCTGGACGGACCCGGCCAGCGCCGGCTCTGCGCCCGAGGATGCCTCGATGCGGGCCAGGGACTCCAGATCGTGAATCCGGTGCGAGACCCCCAACTGTGCGCGCAGGCACTGGCCGAGGCGGGATCCGGGCGCCACTGGTAGCCCGATCGACTGGGCGCTCAACCGCGGCTCGTAGACACAGGCACTCAGGGCCCCAGCGAGCTCAGCGGCGCTGAGGTCCGCGAAAATACCCGCGCTCAAGCACTCTGCGATGAGCAGGTCCCGCTCGGCGTAGATCCGTGCCAGGGCCTTGCCGGCGCTGGTGACCCGCAGTTCCCGCTCCGGGTGGCCCCGGTCCACCGGGCGCAGATAGCCCAGCTCGAGCAGCACCTCGCACACGGCGTCGAAGAGGCGGGCGATGGTGCCGGTACGGGTCTCAATGCGTCGCTGCAGGCGCTCGGCCTCGGCCCGTGCCCGCGACCACTTGCGGCCGATCCTGGCGTGCTCCTCCCGGTCGGGGCACCCGTGGCAGGGGTGGGAGCGCATTTCGTGGCGCAAGCGCTCGAGGTTCTCAATCGCGCTGTTGCGGCGGGCCTGCGCGCGGCCCGAGCGGGTTCGTGTGCGCCTCGTCCTGCTCTCCAGGTCTCCGGAACGCAGGGCGTCCACCAGGCGCTGGACGAGCCGGTCCCGGTCTCTGGGCCGGTGCGGGTCCACCGATTCGGCCACCCTCAGCGCGCCCACCCGCATGACACCGTCCGGCGTCGTGTCCGGGGTCAGCGCGACCACTCGCGAGTCCTCCCCCAGTACCGTGAGGGTGGGTGTCCCGGTGCGGTCGGCACCGGCCTCGAGGACGATGCCGTGGCGGTGGCGTCGGCCCTTGCGAAAGACGACGACGTCGCCGCGCCCCAGCGCGCTCATGGCCCGTCCCGTTTCGTTGCGACGCGTGGAGGCCTTGTCCCGAGACAGGTCTGCCTCGGCGTCGGCGATGGCCTGGCGCAGGGCCGCGTACTCACGAAAGTCGCCCAGGCGGCAGGTCATGTCCTTCTCCAGGGACTTCAGGCTGCGGCGCTTGCGGCGCGCCTGGGCGGCCAGCTCGACGACGCCGCGGTCGGCCTGGAACTGGGCGAAGGACTCCTCGAGCACTTCACGCACCCGTGCCCGCGACATGCGCTCGAGCAGGTTGACGGCCATGTTGTAGGTCGGTCGGAAGGCGGAGACCAGCGGGTAGGTGCGCCGGGAGGCCAAGGAGGAGACCGTGGCCGGCTCGACGTCGTCGGCGGCCAGGACGACGGCGTGGCCCTCGACGTCGATGCCGCGGCGTCCGGCCCGCCCCGTCAGCTGGGTGTACTCCCCCGGGCTGAGAGCGACATGGGCCGACCCGTTCCACTTGCGCAGTGACTCCAGGACCACGGTGCGGGCGGGCATGTTGATCCCCAGTGCCAGGGTCTCGGTGGCGTAGACGACCTTGACCAGGCCCGCGCTGAAGAGCTCCTCCACCGTCTCCTTGAACACCGGCAGCAGTCCTGCGTGGTGGGCCGCGACGCCACGTTCCAGGGCGTGGGCCCAGAAGTGGAAGCCGAGGACTCCCAGGTCTCCGGCGGGGATGTCGGCGGTGCGCCGCTCGATGACTTCCCGGATCCGCGCCGTCTCGGCCTCGGTGGTCAGATCCACCCCGGCGCTCACCACCTGGTGAACGGCCTGCTCGCAACCGGCTCGGGAGAAGACGAAGACGATCGCAGGCAGTAGTCGTGCCCCCTCCAGGGCCGTGACGACCTGCAGCCGCGAGGGCGGTTTCAGCCTAGCTGTGCGAGCTCCGCCCTCTCCGCGGCGAGGTGCGCGCGTGCCACGCGCTGGACGCTTCCAGGGTTGTGAACCTCGGGTGGAGTCGCCACCGGAGGCGGCGGCGCGCCGGGCCTGCTTGACGGCCTTGAGCAACTCGGGACTGATCGGGGGCTGCCCCGTCTGTCCCGACTGCACCGTGTTGGCGCTCTCAGCGGCTTCTGCGTCATCCGCTGGGCATGAGTAGAGGGGCAGGAGCCGGCGCCCGACCATCATGTGCTGGGTCAGTGGGACGGGGCGCTTCTCGGAGACGACGACAGCGGTCTTTCCCCGCACCTGGCCGAGCCAGTCGCCGAACTCCTCGGCGTTGGAGACCGTGGCGGACAGGGAGATCACCTGAACCCCGGTCGGAAGGTGAATGATGACCTCCTCCCATACCGGTCCGCGGAAGCGGTCGGCCAGGTAGTGGACCTCGTCCATGACCACGAATCCCAGCCGATCCAGGTCACGGGAGTCCGAGTAGAGCATGTTGCGGAGCACCTCGGTGGTCATCACCACCACGTCTGCGCGGGGGTTGACCGAGGTGTCACCGGTGAGCAGCCCCACCTGATCCTCGCCGTGCCGGGCGACGAGATCCAGATACTTCTGGTTGCTCAGTGCCTTGATCGGCGTGGTGTAGAAGGTCTTGAGGCCCTGGGCCCGGCCCAGGTGGACGGCGAACTCCCCCACGACCGTCTTGCCGGCTCCGGTCGGCGCTGCGACGAGGACGCCTTCTCCTCTTTCGATGGCCGTGCAGGCCTCCTCCTGGAACGGGTCGAGGGGGAAGTCATAACCTCGGGCGAAACGGGTGAGCTCGCTGCTGGCTGTGGCCTGTCGACGGCGAGATGCGGCGTAACGCTCGGCTGGTGAGCTCATGGGCACACTCTAGGGCTCAAGTCGTCCTGGGCCGCCAGGAGTAGCCGTACGGCGTCGGGGACGGCCTCGAGCCGCAGGGGCAGTTCGGCCAGGGGCTCGCCATCGGCAAAGGGGTGCGGAGGAGGACGCAGACCCCGATCACGGCCGGTGCGCTCGTCCAGCGCTTCGATGGTGACGACACGGCTGCGCTCGATATGGACGGCCGAGTCAGTCAAGTGCGTTCCCTTGAAGAGCCGAGAGAACAGCGACACCAGGTGGGGGCGGCCTACGGGATCCAGGCGCAGAACCTCGAGCAGACCGTCGGTGGGGTCGGCATGCGGCGCCAGGTCCATGCCACCACCGATGTAGCGGGTGTTGGCGGCTGCCAGCAGCAGCGCGGGCCCCTCCCAGGTGCCCTCGTCGGTGGTGACTCGGTAGCCGTAGGGTGCCAGCGCCGCGAGCTCGGCCGTGAAGGCGCGCACGTAGCGTCCCTCGCGGGCCGGCCAGGTCAGGGTGTTGGCGCGGGCGTTGACGGCGGCATCTAAGCCGGCGCTCACCACGGCCAGGGACCAGCGCCGCTGCGGGGCGAGAAGAGTGCCGTCGGGGCGGGAGGCGTAGATCGCGTCGGTCGCTATGACGGCGCCATTGCCGGACAACGCTTGGTTGATGATGTGGGCGGAGGCGGCGGCATCCCGGCTGGGCAGATCGAAGTGCCTGGCGATGTCGTTGCCGGTTCCGGTGGCAACGATGCCCAGCGGCACACCCGTTGTGGCGACGATGTCCACTCCCAGGTGCACCATGCCGTCTCCACCAACGACGACCAGAGCCTCGACCCCGTGGCTCGATCCGTCCTCAAGGAGAGCCTTGCCGGCGTGACGCGACTGTTCATACGAGCTGCCGCGTACATGGAGGACCTCGTGCCCGGCCTCACGTAGGACTCTGCGGGCAACCTCGTCGGCAGCCGAGTGACGCCCACGGCCTGAGGATGGATTGGAAAGTAGGGCGATACGCATGAAGAAAAGTAGCGAGAAAGCAGTGGGAGGAACAGCGGGTCCCGACAGCGCCGGGTGCTAATCGGCCAGTGCGGCCTCCAACTCGGCGTCGAGCTCGGCGCGCTTCTTCTCGACCCGCTTGTCATGCCGGATAGAAATGAAGCAGGCCAGGAAGTACAAACCGGTGATGGGAAGCGCCATGAAGATCATGGACCAGGGATCCGGTAGCGGATTGGCGAAGGCCATGAAGGTGAAGATCCCGACGACGGCCCAGCGCCAGCCCTTGAGCATCGTTGTGCCCTTCATGATCCCTAGCATGTTGAGGGCCACGAGGAGTTCGGGCAGGAGGAAGGCTAATCCGAAGACGAGGACGAGCCGCATGACGAAGGACAGGTAGACACCTGCATTGATAAGCCCTGCAGTGGGGCCGGAGGGAATGAAACCGGTGAGGATGGCGACCGCGTGCGGCATCACCCACATGCCCAGGGCCGCGCCGGCGGAGAACAACAGGAGTCCTATAACGCCATAGGTCCAGGTGTAGATCTTCTCCTTGCGGGTCATCCCCGGCCCTACGAAGGCCCAGAACTCGTACATCCACAGCGGAGCAGAGAACAGGACACCAAGCCAGATCGAGACCTTGAGCCTCATGTCGAAAGAGGCCAGAATCGTGTCGAAGTTCAAAGTGAGATTGGCGCCGTGAGCATTGGCTGCCTCGATTGGGCGAGTGATGAGGGAAAAGGCCTGCTCATAGACCAGATAGCCCACGACCGACATGACCACGACGCCCAGGGCCGAGATGAAGAGCCGGTTGCGCAGCTCGCGCAAGTGGTCCCCGATGGACATGCGCGCCTCTGGATTGTCCTTGCGCCTCGATCGCCTGATACGAGGTAGCTTGGGCACCATGGCCTCCTTCGACTTCGAGCCACCGGCTATCGCCGGACAGCGTCACTTCTGGGATGACCCCTCAGTATTCTGCTGAGCAGCCTGACCGGACTGGGTGGGTTCCGTGTAGTACGTGCCCTCCTGAGGCTGCTGCTGGAGCTGGGCCTGCCCCTCCTTGGAGTCATCGTCGCGCAGCTCCTTGATCTCCTTCTTGAAGACCTTCATGGACTGGCCGACACTCTTGGCAATGTCCGGAAGCTTGCTGGAACCGAAGACGATCAGCACAAGAACAAGCAGAACGATCATGTGCCAGACTTGAAATCGCATGGCGCTACTCCTAGATGGTAGGGGCTTTCGATACCGGCTGAGTGTAGCCTTCCCGGCGGGCGCCTCTGAACGACCGCTCCGCCGGTTCTCCCCAAGGCGGACGGATCCGGCATCAACACCCTTCAGAATTGGTGTCGTACCAGGTCAAAGCCTGTTTGGCAGCATCGACGGCGTCTTGGGCGAGGTTGTCGGGCTCGACGGCGATGAGATGGCGGCCGACTGAGAGGACCAGACCGATGAGCCAGGTGCGGTCGCGCCCCTCGACAACGACCTTGAGCCCACCCTCCGTGGTCTCCTTCTGGGAGATGCATGGAATCTGCTCCACGAGCCAACGTCCCGTTGGGCGCAGAGTCAGTGTGGCACGGGGCCTGTCCCCCTCAGGCCGACTGGTGTCATGCCGTTTCTTGGCACGCGAGGTGCGATGCCGGATTGCTGGGACGTCGAGAACCTGGACCGACTCGATCCGGTCCAGCCGAAAGCTGCGCTCGGCCTTGGCGCTGAGGCACCAGGCCACGAGGGCCATATGTGATCCATCACTTTCCAAGGTGATGGGGTCGACATCGCGCTCGGAGCGGGTGTCGGTGGCGGAGACGTAGGCCAGGTGAAGGCGGCGCTTGTCCTGCAGTGCGGAGCGCACGGCGGCCAGGACCTGAGCCGTACGGCCGGGGTTGCCGGAATGGTCGTGGTGGTCGGCAACCGGACCGGATGAGAATCCGGCTCGTGCTGCGGCATCGTCAACGGGAGCGCCGGTGGTGAGCAGCGCGGAGATCGCACGTTGGGTGGAGGAGAGTACTGCGGCGGAGGCATCGTCGTCGGACAGCAGGTCGGCGAGGACCCTGAGGGCCAGGAGCAGGGAGATCGCCTCCTGACGGGTCAGACGAAGTGGACGATCCAGCCCCAGCGGCTCTGCGAGCCGCAGGCGACCGGCGTCGAAGTCGGCGGCATCGAAGTCCACGAGGTCCCCGTGCAGTCCACCAGGCAGGCCGGAGACCCATAGCGTGTTGACGTCCCGCTCAATGACAGCAGGGGTGACGCCGAAGTGCTCGGCGGCCTCCTTGATGGAGACACCGGGGTTGTCCGTGACCCAGGCGGACAGGGCGAGCAGCCGAGTGAGCCGGTGGGAGGCGGGAACACGAGGCATCGTCAGTTCCCTCCTGGTACGGCCAGCGCAGCAACGCCTCGCAGGTGGGCGAGAACCGCTTGACGCAAGGCGACCGGGGAGAGGACCACTGCGGCGTCCCCGAAGGCGGCGACGGTTCCGGCGAAGGAGAAGGGATCCTCATACTCCACAGCGATGAGGTCGCGTCCCATCAAGTGCGCGGGCAGCTCGACATGCGAGGGCTGGGTCGGATCGAGATGCGCCCCGGCCAGGCGCAGCCCCAGGGCCCTGCCTGGGATCGCGGCGATGAGAGCGCGTCGGCGGGTGGGAACGTTGGCGGGCAGCCGGGTGAAGGCTCCGGGATGGCTGTGGACAGCGACCGGCCCGGTGATACGGGCCAGGCGAAAAGTTCGCAGCACGATCTCGGTTCCTTCTGGCTTCTTTGAGTCCATGACGTCTTCTGCGTCAGGGGCGGTGGGGAGCTCGATGGCGTCGAGGTACCAGGCGCCCTCGGCCAGGCGCAGATGGTGGGGCTCGACGGTACGGGCCCGGGTACTGCCCGAGCGAGCGGATGCGTAGTCGAAGGTGACTATACGACGTTCATCGACCGCGGCCACGAGCACCTCGGGGATCTCATCTCCAGACAGGTCCGCGGTAAGGGTTGGCAGCTCCGTGGAGCTGCTTCCTGCAGAGCCCTCACTGACGGCCCGTAACTTGGTCAGTGCCCGCCGGGCGGTGGCGGGCAGGTCGCCGTCGCGCCAGGCGGAGGCGGCCAAACTCAGGCAAGCGGCCTGTTCGGCGCTCAGGTGCAGCGACGGCAGGATGTAGTCCTCTTCGTCAATCCGATAACGGGGCTCATCGGGATCACCGGTGGTGGTCACCTTGACGCCGAGTTCGCGCAGTGTGTCCTTGTCCCGCTCAAGCTTGCGGCGGGCTGAGATCGGATTGGTGGCCTGACTGCTCGAAGTGTATCCCGGCACACCGGCCACGAGCTCCTCGGCGCTGAGCCCGGTGGCGGTGTTGCGCAGAGTGAGCAGGAGGCTCACCAGGCGCTCCTCAGTACTGCGGGTCTGCTGGCTCACGGTGCCCCAGCCTAGGAGAATCGGACGGCCTGCGGCTTGTGACGCGCGTACCCCGATACTCTGCCGCCATGATGTGGCGCGACGGCGTAGTGACCGGGACCAGGAAGATATGGGGTTCCGCGGGGCGCTCCTGCGCAGAGCTGAAGGTTGAGATCACGAGGGCCCCGGATGGTGCGATCAGTCTGCTTCCTGGTCAGCATGTCCGCGCAGTCGCCTACGAGGCCCTCATCGGCGCGCCCACCGTTGGGGAGCGGGTGAGGCTGGAGGTCTCAGCCCTCGACCGCGCCCTGGGCACGGGAGGGCACGCCATGGTCAGTGCTCGCCTGGACGTCCTTCCCGCCGACCCACCGCGCGAGGGGCACCTCGTCAAGGCCCGCTACATGCCCGACCAGGTCATGGTCACCGGCGTCGACGAGCAGGGCACCACCCACCACGACCTGCTGTCCCAGCCGATCGGCGACCTCGACCTGGAGGGGATGCCGGTGGTGGTGGCCGACCTGCACTCGAGCCTGCCGGCGGTGCTCGCCGGGCTGCGCTCCCCCGACGGTGTGAGGCAGCCGCGCGTCGTCTACGTCATGACCGACGGCGGTGCTCTGCCCCTGGCCTACTCCCGCCTCGTGGCCGCTCTGAGCGAGGCCGGCTGGCTGGCCGGGACCGTGACGGCTGGACAGGCCTGGGGCGGTGACATCGAGGCGGTCAGCATCCACAACGCGCTCCTGGCGGCCCGGCACGTCCTGCACGCCGATGCCGCCATCGTCATCCAGGGGCCCGGGAACCTGGGCACCGAGACACCCTGGGGGTTCTCCGGGGTGGCCTGCGGGGACGCGATCAACGCCGTCGCCGCGCTGGGCGGGCACCCGGTGGCCTGCCTGCGTGTCTCCCAGGCCGATGCCCGCCCCCGTCACCTGGGTATCTCCCACCACTCGATGACGGCCTACGGGCGGGTCGCGCTGGCGGGGGCCGACGTCGTCGTCCCTCTCCTGGAAGGGGTACTGGGAGCGCAGGTGCGTCGGGAGGCTGAGGTCCTGTGCGAGCCGCGGCCGGGCACCGGGCAGCACCG
Source organism: uncultured Actinomyces sp. (assembly GCF_963526355.1). Lineage (GTDB taxonomy): Bacteria > Actinomycetota > Actinomycetes > Actinomycetales > Actinomycetaceae > Actinomyces. The sequence continues at coordinate 127,775 of NZ_CAUROW010000001.1, read as the reverse complement.
GCTCGTCGAGGTCCCCGCCGACGGGCTCATGGAGCTGCTGCGCGCGGCCGAGGCGGAGACCGGTGTGAGGCTGTCCACGATGCGGCGAGGTTTGGACGAGGACACGGCCGCCTTCATCGCCGCGGCCGCGGCCGGTCGCCATGTGCGCCGGATCCTGGATGCGGAGGCGGTGCATGGCTGACTTAGCTGCGCCGGTTGATGAAGCGGTGTTGCCACTAGCGACGAACCTGTCTGCGGCCTACGACTGGCGCGCCCGTCTCCGCACCGTACCGACGCGAGGAAGCCGCTGGTCGCGATACGCCGTCCCAGTCGTGGACGTGGCCCTGGGCGCCGTCTTCCTCATCTTCGCCCTCGAATCGGCCACCTTCATCCTCCGCTTCGGCGCCTACGCCGTCTACATCGCGGACTTCGCCCTGTGTCTGGCACTGGCGCTGGTGCAGTTCGGCAGGCTTCGTTTCCTGCGTGTCTCCTTCATCGCGACCTACGCCCTGCTCGCGGCCTATGCGATCCTCGTGGTCCTCTCCCCGGTCAATCTCGGCCTCAGCCCGATCATCGCCACGGCGGTCACCGGCCTCTACACCGTCACCCGCTGGGAGCCCGACCGGCGCTGGGGTACGGCGGCGCTTCTGCTGGCTCTGGCCGGCGCCCTGGTCAACCCGGTCACCCTCGCCAGCTACTCCAGGGCTCACGGATCCAGCGCCGATCCCACGGCTGGCTCCGGCTGGGACGGGACCATCCTTCTGATCAGAACACTCACCAGCCTAGTCTTCGTCGGTGCCGTGGTACTCACCTACCTGCTGGCCTCCTCCCGGAGGCGAATCGCCGAGAACCAGGCCCGCGACGTCGGCATCGCCGCGGCCCAGGCGGTTGCGGCCGAGCGCCTCAGCCTGGCCCGTGAGCTCCACGACCTTGTGGGCCACAGTCTCACCACGATCAAGGTGCAGGCCGCCACCGGCCTGGCCCTGGGCGGTGAGGAACGACTGCGCAGCACCCTGACCACCGTGCGCGATACGGCTGACGACTCCCTGACCTCCGTACGCCGACTCGTCTCTGTCCTGCGCTCCGACGCCGGCGACATCACCCCGCTGGCGGACCTGTGCACCATCCCCGTGCTCATCGAGACGACCCGAGGATCAGGTACCCGTATCAATGCCGTGCTGCCGGGGCCGGGAGTGCTGGAGCGCTGCAACGAGGGATGGTCGGCGATACAGCGGCTCACCCTCGTCCGGCTCGTTGGAGAGGCGCTTACCAACGCTGTCAGACACGGATCCGGTCAGATCGAGCTGAGCCTGATGCTGGCTCCGTCATCGTGCCATCTTCACGTGTCCAACCCGGTGTCCGAGGCGGTGGAGCACTCGCTGTTCGGAGGCAGCGGGCTCGTCGGTCTGGAGGAGCGACTCAGGCTCGTGGGCGGAACCATGTCCCACGGCGTTCAGCACGATGACGAGGGCAGCAGCTTCTTCACCCTTGACGTCGACTTTCCTGTGGTGCCGCTCGAGCTGCCCGCGAGCGCTACGGATCCGGACCAGAACTCCGGCGAGATGACCGGTGAGACAGGACTAGGAGACTCCAGATGACCCCTAGCACGATCAAGGTTGCCGTCGTCGACGACCAGCCGCTGCTGGTGAGCGCCTTCAGCGCCCTTGTGGACGCGCAACCCGACATGGAGGTCGTTCTGGAGGCCGTCAACGGGCGCGAGGCTGTCGACCGACTCAATGCCCGAGCCGGAGCTCCTCAAGGCAGTACCGACCTGGTGCTCATGGACCTGCGGATGCCGGTCCTGGACGGGATCAGTGCCATTCGTGAGCTGCGCGCCGCACCGGCCACCGCCTCCTTGCGGGTCCTGGTCCTGACGACCTTCGACGACGAGGACCTCGTCCTGGCGGCGCTGGGCGCCGGCGCCCACGGATTCCTCCTCAAGGACGCCGAGCCGACGACGCTGCTGGAGGCGGTCCGCGTCGTCGCCCGCGGCGGGTCCTGGTTGGACCCGGCCGTCACCGGCACCGTTCTGGCACACCTTGATGCAGGTACCGGACCGGATACTGCGCAGCCACCGACTTCGCCGTCGGGACCGACTGACGGCGCCGTGCCCGTTGTGGGGGCACCGTCGGGCCCCTACGAGCCCTTGACCGGGCGGGAGGACGCCGTCCTGGCCCTCGTGTGCCGAGGGCTGAGCAATGCCCAGATCGGCGAACGGCTCCATGTTGCGGAGTCGACGGTCAAGTCCCATGTCAAGACGATCCTGGGCAAGACCGGCTGCCACAACCGGGTCGAGCTCGTCATCTATGCGCTGACCACCGGGCTCGTCCAGCCACAGTAGTCCTCCTCCCCAGGGAGGAGACGGGGCCGTGGTGGCGAGTACGGGCTGTATCCCTGGTGGGGATCCGCCGCGGTACCGTCGCGCACGAGCATAGGGCCATGACATCTCCCCACACAGCCACCACTACGGCATCACCTCTCCCCTCCTCTACGCACGCTACCGGCCTCGCCCCCGGGTTGAGGCTCTCCGGGGTCTCGAAGTCCTTCGGTCGCCAGAGGGTCCTCACTGACCTCGACCTGTCGGCCTATCCCGGCCGTGTCTACGGGCTGCTCGGTCTCAACGGCGCCGGCAAGTCGACCGCGTTCAACATCGCTCTGGGACTGCTCAAGCCCGACGCCGGCCGTGTGGAGATCCAGGGCGCTCCGTTCTGCCGGCGCAGCCTGGCCCATGTGGGGGCCTCCATCAACGGTCCCGCGCTCTTCCCCCAGCTGTCCGCACGGCGCAACCTGCTCGTCCACTGCCGCCTGACCGGCACCTCCCCGGCGACGATCGACCCGCTCTTGGAGCGTGTGGGGCTGGCCGGGGTCGGTAGAAAGCGTGCCGGATCCTTCTCCACGGGTATGAAGGTGCGCCTGTCCCTGGCCATGGCGCTTCTGACTGACCCGGAGGTCCTCATCCTTGACGAGCCTCAGAACGGGCTGGACCCCCAGGGCATCATCGAGCTGCGCGATCTCGTGCGGGACCTGGCCGATGAGGGCCGCACCGTCGTCGTCTCCAGCCACCAGCTCGGCGAGATCGCCCGCATGAGCGACGACATCGGGGTCCTGGCAACCGGCCGCCTCGTCTACGAGGGTCCGTTGGTCGACTTCGCCGACGCCGATGACGAGCGGGCCATGGAAAAGGCCTTCCTGGCGGCGGTCACTGGAAGCGGACGCCGCACCGGGATGGAGGTCGGCGCATGAGCACCGTTGCGCAGCCGCAGACTCGGGTGAAGGTGCAGGGGAAGGCAGAAGTGAGGGTAAGCCTGTGGGACCTGGTGCGCGCCGAGCTCACCCGCAGCCGGCGCACCTTCACCTGGGGCGTCATCGGGGCGACCCTCATCTTCACCGTTCACACCATCATCCTGGCGAACGCCTCGATCTCCTCAGGCGTGGTCAAGGAGCTCCAGTGGAACGGCAATGCTCTGGCGTGGATGCATATGTATGCCGGGGCCTTCGCGGTGCCTCTGGGGCTGCTGACCGGGGTGATGGCCCAGTGGCGTGAGCGGAGGTGGCGTCAGGGCGGAACGGCCTGGCGCGCCGTCGAGCCGTGCCGGGTGGCGGCTGCCCGCCTCGTAGTACTGAGCCTGTCCGCGCTGGCCTGCCAGGTGGCACTGGTCGCCCCGGTGGTGGGGCACGCTCTTATCGTTGGCAGCGGCTGGGGCCCCTGGGACAGGTACCTGCTGTTCGCCACCTACATGTGGATCGTCGTCACCGGGGCTTGTGCCTGGGGCATGGCAGCATTCCGCGTGCTGCGAGTCATCGCCGTCGGGATCGCCCCTGTCCTCGGCTTTGTCTGGTCCGTGGTGGGTGTGGTCCAGGCCGAGCGGAGTGACTGGTGGATGCTCCCGTGGGCCTGGACGGCCAGGGTCCCGTTGCCCCTGCTGGGTGTTCACGGTAGCAGTGTGCTGCTCGAGGCGGACTCGCCGGTGTGGGGATATCCGCTCCTGCCCGGGTTCCTGCTGACAGCCGCCCTGACGCTGGCCGGTACCGGCCTGGCCGTTCTCGGCGGCACATCTGCGAGTGCTGAGTCCTCGGCGTGGTTCGTCGTCGGGCTCAGAGACCTGCTTCCCGGCGGACAGGCCACCGACGCTCAGCCGGAGAACGGCTCGGAACAGGCCCCGGTGGAGGCTCCGACGTCGCTGCCCCGGAGTACCCCACAGCTCCGTGCTACGCCTGCAACCCGCATGGCCCGTATTCCCGGGCCGCGAAGTGCCGTCCTGGCGATGGCCGGCGTCCTGCCCTGGATCGTGTGGGCGGTCCTGACGACCCTGCTGCTCGCCTTCCTGGGTATCCTCCACACCGTATATCCACCCGGGTACGGGCAGAGCTTCCTCGAGCTCATGGGAGCGCCAGTTGCCGCGGCCCTCGTCGGCATCACGGTGTGGGGACGCCTCCAGCCCGCCTGGCGCACCCTCATCACTCGCCAGAGATCCTGCGGGATCCTGACCTCAGCCGCGGTCCTCAGCGCCCTCTTCCTCATCCCGGTCCTGGTCGTCTCCTGGATCGTGACCGTCCTCGGCGACACTCTGACCCGCACCGACCCGAGCCTGCCGGCGGTGACCGGCCCGGTCTACGGGCTCCTCGTGATGCCGGCCGTCGCCTTCATGATCGCGGCCGTCAGCCTGGCGGTGGCTCTGAGCAGCCGGATCGTCGTGGCGATCGTTCTCAACGTCATCCTGGTCATCATGGGGCTGCTCATCGGCGGCAACGACGTTATGGCGGCCACCTGGCTGTGGCGCCTGGCGCCCTGGGGCTGGATGGCTGTCGCCCACCAGTTCCCCGGGCACTGGCTGGAGATCGTCCTCCTCAGCCTGATCATCGGCTCGTTGGCGATGACGGCGGCAATGCTCAGCGCCCGGCGGGCAGCCATCCGGGACTGAGCCGGACCACCGGCTCGGGGCTCGGGGAGGTCCACAGTCGGTCGGTGGCCCACCGGCTTTCCGATAGCCTAGGGCCATGAAGACCTTTGAGGACCTTTTCAGCGAGCTGCAGCACAAGGCGGCCACCCGCCCCGAGGGCTCCGGGACGGTGGAGGAGCTGGACCGCGGGGTCCACTTCATCGGCAAGAAGCTCGTCGAGGAGGCCGCCGAGGCCTGGATGGCCTGCGAGCACGAGTCCGACGAGGCCGCCTGCGAGGAGATCAGCCAGCTGCTCTACCACGCTCAGGTCATGATGATCGCCAAGGGCTACAGCCTCCAGGACGTCTACCGTCACCTGTAAGCCTCAGCCCCGCACCTCTACTCGACCTCCTCACCACAGATCAGGAACCGCCGTGCTGCGTATCGCCGTCCCGAACAAGGGCTCCCTGTCCGAGCCCGCCATCACCATGCTCTCCGAGGCGGGCTACCGCACCCGCCGCACAGGGCGCGAGCTCGTGCTCGTCGATGAGACCAACGACGTCGAGCTGTTCTTCCTGCGTCCACGCGACATCGCCGTCTACGTCGGCCAAGGCACCGTGCACGCCGGAATCACCGGCCGCGACCTGCTCCTGGACTCCGGGGTCGACGCCATCGAGCACCTGCCCCTGGGCTTCGCCCGCTCCACCTTCCGCTTCGCCGCCCCCAAGGGCACGATGAGCTCCCTGGCCGACGTCGCCGGCTGCCGTGTGGCCACCTCCTACGACGTTCTGGTGCGCAGCTACCTGGCCTCCCAGGGGGTGGAGGCCCAGACCGTTCACCTCGACGGCGCCGTGGAGTCCTCCGTCCAGCTGGGCGTGGCCGACCTCATCGCCGACGTCGTCGAGACCGGCACGACGCTGCGGGCGGCCGGCCTGGAGACCTTCGGCGCCCCGATCCTCATCAGCGAGGCGGTGCTGATCACCACCGAGCAGTTCCGCGGAGAGCCCGGGCTGGCCACGCTCGTGCGGCGTCTGGAGGGGGTGCTGCGCGCCCGCGCCTACGTGCTCGTGGACTACGACATCCCCATGAACAAGCTGCACCTGGCGGCGGCACTCACCCCCGGCATCGAGTCCCCGACCGTCTCCCCGCTGCAGAACCCCGACTGGGTGGCGGTGCGCGCGATGGTTCCGCGGGCGGACATGAACCGGGTCATGGACGAGCTCTACGAGGTCGGGGCGCGCGCCATCCTCGTCTCCTCACTGCTGGCCTGCCGGCTGTAGCCGGCTGCTGCGCCCGCCCCGCGAGTCCGCCGGTTACTGCCCCAGGGGCACGCACACATCGGCGGCCTTGGGCGTTTTCTTCTCCCCCAGGAGCTTGTGGGAGGAGAGGAACTCGATCATCGGGGTGAAGTCGTCGACTCGCACCGAGCCGATGGGATGAGAGCCGTCACCACTGACCAGCTCGCCGGTGGCCACGGCGACATCGCGCGCACGCTCTGCCTGAGAGGCGTCTACCAGATCCTGCACGTGCTCCTTGGACGCATCGACCGCAGCGTCAGGATCCTTGACGAACGCCGTCATTCCCTCGATCGAGGCCTTGACAGCCGACTGAAGATCCTGGCGACGGGACTCCAGTACGGAGCGGGTCGTCACCAGCGAGACTCCGATGAGAGGGACCTGATCGGCGACCTGAATGGTGCGCACGGCCGTGCCGGACTGACTGACCTGGATCGCATCGTTGTTGGAGAATCCGACGACGGCATCGACCTTGCCGCCGACCAGTGCCGCCTGTTGTGTGTAGCCGATGTCCTGAATCGTCAGGTCGGACTCGGTCAAGGAGGCCGTGTCCATGGCCAGCTGGAGGGCGTACCAGGTCTCCCCCTTGCGTCCCGGTGTGCCGACGGTCTTGCCCTTGAGATCAGCGGGGGTGTTGATCGAGGAGCTCTCCGGCACGATGAGGCAGGCCGGGTAGGACTGGTAGTAGCCACCAACGACGACGAGGTCGCTCCCGTTGGAGACGGCCACTACCGCCTCGTCGGCACCCGCGATGACCAGCTGCTCCTGTCCGCTCTGAAGGGCGTCGAAGAGTCCCTCCTGCGCACCGTGGTGGCGCAACTCCACGCCTGTGGCGTACTTCCCGTCCTTCTTGGCCAAGTAGAAGGGGGCGAACTGAATGTTCGGCGTGTAGGTCAGGCCGATGGTCAGTACTCCGCCGCCCCCAGAAGCCGAGCCGGAGGCGGCGCGGCTGGCGGTGCCCGAGGAGCAGGCGGTGAGTATGCCGGTCCCGGTCAGAACCAGACCGCCGGCCAGAAGGTGGCGACGTGAGAGGGATGCCTGAGAGATGACGCGGTCGGAGATAGCCATGAGGGGTTTCCTTACTGTCGTGGGATATCTGAGGGTAGGAGAGGAAGCGGGACGGCTCAGGGCTCAGATGGCGTGCCGGCCCCGCAGGGCATCCACGGTGCGACTGCGTCGCTCGAGCTCGTGAAGTACCCAGTGGATGGATGTGGCCAGGACGCACAGGAGTGTGATCGTGGCGAACACGCCGGTGGTGTCACCCCGGCTCTGTTGGGTGGAGAGCACGGTCCCCAGACCCGCGCCGCCCATGATGAGCTCGCCGACGACCGCACCGGTAACCGACAGGGTGAATCCGGTGCGCAGCCCGGTGTAGATCGCGGGCAGGGCCATGGGCAGCTCCATGTGGATGAGCATGCTCAGACCGTGGGCACCGTCGAGCCGAGCCGCATCCATGACATCGGTGTCCAGACTGCGCAGCCCCAGCAGCACCGTGATCGTGATGGGGAAGAACACCATGAAGGCGCACAGAACCACGACCGGCAGGGTTCCGTAGCCGATCCACAGCACCATCAGGGGAGCTACGGCGACACCGGGAACCGCCTGGCTTGCGGCGACGTAGGGCAGGACTGCGCGTGAGAACAGTCGCCAGCGGTACAGTCCCCAGGCCAGGGGAAGAGCGAAGACAGTGGCCAGAAGACATCCGAGCAGGGCCTCACGCAGCGTTACCCAGGCCTTCCACCCCAGCCCTACCTGGGTCAGGCTCAGCCACAGACGCTCGATGACGGCCAGAGGGCTGGGCAGGAAGACCTCGGGGACGGCGCCGGAAGTGGTGACGACCTGCCAGATGATCAGTAGAACGGCGCCCAAACCGATGGCCGGCCAAGGGCCGTTCCGCTCAGCGGCACGGATACGACGTCGGCGTTGGGCCGGTGGCTTGGACGGGGAAGCCGGCGAAGAGAGTGGGAGCTCAGACGAATCGCTGGATGATGCGGCATGGAACGACTGGGCGTGCGTGACCTCGCCGATGGGGCTGGGACTGTACACGGCGGTCTCCTCCCGGGTCCTTCCGGGAGCGATTGCCCCCGGACTGCACCGGGGTCCGCCTGTGCGCCGTCGGTCGGCGCACACACGTGCTGGGCGCCCGCGCAGTCCGGGACTCGACCGACCCTATGAGGTCGTGGAGCCGAGATCGCCATTCTGCGGTGCGGGTCTCCCCCCCGCTGGGCGCCACGCGCATCCTCCCATCCGGACTCTCACCGTCGGTGCCGGAGTTCCACCGGCTCAACCGCTTGAGTTCCTGACCGCGTGAGGCAGTCGGGGCACGAGCGGGTCGCGGACTGTTACCGCCGGTTCGGACTTTCACCGACCCCGGAGCACGTTGCTGCCAGTCATCATACAACGTGGATGGTCCGCCGACGATCCCCATGACTTCTCCATGGTGGTGCGCGCGCTCACAGGATGTTGTTCGGAGTGTGGCCCGAGTGATCGTCACCAGCAGAACAGTGACGCACAGCGTCCGCAACCGCCCGGCGCAGACGATCCGGGCCCCTCTGCAGAGACGTCTCCAACGGCTCTGAAGAATCGGAGATCTGGACGATACTCCGGGCTCCCAGGTCGGCCAGACGACGTCGAGTCCAGGCATCAGCCCTGACTCGCCCGGCGAAGACCATGGAGGGCACACCGCACTCCCGGGCAAGGTGGAGCACTCCGCTGACCGCCTTGCCGTCCAAGGACTGCCTGTCCAGTGACCCCTCGCCCGTCATCAGCAGGTCGGCTGACTCCAGTCGTTCACGCAGCCCCACAACCTGAGCCAGGTGGTCAATGCCGGCGGTGATCTCTGCCCCGAGCACGGCGGCCAGGACGAAGGCTGCACCGCCGGCCGCACCAGTACCTGGATGGGACACCCACCGGCTCAGGCCCAGGATGCCGGCCAGACGCGTCATCTCACCGTCGACCTGTTCAATGGCCGACCCGGTCAGTCCCTTTTGCGGGCCGAAGACGGCAGCCGCGCCGTGGGGACCCGTGAGCGGATTCGTCACGTCACCGGCCACCGTGATGCTCACACCCTCAAGGCGCCGTCGAGCCGGCTCGACCTCAATCCGCTGAATGCGACAGAACTCTGCGGGCACCGGTTCAACCTCGTGTCCCTGCTCGTCAAGGCACCTGGCTCCTAGCGCCACAAGCATCCCTAGGCCCATGTCGTTGGAGGCCGAACCACCCAGGCCGATGATCAGCGAGCGGGCACCGGCGTCGACCGAGGCGGTGATGACGTGGCCCAACCCGGTGGTCGAGGATCTCATGACGTCCCGCTCCCCCGGCGCGATGTGCTCCAGTCCCACGCTGGAGGCCAGGTCGATGACGGCGCGATCGCCGTCGAGCCCGAAACCCGCCATTCGGGGGCGGCCCAGGGCGTCGACGGTGGTCACCTCCTGCCACGAGCAGCCCCAGGCCGCGGTGACGGCCTCGGCGAAGCCCTCCCCGCCGTCAGAGACCGGGACCTGGTCCACCACGCACGAGGGCAGGGCGTCTCGCGCTCCGGCCGCCATGGCCCGGGCCGCTTGGACAGCCGTCATGGACTCCTTGAAGGAGTCGGGGGCGACGACGATCCTCAGGGGCACGGCACGGTCCTCCTCGCCTGACTACGCGCGGGAGGCGGCGACTGCGGCCTCGAACTCCCGGGAGATCTCCTCCGAGGGCTGGCTCGTGCGGGACACCGCCCAGGCCACAGCCAAGTTGGCCAAGAAACCGGGGACGATCTCATAGAGATCGAAGATGCCGCCCGGGCCACCGGAGACGTTGCCCCAGATCATGACGATGGCGGCACCGGTGATCATCCCGAAGAAGGCTCCCATGGCGCTCAAGCGCTTCCAGTACAGGGACAGCAGGACGGTCGGTCCGAAGGAGGCCCCGAAACCGGCCCAGGCGAAGGCCACGAGATCGAGGATCGTCTTGCTTGGGTTCCAGGCCATGACGGCCGCGACCAACGCGATAGCGAAGACCGCCATACGCGAGTAGAGCACCATGCGGTTGCCGCTGATATCGCTGCCCCGGGTGCGGTTCATCGATCCGTAGAGGTCCTCGATGAGCGCCGATGAGGTGACGAGCAGCTGGGATGAGATCGTCGACATGATGGCAGCGAGAATCGCCGCCAGCATGAATCCGGCCACCAGCGGGTGGAAGAGCAGCTTACCCAGCGTGATGAAGACGGTTTCCGGGTCCGCCAGCCGGCTCTTGTCGTGCTGGTAGACGGCCACACCGACGATGGCGGTACCGGCTGCTCCCAGAACCGCGAAGAGCATCCAGCCGATCCCGATGGTGCCGCCGGCGACGGCCTCCTTGGGGCTTCGGATGGCCATGAACCGGACGATGATATGCGGCTGACCGAAATAGCCCAGTCCCCAGGCCAGAGCCGAGACAACACCGATGATCGTCGTCGTCGATCCCCAGACGGCCCAGTAGTGGGGATCGACCTCGGATACGGCCTTGACGAGGTTGGACACACCGCCCAGGTGCATGATCCCGACGACAGGCACCATGACCAGGGCGGCCACCATCATGAGCCCCTGAATGAAGTCGGTGTAGGACACGGCCAGGAACCCGCCGATGAGCGTGTAGACCACCGTGATGGCGGCGACGATGACCATGCCCAGGTGGTAGTCCATCCCGAAGGAGGACTCGAAGAACCGTCCGCCAGCCACCATGCCGGAGGAGACGTAGAAGGTGAAGTAGACTAGGATGATCAGTCCACTGGACCAACGCAGGAGCCGGCGTGTGTCGTGGAGGCGGTTGTCCAGGAAACTCGGGACGGTGATCGAGTTGTTGGCGACCTCGGTGTAGGCGCGTAGGCGGGGAGCCACCAGCAACCAGTTCGCCAGTGCCCCGATCGTCAGGCCGACGGCGATCCATCCCTCGACCAGGCCGCTGACGTACAGGGTACCCGGCAGCCCCATGAGCAGCCACCCCGACATGTCCGAGGCGCCGGCCGACAAAGCCGCAACCCAGGGGTTGAGGTCGCGATCGGCGAGCATGTAGTCGTCGAAGTTATCCGTTCGCAGATAGGCCCAGCCTCCGATGGCGAGCATGGCCACGAAGTAGATGATCATCGCGATGGCTTGATAGGTAACATCAGTCATTCGTGTGTCCTCATGTCAGTCAGCGGCGAGATACATCGCGGCCGGCGGCGCGCGACAGAATCAGGGTTTCCGCTATTTTTGTGCAGGATCGGTCTCAATGCACACACAGGACGATCGCGACCGCATAGTCACCGTCATGGCTCAGAGAAACCGGCCAGCATTCTGGGGTGGATACCTCCTGTCCAAGACTGTGTTCAACGGCATGGGCGATAGCGCCGTTCAGACGCAGGGAAGGGCGTCCCCACCGATCAGTGACAAGCTCAACTTCGCGCCAGTCGACGTCCTCGCTCAGGATAACCGGGGAAGCACTATTTCCGCGACCATTTGAATACTGTGCGTGAGCCTGGCTCCAGGCCTTGACGAACGCCTCCTTGGCCGCCCATCTGGCCGCCAGGTGCTGGGCCGGGCGTGATCCCTTCTCCTGCGCGCGACGGCGGGCCTCGCGGAGCTCTCGTACAGTGAAGGCCCGCTGGGTGAAGACGGTGCCGGGTTGATCGAGCTGAGTCTCGAAGTCAGAAATGTGTACCAGGTCCGTACCCACTGCCAGAACGGCTGACCCGGGGGGAGTCTTCGGCATGTCCGGAAACCGCGGCTCAGTCATCATGGAACGCTCATGAAGTAAAACTTACGAATCATTTACGCAAATCCTTTGACAAGTCCATGCGAGCAAAAACAGGGCCGGTTCTACAGACGATGGATACCGTCTGTAGAACCGGCCCTGTCCGCTATCGTGATGAGTTCACTCGCCGGTGTGGTAGACACCGTCGGTGCCCAGGCGGGCATCGGGGTCGAGCAGCATGGCGGCCTCGACCTCGTGCGGGTCGCGCTGCTTGGACTCCTCGCCCAGACGCCGGCCCTGAACCGGTTCGAACAGTGGGGCCCGCCCAATCATGCCGGCGCGACGGCGCCTGGTACCGGCGGCCAGGCGGGCGTTGGCGGAGGTCACCCAGGCATCGACCGCCTCCTGGCCCGCGGTCTGGCGCAGCGCTGACTCGAAGGCACCGGGGTGCACGATCGCGATGAGGCCCGAGACGTGCCCGAAGCCCAGCGAGGTCAGCAGTCCCGCGCGCACCGGGCCGGCACCGGGGACGCGCCCGTCCTTGCCGCCGCGACCGGCCAGGCGGATGGGCTTGCGCGGCCACACCCAGAAGGCGTCCTTGGCCAGCGGGGCGTCGACGACGTCCAGGGAGGCGTTACCGGGAGCCACGCCGGAGGCGAGGATCTCGGTCAGGCCTGCGACCTGGAAGACCGCGGCGCCGCCCTTGGCGTGACCGGTGATGGTCTTCTGCGAGACCGCCACCAGCGAGTTGCCCTCGGAGCGTCCCAGCGCGCGCGCCAGACGCGTGTGCAGCTCGGACTCGTTGGGGTCGTTGGCACCGGTGGAGGTGTCGTGCTTGGAGACCAGCGCGATGTCGTCGGCCTCCACACCCAGGGCCGCCAGGGCCTTGGCCAGGCGCGAGCTGCGCCCACCGCGGCCGGCGCCCAGGGCTCCCAGACCGGGGGCCGGGATCGAGGTGTGGGCGCCGTCGGCGTAGGAGGAGACGAAGCCGACCACACCGGCCACCGGCAGGCCCATCCGGGCCGCTACAGAACCACGGGCCAGGATCACCGTGCCGCCTCCCTCGGCCTCCACGAAGCCGCCGCGGCGGCGGTCGTTGGCGCGCGAGAAGTGGCGGTCGGAGATGCCCTTGGCGCGCATGGCCGCAGCCTCCGCGGTGGCGTTCATGTTGCCGAAACCGACGACGGACTCGATCGAGATGTCGTCGATGGCGCCGGCCACGACGACGTCGGCCTTGCCCAGGGCGATCTTGTCCCAGCCCTCCTCGATGGAGACGGCCGCGGTGGCGCAGGCGCTCACCGGCTGGACCATGGCGCCGTAACCGCCGATGTAGGACTGCATGACGTGGGCGGCCACGACGTTGGGCAGAGCCTCCTGGAGGATGTCACTGGGACGCTCCTCCCCCAGGAACCGGCCGACGAACATCTTGCGCATCGACTCCATGCCGCCGAATCCGGTGCCCTGCGTGGAGGCCACGTCGGAGGGGTGGACGGCCTTGAGCAGCTCGGCCGGGGTGAAGCCGGCCGACAGGAAGGCGTCGACGGCGGTGACCAGGTTCCAGGAGGCGATCGGGTCCATGCCCTGAGTCATCGAGGCGGGGATGCCCCAGCGCTCCGGGTCGAAGTCGCGCGGGAACTGGCCGCCGACCGTGCGGGACAGGGCGGCGCGGCGCGGCACGCGGGCCAGTGAGCCGGCCAGGCGGGTGACGGTCCACTCTCCGGTCTCGGCGTCGGGAACCACGAGTGTGTGCTCGGGGTCGGAGGCCTCGACAGTACGGGCCGTGGCCTCGTCGGGAACCGACAGGGTGATGTCGCGGTCGAGGTAGACGGTGACCTCCTCGTCGGCGATCGGCGCGATGACGCCGTCGTCGACGAACTCGCGGATACCGCAGCGGGCCACGACCTCATCCCGGTAGCGGTCCAGGATGTCGGACTCCTCGACCATCTCACCGTCGGTGTCGTACCAGCCTGCCTTGGGGCTGTCCTGCCAGGTGAGCAGTCCCATGCCCCAGGCGAGCTCGAGGACGCCGGCGGCGGTCAGGTCGACGTCCTCCCCGCCGCTCATGCCCAGCTCGGCCTCGCGGCGCGTGCGGCCCGAGCCCCAGGTGGACACCTCACCGGTGGAGACGATGACGATCAGGTCATCGAGGTCGGCGCTCACCTCGCCCCACTGGGGGGCGGTGGGCTGAGTCGGGACGACCGGGGTGGGCAGGGCCTTGATGACGGCCGAACCCTCGCTCTCCTCTGCGGGCGCGGCGGCCTGTGCAGCAGCGTTCTCACGCAGGGCCACGAGGTCGATGTCGTCGCCCAGTCCCCCGGTGAGGTCGGCGTTCACAGGTGCCTGAGCCGCCTGGGTGCGTACCTGAGTGGTGCACAGGCCGGTCAGCTCCGAGGCGATCTCCTCGGTGGTCCAGGTGCGCACCCCGGCGGCCTCGACCGCGGCGACAAGCGGATCGTTACCGCCCATGAGTCCGGTGCCCTTGACCCAGCCGATGCGGGGGTGGGCCAGCGTCACACGCTGGGCCCAGGCCCGCTCCGACGACCAGCGGTTGACGATCGCGTCCAGGGCGGACTTGACCTCGCCGTAGGCGCCGTCACCGCCGAAGGTGCCCCGGTTCGGGGAGCCGGGCAGCACTACGTGGAGACGGTGGTCGACGTGGGTGTCGGTGCCGATGGCGCTCAGGGCGGCAATGGTGCGCTCCACCGACCACAGCAGCAGTCGGGTCTGAGACTCCGCCGCGGGACCGGCGTCGGCCAGTGTGCCGGAGACGCGCGGCGCGGCAAAGGGGAACAGGAGCGTGGGGACCAGGGCCTCCTTGACGACCTTGGTGGAGCCACCGGAGGTGACCACCTGGTCGTTGCCGATCCACTCCGCCAGGGCGTCGACGTCGCGGTAGGAGGACAGGTTCGCGGGAACCATCCACAGCTTGGCGCCGGCCGCGGCGTGCTCACGATAGAGGGTGGTGACGAACTCGAGGCGCTCGTGGGTCAGGCGCGAGCTGGTGGCCACCACGGTGGCGCCACCGGCCAGGAGGTCCCCGACGACGGCCGCCGCGATCGAGCCGGGGGCCACGCCGGTGACGACGGCGACGTCCTCGGACCAACGCACCGTGGGGTCACCGGACTGAGGCTCCTTCGGTGCGGCCTGGGCGATCTCAGTCAGAATGGTGGAGCTCTCGGCGGCATCGGCCAGCTCGGAGCCCTTGACCTGCTTCGCCCACCAGGTGGCGTGGTCGGCCACCGCCTGCCCCAGGCCCACGAAGCGCTCGGGAGCCAGGAGCTGGCGGGAGGCGTCCAGGTCGGTCTCACCGGAGCCGAGGCGGGCGACGTCCTCACGGGCGGTGGCCCAGCGGTCGTCGATGAGGACGGCGCGCTCGGAGGCGAAGGCCGGGGTGACGGACTTGACCCATCCGGTGCCGAGCTCGGCGTCCAGGGCTGCCAGGGCCGCCCGGGTGCGGGCGTCCTCGTCGTCGGCGTCGGCCGGGACGGTGGCCTTCTCGGCCAGGCCCAGGGCGTCCAGGAGGGTTCGGGCCGTGGTGGCCAGGACGCCCTCGTCGCCAGTGACGCTCTGGGCGAAGGCGTCCAGGGCGGCCGAGTCGACCACAGCCCCGCCGGCGCCACCGGCGCTCGGCTTGGACACGGCGACGCCATGATCGGCGGCGACGGCCTGGACGGCGGCGTCAATGAGGGTGTCGACGGCGCCGGCGCTGGTCAGCGGGGCCGAGGATCCCAGGGAGGCCAGGTCCTCGCCACGCATGGAGGCTCCCTCCCGGGTGCCCAGGAACACGGCGGCGGTCACGTGGGAGACCCAACCCTGTCCCAGGCCCCAGGTCCCGGTGACGCGGTCGGCGATCCGGGAGGCGCGCACGCCGGAGGGACCCAGGAGGCGGCTCAGGCCCACACGGATGGCCTCGGTGAGGACCGGGCCGAAGGCCTTGTAGCCGGGGGCGCCCTTGGCGACCGTGGCGGCCAGGGTGGTCATGTCGGCGTCGGCGGCACCGTCGATGGAGGCGAGTTCGAGCTCGGTGCCCAGGTCCATGAGGAGCTGGTTACGGCGCGAAGAGACCCCGTTGGTGAGCGTCTCGGTGGTGTCGGTGGCGCCGATCTGCTCGGGACGGATGCGCGATGCGTGGGCCAGGAGCACCGTCAGGGCGTCGGTCGCGCCGAAGGACAGGTCGTCCACCGGTCCGCCGGCGGCAGAAGCCGCCGAAACGAGTGCGGCCTCGGGCGCCGGAGCAGGAGCCTGCTCGGCCGGGGCGGTCTCGGCGGGAGCACCGGCCTCGGCAGCGGGATCCTCAGTGACCGGGGCGTCGAACTCCGGCTCGGTGAGCTCCACGGCCGGGTCGGTGTCGGTTGCCAGGACCCGGGCCTCATCGCGGCGGGCGTTGTGCACGGTGACGTGGCGCCCGGCGTGCTGAGGCAGACGCAGGGTATTGGTGGCCAGGTTCGCCAGGGTGGGCGAGCCCGCCAGGCCAACCTCGACGATGTGCTCGATCCCCAGGCCGCCCTCGCTCAGGGAGGACAGCAGGACCTCCTGGGTCTCGATCCATCGCACCGGGGATGCGAACTGCCAGGCCAGGAGCTCGACCAGCAGCACTCGGGCCAGCGCGGTGGGACGCTTCACCCAGGAGTCCCAGTCGGCCAGGATCTCCTCAATCGGCTCGGAGGGGACGACCTCGAGGATCGAGCGGGCGAATTCCTGGGTCAGCGCGAAGGGACGTGCCACCAGGTTGGGCACGTAGTGGCCCACGAGACGCTCGATGTCGAGGTCGTCGGGGACGAGCTCGAGCAGGCGTCCCCGGAACTCCGGCACGCCGGGGCGCAGCACCTCGGAGTGGAAGGGCACGTCGATGCCGGGCACGAACATGAAGGGGTTCTTGCCGCCGCGAGCCTTGGCCTTGGCACGAGCGTCCGCTGCCAGGGCGTCCAGACCCTTGATCGTGCCGGCGACGGCGTACTGAACGCCGGCCAGGTTATGGTTGACGATCTGGAGGAACTCGCCGGTCTCCTGGGAGATCGACTTCACGTAGGCCTCGACCTCGTCGGCCTCGATACCGGCCTGGTTGGGGCGCAGCGCACCCATCCGGTAGTTCGAGGCGCCGTCGGCGTCGCGGGGCACCAGTGAGTGCATGGTGGAGCCGCGCTGGAAGACGATCGAGATCGTCGTCTCCACGGGCATGACGCGCCCGTAGGCGCTCAGGGCCGTGTACTCACCCAGGGAGTGGCCGGCGAAGGCGGCGCTGTCCACCAGGGCCCCGGCCTCGGCCAGGCGTGCAGTAGTCGCCATGGCCACAGTGGCCAGAGCCACCTGGGTGAACTGGGTGAGGTTGAGCAGGCCCTCGGGGTGCCGGTAGGTGACGCCACGGGCGGTCATCTCGGTGGGGTTGTCGCGCACCAGGTTGATGACGGAGAAGCCCAGTTCGGCGCGGGTGTGGGCGTCCGCCCTCTCCCAGACCTCACGAGCGGCCTTGGAGGAGTTCATCTCGTCCAGGCCCATGCCGGGCGCCTGGATGCCCTGGCCGGGGTAGATGTAGGCGGTGGGCTCAGGCGTCGTCACGGCGGTGCCGCGGGAGACGACCTCACCGTTGATACGGCAGACGACCTCCAGGACGTAGCCGCCGCCGACCACCAGGCCGGTGCGCTCCACGGTGACCTCCACGTCGTCGCCCAGCTCCACCGGGCCGGTCATGACGTAGGTCCAGCCGGCCAGGACATGGCGCGAGCCGTCGGCCGCAGTGGAGGCCGCCACCTGCTGGGCGGTGGCCGACAACCACATGCCGTGGACGAGCGGGGCGTCCATACCGGCCACGTGGGCGGCGTTGTAGGAGGTGTGGATCGGGTTGAAGTCGCCGGTGACCCGAGCGAAGGCCGTCATGTCCGCAGGCGCGGTGACAGTGGTGCGGCGCAGGATGCGGCGGGCGGCCGGGGCGGTCTCGCGTCCGGTGCCACCGGCCAGCTCGGGCGCGCTGGGCACGGCGTTGCCGGAGGCCCGGCCGCGGATGGCGAAGCGCTCGCGCATCAGCGCCACGAGGGTGCCGTCGCCCGCGTCGGTCAGCTCCAGACGCACATCGACGACGCGGCCGGCGCTGGACTCCTCCAGGGCCGCGACCCAGCCGGTGACGTTGATCGTGGGGCTGGTCGTGGTCGCGGCCTCCTGGAGCTGGTGGAGAGTGAGGTGCAGGTCGATGGTGTGGTCCAGGTGAACCGCACCGAGGAGCCCCTCGATGAGCGGCATGCCGTCCTCGACCACGCTGCCCAGAGCCGCGTAGACCACCGGCCAGCAGGGGCCGAGCAGGGCGTCGGGAACGAAGGGGGCGGCCGAGAGGTCCACCGGCAGCGCGTCGGCAGTGACCGAGGCATGGTCGTGCCCCAGGGTTCCGGCCAGCGTGAAGGAGCCGTGGATGGTGCCGAAGGGCTGGGTGGCGGGGCGTCCCAGGGCGTCGGTGGCACTGGCCTGCGCAGGGTGGACCTCAGGCAGGTGGTCGACGTCGTCGCCCGTGATGGACACGGCGCCCACACCGGCAGTGGCGCGCAGCAGGTCATTCATCGTCTCGCTGATGCGCTCGGGGTCGACCAGCGGGGCGGCCCCGTCCCAGGCACGGGCGAGTCGCAGCGGCACCACGAGACGGCGCACGGCGTGGATTCCGTCCCCACCGGGAGTGTCGTCCCAGTGGGTGTCGAGGCGGATGTCGAGGTCGTAGGCGTCCTCGGCCACGTCCGGGCGGGCGACGACGTTGTAGGCATCGTCATCCAGGACGGTGGCCGGGTTGACCGTCAGGTGGCCGTTCCACAGGACGTGGGGGGTGACCTGGACGAGCTCCTTGGCGTCGGCCACAGGGGCGGCTAGAGCCCCGTCGGCCACGGCGGGGGCGGCGCCCAGACGACCGGCGGCCTCCTGCTCGCCGGTGCCGGCCTCACGCAGGGCCTCGACGGCAGCGGTCTCGAAGCGGCCCAGCAGCTCACCGACCGGCTCGTTGATGGTGGTGATGCCGGCGACGGCGACGGGTCCGGGGATGATGCGCACCTGGTCAGCGGTGTAGCGCGGGTCCTGGGACTGCCACAGGGAGTCAGTGCCCCACCAGCGCAGGATGTCGGCGTCGACCACGGGCACGAAGGGCACGGGCTTGGGGTGCTTGCGGCACAGGTCGACGAACCAGGCGGCGTCGACGGGCTCCACGAGGGTGGAGACGGCTGACGGGTAGCACTCGGCCAGAGCGGCCAGAGCGGCATCGGAGTCGATGACGGCGTCATAGTCGGCGAAGAGCGTGGGGATCTCGCCGTGGTCGGCCCGGCTCAGGCGCGCCTC
Organism: uncultured Actinomyces sp.; assembly: GCF_963526355.1. Classification (GTDB taxonomy): domain Bacteria; phylum Actinomycetota; class Actinomycetes; order Actinomycetales; family Actinomycetaceae; genus Actinomyces. The sequence goes on along the minus strand of NZ_CAUROW010000001.1, from coordinate 108,622 downwards.
GATGCGGTGCAGCAGGTCGATGAAGCGGTCGTACCAGCCCTCATCGGCCCAGTCCGCGCGGGTGGCGGAGCGACCCTCGTGAGGGGCGACGCACAGCTCGGCGTAGCGGGTGGCCCACTGAAGGTAGGTCATCTCCTCGACGTCACCGAAGTAGGGCTTCGCGGTCTTGGCCAGGGCCTCGATCATCTCCTGGCGACGAGCGGCCATGGCGGCCTCATCACCGGCGAGCTCCTGGATAAGGCGCGAGGCCCGCGCCGAGGAGTTGTCGATCTCGTAGAGGTCGGCGCGCAGGTGGGACAGTCCCGAGGTCATACCGCCGATGGACTCCCCGGAGGCAACCCAGCCGCCCTCGACCCCGGAGTCCTCGGGGATCCCCGGGGTGTCGACGAGAAGCCGCTTGACGTCGTCGTTGGTCTTGGCCTCCAGGCAGGTCATCGCGGCGGTGCCGATCATGACGCCGTCGACGGGGGCCGCGGCCGTTCCGTAGGCCTCGGCCCAGCGGCCGGTGAGATAGTCGGCCGCACGGGTGGGCGTACCGATTCCACCACCGACGACGAGTACCACGTTGGTCACAGCGCGGATGGCGTCGTAGGTGGCCAGGAGCATGGTGTCCAGGTCCTCCCACGAGTGGTGGCCGCCGGCGTGCCCGTCCTCGATCTGGATGATGACAGGGCTGTCGGGCACGGCACGAGCAATGGCCAGGACCTGACGGATCTGGTCCACGGTGCCGGGCTTGAAGGCGATGTAGGGGAAGCCCTCGGCGTGGAGGCGCTCGAGCAAGGCGGTGGCCTCGTCGAGCTCGGGGATCCCGGCGGAGATGGTGATGCCGTCGATGGGGGCGCCGCCGGCGCGAGCCTTGGACAGCAGGCGCTGGGTCCCCAGGTGCAGGTTCCACAGGTAGCGGTCCATGAACATGGCGTTGAAGGCCGCGGTGCGACCCGGCTCGAGCGCCTCCTCCAGGCCCTTGAGGTTCTCGGTCAGGACAGCAGGAGTGGTCTGACCACCACCGGCGAGCTCGGCCCAGTACCCGGCGTTGGCGGCGGCGGCCACGATGGCCGGGTCCACAGTGGTAGGGGTCATGCCCGCCAGGAGTACCGCGCTGCGTCCAGTCAGGCGGGTGAAGGCGGTGTCGAGGGTGAGACGGCCATCGGGCAGGCGGGTGATACGCGGAGCGAAGCGGGAGCGGTCGACGCTGGGCCGGGGGGCCGCGCCGGCGCGGTCGAGGTCATCGATGGCCTTGGCAGTCCCAGCGGGCACGACGGTCGTGCCGGTTCCGGCCACGACGCCCTCGGTGAGACGGACCAGGACGTTGCCCGGTCCCAGGTCCAGGACGGTGCGTACCGGGTTGGCCGATCCGATTCCAAGGGCTCCGGTGACCAGGCCGGGCCAGTCCACCGGGTCGATGAGCACGGCGGTGGCCAGGTCGCGGGCGAGCTTCTCGTTCAAGCCGCAGGCGACCGCCCAGGCGGCGACGTCATCGACGGCGCCGGCCAGCAGTGGGGTGTGGAAAGGGACCGAGGTGGTGAGGAACTCGGTGACCGGGGCCAGGACGGCGCCACCGCGGCGGCGGTCCTTACGGGCTTTGGCACTGTGGGCGGCGGCGGCTTCCAGTGCGGTGACGACGCTCTTAAGGTCGGCTGGGCGCCCGGAGAGGATGTGCGCCTGACGGCCGTTGGTCACGCCCACGGAGATCCGCTCGGAGCCGGGGACCCGGGCCAGGACCGAGTCGAGCACGCTGCGGGTCACACCGCGGACCGAGAGCATGGGGGTGGACTCCCCCACCGTGCCCAGGTCGAGGCGGCGGGTGGTGCGGGTGGCCGCTGCGCCGATGAGGCGGGCGATGGCGTGAACCTCGATGACGCGCTCGCGGTCACCGGCCTGCACGGCCTGAAGAAGGCTGACACCCAGGACGCCCTGGGAGTGGCCGATGGCGCTCACCGGGGTGTGGGCGGCCGGGTCGACACCGGCGCCTGGTAGGGAGGCCAAAGCTGCGTGCTGGGCCATGAGGATGCCGGGCACAGAGACGTCGGCGCCGTCGGCGGTGGTGCGGTGCTGGGGTGCGACTGGAGCGGCCTCGTCGTCCAGGAGCCGCGTGCCGCGAGGGGTCACGGTGAGCAGGTCAGTGGCCACGGGAGCCAGGCGCTCGGCCACAGCCTGGTCGGCCGCCACGACGTCGTCGGCCAACGCCTGGTCCAGGGAGACCAGGTCGGCCAGCGTCTGGCGCCAGGGAGTGGCCTGGCCTCCGAAGGTGATGATGTAGGGCTCGCCTCCGCTCAGGCGCTCAGCGATCGTGGCCGCGGGGCTGGGGGCTTGCGAGGTCGTGTGCACGGTAGTGGTGTCCTTCGGTGTGGCGACGGCGTGGTCGGTGGTCTTGGAACGGTTACCAGAACTGAGGTCGGATGAGGCCGGGGTATCAGGCTGGGAACCGGACTCGAGGTGGGGTTCAGAGCGGGATGTTGTCATGCTTCTTGGGCGACTCGGGGCGGGCGTCGTTCTTGGCTCGCAGCGCGGCCAGCGAGTCGATGATGACGTTGCGGGTGTCCTCGGGGGCGATGACGGCGTCGATCTCACCGATGGCCACGGCCTTGTCGGGGTTGATGACGGCGTCGGTGTACTCGGCCACGAGCCGCTCATGCTCGGCGACGGCGGCCTCCTCCCCCTGCTCGTCACGGACCTTGGCCAGGTCGCGGCGGTGGATGATGCTGACGGCGCCGGCGGCGCCCAGGACGGCGATCTCGGCCCCCGGCCAGCAGAAGTTGAGGTCGGCGCCGATGGCCTTGGAACCCATGACGATGTAGGCGCCGCCGTAGGCCTTGCGCAGGACGATCGTCACCAGGGGCACGGTGGCGGTGGCGTAGGCGTTGATGACCTTGGCACCACGGCGGATGATGCCGGCGTGCTCCTGCTCCGCTCCTGGACGGTAGCCGGGAACGTCGACGAAGGTGACTACCGGCAGCCCGAAGGCGTCGCAGAAGCGCACGAAGCGGGCGAGCTTCTCGGAGGCGTCGACGTCCAGGGTGCCGGCATCCACCAGTGGCTGGTTGGCGACGATGCCCACGGGGTGACCCTCGAAGCAGGCGAAGCCGACCACGACGTTGGCGGCGAACTCCTCCTGGACCTGGACGAGCTCGCCGTGGTCGACGACGGCTGAGACCACCTCGACGACGTCGTAGGCCTGCCGGGTGGAGGCTGGGACGATCTCGCCGACGCTGCGGGCGGCCTCGGCGTCGGCCTGGGAGTCGGCGTCGTCGTAGGCGTACAGGGGGGCGCTGACCCCGGATGAGGAGGGCAAGTAGGCCAGGAAGGTGCGGACCTGCCCCAGCGCGTCCTCCTCGTCGTCGGCCACGTAGTGGACGACCCCGGAGACCGAGCCGTGGATCCTCGCGCCGCCGAGGTCCTCGGCGCTGATCTGCTCACCGGTTGTGGCGCGTACGACGTCGGGGCCGGTGACGAACATGTGGGAGGCCTGGCGGGTGGCGATGACGAAGTCCGTCAGAGCCGGGCTGTAGACGGCGCCGCCGGCGCAGGGCCCCAGGATGACGCTGATCTGCGGGACCAGTCCGGAGGCGGCACAGGTGCGGTTGAAAATGCGCCCGTACTGGCGCAGGGCGCCCACGCCCTCCTGGATCTTGGCACCGCCGGAGTCGATGAGTCCGATGACGGGGATACGAAGGCGCAGGGCGTCGTCCAGGAGACGGACGATCTTGTCCCCCTCGATGGTCCCCAGGGCACCGCCGGAGACGGAGAAGTCCTGGGAGTAGACAGCCACCTGGCGGCCGTCGATCTGTCCGAAGCCGGTCACGACGCCGGAGGGCCGGGCCCTGTCCCCCGCCCCGGAGCCGGTGTAGCGGCCGATCTCCAGGAAAGTGGAGTCGTCGAGCAGGTCGTTGATGCGTTCCCGGGCGGTGCGTTTGCCCTTGGCGTGCTGGCGGGTGGCGGCGCGCTCCTCGGCCTCCCGGTCTACGCGGGCGATGCGCTGGCGGAACGCAGAGGTGGAGGGCGAGTCCGCCATCGTGGTGCCCTGCTTCGGCGTGCCGGCCGTCGGGGTGGAGTCGGTGATCACGGTTCAGGCCTCCTCGGAGCTGTTCTCAGGGGTGTGCATGCGCACCAGGACATCACCGGCGGAGACGGTGCGTCCGGCGCCGACGGGGATCTCCGAGATGATCCCGTCATGAGGGGCGTGAACGTAGTTCTCCATCTTCATGGACTCCAGGACCACGAGCAGATCGCCCTGACAGACCTGCTGGCCGGGCTCCACACAGATACGGGTGACAATCGCCTGCATGGGGGCGGCGATGGCGCCTGGCTCGGAACTGGTCGGCTCAGTCTCACCGGAAGCACCACCACGGGCCGAGCGCGTGGTCCCTCCGGAGCGACCGCGTAATGGTTGGGCCCGGTTGCTGCGCGGGCTGAAGCCGCGCGCCGGGTTGGAGGGGGCGAGGATCCCGTCGGGAAGGGTCAGCTGCATCCGGCGGCCATTGAGCTCGATGATGTAGCTGGAGCGGGTACGCGGGTTGGTGACCGCCTCCGGGGCGGCCTGAGAACCGTCGGCGTCTGCCGGAGTGGCGGCGTCAGCGAGCTCGGGAAGTACCTCGGTCTCGATCCACCGCGTGGTCACCGTCAGGCGTCCGGCCTCGTCGGGGTTGGTGAAAGCCGGGCGTTCCAGGACCTCGGCGTGCAGAGCAGTGCACACGGTGACACCTTCGACGACCGTCTCCCGCAGAGCGCGCCGGGCACGAGCGATGGCCTGCTCACGGGTGGCGCCGGTGACGACGATCTTGGCGAGCATCGGGTCGAACATGGGGGTGACGACATCGCCCTCGGTGACCCCGGACTCGATGCGGATGCCGGGGCCGGCCGGCCAACGCAGGCGGGTAATGGCACCGGTGGAGGGCGCCAGGCCACGGGAGGGGTCCTCGCAGGTGATGCGCAACTCGAGGCTATGGCCGCGGGGCTCGTTGATCTCACCGAGGTGGCCGCCCTCGGCGATGCGCAGCTGGAGCTCGACCAGGTCGATCCCCGTGACCTCCTCAGAGACGCAGTGCTCCACCTGGAGGCGGGGGTTGACCTCCAGGAACCAGAGGTCGTCCTCCGGGGTCAGGAGGAACTCACAGGTGGCCACCCCGACGTAGTCGACCGTCTCCAAGAGGCGTCGGGAGGCATCGACGAGACGATCGTGAGTGCCCTCGGGCAGGAAGGGGGCCGGGGCCTCCTCGAGGAGCTTCTGGTTGCGTCGTTGCAGGGAGCAGTCGCGGGTGGAGACGACGGTGAAGCCGCCGTGGGAGTCCCGGGCGCACTGAGTCTCGATGTGCCGTGCGGCGGTGACGAAGCGTTCCAGGATGAGAGTTCCGCCTCCAAGCGCCGCGGACTCGAAGGCGGGGGTGGCCCTGACCTCGTCGTCGTTGTGCAGAACCGTGATGCCGCGTCCACCACCGCCGTCAGTGCGCTTCAGAGCGACTGGGTAACCGTGGGAGGCGGCGAAGGCGATGACGGTGTCAGCATCGGTGACCGAGTCGGTGATGCCGGGCACCGGGGCCACCTTGGCCCGCTCAGCGGTGGCGCGAGCACTCATCTTGTCTCCGAGAGCATCCATGGCCTCGGGCGAGGGACCGACCCAGGTGATGCCGGCCTCGATGATCGAGCGGGCGAAGTCGGCGTCTTCGGACAGGAACCCGTAACCGGGGTGGACGGCGTCGGCGCCGGTGGCACGGGCCAGCTCGAGGACTGCGGCTGCGTCGGTGTAGGACGAGCCCTCGGGCAGCGCGTAGGCCTCGTCGGCGAGCTCGGCCGCGGGGCTCATGAGGTCCTCGGGCGTGTACGGGAGGATCGACGTCGCCCCGAGATCGCGGGCGGTTCGCACGATACGTAGTGCGATCTCACCGCGGTTGGCGATGAGGATGCGGGAGAGGGTCACCAAGAGTCTCCTTGCCTGGACGGTGCCGGATCGGCGGCGGGGCCCTCCTCGGGCCTTGGGGTGGTGGATCCGTGCTTTCCCTACAAGTGCAGGTGGACAGATCCGCTGGACAACGACGTTACGTGGTCAGGGCACCACAATCCATTTGTGGAAACCTCACAAAGACCGAGAGTTGCGTTGGTGTAACAATCGAGACCCCAGTAATGGGGCGGCATAACGGGGGCCTCGCAAAGGCGCTTCTCGCCACTCGAATGCCTTTGAGGTTTCCCACAAGGCCGATGAGGTGGAGGACTCTGCACATCAACTGCCACATCTGCATCATGAGCATCTCCTCTGACGGGGTGCCACTGGTGGCCGCGGTCAGCGACCCTCGGTGCCGTCAGTGGCCGCTGTGAGCGTCATGTCGGTGCGAGGCCGCCTCACGCAGCTCGGAGATGGCGGCCAAGGCGTCGTCGGCCCGATAGACCGCCGACCCGGCGACGAAGAGATCAGCACCGGCCTCGGCCGCGAGCTCGATCGTCTGCGCTGTGATGCCGCCATCGACCTGTACTCGCAGATCGAGCCCTCTGGCACCGACCAGCTCGCGAGCGCGATGGATCTTGGGCAGCATCGACTCGATGAAGGACTGGCCCCCGAAGCCCGGCTCCACGGTCATGAGCAGGAGGAGGTCGAACTCCCCCAGCACGTCGGCAACGGCCTCCAGGGGGGTGGCGGGTCGCAGGGCGATGCCCGCGCCGGCGCCGAGTCGGTGAAGCTCACGCGCTAGACGCACCGGTGCTGCCGTGGCCTCGGCATGAGGGGTGACGATCTGGCAGCCGGCCTCGGCGTAGGCCGGTGCCCAGCGGTCGGCGTCACGGATCATGAGGTGGGCGTCCACGGGCAGCGAGGAATGGGCGAGCACCGCCTCGACCACCGGCAGCCCCCAGGACAGGTTGGGCACGAAGTGGTTGTCCATGACATCGACGTGGATCCCGTCGGCGCCCCGGGAGCCATCGTCTCCCGTGACCCGGTCGAGTTCGTCGGCCAGGCGGGCGATGTCGCAGTTGAGGATCGAGGGGTGGATGGCCGTCATCGGGATGCTCCTCATGATGCGCTGGTGTGTTGTCAGTCAGCTGGTGCGGCGCAGCAGTGCGCAGAACATGGCGTCGGTACCGTCGAGGTGGGGCCAGAGTTGAAGCGTCTCCCGGTCGGATCCGACCGGCGGCTGAGGGGCCAGACGGGTGGCGACGTCACCGGCGTGCAGTGGCTCGGTACGCAGGCCCTCTCGCTCCAGGAGTCGCGTCACGTCGCGTACCACGAGGGTCGTCTCAAGGGCGTGCGGTGAGCAGGTCACGTAGGTCACCACTCCCCCGCGCCGCACGGCACGCAGGGCGCTGGCCAGCAGCTCGCGCTGAAGCTCGGCCAGAACGGTGACGTCCCCCGGTTCTCGGCGCCAACGGGCCTCCGGTCGACGCCGCAGCGAACCGAGTCCTGTGCAGGGGGCATCGACCAGCACCCGGTCGTAGGCGCCGGGCTCATCGCGCCCGAGGTCGCGTCCATCACCGCATCGTATCCGGACCACGTCCCGCGGAACGGCGCGCAGGGCGGAGCGCACCAGGTCGGCCCGGTGGGGGCTGACCTCATTGGCCAGCACCTGAGCGCCCTTTTGAGCGGCCCTCGCGGCGAGCAGGGCGGCCTTACCGCCGGGCCCGGCACACAGGTCGAGCCAGCGCTCGTCGCGGCCCTCGAGAGGAGCCTGTGCCGCGATGAGCGCCACCAGCTGGCTGCCCTCGTCCTCAACCCCGGCCCGGGAGTCGCGGATCGCCTCGATTCTTCCCGGGTCCCCTCCGACCATGACGACGGCGAAGGGGCTGATCCTGCCTGGACGCGGCTCAACATCGTGGGCCCGGTCGGCCTTGCGAGCGACCTTGGCCAGCGCTTCTGGGGCGATGAGGCCGGGCCTGGCGCACAGTGCCACTTCGGGGTCGGCGTTGTCCGCGATCAGGAGCGCCTCCAGCTCATCGGTGCTGCGGCCGTGGGTGATCAGGGCCTGGCGCAGCGCCTTGACGATCCACTCCGGGTGTGACTGGGTGCGGGCCAGTGCGGCCGTCTCATCAGGCGCGTTCTGGCGCAGCTCGGCCATCCAGGAGTCCAGATCCTGCCCGCTGAGGCGCCGCATGACCGCATTGACGAAGGTGGCCGCGCCGCGCCCGCAGGAGGCGGTGGCCAGGTCCACGGCGGTGCTCACGGCGGCGTGCTGGGCCACCCTCATACCCAGAAGCTGGTGGGCTCCCAGTCGCAGGACGTCGAGCACGGCCGGGTCGATGCGCTCCAGGGGGCGGTCTGTGCAGGCAGCGATCATCGCGTCGTAGCGTCCCTGGAGCCGCAGGGTCCCGTAGGTCAGGGCGGTGGCGAAGCCGGCGTCACGCCGGTCCATGTCGGCGGAGCCCAGCAGCTCGGGTAGGAGGAGGTTGGCGAAGGCGTCGTCACGGCGAACTCGGCTGAGTACCTCCAGAGCCACCTGACGCGCCGGGTCTGATCGGCGTTGAGCCGAGCGCGATGGCGTACCTGCTGACGGACCGTCCCGTCTGATAGAGCGCCGTCCTCGGCCTCGTCCACCCGCACGGCGGCCGCCTTTTCCGCCTCGCCGGTGTTCATCGCGGCCACCTGACGTGCTCCGGTGTGTCGATCGTTCCCTCATCAGCTCATTCCCTCACCATCGTCATTCGTGGGAGACGAGGCCCCCAGGACGGCGCCCACCTTCGGGCGCGCGCCCCGGGCCCAGGCGTCGGCGGGCATCCAGCTGCGCCCGGCGGGTGCTACCCGCCCCAGACGGACGGCGCAGCCCCCGGTTCCTACGAGAACCTCATGCTTGGTGGCGCGCAGCTGACCCGGCAGAAGGTCGGTGACCTCCGGGACCGGGATGACCGGGCCCAGGCGGAATCGGGCCCCCTGGTAGGTGGTGTGGGCGCCCGGCGCCGGACTGACGCCCCGGATCCGACGGTCCACGATCAATGCGGGGTCGTCCCAGCGGACCAGCCCGTCGGCGGAGGAGAGCATGGGTGCCAGAGTGGCCAGCGCGTCATCCTGCGGCTCGGGACGCACGCTCCCGTCCTCAACGGAGCGCAGCACGTCGAGAACCAGGGGCGCCCCGGCCCGTGCCAGCCGCTCCAGAAGGTCCCCGCTGGTGTCCCGACCACTGATGGCCTCGGTGAGTCGGCCATAGACCGGGCCTGTGTCGAGCCCCTCCTCGAGCCGGAACACGCAGGCCCCGGTGACGTCCTCTCCGGCGATGACCGCCCGCTGGACCGGCGCGGCTCCGCGCCACGCGGGGAGCAACGAGAAGTGGAGGTTCAACCAGCCGTGCTCGGGCACGTCCAGCAGATCGGCCGGCACCAGGCGTCCGTAGGCGACCACGACGGCGACATCTGCCCTGAGTCCGCGCACCCAGTCGCGCACGTCGTCGGTCTGCTCGCCCTTGAGGGTGGCCGGAGTGCGTACGTCAAGCTCTGCATCGCGAGCCATCGCCGCCACCGGAGAGGGGTGTAGCGTCCGGCCGCGTCCTTTTCGGGCGTCTGCACGGGTAAGGACCCCGACGACATCGTGCTCACTGGCGATGAGGGCCTCCAAGGTGGGTAGGGCCGCCTCAGGGGTTCCGGCGAAAAGGACACGCATGCGGCCGAGTCTAAGGGGCAGGGTCGCCCGGTGCGGGGTTCAGTGACGGCTCGGCGCGGGAAGCAGACCGAGAGCGATGAGCTCGGCCCGCAGGCGTCCCGCCCCGGTGAAGCGGTGGGTGCGCAGGCCCAATCGGTCCGCGGCCCGGATGTTGACAGCCGAGTCGTCAACGAACAGGGTATGGGACGCCTCAAGCCTGTAGCGCCCCAGGAGAAGCTCGAAGACGGCTGCATCAGGTTTGGCCAGGCGCTCGCGTCCGGAGACCACGATACCGGCGAACCTCTCGAGCTGGGGCACCAGGAGCCGGGCCCGCTCGAAGGGGGCGGCATCGAAGTTGGTCAGGCCGTACAACGTCACTCCCTCCTCCAGTAAGTCGTCGAGCACGGCAGTCATACCGGGCACGGGGCCGGTTAATGAGGCCGGGAAGCGATCGCGGTACAGGGAGAGGATCTCAGCCCAGTCGGGGCGGTCGGGATGGGCACGGGCGTAGTCGGCGAGCACCCGCTCGAAGGGCTCACCCAGGTCCAGTCGCTCGTTCCAGGTGAGGAACTCGCCGTCGGCCACGAACTCGTCCCAGGCGTCAGTCGATACGCATCCAGCCACGGCCGCGATCGGCTCCCAGGCGTACAGGACGTTTCCGTAGTCGAGGACGATGGTGTCAACAGGCTCAGGAGTGGCTACGACTGCGGGGCTCGGCACGGTCACACCCGGAATCCTTCCACGGTTCTTGAGCCGGCGCCCCGGCACGAGCCGCCAGGGATACGACAGACCGATTTTATACGGCCAGCGTCGATACGAGATCGAACCGACCGCAACCCGGGACACACCTAACGACTCCTCCGAAAGCACTGTCATGTCGCGAGGCCAATATCACGCATTGACGACAGTTGTCCGATCGTCTTGCCCGGAACTTCGTCCCACCAGGGGGTTTCCAATCCACCGACGCCCTGGTACGCTCGTACCAATCCGGTACGGGCGTACCACTTAGATCGTCAGGGTTCGTGATGCGCATCATGATCCACGCCAACGGCACAGCGCTGTGCCAGAGAGGGAGTCATGGATTTTTCCGTAGATTCCGAAATCGGGAGACTTCGGCAGGTCATCCTGCACCGGCCCGGGAATGAGATGCTCAGGCTCACCCCGCAGAACAAGGACCACCTCCTGTTCGATGACGTTCTGTGGCTCGAGCGGGCCCAGGAGGAGCATGACCAGTTCGCACGCGTACTGACTGACCGCGGCATCGAGGTTCTCTACCTCAGCGACCTCTTGGCCCAAACCCTTGAGGTGGCCGAGGCCAGGGACTACGTCCTGGATCGCGTCATCAACGAGAACACCAATGGCCCCGCCGCCGCCGAGACCCTGCGGGCACTGGCACAGGGGCTGTCCGGAACGGACCTGGCAGAGATGCTCATCGCCGGCATCACCAAGGCCGAGCTGTTCGAGCGCACCGCCTGTCCGAGCTCGCTCGTGCTGGCCTCCATGGACGACGACGACCTGCTCCTGCCCCCGCTGCCCAACCACCTCTTCACCCGTGACACCTCCTGCTGGATCTACAACGGCGTGTCCATCAACTCGATGACAATGCCGGCCAGGCAGCGTGAAACCATTAACTACGAGGCGATCTATCGCTGGCATCCCCGGTTCGCGAACGCTGACTTCCCTGTCTGGTCCGAGGGCACCCAGGCCGGTCCCGCCACCGTCGAGGGCGGAGATGTCCAGATCATCGGCAATGGCGCCGTCTTGGTCGGAATCTCCGAGCGCACCACCGCCCAGGGTATCGAGCGGCTCTCCAGCAGACTCTTCGCCGGCGGAAAGGTCAACCAGGTGGTCGCCGTCGAGATGAGCCGGACACGCGCACAGATGCACCTGGACACCGTGATGACCATGGTCGACGTCGGCACCTTCACCACCTACGGCGGCCTGGGAATGCTCCCGACGCTCACCCTGCGCCCGAGAGACGATGGTGGGCTCGATGTCACCCGCAATGACCCGCAGGACATGTATCGTGTGATCGCGCAGGCCCTGGGCATTGACGACCTCACCGTACTCATCACACCCCAGGACTCGATGGCCGCAGCCCGTGAGCAGTGGGACGACGGTTCCAACACCTTGGCCATTGCCCCCGGTGTCATCGTCACCTACGAGCGAAACATCAATACCAACGAGTACCTCACCTCCCACGACATCGAGGTCCTGACCATCCCGGGCTCGGAGGTGGGGCGCGGTCGAGGCGGTCCGCATTGCATGAGCTGCCCCATCCTGAGGGATCCGGTTGCCTGAACCCGCTTGTCAAAAATCACTGATGTCAACGAAGAACACATCACTTACTCAACCACTCAACACCTGGACGAAGAAGGAGTCCTCATGACCCACCCTCTGCACAACCGCAACTTCCTCAAGGAGCTTGATTTCACCTCCAAGGAGTGGGGTTCTCTGCTCCAGCTGGCGGCTGAGCTCAAGGAGGCCAAGAAGGCCGGTCGCGAAGTGAAGCGATTGATTGGCAAGAATATCGCGCTCATCTTCGAGAAGACCTCGACACGCACCCGTTGCTCCTTCGAGGTGGCCGCCTACGACCAGGGCGCCCAGGTGACTTATCTGGACCCCTCGGGCTCCCAGATGGGTCACAAGGAGTCGGTTGCAGACACAGCCCGGGTTCTGGGCCGCTTCTACGACGGCATCGAGTTCCGCGGCAAGAAGCAGGAGCACGTCGAGGCCCTGGCCGAGCTCTCCGGTGTGCCGGTGTGGAACGGACTGACTGACGAGTGGCACCCCACCCAGATGCTCGCCGACCAGCTCACCATGCTGGAGCACGCCGGCAAGCCGATCGAGGAGATCTCCTTCGCCTACCTTGGCGACGCCCGCAACAACGTCGCCAACTCGCTGCTCATCTCGGCGGCCCTCATGGGGATGGACGTACGGATGGTGGGACCCAAGGAGCTGCAGACCACTCCCGAGGTGGTGGCCCAGGCCGAGAAGCTGGCTGAGGACAGCGGCGCTCGGATTCTCGTCACCGATGACGTTGCCGAGGGCGTCAAGGGCGTCGACTTCCTCTACACCGACGTGTGGGTCTCCATGGGTGAGCCCAAGGAGGTCTGGGACCAGCGCATCGCCCTGCTGCACCCCTACCAGGTCAACGCGAAGATGGTGGAGGCCACCGGTAACCCCGACGTCAAGTTCCTCCACTGCCTGCCGGCCTTCCACGACCGCAACACCACGGTGGGTGAGGACATCTTCGCCAAGACCGGCATGGACGGTCTGGAGGTGACCGACGACGTCTTCGAGACCGAGCGCAACGTCGCCTTCGACCAGGCCGAGAACCGCATGCACACCATCAAGGCCGTCATGGTCGCTACCCTCGGAGAGTGGGACTGAGTCATGAGAATCGTTGTCGCCCTCGGCGGAAACGCCCTACTACGAAGGGGGGAGAAGCCCGACGCCCGCACTCAGATCCGCAATGTCGAGGTGGCTGCGCGTGAGCTGGCGAAGCTGGCGGAGAAGCACGAGCTGGTCCTCACCCACGGCAACGGTCCTCAGGTGGGTGTTCTGGCCCTGGAGTCCGCCAACGACGAGCGCCTCTCGGAGCCCTACCCCTTCGACACCCTCGGTGCTCAGACCCAGGGCATGATCGGCTACTGGCTGCTCCAGGCCATGCAGAACGCCCTGCCGGGGCGCCACGTGGCCGCGATGGTCAACCAGACCCTGGTTCTGGCCGGCGACCCGGCCTTCTCCAACCCCACCAAGTTCGTCGGTGAGGTCTACACCAAGGAGGAGGCTGAGAAACTGGCCGATGAACGGGGCTGGGTGGTCAAGCCCGATGGTGAGCACTACCGTCGCGTCGTCGGCTCTCCCAAACCGCAGCGGGTGATTGAGACCCGGCTGGTGCGCACGCTCCTGGAGGCCGGGGCCATCGTCGTCTGCTCCGGTGGAGGCGGAGTCCCCGTTGTCCGCAGCGAGGAGGGAAAGCTCAGGGGCATTGAGGCCGTCATCGACAAGGATCTGACCGCATCGGTCATGGCCGAGGCGCTTGAGGCGGATGCGCTTCTCATCCTCACCGACGTCAACGGCGTCTACGAGGACTTCGGCACCGAGAATCAGAAACAGGTTTCACGGGCCACGCCGGCAGAGTTGCGCGGCATGGGTCTTCCCAGTGGATCCATGGGACCAAAGGTCGAGGCGGTGTGCCGATTTGTCGAGCTGACCGGAGATATGGCGGCAATCGGTCGTCTTGAGGATGCCGTTTCCATCATTGAAGGCCAGGCAGGGACTATCGTGACTCCCGGAGGCAACTACGGTGGCCCTGACGATATCCGTCCCCCGATTCCCGAGCAGCTCGACACCCGCATTCGCAGGGCCTAACCGTTATCACGGCATCGGTCCTTCAAGGAGGTGATGAGAGCCCTCGACATATGACCATGCCACGGTTCAGCTATCATTCATTTATACAGACACTCTTACGGTCACTTTTGAGATTCCTTTAGAGTAGAATGACAGTATTGAGCCACAGACACGTATATCTGTCTCAATTCACACATCACACAACGAGCACGAGGGAGTGACTCACTTATGACGAAGATCGTCAACTCTTGGAACGACTTCGACCCGCTTAAGCACGTCATCGTCGGGCGCGCGGACTTCTCGGTTATTCCTCCCGAGGAGCCGGCCACCTCCGAGAAGGTGCCGATCGACTCCGAGATGCGCGGCATGTGGGGCCCCCGCCCCACCGCCACTGTCGAGGCCGCCAACGAACAGCTTGACAACTACGTCAAGATCCTCGAGGGACTGGGCGTCAAGGTGGACCGGCCCACACCGCTGCAGTGGAACCAGGCAATCCAGACGCCTGACTTCCGTACCGAGTCGGGCTTCACCCAGATGCCCCCGCGCGACATCCTGCTGACCATCGGTGACGAGATCATGTCGTCGGCCAACTCGTTCCGGTGCCGGTACTTCGAGTACCTCGCCTACTGGCCCCTCATGAACCAGTACTTCGAGGAGGACCCGGAGTTCAAGTGGACCCAGGCGCCTCGTCCTCGGCTGACGGACAAGTCCTACAAGCACAACTACTACGACGAGCGGATCTCCCTGGAGGAGCGCCTCGAGCGCACCGCCGCCAAGGACTTCGTGACCACCGAGTTCGAGCCGATGTGGGACGCCGCCGACGTCATGCGCGTGGGCAAGGACCTGTTCATCCAGCACGGCCTGACCACCAACCGCAAGGCCATGGAGTGGTTCAAGCGCTACTACCCCGACCTGCGGGTGCACGCGGTGAACTTCCCCGGCGACCCCTACCCGATCCACATCGACGCCACCTTCGTGCCGCTGCGGCCCGGGCTGATCATCAACAACCCGCACCGCCGTCTGCCCGAGGAGCAGCGCAAGATCTTCGAGGCCAATGACTGGCAGATCGTTGACGCGGCTCCCCCGGCCCACGAGGTTCCGCCGCCGCTGTGCTACTCCTCCGTCTGGCTGTCCATGAACTGCCTCGTCATCGACCACAAGACCGTGTGTGTCGAGGCCAGCGAGGTCCACCAGATGGAGCAGATGGACAAGCTGGGCATGAACGTCATCCCGGTTCCCTTCCGTGACGCCTACGCCTTCGGCGGTGGTCTCCACTGCGCAACGGCGGACGTCTACCGCGAGGGCGGCTGCGAAGACTACTTCCCCAACCAGGTCGCTGACCCGACTCTGGTCTGATCCTCATGCGTGTGTGGGGCGGCGGCTCATAGACCGGGCCGCCGCCCCACATCGTTCCCGGCTCTCTTGCAGTGCGGCGAGTCGGACTCCTCCGAAAGCGGGGAGGGCCGACCATGCCGCACCGAAGGCCAGCAATGGTGCTGTGCCGCATTTCGTGCGCCGGGAGACAACTCAGGAGACACAACCGCCATGTCACAGACTTCGTCCACTGAATCCTCTATAGAGTACGTGATGAACAAGAAGCTCGGCGCCATCGCCATGCTTCTTTCCGCCACCGGGATGGGGCTCGTCGGCACCTTCAGCCGTGGTACGACCGCAGGTCTTGCCGACGCCGACAAGTCCGTCATCGGGTCATTCCTGGCCTTCGGACGCATGACCGTGGGGCTACTCGGCTTCATCCTCATCCTGTTGCTGACCAAGAAGATCGGACTGTTCCGGCGTACCCGCCTGAGCACGACCGTGATCCTGGGAGGGGTGAGCATCGGCCTGTCCCTGGGCTGCTACATCTCCTCCACACTGATGACGTCTCTTTCCAACGCCGTCTTCCTCATCTACACAGGCCCCCTGTTCTGCACGCTGCTTGCGTGCATCTTCCGCAAGGAAAAGATCGGCCTGTTGTCTGGAATATTCCTTTCGCTTGTGTTCGTCGGCATGCTGTTAACTATCGGTATTGTCAGCTTCGATCACGGAAGCTTAACATTCGGGTTGAACCTGTCGGCATCATCCCCAGAGTTCCCGAACAAGGGTCTGGGTGACCTTCTTGGCCTGCTGTCGGGAGTCTTCTACGGCCTGGCGATGTTCTTCTATGGCTATCGCAAGGACGTTGACTCGGTTGTGCGCGGCGTTTGGAACTTTTTCTGGGCGGCGGCCGCTACACTTGCGATGTCAATCATCCTGCGTCCGTGGCACGGCGTTTCCTCCTTCACTTCCACCAACTGGATGTGGGCAGTAGCCCTCTTCGTCGTGTGCGGCTTGTTCGCACTGGGGTTCCTGGTCGTGGCTGGACGTAATCTTCCCGCCGTGGAGTACTCGACGATCTCCTACTGGGAGTGTCCGGTCGCCATTCTGTGCAGCCTTTTCTTCTGGGGGGAGCCTCTCACTCCCACCGGGGCGGTTGGAGGAGTGCTCATTGTTGGCGGAGGGCTGGCGCCCATTATTCTGGACGCCGTCACTCGGAGGTCCCGCGCTTCCAAAGCATGAACACAAATCGTTCCTGCCTGCCCACGATTTCATAAACGTGAGTCGTGGGCAGGCACCACCATCCAGTGCGTAGGACCAAGCATTCGAAGAAACTTCTGCTAACCAGTAGTCACGGATAGCGACTGATCGCCAAGACTCTCTGGTGCTACAAAGAAGTAGCACCTCAGAATTGAGGAAAGTCACCCTTCCACTTCTTTAGTCAGAGTACTTCTTAATTTGCTACCCACGCCTTATGTCATCGGCACTCGGAATGCAACTCTCGCGAATGCATCGCCTTTTATCTACACGACATTCAGCTACGTAGAAGCCTTAGCCACCATATTACTCAAGGGGTTCGTCAAGCCGATGATATCGCGTCCCCTGGACGCCGACATCCGGATTTGCCGCTCATTATCGAGAATCCTTGAAGTGAAGCGCATACCCGGAAATGCCATTCCACTTACATCCGGATTCTTCTGCAGTTCTTACGTCTTCATGTCCCGATACCGGATCGATTCTGGATCGAATGCTCGTGTTCCGCGGCGGACACTATAAGAATTACCAACTCTTGTTCGAGGGGAATAATCAGGCGCCCCCGATTCGACGAGAGTTCACTCCGCCTCCCTACTGCCTCTTGTCCATTGGGAACGTCATCAAGGATGAAGGGTGAGATTTTGCTGGACATCGCCGGCTCCAGCATGGCGGAGGCCATCTTGAAGGAGTTCTGAGGACAGTAGTGGGGTGACCTGAGTCCGGAAACAACGCCCGCATGCATGGTCCTGCTCACTGGACGGTTGGCGACATATTTTGCTCCCAGCACGCCTGAAGATATGCTGATCATTGACTGTACAACGAGGCTTACGATAGTATAACGAAATCCATGGTAGTATCCAAGAACACCTGAAGCACACCGCGGATCACATACCAGAAGGAGCATCATGAGTGATAGTAGTCAGCATACCGCTTCTCATAATAATTACGAGCGATCCCTTGCGCTGAGGCGCGCAGCAAAAGCTAGTTTCATCGGAAACTTCATTGAGTGGTTCGACTACGCCTCGTACGGATACCTGGTCACCATCATTGGTGACGCTTTTTTCCCAGAGGCGAACAAATCAGTGCAGCTGCTCTCAACATACGCAGTATTTGCGATGTCCTTCATTCTACGCCCGATCGGAGCTGTTGTATGGGGGGCCTGGGGAGACCGTTGGGGACGCCGTTGGGCACTGTCCTGGTCGATTCTTATCATGTCCGGGTCGACGTTCTTCATCGGGCTTCTTCCTACATACTCGGCTATAGGTATGGCAAGCGCTATCGGCCTGCTTGTGCTGCGAATGATTCAGGGATTCTCCGCCTCAGGCGAGTACGCAGGTGCCGGAACCTTCCTCGCTGAGTACGCCCCTCCGTCTCGACGCGGAATATACACGTCACTGGTCCCCGCCTCCACCGCTTGTGGTCTGCTCGCCGGCTCTCTCATGGTCACTGGGATGTTCACGGTCCTGAGTGACGACGCCATGAACACCTGGGGGTGGCGCGTTCCCTTCCTCCTGGCGGGTCCGTTGGGACTCATCGGCCGCTACATCCGGGTGCATCTGGAGGATTCGCCCGCATACCAGGAGATGCGTGCGGAGATGCCGCAGGAGCAGAAGACCGCCAGCTGGTCCGAGCCACTGCGCCTGTTGCTGCGAGACCACCTGCACGAGACACTCATCACCTTCGGAGTCTCCTGCCTCAACGCTGTTGCCTTCTACATGCTCCTCACCTACATGCCGACGTATGTTCACAAAGAGCTCGGATTCTCCCAGGACACCTCTACTCTCGCGACCTCTGTGATGCTGGTCGTGTACATCGCCGCGATCTTCCTTATGGGGCATCTGTCGGACTCGTTCGGGCGTCGTCGGATGCTCATCGCCGCCTGCATCGCATTCATTGTGCTCACCATCCCGTTGTTCGTCGTGATGACAAAGGCGGCGGGCTTGCTTGCAGCGGTCATCCTGTGTCAGATCGTCTTCGCTATAGCGTTGACGGCTAATGATGGAACTCTGGCCACCTTCCTGGCTGAGTCCTTCCCGACCAACGTGCGTTACTCAGGCTTCGCTCTGTCCTTCAATGGGGCCAACGCGCTTCTTGGCGGAACAACGCCGTTCATTGTCACCTGGCTTATCGAGGTCACTGGTTCCCCGTTAGCGCCGGCTGTCTACCTGACCGTCATCTCACTGATCGCCATGTTCGCCATTTTCAGATCTCGCATCATTCACGGATCTGAACTGACTGAGGCTCAGAATTCCTGCTCGTCGGCGACAGAGAAGGAATGAAAACGACAATGATCGAATGGTGAGTTGCGTATCACATATCTCCATTCGAGGTGATTATCACCGTCTTGTTACGGACAGATTCCGGTAGTAAGTCCTAGGATGTTGACCATGGCTGATACCGACGCAGACGCAAGCGTTGCAAGTGATGACGCTGTCACCCCCGCACGTTCCCGATCAGAATCACGGGTCACCCCCCGAGGCGAGGACCGCCGCCAAGCCATCATCGACGCCGCTGCAGCCATCATCCGTGAGTCCGGTCCGTCGACGGTCAGTCACCGCAACGTTGCCAAACGTGCCGGGTGCTCTCTGTCGGCGACCACATATTACTTCGATGGACTGGAGGATCTTCTCCATCAGGCAGGTCTGGTGAACATCGGACTGTGGGCCTCCCGTGCCGAACGTGTGGCTGACCGAGTCGAGGCTTTCAGAGGGGTTCCAGACCTGTCCCAGCGGGTGCGGTTCATTCTGCAAGCGACCCTGCCGGCCCATGGCGGCTACTTCGGTCACTACCTCCAGCTCATCTCGGCCAGCCAGGCCGCCCCGGTCAAACAGGCCTACCGGCAGGGTCGTCAACGGCTCAACGCCGCTCTGCGCCGAGTGCTTCGTCAGCTTGACAGTCCGTTGGACCCGGAGATGGTGATCGCCGTCGTTGACGGAGCCGCCGTCACCGCGCTCAGTGAAGGATGGAACGTCAAGTCCACCGCCGCGGGACTGTTGACCGACCTCATCAGTCTGGCCCATGGCTTGCCGGCTTTCCAAGTACCGAGTTCCTCGACGACCTCCCGCTCCGAAGCCCCGTTGGTGGCGCGGGCAACCAGCAGTGCGCATTAGTCACGCCTGATCGACTGCCTCACCATAGGCGGGTGGGACCCATCACGATGCGTACAGGCTCCTCGCGCTTTGCCGAACGGTCCCGCAGTTTCAACGCGAGCATGCCGGCCAGTTTCTCGTCTTGCGACAGCGGGGCACGCACCAGCGCTCTGGCCACGCCAGGAGTCACCTGTCCCTTGACCAGTGGCGGCGCCACCGGTCCCAGGACTTCGAAACCATCAGCATCAGCCTGAATCACCAGGGCTTCTACCGCTTTTTCCGGGCCATCCAGGCGTGCCGCTGTCCAAGCCGGCGGTAAATGCAGCTCCGACCGCTCTGCCAGCTCTCTGCGAGCGAAACCCGTCTGGTCCCACCTCACCAGCGCCTGAGCCGTGGTCGGATCTGGACTTCCCAGAAGGATCACGCGCGCCGAAGGCGCTGCCAGCACCGCTGCATTCGTCCACTGGCGCAGAGCCTCACCGGTCGCCCCCAGGTCCGGGCGCGAGGACAGGGCACCTCCGTCGAGTAGCAGCAGCGCCCGGTACCCGCCTTCTGCCACGGGCTCGGCCCCCGGAGTGGCCACCACGAGACGTGGTGAACCGTCAACCTCACTCACCACACCATGATCCTCACGCGCACCTGAGACCACCACTGGAACACCGGGGAAGGCCCGTCCCAGTTCCTCCCCCGTACGTGTGGAGCCGACTGTCACCATCCGCAGGAGGTGTCCATCGCACTGTTGACAGGTCCACCACCCCACTGTTCGGGCGCACCACCGGCAGGCCGTACGCCCCTGACGGTCCATCGACACCGGGCCCCCGCATGAAGGGCAGCGTGCGGCACTACGGCAACGGGCACAGGCCACCAGCGGCGCGTAGCCGGAACGCGGCACCTGAACGAGAACCGGCCCGTCCCGCAGGGCGTGCCTCAGCGCTCGGTGCGCCAGCGACGGGATCCGAGCCGCCCCGGAGGCGCCCTCCCGGTCCAGTTCAGCCGGACCCGGAACCTCAGGACGGGGCACCACGCTGCGCACCACGTGCCGCGGTGCTGCCAGGTCTCCGCACCGTCCCTGCTCAACCAGTGACTGGGCCTCCACAGTGCGGGAGAAACCACCAATGAGCAAGCCCGCCCCCTCAAGGCTGGAGCGCCGATCAAGCACTGTGCGCGCATGGGTGTACGGGGCGTGGAGCTCAGCTAGCCGGTTGTCGCCATCATCCCAGATGGCCGCCAGGCCCAGCCGGCGCACCGGGGCGAAGGCCGCCGCGCGGGTCCCCACCACCACGCGGGCGTGGCCAAGCAGCAGAGACAGAAAGGCCCGGTAACGGCGAGCCGGGCCGTGCTCGGCCGAGAGGACCACGACCGGCTCACCCGCCAGCTCCCGCCGGAGTCGGGCGGCAAGGTCCTCAGCCTGCTCAGTGGTCGCCACGACGATGACCGCCCCCCGGGAGCCCGCCAGACAGGCTTGCACCGCACGGGCCAGGCATTCCTGCCACGACGAGACCACGGAACCTAAGTCACCGTCTCCACCCCGGCGTGGCCGAGCCGGCAAGGCGCACCAGGCCGCCCGCGGAGCATCACCGTCAGCCAGTCGCGCCAGAAACTCTTCGCCCCCGTCATAGTGCTGCCATCCGCACCCGTTGGGAGGAGGGGCCCAGACGGAGAGATCACGCGGGGCCTTATCCCGCTCACTCTCCTCGGTTGTGGCATGCCTGGCAGGGAGGGCGAGACGGATGACGTCGGAGCGCGTCCCCGCACTGCGGTCGGCGATGTCCTCGATGAGTCGGCGAGATCTCTCCGGAAGGACCGGGAGGTCGGAGACCACGCGGCGCAGGGGTGAGAGCCGTCCCAGGTGCGTCGTCGTGGCCGCCCGTTCCCAGATCCATCCCCGCATCTCCTGCTCACCGAAACGGACCACCACGCGGGTGCCGGGCAGGGCCTGTTGCGCCATCCCCACAGGGACCGAGTAGTCGAAGGTGCGGTCCAGATGAGGCACTGGAGAGTCCAGGAGGACCCTGGCGACAGGATCGGTGACACCGGCCACCGTCACCGTGCGTTCACCGGGCTCGGGCAGGCTCAGCAACTCACCCTGCCGGCCCACTCCGGACCGGCCAGCAGATCCATTCGGCTTGCCGAGGGTGGGAGCGCCGTCATGCCCGGTAGCCATACAGCCTCTAAAATGGTCGTTCCCGAACGAATAGCGAGGCTCAGACGGCCTGGCGCAGCGCCTCAGCGCGGTCAGGGACCTCCCAGGTGAAACCGGGACGCCCGAAGTGCCCGTAGGCGCTGGTGGCACGATAGATGGGACGTAGCAGATCGAGGTCGCGCACAATGGCCGCGGGACGCAGATCAAAGACTTTGTTGACGGCCGCCATGATGCTTTCCTCGGAAACGGCAGCCGTCCCGAAGGTCTCCACATAGACGCCCACCGGGTGGGCCGATCCGATGGCGTAGGCCACCTGGATCTCACAGCGCCTCGCCAGACCCGCGGCAACGACGTTCTTGGCGACCCAGCGCATCGCGTAGCTGGCCGAACGATCCACCTTCGAGGGGTCCTTACCGGAGAAGGCGCCCCCGCCGTGCCGGGCCATACCGCCGTAGGTGTCCACAATGATCTTGCGACCCGTCAGTCCGGCGTCCCCTGCAGGACCACCAATGACGAACTGTCCCGACGGGTTGACAAGGACCTCGGCCCCGGCGGTGGCGAGCTCGGTTCCGGCCTCGGCCTCAGCCGCCAGTACCGGGGCGATGACCTCCGACTGGAGGGCGTCGGTGAGCCAGGCGCGGGTGCGGTTCTCATCGTGCTGGGTGGAGATGACCAGGTTCTCCAGACTCACAGGCCGCTGGCCGTCATAGCCGATCGTCACCTGGGTCTTGCCGTCGGGCCGCAGCCCCGGGATGATCCCCTGCCTACGCACCATTGCCAGCCGCTCCGCCAGGCGGTGCGCCAGATGGATGGGCAGCGGCATGAGGGCGGTGGTGTCATCGCAAGCGTAGCCGAACATGAGTCCCTGATCACCGGCACCCTGCAGATCGAGGGGATCGATATCTCCGGAGTCCTGGCGTGCCTGAAGGGATTTATCCACGCCGGCAGCGATGTCCGGGGACTGCTGGCCGATCGACACTGAGACCCCGCAGGAGCGGGCGTCAAAGCAGACCTCCGAGGAGGTGTAGCCGATGGCGGCGATCTCCTGACGCACGATCTCCGGAATCTCGACGTAGGCCCTCTCCGTGGTCACCTCTCCGGCCACGTGCACCAGGCCTGTCGTCACCATCGTCTCAACCGCGACGCGCGCGGAGGGGTCCTGGTCAAGAATGGCATCGAGGATCGCGTCCGAAACGCGGTCGCAAACCTTGTCCGGGTGCCCTTCGGTGACCGACTCAGAAGTGAACAGACGCAAGGATGAACTCACCTGTCCATAGTAGTCACCACCAGCATCCATCCACCGTGGCATTACCCACGAAAGTTCCTCGCGGGCTTTCAGGGGCCAATCATCAGGTCTGCAGTCAGGTCGATGAGAAGACGGGCGATCTCCGTCTTGCTGCCCTGCCCGCGAGCCACCTCCGAACCCTGGGCGTCCAGGATCACGACCGAGTTGGGAACGTCTCCGAAACCGAGGGTCTCCCCCACCGCATTGACCACCAGGAGGTGCGCCCCCTTCCTGCGGGCCTTGACCGCACCGTGGAAGAGCACGTCCCCGTCGTCGTCCCCAGTCTCGGCGGCGAATCCGACGACGATCTGACCGGATCGAGGCGGATCCGCCACCAGACCGGCGAGAATGTCCGGGTTGGTGGTGAGCTCGATGGACATCGCGGGCCCATTCCGGCGATCCGAGGCGGTCTGCGTCTGCTTCTTGATCTTCGTAGTCGCCATGGTGAGCGGCCGGTAGTCGGCAACAGCTGCGGCCATGATGACGGCGTCGGCGTCGCGAGCGGCCTCGCGCACCGCGTGGAGCATGTCATGCGCGGTTCCCGCAGCGACGACGGCAACGCCCGGTGGCAGGACATCGAGTAGATCGGAGGCAACGTGCGCCTGCACCAGGGTGACACGAGCACCCTGCTCAGCGGCGGAGGCCGCCAGCGCGCACCCCTGACGCCCGGAGGAGCGATTGCCGAGGTATCGCACCGGGTCGATGGGCTCACGCGTGCCGCCGGCGGAGATAACGATATGCCGCCCCTTAAGGCGCCCGACGCCCTCATCCTTGCCGCTCTGTCGCAGGGTCGTCAGAGCACGCGAGACGATTTGCCCGGGCTCAGGCATGCGCCCCACTCCGGAGTCCTTGCCGGTCAAGCGGCCGGAGTCGGGCTCGAGCACGGTCAGGCCACGCCTGCGCAGCACGGCGACGTTGTCCTGGGTGGCGGGGTTGAACCACATCTGGGTGTGCATGGCCGGTGCCAGGACAACGGGGGCCTGACTGGCCAGGATGGTCGCGGTCAACAGGTCGTCTGCCCTACCGACACGTACCCGTGCCAGCAGATCCGCCGTTGCCGGGGCAACCAGGACGAGCTCAGCCCATTCGGCCACAGCCACGTGCTCCACTGCCGCCGGGTCGTCGAAGACACCGGTGGACACGCTGTGGCCGCTGATCGCCGCCAAGGTGGGCGCTCCGATGAACCGCAGCGCCGACTCGGTGGCCACCACCTTGACCTCGTGCCCCGCCTGGCGCAGCAGCCGAATGACGAAGGGCGCCTTGTAAACGGCTATCGACCCGGCCACACCGACGACCACACGACGCGACCTCCAGGAGACCGTCGTGGCACGCCGACTTGCAACGGCACACTGCTCGTCCATGCGAGCGCGGCTCAGAACTGGATGTCGTCGAGGCTGGTGGGCGTCTCGCCCTCTTCAGGGTGGACAGGAGTGTCCAGTGAGATGTCGCTGAACATGTCAGCCTCAGCGGCGCGGCGGGCCTCCTCGGCCTCGGCGCGGCGGGCACGGGCCACGTCCCCGGGAACGACCTCGAGCTTGTCCTCGGCGATCTCTCGCAACGCGATACCGAGCGACTTCTCACCGACCTCGGAGTCGACCAGCGGACCGAAGAACTCGAACTGATTGTCCTCGAGCTGTTGGGTGTAGGTGTTGATCTGGCGGGCGCGCTTAGCGGCCTCCACCACAAGCCCGTACTTGGAGTCGACCTTCTCCAGAAGGTCGTCGATCGGCGGGTTGGTGATGCCCTCGGGCTGGGGAGAGGTTCCGAGCATGTGGGTGCCTCCGGTTCATTCTTGACAGTGCGGCGCCGGGTTATTCTAACCGTCGAGCCCCATAAGTCTCTCGAGCTGGGCGGTGGCGCTCGCCACGGTGTCATTGATGACGACGTGGTCGAACTCGTCTGCCGCCTCCATCTCGGTTCGGGCCGTGGCCAGGCGCCTTCCCTGCTCCTCGGGGTCCTCGGTGCCACGACCTGCGAGCCTGCTGACGAGCTCGTCCCAACTCGGCGGTGCGAGGAAGACGAGCCGGGCCAGCGGCATGGCCCGACGAACCTGACGAGCACCGGCCAGGTCGATCTCAAGGAGCGCGGGACGTCCGGCATCGAGCTGTTTCTGGACGGGACCGCGGGGGGTGCCATAACGGTGCACGCCGTGGACGAGGGCCCACTCCAGCATCTGGTCATTCGCAACGAGAGTATCGAATTCCTCGGCGCTGACGAAGTGGTAGTGCACGCCGTCAACCTCGCCGGGACGGGGCTTGCGGGTGGTGGCGGAGATCGAGACGAAGAGGTCGGGATAACGCCTGCGCAGCTCGGCAACAACGGTGCCCTTGCCCACCGCCGTCGGTCCTGCCAGAACGGTGAGGCGAGCGAAAGCAGAGGCGGATGAGTCAGTGGAGGCGGCGTCGGTCATGACCACATGATGACCCACCGGGCGCTGTCAGCACGACCCGGTATCTCATCTGACGTCTCAGCCGAAGCGCTCCACCAGTGCCGCCCGTTGATTCGCCCCCAGGCCGCGCACCCGCCGGGACTCGGCGATACGCACGTCTGCGAGGATGGCGTCGGCCGTCGTACTCCCCACTCGCGGGAGGGAGACGAGCAGGGCCCGGACCTTCATCTTGCCCAGGACCTCGTCGGTTTCCGAAGCCGCGAAGAACTCAGAGAGCTTGAGCTCTCCGCTCTTGAGCTCGGCCTTGATGCGAGCGCGCTGCGAGCGCGCAGCAGCAGCCTTCTCCAGCGCCTCGGTTCGTTGCTCGGGTGTCAGTGTAGGAAGCGTCATGGCGGTCTCCTCCCCGTAATTCCAATGCCAGTGACCCGCACCACAAGCATAAGTCGGGTTGGGTTCACTCGCATTCGCAGAGGGCCGGCATCACAGCACCGACTTCGTGTTACCGCACACATGCTCGTACCATGGCGTATCCGTCTCAACGTAGAGCCGTGGCCGCCTCATGAGTCGCCTTCAGCGCGGTTGCCCGCAGCGCCTCGATGGAGGGGCCGGCTTTGAGAACCCCACGTGAGGTGGAGGCCAGGACGTGACGTCGGGCCGGTCCGAAGACGGACTCCAACTCACCCGGTCCCGCTCCCTGTGCACCGATGCCAGGGGCCAGTAAAGGACCGTTGGCACGCAGCAGATCGATTCCCAGACGGGAGACGGCCTCGCCGACGGTTGCACCGATCACGAGCCCGATACTGCCGAGCTCACCGGCACCACTGGCGATGGCGTTGGATGCGGTGGCGCCCTCCACAACACCTGCCGCCACGGCCCGCTCACCACTGACGGCGTGCTGGACAGCGGCCCCCTCAGGGTTGGAGGTCAGGGCCAGGACGAACACGCCTCGCCCACTGGACTCCGCTAGTTCCAGTGCGGGAGCCAAGGAACCGTATCCCAGGTAGGGAGAGACCGTGATGGAGTCGGCGCACAAAGGTGCACCATCGGACAGGTAGGCCTGGGCGTAGCCGGTCATGGTGGAACCGATGTCGCCGCGCTTGACGTCGAGAACCGACAGGGTACCGACGTCCCGTAGGGCCGCCAGGGTCTCCTCCAGGACCGCGATGCCGGCGCTGCCGTGGCGCTCGAAGAAGGCGGACTGCGGTTTGACGGCGGCGACGCGCCCACCCACCGCGTCGACCGTTCGCAGGGCGAAGTCCCGTAGGCCCGCGGCGGAGTCCGCCAGACCCCAGGTCTCGAGCAGGCTCGGGTGGGGGTCGATCCCCACGCACAGAGGTCCGTGGTCCTCCATGGCATCGGCCAGGCGCGCGCCAAAGGAGCGGCGGGAGTGACTGTGCTGATAGGGGACGGTGGGGGTCATCGAGTCTCCTTGTCGGCAATGTGGTGGGGCTCGGGCACTGAGCCTCGCCGGGATCGGCGGACGGCGATGTGCTCCTGGAGGCTGCGAACCCGGAAGGGGCCGCGCAGCTGGGCCTCGAGGGCCTGGACCGCCGCCTGGAGCTGTTGGACTGTAGTGATGATGGGGCGGTCGGCGCCGGTGGTGGCCGCGCGGATGGAGTACCCGTCGGCGCGGGCTCCCTGGCCCTTGGGGGTGTTGACGACCATGTCGACGGCTCCGGACTCGATCAGCCCGGCGATCGTCTGCTCACCGTGGGCGCCGACGCCCTGGCTGATCTTGCGCACGGCCATGGCATCAATCCCGTTACGGCGCAGCACCTGTGCGGTCCCGGTGGTGGCCAGGACGGTGAAACCGAGCTCGGCCAATCGAGCCACCGGCAGGATGATGGCGCGCTTGTCCCGGTCCGCCACGGAGACGAACAGCGTGCCCTCTCCTGGCAGGCCGCCGTAGGCGCCGGCCTGGGACTTGGCGAAGGCGCGGGGGAAGTCCACGTCGTAGCCCATGACCTCACCGGTGGAGCGCATCTCCGGTCCCAGGATCGTGTCGACGACACGCCCCTCGGCGGTGCGGAAACGTTTGAAGGGTAGGACCGCCTCCTTGACGGCGATCGGGTCATTGGGATCGGTGATGGCGGCGTCGGCCTCGGGCAGGTGGCCGGAGGACCTGAGCGAGGCGATCGTCTCCCCTGTCATGATGAGGGCCGCCGCCTTGGCGAGCTGCACACCGGAGGCCTTCGAGACGAAAGGGACCGTACGTGAGGCCCTCGGGTTGGCCTCAATGACGTAGAGGACGTCGGAGACCAGGGCGAACTGGATGTTGAGGAGCCCGCGCACCCCCACCCCGACGGCGATCGCCTCAGTGGAGCGCCGGATGCGCGCGATCTCCGTGTCGGACAGGGTTATGGGTGGCATGACGCAGGCCGAGTCGCCGGAGTGGATCCCCGCCTCCTCGATGTGCTCCATGACCCCGCCGAGGAACAGCTCGCTTCCGTCGTAAAGGGCGTCAACGTCGATCTCGATGGCGTCATCGAGGAACCGGTCGATGAGCAGCGGCCCGGTCCCGTAGACACCGCCGGGCTCGCGGCCGGCGCGCTGGAGATAGTCGTCCAGGCCGCCGACGTCGTAGACGATCTCCATACCTCGCCCACCGAGCACATAGCTCGGGCGCACCAGGACCGGGTAGCCGATGTCCTGGGCGACCGAGCGGGCCTGCTCATCGCTCACCGCGGTGCCGTGCGCCGGTGCGGGCAGCCCGGCGCGCTGGAGGACGATGCCGAAGGCCTCGCGGTCCTCGGCATCGTCGATGGCCTCGGGGTTTGTGCCCAGGATCGGCACCCCGGCCTCGGACAGCCTGGAGGCCAGGGACAGCGGCGTCTGCCCGCCGAGCTGGACGATGACGCCGGCCACCGGACCTGCCGCGCGCTCGGCCTCGTAGACCTCGATGACGTCCTCGAAGGTCAGAGGCTCGAAGTAGAGCCGGTCGGAGACGTCGTAGTCGGTGGATACGGTTTCCGGGTTGCAGTTGACCATGACGGTCTCGTAGCGCTCGGACAGCGCCATGGCGGCGTGGACGCAGGAGTAGTCGAACTCGATGCCCTGCCCGATGCGGTTGGGGCCCGAGCCCAGGATGATGACGGCCTCGCGCTCGCGGGGCGCGACCTCGGTCTCCAGGTCGTAGCTGGAGTAGAGGTAGGGGGTGCGTGAGGCGAACTCGGCTGCGCAGGTGTCCACGGTCTTGTAGACGGGGCGCAGCCCGAAGGCGTGACGAACCTCGCGCACCGTGTCCTCGCTGACGCCTCGCAGAGCGGCGACCTGGACGTCGGAGAAGCCGTGGCGCTTGGCCAGGGCCAGGACCTCGGGGGTGAGGGCCTCGGCGTCCTCGACCTCCTGAGCCACCTCTTGGAGGAGCAGCATCTGGTCCAGGAACCAGGGGTCGATGCGTGTGGCCTCGTGGAGCTGAGAGATCGTGGCGCCTCCGCGCACTGCCTGCTGGAGGTCGACCAACCGGTGCTCACTGGGGGTGGCGATGGACTCCAGCAGCTCGGAGGTCTGCTGCGCGGTGGGAGCAGGTCCGTCCCAGTGGAAGATGGTGCCTTTCTTGTCCAGGGAGCGCATGGCCTTCTGAAGCGCCTCGGTGTAGGAACGGCCGATGGCCATGGCCTCTCCCACAGACTTCATGGTGGTGGTGAGCCGGGGATCGGCGCCCCTGAACTTCTCGAAGGCGAAGCGCGGAACCTTGACGACCACGTAGTCCAGGGTCGGTTCGAAGGAGGCCGGCGTGGAGGCGGTGATGTCGTTGGGGATCTCGTCGAGTGTGTAGCCCACGGCGAGGCGAGCGGCGATCTTGGCGATCGGGAAGCCGGTGGCCTTGGATGCCAGGGCGGAGGACCGCGAGACGCGCGGATTCATCTCAATGACAATGATCCTGCCGGTGGCAGGGTCGACTGCGAACTGGATGTTGCAGCCGCCGGTGTCGACCCCGACCTCGCGGATGACGGCGATGCCGATGTCCCGCAGCCGCTGGAGCTCACGATCAGTCAGGGTCAGGGCCGGGGCGACCGTGACGGAGTCACCGGTGTGCACGCCCACGGGGTCGACGTTCTCGATGGAACACACGACCACCACGTTGTCGGCGGCGTCGCGCATGAGCTCGAGCTCGTACTCCTTCCAGCCCAGGATCGACTCCTCCAGGAGGACCTCGGTGGTGCGTGAGGCGGCCAGACCGGCGCCGGCGATGCGGCGCAGATCGGCGTCATTGAAGGCGACACCACTGCCCAGACCGCCCATCGTGAAGGAGGGGCGCACGACGACGGGATAACCGCCCAGCACATCCACTCCGTGGCGGCACTCGTCCATGCTGTGGGCGATGACGCTACGGGCGACCTCGGCGCCACAGCGCTCGACGACGTCCTTGAACTCGTCGCGGTCCTCCCCGGCGTTGATGGCCGCGGCGGAGGCGCCGATAAGCTCGACGTCATACTCCTCGAGCACACCCCGCTCGACCAAGTTCATGGCGGCGTTGAGGGCCGTCTGCCCGCCCAGGGTGGGCAGGAGGGCATCAGGGCGCTCCTTGGCGATGATGGTGGTCAGGACCTCGGGGGTGATCGGCTCGATATAGGTGGCATCGGCGACGTCCGGGTCGGTCATGATCGTGGCCGGGTTGGAGTTGACCAGGACGACGCGAATTCCCTCGCTGCGCAGGACTCGGCAGGCCTGAGTGCCGGAGTAGTCGAACTCGCAGGCCTGCCCGATGACGATGGGGCCCGATCCGATGACCAGGACGGAGGTGATGTCAGGGCGAGCAGGCATGTCAGTTCTTGTCCTCGCGGTGCTGGCCCTGGCGGTGCTCCCGCATGAGGCGGATGAATCGGTCGAAGAGGTGCTCGGCGTCGTGGGGGCCGGCAGCGGCCTCGGGGTGGTACTGCACGGAGAAGGCCGGTAGGTCGAGAGCCCGCAGTCCCTCGACGACGCCGTCGTTGAGCCCTAGGTGGGAGACCTCCACCCGGCCGTAGCGACCGTTGTCGAAGGGGGCCACGGAGGGCTCGCCAACGGGCGCGTCGACGGCGAATCCGTGGTTGTGGGCCGTGATCTCCACCTTCCCGGTGGTGCGGTCCAGGACAGGTTGGTTGACGCCGCGGTGCCCGTAGGTGAGCTTGTACGTGCCGTACCCCAGGGCCCGCCCCAGGAGCTGGTTGCCCAGGCAGATGCCGAAGAAGGGGATACGCGCGTCGAGCACACCGCGCAGGAGCTCGATCTCGACGTCCGCGGTCCCGGGGTCTCCGGGGCCGTTGGAGAACAGGACACCATCAGGCCTGAGAGCAAGGATCTCGGAGAGGGTGGTGGACTGGGGCAGGACGTGTACGCGTACACCGCGCTCGGCAAGCTGCCACGGGGTACGCGACTTGATGCCCAGATCGATGGCGACCAGGACCGCGACCGGCTCCCGCCCCTCGGCCGGTCCGGTGGGCTCGACGACGTAGCCGGAGGGAGTGGTCACCTCGGCGGCCAGGGCGCGACCGCTCATGGGTGGCTCGCTGCGCACCGTCTCCAGGCAGATGTCGATACAGGCCTGGCTGGGGCCACCGGGGTCGGTGCCTCCGGCAGGCAGGGCGTCCCCGGAGAAGATGCCGCCGCGCATCGCGCCCGCCTCGCGTAGGTGGCGGGTCAGCGCCCGGGTATCGACCTTGCATATCCCGACGATGCCGGAGGCCCGCAGGTCGTCCTCCAGCTCCCGGCGGGAGCGCCAGCTGGAGGCCCGTCGGGCCGGTTCGCGCACGACGTAGCCGGCCACCCAGATACGGTCGGACTCGGCGTCCTCGTCGTTGACCCCGGTGTTACCGATGTGTGGTGCCGTCTGCACCACGATCTGGCGGTGGTAGGAGGGGTCGGTCAGTGTCTCCTGATACCCGGTCATCCCGGTGGAGAAGACGATCTCCCCGATGGCGCGTCCTGGAGCCCCATAGCTGCGGCCCCGCAGGGCCCAGCCGTCCTCCAGGACGAGGAGGGCGGCCGGGCGGTGGGTCGACTCAGGCATGGACCGGGCCGGCTTGAGGCTCGACAGGAGCCCCGTCCAGGACGGTGGGACGACCGCGGAGGAAGGTGGCCATGACCTGTCCCGGCAGCTCCATGCCCGCGTAGGGGGTGTTGGCGGAGCTGGTCCACTGTGCGGAGCCGTCGACGGTGCGGCGGACCTCGGGGTCGACCACCGTGATGTTGGCCGGAGCGCCGACCTCGAGCTCGCACCCCTGGTCGCTCAGGCGGCCGATGCGGGCCGGGGCCGAGGACATGACTCGGGCGATGTCCCGCCAGGTCATGCGACCGGTGCTCACCATCGTCTCGATCAGGACGCTCAAAGCAGTCTCCAGGCCCGTCATGCCGAAGGCCCCGGCCTGCCACTCGCAGTCCTTGTCCTCCAGCGGGTGGGGAGCGTGGTCGGTGCCGACCACGTCGATGGTGCCGTCGGCCAGGGCCTGGCGGACGGCCTCGACGTCCTCGGCCGTGCGCAGCGGAGGGTTGACCTTGTACAGGGGCGAGTAGGTGCGGGCCATCTCATCGGTCAGCAGGAGGTGGTGCGGTGTGACCTCGGCAGTGACGTTGATGCCACGGGACTTCGCCCAACGGATGATCTCGACGCTGCCGGCGGTGGACAGGTGGCACACGTGCAGGCGCGAGCCGACGTGCTCGGCCAGCAGGACATCACGGGCGATGATCGACTCCTCGGCGACCGCGGGCCAGCCACGCAGCCCCAGCTCGGCGGAGACGCCCCCCTCATGCATCTGGGAGCCCTCGGTGAGGCGAGGATCCTGAGCGTGCTGGGCGATGACGCCGTCGAAGGACTTGACGTACTCCAGCGCCCTGCGCATGAGGACGGGGTCGGAGACACACTTGCCGTCGTCGGAGAAGACGCGCACCCGGGCGGCGGAGGTGGCCATCGCCCCCATGTCGGACAGGTGCTCACCGGCCAGGCCGGCGGAGACGGCGCCGACCGGGTGGACGTCCACCCAGCCGGCCTCCCGCCCCAGTCGCAGGACCTGCTCGACGACGCCGGCGGTGTCTTGGACGGGGGTGGTGTTGGCCATCGCGAAGACGGCGGTGTAACCGCCGACGGCCGCGGCTCGGGTACCGGTGTAGACGGTCTCGGCGGATTCCCCGCCGGGTTCACGCAGGTGGGTGTGGATGTCGACGAGTCCGGGCAGGGCGATGAGCCCGCTCAGGTCGTGGCGCTGAGCGTCGGCCGGGGCCTTCGCCGCGGCGTCAGGACCGATGTCGGTGATGGTGGAGTCGGTGATGAGGATGTCGGTGGGGTCCTCGCCGTAGGGGCGGACACCGGTCAGGAGGTGGGAGGTCACAGCTGGTTCCCTTCGTCAGCGAGGAGGAGGTAGAGGGCGGCCATACGCACGGAGACGCCGTTGCCGACCTGCTCGATGATGCGTGAGCGGGGGTCGTCGGCAGCCTCGGCGGTGATCTCGAGGCCGCGGTTCATGGGACCGGGGTGCATGACGATGGCGTGCTCCGGCATGGCCCGGCGCCGGGCGGAGTTGAGGCCGTAGACGCTGGAGTACTCGGCGGGACTCGGGAAGAAGCCTCCACCGGCGGCACTCATGCGCTCGCGCTGGACGCGCAGCATCATGACGGCGTCGGGCTGGACCGTCTCGATCGCCTCATCGAGGTTGTAGGAGACCTCGCAGGGCCAATTGCCCATGCCGACGGGCAGCAGCGTCGGGGGCGCCACCAGGGTCACCTGGGCACCGAGCGCCGTCATGAGGTCGACATTGGATCGGGCCACTCGAGAATGCAGGACGTCTCCGACGATGATGACGCGGGCCCCCTCCAGGTCGCGCCCCTGTGGGGCCGGGGTCCCGTCCGCGGTGGCGGGTGCGCCGGGGACGTACCAGCGGCGCAGGGTCATGGCATCAAGGAGAGCCTGGGTCGGGTGCTGGTGGGTGCCGTCACCCGCGTTGAGGACGGGCACGTTGATCCAGCCGGCGTGGGCCAGCAGGTGGGCGGCTCCGCAGGCCGAGTGACGCACGACGACTGCGTCCGCCCCCATGGCCATGATCGTCTGGGCGGTGTCCTTGAGGGACTCCCCCTTGGACAGCGAGGAGCCCTTGGCGGAGAAGTTGATGACGTCGGCACTCAGGCGTTTGGCAGCCGCCTCGAAGGACAGGCGGGTACGGGTGGAGTCCTCGAAGAAGAGGTTGACCACTGTCTTGCCGCGAAGGGTGGGCAGCTTCTTGACCGCGCGGCTCTGGGTGGCGGCCATGGCCTCAGCGGTGTCCAGAACCATGACCGCCTCGTCGTGGGTCAGGTCTTTGGCGGAGAGCAGGTGCTTCATCGGATGGCCTCCTGGTCGGGACGCCCGCTCGAGGACTCCGCAGGCGTATCTGTGGGGACGATGGTGACGGCGTCGGCAGGTGCGCCGAGCTCGGTCAGGGAGACCACGACCCTCTCGGTCCGAGAGGTCGGCAGGTTCTTGCCCACGTAGTCCGCCCGGATGGGCAGTTCCCGGTGGCCCCGGTCCACGAGGGTGGCCAGTTGGACGCTCCGGGGACGGCCGATGGCGCCCAGGGCGTCGAGAGCGGCCCGGATCGTGCGTCCCGAGTAGAGGACGTCGTCGACGAGGATGACGATCTTGCCGTCAATGCCACCCTGGGGGATCTCGGTGGGGCGGGGGACGCGGATGGGATGGCGTCCTAGATCATCGCGGTACATGGTGATGTCCAGGGTGCCGACCGGGATCCCGGCTGCAGTTGCCGGTGACTGCTCGGTCCGCCTCCTCCCCTCCGTCAAGGCGACGTCGAGCGCCTCGACAAGCCTGTGAGCAAGCGGGACTCCGCCGCTGGGGATTCCCAGGACGACGACGTCCGGGGCCCCGTGGTTGCGCTCCAGGATCTCGTGCGCGATACGGAACAGGGATCGGGCTATGTCAGGAGGACCGAGGATCTCCTTGCCCTGGGATGGTGCGCCGGAAGCGCCTGACAAACGTTTGGCCATTGCAGGCCTCCTTCCCCGCCTCTCTGGACGGACTTAAAGGATGTCGGTCGCCCGTAAGTTTACGTCGCCCCGGCGGCATCCGTGCGGCGGGACGACACGGTTCTGCCGAGATGAAGGTCACTTCGGAACGAGGCGGATCAGTGCCCCGAACACGACCTTGATAGGTGTGTTCAGCATCCACGGAGTCTCCGTGAAAATGTCATAGTCCTGGTACAACGTCATGGCGCCGCGGAGCGTTCGGGGCAGGATCGTCACAACACGTCGAGAGCTTGAGAAGCGAGTGCCGGATCCATTCAGAGCCGGAGTTCTGCGCGGGTTACGACTGGGGAGTCTTCACTCACGACACCCACAGTGTCGGCGGCGGAACGGGACACCTCTACTGACACAGACGCGACATGCCCCTGAAGGGTTTTCAGAACCGCTTCGATAAGGAGGAGACCATCCGCTACATCGGCCAGGCCTTCATCACCACCGAGGGCCTCTTCTCCTTCGCCCGCGGCTCACTGGAAACCAGAGCCCGTTTCCCAGTCGGATGAGGGCCTGTGAGCCGGGATCTGTTGCGGGCCGACGGCGGCAGGAACGATGGTGAGACCGACGTCGTCGAGACCTATGGCGGGGGCATGGACACGGGCATCGCCGAGTCGACCGTCCACTTCAGTCAGACAGGAGGCAAGGGCAGGGGCCTGGCGGTCCCACCACGCCCCGATCCCACCAAGTGGCGCACCCACGGGATGGAGAGGGCGTTCGACGCGTGCTTCGGCGCGGATGCGACGTACCACATCTGCCTGACCACCCACACCGGCAGGATTCACAAGGGACGACTGAACCACGATGGCTTCACTCAGGCCCACATGGACATCGACTACATCATTGTCCGTGCGATGGGCCAGTAGCCATCTCCCGTCCCCTTGGACTCACTCGGTCAGGCACAGATGAGCAGGCTGCGCAGGATTGAGGGGCTGGCGTCATCGACCTGCACCGTGACACCGGCTGCGCGGCAGGAACGGGCACTCAGTATGCTCCGCCTGCAGAGGCAACGACACCGGTCCTGGCGGTCACGTCGAGCGTGCAGATTTTTATCAGAAGAATGACATACGCAACCGCTACGATGCCGGCCCCCACCATGGAGCCTCCGAACATAAACTTCCAGAAATCTGAGCCGAGGCCACTCCCCCCACTCAGGTACACGGCAACGACCAGGCTCGCTACGGGAACTCCCAGAGCGATGCTGGAGGCCAGGAGCACTGCCGTCACCCCCTTGGCCTCGGGCCAGCCATCGGGCTGGGTCTGCGGGTTCCGGGAACGCGCCTGCAAGCAGGCGATGAGGGCCGGGATGAAGCTGATCGACCAACCGGCTCCGATGCCGAGCGGGCCAACGAAGGCGATGACTACCGCCAGCCCGACCTCGAGCTCAAAGTACGTTCCGTTCAGGAGGACAATGACCAGGTAGGCCAACTGAGCAACCGACGTGACCAGTCCGAGGACCCCGCCGGCAATCGCCACCCGACGGTTCGTGGTGCGTTTCCGCCTCATGGCCAATTCAGGGCTGCCCCAGAAGGCCCCCGGCGGCGGGAGCATCATCACCTGAGGGTAGGGAGCGGCCTGAGAGTACGGAAAAGACTCGGGGGCACCCCACGGGTGGCCTCCTACCCCTACCCCGGCAGCAGGCGGCTGGATCGGTGCACCGGGGTGCGCATGTCCCGCACCGGGGCCGGCGGAGGCAAGGACTGCACTGAGGTAGGGGTAGTCATTGGGAGACTGAGGCGGCAACTGACTCACAGAATGCTCCGGCATCGGCAGACGAACTGGGGTCAGACTAGATCACGGACGCCGAACGGGCACAACTCGCCATATAGGGAGTACAACCCATGCCTCAGGCGCTGGCCCCGGTGGTCACGTCGAGCACGCACATCTTCCTCAGAAGAATAACGTACGCGAGCAGTATGACGCCGGACATCACCGTACAGCCCCAGAGCATCAAACTCGTATAACCGGAAATATCCCTACCAGACAGAGTTAGAAGTACACCACCGAGCACCATGATAAAGAACATGCCGATTGGAGTTCCCAGTATGCTGCTGGCTGCCAGGAGCACTGATGTCGACCGCTTGGCCTCGGGCCAGCCATGGGGTTGAAT
Source organism: uncultured Actinomyces sp. (assembly GCF_963526355.1). Taxonomy (GTDB): domain Bacteria; phylum Actinomycetota; class Actinomycetes; order Actinomycetales; family Actinomycetaceae; genus Actinomyces. The sequence continues at coordinate 72,156 of NZ_CAUROW010000001.1, read as the reverse complement.
CTGCGGTTGCCGAGAAGACGCCAGCACGAGGGCCACAAGAGCCAGCACGAAGCTGCCCTGCCAACCAGCAACGACACCGAAGAAGGTGATGAGGAACAACTGCCCACTTGTATTAATATCGTATCCTGCCATGTCCAGCAAGAGGATGACATAGAAGACCAGCTGAGCAACCGAGGTGAGCACCCCAACAATCCCACCGGCAATCGCCAGCCGACGGTTCGTGGTGCGTTTCCGCCTCATGGCCGATTCAAGGCCATCCCAGAAGGCCCTCGGCGGCGGGAGCATCATCACCTGAGGGTAGGAGGCTTGCGAATATGGAAAAGGCTCGGGGGCACCCCACGGATAACCGGCGAGCGGATGACCCGCGCCGGGGTGGTTCATGCCCGCACTCAAACCGGAAACGGACGGGCCGGGCTGCACCAGCCCGGAGTCCGATGGCGAGAACGTCTTCGAACAGTGAGCGCCGCCCGCGGGCGCCCGGGCGGCGTTACTGAGGTAGGGGTAGTCATCAGGAGACTGAGGGGGTAACTGATTCACAGAATGCTCCACCATCAGAACTGCGCGATCAGGGACTCAGCGCAGCGTATCCGCAAGATCTCCGATACGCCCCAACAGTCCCCCCAAGTACCTGGGCGACTCGTCGGTGGAGAGCATCCGGCTGAGCGTCATGGCCTCGTCCACCGCAACAGGCGCGTCGACGTCGTCGTTGTAGACGATCTCCCAGGTGGCGACCCGGGCGATGGCCCGGTCGACGGCCGGCATACGCCCCAGCGTCCAGCCCTGGGCGTAAGTCTGGATCGTCTCATCGACGTCGTCCAGGTGGTCGCACACACCGTTGAGGATCTCCCGGGTGTAGGCGGGGGCCTCGGTGTGGTTGGCCGAGCTGACGGCTCGCAGCTGAGCGAAGGAATGCAGCTCCTCGGCGTCGCCGGAGGTCAGCATCCCGCGCTGGTCGGCCTCGAAGAGGATCTCGATCGCACGACGACGCGCCTTGGTGCGGGCAGTGACCGGGTGACGCGATGCGGGGCTCGAGTGGTGCGGGCCCCCCTCGGGACGCTCAGCCATCAGTCGGTGACGCGGGAGATGTATGAGCCGGAGCGGGTGTCGACCTTCACCTTGTCCCCGGTGTTGAGGAACAGCGGGACCTGGATCTCAGCGCCGGTCTCAACAGTGGCGGGCTTGGTACCGGCGCTGGAGCGATCCCCCTGAAGGCCCGGTTCGGTGTGGGAGATCGTCAGGACCACGGAGGCCGGCAGCTCGACGAACAGGACAGCCTCCTCGTGGAAGGCCACGATGACATCCTGGTTCTCCAGCATGAAGGTGGCGGCGTCCCCGACGGTGGCCGAGGGGACGTAGGTCTGCTCGTAGGACTTGACATCCATGAACACGTAGTCGTCGCCGTCCTTATAGAGGTACTGCATGTCGCGCCGGTCAACGGTCGCTGTCTCGACCTTGAGGCCGGCGTTGAAGGTCTTGTCGACGGTCTTGCCGGACAGGACGTTCTTGATCTTGGTGCGCACGAAGGCGGGGCCCTTGCCGGGCTTGACGTGCTGGAACTCCACTACCTGCCACAGCTGGCCCTCGAGATTGAGCACCATACCGTTCTTCAGGTCGTTCGTCGTTGCCACGAGGGTTTCCTCACTGTTGCGTTGCGTCTAGGACGCGCTGATCCTACCGCGACGTAACGCGCTCTCCCTGCGAGGGGTGTGTCACGCCTGTCACGAGTGAAAGGGAGAAACCTGCGCCAGCGCCTGGACGACCTCCTCGCCGGCCTCTTCCGGTGTGGTGGCGGTGGTGTCGAGGACGAGATCGGCCAGCTCCTGGCACCGTTCCTGACGCGCTTGAAGCATCTGGACGAACTGGTGGTGAACGTTCCCCAAACCCACCGATCGGGGCGCATCGAGACCGTTGCGGGTGGCGAGCACGCGCGTGGCACAGATGAGAGCCACCACCCGGAGCGAATGAGTGGCGCGGAGCCGCACGCCCTCCAGGCGTTCACACAGCCGAGAATCGCTCAAGCAGCCCGAGCCCAAGGCGACGACGGCACCCTCGGCCGCCGCACGGTCCAGGAGCCGGAGCGCCATATCGGCCTCGGCCCGGCGGTACTCGACCTCCGGTACGACCACGAGCGCCAGATCGGGACTGGTTCCCAGGCTATCGGCGACACTACGAGCCAGGTCGAGCACTGGTAGGCCCTCGGTGGCGCCGATGGCGGACCCTACGCTGGAACAGCCGGCTCCCGGCGGACCGATGAGAACGATGGATCGAGACTCATCGGGGCTCACGCCGAGTGCCCTCCAGTGGAGTCGGTAACGGCTTCGTGGGCCCTGAAGAGAACGTCCTCGCCGGGTGCCTGCACCCGTACGGGCCTGGCGACGTCGTCGAGCAGGACGAGACGCAGCTGGCCGCCGCGCACCTTCTTGTCGCTCATCATCGCCGCCTTGAGGTCCTCCCATCGACCGCGGCCCTCCGGGAAGGACGTGGGTAGTCCGACCGCCTCGAGGCTCTGTCGGTGAAGGGCCAGCGCGTCGCTGCTCAGACGTCCGTTGCGATGGGCGACCTCGGCGGCGAAGACGCACCCGACGGCGACAGCCTCACCGTGGCGCCAGGAATAGCCGGAGACCTTCTCGATGGCGTGAGCGTAAGTGTGCCCGTAGTTGAGGATCTCCCGCAGTCCCGCCTCGGTGAGGTCCTCCCCCACAACGGCGGCCTTGACCGCAACTGACCGGGTGACCAGATCCGTCAGGGCCGGCGAGTCCCAGGCCAAACAGTCGGCCGGCTCGGCCAGGACACGGTCGAGAATGACGGGGTCGGCGATGAGCCCGCACTTAACGACCTCGCCGAGCCCTGCCCGCAGCTCGGCGGCCGGCAGGGTGGACAACGTCTCCAGGTCGGCAATGACGGCGGCAGGCGGGTGGAAGGCGCCGACCAGGTTCTTGCCGGCGGGCGTGTCGATCCCGGTCTTGCCACCGACGGCAGCGTCCACCATGGCCAGCAGAGTCGTGGGCACCTGCACCACGGGGACTCCGCGCAGCCAGGTGGCTGCGGCGAAACCGGCCAGATCCGTGGTCGCCCCGCCGCCCAAGCCGATGACAAGGCCGTCGCGCCCCAGTCGGAAGGAGCCCAGCCGCTCCCACAGGTGCTCCAGGACGCGCGCCCTCTTGGCCGCCTCACCGTCAGGCACCTCGATCCGCAGGACACGCAGCCCCTGGCAGCTCAGCTGCTCCTCGACTCCGGCGGCTCGGTCGGAGAGCACCTTGGCATGGATGATGGCGACACCTCCTGCTCCCGCCCCCGGAGCGTCACGGACGACGTGTACCAGGTCGGCCAGGAGCCCGTGGCCAATAAGGATGTCATAGGGACGGGCGCCGGTGATGCTCACTCGTCGCAGAGCCTCGCCATCGCTCTCAGCTGCAGGCTTTGGGCGCAGACGGCTGCGCTGAGGCGCGGCTCCGGCCCCGACCGCGGCAGCCGGGGATGCGGGGGACACTGTTCTGTTGTTCTTCGCCGACATGGGTGCCAGAACACTGACCGCTTGGGGAGTCTGGACCCCCAGGGCGACGAGGATGAGGGCGGCGACCTGCTGAGGGCTCAGTCCGTCGACGGGTACCGTGAGAGTGGATACCTCGGAGTACAACGGCGAACGCTGCGCGTCGAGGACCTCCATCCTCCTCAGGACACCATCGTCGTCACCGTTGTGCTCGCCACGGTTCTCGGTGTTCTGCCGGGCGGCCCGAGTCTGATCGGAGTCGGCGTCCGGGGTCATGAGGGGCCTGCCAGTCCCATCTCCCACGTGCTTGGCTGCCGTACTCGGGGAGGCGGACAGGTGGATGACGGTGTGACCGCGCAGCAGCTCACGGTTCTCAGGCAACAGGACCGCTCCCCCTCCCAGAGCGATGACGCCTTGGGCAGCCGCCGGGGAGTCCAGGACGGCCCGCATGGCGCGGTGCTCGCGCTCACGAAAACCTTCCTCCCCCTCGGAGGCGAAGATCTCGGGGATCGTCATCCGGGCGCGACGGCGGATCTCGGCGTCAGTGTCAGTCACCTGAACACCCAGGGCCTGAGCCAGGAGCCGAGCCTGGGTGGTCTTGCCGGCGCCGGGAAGCCCCACCAGTACCAGGGGCAACTGGTCGTCACGCAGAGCAATGGTTGGAACGCGCTTCCAGGTCATGATCGTGTCTCCCTCACCGTTGAGCTGGCCATCGGTACCAGTATCGCGTTCACCGACGGATTTACCACTCGGTTCACCAGTGTGTCCGATGGGCTATGCGGGCCAGGTAGGCATGAAGGTTGCGCCTGGCCTCGGTAACCGAGTCACCACCGGTCTTGTCCAGGAGAAGATCGGCCAGGACCAGGGCCGTCATGGCCTGGGCGATGACCGCACCGGGAACGACGGCGCACACGTCGGAGCGCTGGTGCAGCCCGGTGGCCGCCTCGCCCGTGGCCAGGTCGACGGTGCGCAGCGCCCGAGGCACCGTGGAGATCGGTTTGAAGGCGGCACGCACCCGAATCTCGGAGCCGTTCGAGATACCGCCCTCGATACCACCGGCACGGTTGGTGGAACGTGTGAGCTCACCGCCGTGAACCGAGACGATCTCGTCGTGGGCGACCGAACCGCGCCGAGCCGCCTCGGCGAAGCCGTCTCCGATCTCGACCCCCTTGACGGCCTGGATACCCATGAGCGCAGCCGCCAGCCGGGCGTCGAGCCGGCGATCGGCACTGACGTGGGAGCCCAGTCCCACCGGGGCACCGGTGGCGATGACCTCGACGACACCACCGAGCGTGTCCCCGTCCTTCCTGGTGGCATCGATCTCGGCGATCATGGCGGCACTGGTGGCGGGGTCGGTGCAGCGTACGGGGTCGGCGTCGAGGCGCTCGGTGTCCTGGGCGGTCGGCGGAGGAACGTCGTCGGGCAGGGCGACGGAGCCGATGCGCACAACATGGCTGACCAGCCTGATGCCGGCGACCTGCACCAGGAGCGCCTCGGCCAGCGCCCCCAGTGACACCCGGGCGGCGGTCTCACGGGCCGAGGCCCTCTCCAGGATCGGGCGGGCATCGGCCAGGTCGTACTTGAGCATGCCGGGCAGGTCCGCGTGCCCGGGACGGGGACGGGTCAGGGGACGGTTGCGGGCTATCTCGCGCTCATCACCGGTGCCGGCGTCAATGAGAAGGTCACCAGGATTCACAGGGTCGGCATTCATGACGGTGGACCACTTGGGCCACTCGGAATTGCCGATCTGCAGCACGACGGGACTGCCGATGGTACTGCCGTGGCGGATCCCGCCCAGGATCCGCAGCTCATCGCGCTCAAAGGCCTGGCGGGCACCGCGCCCGTGCCCCAGACGCCGGCGGGCCAGCGCTGCCCGGATGTCCTCACTGGTGATCCGCACGCCGGCGGGTACGCCCTCCATCACCGCCGTCAGAGCCTCACCGTGGGACTCCCCGGCCGTCATCCATCGAAGCATGAGACAGATACTCTCACACACCGATGCCAGCCTCGGTGTCCCTCGTCACGGATCATCGCGAAGCGATCGAGTCAGTCCGGAGCAGGGACTGACGGCCTCTTCAGAGCCGACACAAGAGCGGAGCGCATGAGCTCGATGTCGGGTTGCCGACCGGTCATCAGCTGGACCTGGGGCACGGCCTGGTGCAGGAGCATGAGCCACCCAGGGGCCACAGCACCCCCGCCGTGAGACCAGGCCTCGGCGAGAGCGGTGGGCCAGGGGGCGTAGACGACGTCGAGCATGACGGCTCCCGGCCGGGTTCCGCCGACCTGGTTCAGGGCCTCGCCCAACGGATCGGTCAGTGGCTGCGCCACCCCTGCGGGAAGAGTGGAGACGACGACGTCGGCGGCGGCCAGGTGCTGCGCCACCTCGGCGTTGGAAGCCGGATCGGCCGGTTTCCAGGTGAGGGCCTCAATGTCCAGTCCCATGCGGTGCGCGGCGCCAAGAGCCCGGCCGGGGCCTGCGTGTCGGCGCGCTACGACGGTCATCCGATCGGCCCCGATCTCGCCGAGGGCCGCCAGGGCCGAGCAGGCGGTCGCGCCTGAGCCGAGGATGACGGCGCTGTCGACGCCCGAGCCGTCTTCTGCACGACCTGCGACCAGGTGGCCGGCAGTCTCCTGCAGTGCTCCGACAATGCCGGCGACGTCGGTGTTGAAGCCCGTCAGGAGCGCCTCTCCCGTACCGCTGCGCTGGGAGACCACCGTGTTGACCGCTCCGACGGCCTGGGCCAGAGGGTCGATGACATCCAGATGCGCCAGAATCGCCTGCTTGTGGGGCATGGTCACGCTCAGCCCGGCCCAGGCGGGCCCCGCCACCACCGGAGCGGCCAGTTCGCCGAGCAGCCCTGGCAGGGCCGCGGGGGCCGTCTCACGTCGCTCGTAGGCCCAGTCGCTCAGGCCCAGTCCGGTGTAGGCGGCCAGGTGCAGGACGGGAGACAGCGAGTGGCTCACCGGCTGGCCGATGACGGCGGCGCGGTGGCGGGTCACCGCGCCGACCTCCTCAGCCATTCTTCTTGCCCTCGTCGCCTTCACAGACCTCCTTGTTCTTGGAGCAATAGTCGGTGAGCTTCTTGGTGTTGGTCTCCTGCTCCTCCCTGGTTGAGGCGAACAGGGTCTCACCAGTCTTCAGGTCGATGGTCACGAAGTAGCGCCAACTTCCAGCCGGCGGATTGAGCACAGCCTTGATGGCGCCTTCGCCGGGACTGCCGATGGGTCCGGGCGGAAGCCCCTGATGCGCATAGGTGTTGTAGACATTGTTGGCGTCCGCGAGCTCGGCGGAGGTGGGGATGCCACCGGAGCGCCCCAGGCCGTAGAGAACCGTCGAGTCCATCTGAAGCTTGCCCTGGGTCTCATCGTCGGCCTGCTCAAGCCGGTTCTCGATGACACGAGCCACCTGTCCGTAGTACTGGTCCTTGGCGACCTCGCGCTCGACGATGGAGGCCTTGGTCAGGACCGTGTGGTAGCTCTCCTTGGGTACCTTGAGCTCGTTGAGCTGGGCGATGGTCCGGGCGACCATCTGCATGACCAGATCCGTGGGGGTCGCGTTCTCGGTGACGTCATAGGTGCCCGGTGCCAGCCAGCCCTCGACATTGCCGCCCGCCTCTGCGGGCAGGCCGATGGCCGTGGTGTCGGCGTAGGCCGCCTCGATCTGCTCATCGGTGAAGTTGCTGACCTGCTTGAGCCGGTCCTTGATCATCTCCTTGGTGTTGCCGGCGGAGACCGTCAAAGTGTGGTCGCTCTTGGTCTCCGGGTCCAGCAGCGCCTGAAGCGCGGCACTGGCCGACATCTCCTTCTTGAGCTTGTAAGTGCCTGGCTGGATGTTGCTTCCCTTGGGATTGTTTTTGACGGCGTTGACGAAGGCCTTGCCGGAGGCGACGACTCCCTTGTCCTTGAGGATGTCGCCGATGTCCAGCCCGGAGGCGCCCTCCGGAATCGTCACCGTGACCTCTCCCTTACCGTCGCCGGTGTAGTCCTGGGCGTGGGTGGTCTGCTTTTGGACATCACGCATGATCCCGATGGCCTTGTAGCCCACGACCCCAGCAACCGCGAGAGTGATGACGATGACGATGCTCGTCAGCCAGTGCCGACGCCGCTTGCGCTGACGGCGCTCGGCCTTCTCCAAGCGCTGCTGCTTGCGGCTCTTGGGTTTGTCCGTAGCGCTGCCAGCATCTTCATCGCGCTGGATGCCGAGCTCGGCGAAGAAATCGTCGTGGCTCACGCTCTGCCTCTCTTGATCGGGTGGACTCGCTCACCGGCCGGTACCCCGGAAGCCCGCTCGGTGCTGATGGCCTGTTCAAGGATGACGACCGCGGCCGCTTGGTCGACGATACCGCGGAAACTCCTCTCCTTCAGGCCGGCCGCATGCAGGTCCCGGTGAGCAGTGACGGTGGTGAGCCGCTCATCAACCAAGCGGACGCACACTCGCGGAGGCAGGATGCTCGCCAGGTCTCGGGCCCATCTGCGGGCGTCCCTGGTCGAGCTCGAGCTGCCGCCGCCCATGTGCTTGGGCAGGCCGACGATCACCTCGAAGGCACCGTACTCCTCGACGAGGTCAACGGCCTCATCGAGATCAGCACCATAACGGTCCCGCCTGAGAGTTACCACGGGGACTGACAGGATCGCGTCCTGATCGCAACGTGCGACACCGATACGTGCCTTTCCAACGTCGAAGGCGAGTCGTACCCCGGGGCGGAACCCCGCCGGGGATGAGTCCGTCACGTGACCCGGCACAGAACCTGACACGAGGCCGCCGAGTCAGATCCGGACCTGGTCGGCGACGGCGCGCAGCGCCTCATCCAGGGCGTTGGGATTCTGGCCCCCGCCCTGAGCCAGGTCGTCCTTGCCGCCTCCGCCGCCGCCCAGCACCTGAGCGGCGATGCGTACCAGAGCCCCAGCGCGAATACCCTTCTCACGGGCGGCGGTGTTGGTGGCGACCACAACCACCGGGCGTGAGTTCAGGACCCCGCCGATGGCGACGACCGCGGGCTCGGAGTCGCCGAGCCGGCTACGGGCATCGAGGGCCAGGGAGCGCACGGCGTCGGCGGAGCCCACGGAGCCGAGATCGGCGGCGGCCAGACGGACGTCACCCACGCGCACGGCGTCGGAGACGATGCCTGCGGTGCGCGCGGACAGGGCGGCCTGCTCGGCCGCGGCCAGGCGCTTCTCGGCGTCCTTCAGCCGAGTCATGAGTCCTTCGACGCGCTCGGGCAGGTCCTCGGGACGGCCCCCGACCATCGTGGAGAGCTGGGAGACCAGCGCGTGCTCCTTGGCCTGGTAGCCGTAGGCGCCGTCTCCGACGAGTGCGTCGATGCGACGCACGCCCGAGCCGATCGAGGACTCGCCCACCACCGCGATACGGCCGATGTGTCCCGTGGTGGGCACGTGGGTCCCGGCGCACAGCTCCTTGGACCAGTCGCCACCGATGGAGACGACCCGCACTTCTTTGCCGTACTTCTCCCCGAACAGGGCGATGGCACCCGCGGCTCGGGCGGCGTCGATGTCCATGACCTCGTCGGTGACGGCCAGGTCCTCGGAGAGCCTGGCGTTGACCCGTTCCTCGATGCCGGCGACCTGGTCACCGGCGAGGGCCGAGCCGTGGCGGAAGTCGAAGCGCATGCGGGAGGGGGAGTTCTCGCTGCCGGCCTGGGTGGCATTGTCGGAGACGATCTCGTGAAGCGCCTTGTGCACCATGTGGGTGGAGGTGTGGGCACGCGCGATCGCCAGGCGGCGGACGACGTCGATCTGGGCGAAGGCCTTCTCCCCCACGGAGATCGTGCCCTCTATCAGGGTGCCGCGGTGGACGTGCAGTCCTTTGACGGGGGCCTGGACGTCATCGACCTCGATGGTACCTCCGTCGGCCAGCCGGATCGTGCCCTGGTCGGCGAGCTGACCACCCATCTCAGCCCAGAAGGGGGTGCGGTCCAGGATGACCTCGACCTCGGCCGGAGCAGTGACGACGCTCTGCGGGACGCCGTCAACCAGCACACCGGCAACGGTGGCCTCGGCGGAGGACTCGGTGTAGCCCAGGAAGGTCGAGCCTCCACCCATCTCCTTCTCCAGCTCGCGGAAGACGCGGATGTCGGCGTGCCCGGTCTTCTTGGAGCGCGCATCGGCCCGGGCACGCTCCTTCTGCTCGTTCATGAGGGCCCGGAAGGCGCTCTCGTCGACGTCGACGCCCTGCTCGGCCGCCATCTCCAGGGTGAGGTCGATGGGGAATCCGTAGGTGTCGTGCAGCTCGAAGGCGCTCTTGCCGGACATCAGCGGTCGCCCGGTACCGCCGGTGTCCTTCTTGGCGGCGGCCACAGCGGTATCCAGGATCGTGGTTCCGGCGGCCAGAGTACGGCGGAAGGCCTCCTCCTCGCCGAAGGCGACCTCTGAGATGGTGCTCCAACCGGTCTCCAGCTCGGGGTAGGAGGCCTTCATGGCGTCCTTCGAGACGGTCAGCAGCGTGGGCATGGTGGCCTCGTCAACCCCCAGCAGGCGCATGGAGCGCACCGCACGGCGGATGAGCCTGCGCAGGACGTAACCACGCCCGTCGTTGCCGGGACGCACACCGTCGGAGATGAGCATGAGGGCCGAGCGCACGTGGTCGGCCACCACTCGCATGCGTACGTCGTCGTGATGGGCGTTCCCCGCCTCGGGACCGGCGGTGCCTCGGCCGTAGACCTTGCCGGAGAGCTCCTCGGCGGCCTTGATGACGGGGAGGACCTCGTCGATCTCATACATGTTGGGTTTGTCCTGCATGATGAAGGCCAGGCGCTCCAGACCGGCACCGGTATCGATGGCCGTCTGGTCGAGCTTGCCCAGGAGCTCGAAGTCGTGTCCCTTGCCCTCACCGCGCAGGAACTCGTCGAAGACGAGGTTCCAGATCTCCAGGAAGCGGTCGCCCTGGGTGTCGACGGCGGGGCCGCCGTCGGGTCCGTAGGCGGGGCCGCGGTCGTAGTGGATCTCGCAGCAGGAGCCGGCCGGGCCCGGCTGTCCGGTCGACCAGGAGATGTCCTTGAAGGGAAGCAGCTGGATGCGCTCGGCGGGAACGCCGATCTCGCGGGTCCAGTAGTCGAGGGAGATCTGGTCCTCCTCCCAGATCGTCATCCACAGGCGGTCCCCGTCCAGGCCGTAGCCGCCCTCCTCTCGGCTGCCCGTCAGCAGGCCCCAGGCGTAGGAGATGGCCCCCTCCTTGAAGTAGTCGCCGAAGGAGAAGTTGCCGTTCATCTGGAAGAAGGTGCCGTGGCGCGTGGTGATACCGACGTTGTCGATGTCGTTGGTGCGGATGCACTTCTGCACCGAGGCCGCCCGGGGCCAGGGGGCCTCCTCCGTGCCCAGGATGTAGGGGATGAAGGGCACCATTCCCGCCACGGTGAACAGGATGGAGGGATCAGGGGACACCAACGAGACCGAGGGACGGATCTCGTGTTCGTTCACGGCGAAGTAATCGAGCCAGCGGCGGCGGATCTCGGATGTGCGCATGGGGTCTTCATCCTGTTCGAGGTGTGCTCCGGGGGCTCGGCGCTCAGACCGCGCCCCGGGCTTGTGGACAGTGTGGTGTGGTCGACCGGCGGGGTTGACATCATGTTGGTAACCAGGCTGCAGAGCGCGCGAGCCGGTCAGATCGCTCCAGATGAGCGTACTCCTACGCCGGGGCGCCCCGAACCTCTCAAGGGTCCGGGGCGCCCCGGCGTCAGGCGGGCTTGACGTCAGCGCGAGTAGTACTCGACGACCATCTGGACGTCACAGGTCACGGGGACTTCGTCGCGCTTGGGACGGCGCACCAGCGTGGCCGAGAGCTTCTCGAGGTCCACGTTGAGGTAGTCCGGGACGGGGGGCAGCACGTCGCGGTGGGCGCCGGCGGCAGCGACCTGGAAGGGCACCATCACCTGGGAGCGGGGACGGACCTGGATGGTCTGTCCGGGCTTGACGCGGTAGGAGGGGCGGTCCACGACCTTGCCGTCGACGAGGATGTGGCGGTGGACCACGTCCTGGCGGGCCTGGGCGATGGTACGGGCGATCCCGGAACGCAGAACGAGAGCGTCCAGGCGCATCTCGAGCAGTTCGACGAGGGACTCACCGGTCAGGCCCTGACCACGACGGGCCTCCTCGAAGACGCGCTGAAGCTGGGCCTCGCGGATGCCGTACTGGGCGCGCAGGCGCTGCTTCTCCTTGAGACGGACGGCGTAGTCGGACTCGGTGCGGCGGCGGGCACGGCCGTGCTCACCGGGACCATAGGGGCGGCGCTCGAAGTAACGCACGGCCTTAGGGGTCAACGGGATGCCCAGGGCGCGGGAGAGGCGCACCTGACGGCGGGAACGTGAAGAGCTCATGTGTTTCATTCCTGTCGGATCGGTGGTCGCACGCCGTGGCGGGAGCCGACGGCGCGGGGTCAAGCCTCGGTTCGGGCCGGGACCCCAGGAGGTCCGCATCGTCGTCGACCGGCGGCATCAGCAGGAGCCGCCAGCCGTCCTCGATGTGGACAACTCGAGAACTTTAGCGTGCTCGTCAGGAAAAGCCCACGTCGGAATCGCTCGGTGTGAGGCGGTCCTCAGAGGCGGCGCGGTTGGAGCCGTTTGACATACCGGGGCTATCGCTCGTCGAGGATGCGCCGGACTGCCTCGAGCCGAGAGGCCAGCTGCTTCTCGAAGCCGTTGGAGCTGGGCCGGTAGTACCGCCTGCCCTCGAGTCCCTCGGGAAGATACTGCTGACCGACGACGGCGTGCGGGAAGTCGTGCGGGTAAAGGTATCCCTTGCCGTGCCCGAGCCCCTCGGCGCCCGCGTAGTGCGCGTCGCGCAGGTGGCTGGGCACAGCTGCGGCCTTGCCCGCGCTCACGTCCGCCAGCGACTCCCTGAGCGCCGCGGTGACGGCGTTGGACTTCGGCGCCGTGGCCACCGCCAGGGCGGCCTCAGCCAGGATGAGGCCGGACTCCGGCATCCCGATCATGGCGACCGCCTGTTGCGCTGCCACGGCGGTGGACAGCACTGCGGGGTCGGCCAGGCCGACGTCCTCGGCAGCGTGGATGACGATGCGGCGGGCAATGTACCGGGGGTCCTCTCCGGCCGCGATCATGCGCGCAAGGTAGTGCATGGTGGCGTCGGCATCGGAGCCGCGCATGGACTTGATGAAAGCGCTGATGACGTCGTAGTGCTGGTCACCGGCGCGGTCGTAGCGCACCGCCGCCACGTCGGCGGCCTGCTCGACGTCGTCAACGTCGATGAGGGGAGGCGAGTCCGGGTCCGTCTCCCGGGACAGGACCGCACCGGCTGCGGCCTCCAGAACGGTGAGGGCCTTGCGGGCGTCGGACCCTGCCATGCGCACGATCCGCTCGCGAGCCTCATCGGTGGCTCCGACAGCTCCCGCCAGACCGCGTTCATCGCTCAGGGCTCGATCGACCACGCGTCCGACGTCCTCCGCATCCAGAGGGTGGAGCGTCAGGAGCAGGGAGCGGGACAGGAGCGGTGAGACGATGCTGAAGGAGGGGTTCTCCGTGGTGGCGGCGATGAGCGTGACCCACCGATTCTCCACGCTGGGCAGGAGGGCGTCCTGCTGGGACCGGGAGAAGCGGTGGACCTCGTCGATGAACAGCACCGTCTCCTCCCCCGACGTCAGACGCCGTCGGGCATCGGTGACGACGGCGCGTACGTCCTTGACACCTGCGACGACCGCTGACAGCTCTACGAAGCGTCTCCCACTGCCGCGCGCCACCAGGTAGGCCAGTGTCGTCTTGCCGGTCCCGGGAGGCCCCCACAGAATGACCGAGGACAGGGACGCACCGGGTTGCCGCGCCGGCGCGCTCCGCTGTGTGCCACCATGATCGTTATCTGCGGCCCGCGACGGCTCCACGAGACGTCGCAGGGGCGATCCGGGAGTGAGGAGGTGTGCCTGTCCCTCGAGCTCATCGAGCGTGCGGGGGCGCATCCGCACAGCCAGAGGTGCGCGGGTGTCTGCAGGGAGACCGGCATCATCCGTGGCGGCCGACTCGAACAGGTCCATGAGCCGACCTTATCCTCCCCCGCCGGTGCAGCCGCACTAAGAGACCCGCTCCGCCAGGCCTTCGGTCGGCTTTTGACACGCCTCTGACAACCTTCACCCCGTTACGCCATGGATGCCGATTCAAGCCCTTTTCGACACCGGAAAACCACCTCTGAAGTGTGACAATGCAGCCCATGCTCACCTGGCTAGCGCGTCGCGTTGTCAAGGACGCCTGGTTCGTCGTCATTACCTGGGCGATTCTGTCCGCGACCCTTCTGGCAACCGCACTGGTAGGTTCGGGAGGAGGGCTCTTCTCACGTCTGGAGGCCGGATCCATTTCGATTCCCGGAACCGAGAGCGCCGCGGGGCAGCAGATCCTCGACTCATTGGCCGGCGACAGCGTCCCGGTGACCCTGCTGGTGCGCAGGGTGAATCTCAGGGACACCGAGCACCAGGAGAAGATCGTCTCGGCATTGGCAAAGCCCCGCCAGGAGCTGGTCGCCATGAGCGGGGTCGAGGGGTGGTGGACCCCTTTTTGAACTCGGGAATGCTCACCACCTCCGCCGGCCGGACACTCGCCTCCAATGACCTGGACAGCTTCCTCATCGTGGTGACGGTCAACCCCAACGGCACCGCAGTCGCCTCCCCTGCCGATACTGAGTACATCCACCGGCTCAACGGCCTGGTCGCCGACGTCGAGGCACGTCTGGCGCGGGTTCCCAACGAGTTGCGTAACATCGAGCCCTCGGCCACGGGGATCGTCTCCCACAAGCAACTGATCACCGAGTCCATCGCCGACCAGAGCCGCAAGGACCTGATCACTGGCGAGATGATCGCTATACCGGTGGCCCTGGTCATCGTGGTCCTCGTCTTCGGCGGTCTCCTGGCCGTCGGCATACCCCTCATCGGTGCGCTGGCCTCGGTCGCCTGCACTCTGGGCACTCTGTACCTTCTGAGCCTGGGTGTCTCACTTCAATCTTTCGTCGTCGGTACCGTTAGTGTCCTGGGACTGGGGCTGTCAATCGGCTACGCCCTGCTCATGATGTCGCGTTATCATGAGGAGCTTGCCCGTGCCTGCAACACCGAGAACGGGGCTGACGGCGCCGGACGCCGACGCCGGACACGTCGCCGTGATCCGCTTGTCACCTCCTGCATGACCGCAACGATCCTCACCGCAGGGCGTACCATCATCTACTCGGCCGCGACCATTGCGATCAGTCTGTTCGGACTCGCGCTCATGGGAGGAGGGATCCTGAGGTCGATTGGTCTGGCCGGAGGCTTGGTCGTACTCATCGCAGTGGCGGCGGCCATCACACCGATACCCGCCGTCCTAGTCCTGCTGGGGCTGCGCATGGCTCGGCCGTCTCTGCTGGAACGTGTTCCGCTCCTTGGTGGTCTTCTGCATCGGGTCGGAGACGTCAGCGGTGAGCAGGGCGCCTTCGCCGCGCTGGCACGACGGGTGCATGCCCACCCTTGGGCCGTCCTGGTGGCCTGCCTGACTGTCCTATTGGTGCTGGCTCTTCCGATCCTGCGCCTGCACACCCTCGACTCAACGGTCGAGCAGTTGCCGGTAGGCTCCTCGCAACGGGTCGACGCCCAGACCCTGAACAAAGATTACCCGGCCGTGGCCGGCCAGGACGCAACCGTCATCATCCTGGTGGCCACCCTGCCCGGGGTCGAGGCGGTACTCGGCCAGTCCTCAGCCGGCAGGTTCACCGTAGCCCACCTCGATCTCACGGGAGACAGGTTCTCCGCCACCGCGGAGAGGACCGTGAGTGAGATCCGGGCCCTGAAAACACCGGCGGACACATGGGTGACCGGTCAGGCCGCCGGCCACTCGATTTCCGAGCAACTGTCCTGCACGATCTCCCACTAGCACTAGGGACCATGTTCCTGGCCACTTTCGTTCTCCTGTTCCTCATGACCGGCTCGCTACTGGTGCCGTTGAAGGCTCTCATCGTCAATGCCTTGTCCCTGGCGGCCTCATTGGGGGCCATCGTGTGGGTATTCCAGGACGGGCACGGGGCCGGTCTGCTGGGCTTCATCCCCCTCGGAGGGGTGGAGACGGCCGTGGTGGTGACCGCGGGGACGATCGGTTTCGGCCTGGCCATGGTCCACGAGGTCTTTCTCCTGGCCCGCATTACGGAATACCGGCGAGCAGGGCACAACAACGACACATCGGTGAAGCTGGGGCTGCAGCGCTCGGGACGCGTGGTGACCTTCGCAGCCCTCATCATGGCGGCGGTCTTCCTGGCATTCGAGTCCGGTGACCTCATTGCCGTCAAGGAGATCGGCCTTGCTCTAGCGGTGATCGTCGCCCTGGACGCCTCGCTGGTACGAATACTGCCGGTCCCCGCAAGTATGACGCTTCTGGGCGAATGGAACTGGTGGGCACCCTGGTGGTTGCGGCGCCTGCTCGCCGGGTCACGCGCCGATGCGGCCCCGGTGAGCATCGTGAACACGGCGGCGGCCGTCAGCACGACTGCACCGGTCACAGCAGACTGATGTCTCCTGCGCCCTCGCGCAGCACCTCAGGGACGTCGTCGGTCAAGTCGACGACGGTTGTCGGTTCTCCGTGCCCCACCGGTCCCTCGATAACGACGTCGATGAGGTGACCGAGGGACTCCTCGATCTCCCACCCGTTGCTCTCCGGCTCCTCCCGGCCGGGACGGATGAAGGTGGACGACAGGATGGGGGCGCCGAACTCGGCCACGAGCGATTGGGTGATGGCATGGTCGGGGATGCGCACTCCCAGCGTGTGCTTCTTGGGGTTGAGTGTCATTCGGGGCACGTCCTTGGTGCCCTTGAGAATAAAGGTCCAGGGCCCCGGGGTGAGGCGCTTGATGAGCCTGAAGGCGTTGTTACCCACGATGGCCAGGGGCCCCACCTGAGCGAAGTCCGCGCACACGAAAGTGAAGTTGTGTTTGCCGTCGAGCTGACGGATCGCACGGATACGATCCAGGCCTTCCTTGTTTCCCGGTGCGCTGGCCAAGGCGTATCCGGAGTCGGTGGGATAGGCGACCAGGCCGCCGTCGCGGATCGTCGTGACGATCTTGTCGATGAGACGGGCCTGGGGGTTGACGGGATGGAGCTCGATGTAGCGCGACATGCCCCTAACCCTACTCCTGGTGACTGTACTCACACGGCATTCCAGACCATGTGCTGCGCCGGTCCTGCCCCGGGAAACGGTATGGCGAGTGCGGGCTTCACCGTCTCAGCCCTGCTGGCGACGATGCGCGACAACGGTCAGGGCCGAGGCGCAGGCGGCACCGGCGAGCGCTACGGCCAGGGTGATGAGGAAGATGAGCTGGTAGCCCGCATACGCGTTGTGGCGGTGGGACTCCACGATTCCAGAGGTCGTCGAGTTGCCCCAGATGATGGAGGCATAGGCGAGGAACGAGGCAACCGCCATGGCGGATCCGTTGATCCCCTCGGGCAGATCGAGCTCAGCGATCGGCGCCAGGATGACAGACTTTCCCATGAACACCCCTGCGGCCATGACAATGAGGAGGATGATCGCCGGCCACATCATGGTCTTCGATGGCGGCAGCATGTACACCGCTGTGGCAGTGATGGCGATGACGGCCAGCGCCACCGCCATCATGGCGGTTGAGGACTTGAAGACATAGTCGGCGACGAGCCCTGCCGGAATGCAGATGAGAGCACCGACAAGGCTGGTGGCAGTGGCCCCGAACAGTCCTGCCACGCCGTCGGAGACGTTGTAGACGAGCTTGAGATAGGGAGCTGAGGAGTAGATGAGGTTGACGTAGGTCCAGTACAGGCACATGGCCGCCAGGCCAGCCAGCCAGATGCGGGGGCGCACCATGACCTTCAGCAGCCCGATAAGAGCGGCGGTATTCGCCGAGGTGTTGTCACGGCGGGCGATCGCGTTACTCGGTACGAATTGAAGCAGGCAGACGACGAGCGGAACGAGCAGCAGGGAGTAGCCGACTGCAAAACCAATGACGATCGCCCTCCAGTGCTGGGGGAAGGCCCAGATGCAACCGACGACGGCCATTGCCAGAATGAATTCCAGACTACGTCTGATCGCTTCAAAGAAGCCCATCACGAGCCCTCTGCCATGGACACGACCGTTTCGGGAGACGAAGGTGAGACCGTTGACCACCGCCGGCCACCCGATGGCGTCCCAGACCGCCCAGGAGAACGCGATGACGAGCATCATCGTGAACGGCAGTCCCGGGACCAGGTAGAGGATCAGGAGCGTCACGAGTCTCCAGACGCTCCACGTCACCAGAATCGAACGAATGGTGAAACGGTTGTTGATCCAACCGGCAGGAACGTACATGTACATGGCCAGACCAATGACGCTCATCATGGCGCCGAAGCCGTCAATGCCGATTCCTAGGACGTCGGAGACCTGCAGCATGAGGGAGCCCTTAAGCGCCTCGAATGCGGAGTACACGAGCTGGCCGGATAAGGCTACGCTGAGGAACGCGCCAATGCGGTCACGCCGAAGGAACACTGGACGTCGCTGACCCGAGGCACCGTCATGCGTCGGGGCAAGACCATCGGGCACCGATTTCGACGTCGTATCGATCGAAGAATCCGGGGGCAAGCTGGATGTGGACGCAGTCATGGGAGCAGGTCCGTCCTTTCGGGGATGATGTCAGCTATTGGGCGCACGCAGGAAGGATGTCAGCGGTGAGCGATCTGGTGAGCGATGTCGGAGAAGATGCCGGAGGCTCCCCAGTTGAAGAGCTCATTAGCCCGGCTGAGCGAGTTGACGGTCCAGACATTGACGCCGTATCCCGCTCGTCGAAAGGCCTGGACCCTCTGCCGGGTCAATCCGGATTCCTCGGGATGGATGTAATCGGCCCCCACGATCTCCAGTGTGCTCCTCCAGTCATCTGAGAGGGTATGGCTCTCGTAAAGGCATCCCACGGGCACCTTCGGGGCACGTTGCTTGAAAAGATGAAGCAAAACATGGTTGAAGGAGGAAACGATGACTTGTGCGCCGGGCCTCAGGCGCTCGAGCTGAGTGATCACGCCGTCGATCAGGCGAAGAGTCGCCTCCTTACCGGTCTCGTTGGGCTTGATCTCGATATTGGCCTTGAGACCGGTCTCATTCATCAGATCAATGAGACTCCTCAGGGCCGGGAGGGGCTCGCCCTCGAACCGGGAGGAGAACCAGCTTCCGGCATCGATGCCCGCCAGGTCTGCGATCGTCAGGCTGTCATAGCGACCTGTCCGGTTCGTGGTGCGGTCCAGGGTCGAGTCGTGGCAGATGATGACTGTCCCGTCGGCGATGACATCCACGTCCGCTTCCACCCAGGAAACCCGATGGTCCACCGCACTGCGGAAGGCTGCCATCGTATTCTCGGGAGCAAGCGAACTCAGGCCTCGATGCCCGATGATCATGCGCTCACCGTTGAGCAAGATTCTGTCACTGCCTGTGGTCACCGATGACATGGGCCGAATGCTACAGGAGCGGCGGCAGCACCCAGGGATCGTCGAAGTCCGCGAATAGCGCTGAAAGCGCATGGGAGAATACATGACGTTGTAGGGCCCGCCCGTGACGGAGCGTGTTCTAGTGTGGCGGATTGTCCTGATCAAGCGCATTTCTATGCCTAAGTGTGACCTTGGGCACCGGTACGTCTTGTGGAGAGGGAACTGTTGTTGGGGCGTGCATGTCGGCATGCACGGCTGGTCGGTTCTTTTGGGGGGCGCCGATCCTGGCGGCCCGCCTGGGCATGGGTAGCAAGGGCAAGAACCGTCACCCTCGACCTCAACCCCATCAAGCACCCTACCCGCCCCGACGACACCTTCCGCCTCACCGATATCCCCGCCATAGGATGAGTGAAGTCACCTTGAACCAACCTTGGATCAACCGCAGCACCTTCTCCCAGCAACTGCGGCACAGCGTCCAAACCGGTTGCCGCGCCTGGGACAGGTGGGCTGTCACAGCACCTGACCAGTGCGTTCTTCTCGAATCGGCAGGAAGACACGCTCATCCACACATTGACATCAAGGACATTTGATATAAAATGTTTTGTATGCGAAAGGACACGACGCCGGCATCCCCACTCGGGGACGACTCCGTCGTGGTGCAGCTGTTCAAGGCACTGGCTCACCCCATGAGGGCGAGCATCGTCTACCGCCTCATCAGCTCGCCGGCCGACGTCACCGAGCTGGTGGCATTCCTCGGCGTCTCCCAGCCTCTGGTCTCCCATCACCTGCGGGTCCTGCGCAACGCCCACCTGGTCGAGTCGATCCGCGATGGCAGGCGCCAGAGCTACTCCCTCATTGACGACCACGTCGCATCGATCTTCATCGACACCCTCGAGCACACGAAGGAGCATGATCATGACTGCCACCACTGAGCACCGTCCCGCTGAGGCCCACCACCACACCCACGGCCCGAACTGCGGTCACCTCGCCGTCATCCACGGCGACCACGTGGACTACATCCACAACGGTCACGCCCACCACGAGGACAACGGTCACTACGACGAGTGCGACATCTGCTCATGTGAGCACTGCTCGGACTCCTGCGCCGTGTGCGAGTGCGAGGACTGCACCTGTCCGACCTGCAACCACAACACCTGCTCGTGCGAGCACTGCTCGGACTCCTGCTCCTCGTGCACCTGCGAGGACTGCTCCTGCCCCACCTGCACGCACGCCGCCTAGTCGACTCAGCCGGTCGCCCCTGTACGCGCACCGCTTGCGGTGCACCTTTCTTGGGGGCCTTCTGTCGGAGGATGCTCCTCGGTAGAAGGCCCCCACAGGTTTGCACCAATGTACGCTCGCAACGCTCATGAGCCCATGAGCAGTCCCTTCCCTGTTCCCAACGCCTTTGCGCACGTCGCACCGCCGGTGCCCGGTGTACGTCTGGGAGAGCCGCTGGGGCAGGGAGGATTCGCCACCGTCTACGCCGGGGAGCAGATCTCGCTGCAACGTCCGATGGCCGTCAAGACCGACTCCAAGCCATTGCACAACGAACGCAACCGTCGACGCTTCATGCGAGAGATGGCGGCCGCCAGCTGCATCAGCGGGCACCCGCACGTGGTCTCGCTGATCGACTCCGAGTACTGCCCGACGGGCATCCCTACCTGGTCATGGAACGCTGCGATGGAGGCTCCTTGACCAGGTTCTAGAGAGCGGCGAACTCAGCGCCGCCGAGGCAGTCAGCATCGTCTCGGCCGTCTCTTCCGCCCTGGGGGCCGCCCACCGAGCCGAGGTCCTCCACCGCAACATCAAACCCGGAAACATCCTCATCGACGCCTACGGAAGCCCGCGCCTGAGCGATTTCGGCCTTGCCGCCATCCAGCGCGAGGGCATCGAGCATCCCATCCCGCAGCTGCCGCGGTCCCTGCCTACGGATCCGGTGCAAGACGCTCAGGCAGAGCCTTCGCGTTCCTGGCGCTCGGTGTGACAGCGGGCGTCATCGTCTCCGCCGTCGTGCTCGCGACCTCGAACCTGATTCTCTCGGCATCCTCAGCGAATCGGACGGCCCAGAGGGGCTCGGCATCGTCCCTCTCACGCACCGACACTCCGGCGGCTTAGGGGGCCGGCAGTGGTTCCACGGCCACGGCTCGGAAGACTGTCCTCGGCTCCGAGAAGGCCTCACCGTCTCCGACGGCCGCCCCGACTCCCGCGCAGGTCAATACGCAGGGCATCCCCCACTCCGACGATATGCCATGGCCGCTGGGGACCTGCCTGAGCCGGACTACCTCGGTCGTGGGCGGTACGAGCGTCAGCCAGATCGACTGCTCCCAGGCCGACTGGATCGTCTTCGCCAGCGGAACCTTGACCCGGCCACGACCGCCTCCAGCGTCACCGAGGCCATCACCGACGACCTTCAGGTCGAGGCCGCCTGCACCAGCACCTACGCGAAGCTCTACGGACTCGATTTATCCACCAGCTACTCGATCAATACGCTCGGTCCCAACGATGGAGGGTGGGAAGCGGGCAATCGCAGCCTCGCCTTGTGTCCTGGGCCGGCTGTAGGTCTGCAGAGCCTCCGATGAGTCAACGGGTGTACGTCTGATACCCCCGTTGACTCATCGGTACGCCGGGAGCTCGGCCGGTTCTCAGGCCTTGTTCGCTCCCGCAGGCTTATCAGCCCTGTCGGGCTCGGCGTCGACCCCGGCCTCCTTGCGCTGCTCGGGCGTGATCGGAGCGGGCGCCTCGGTCAACGGGTCGAAGCCGCCACCGGACTTGGGGAAGGCGATGACGTCACGGATGGAGTCGGCCTTGGTCAGCAAAGAGACGATGCGGTCCCAGCCGAAGGCGATGCCGCCGTGCGGCGGGGCACCGAACTTGAAGGCGTCCAGAAGGAAGCCGAACTTCTCCTGGGCCTCCTGCTCACCGATCCCCATGACGTTGAAGACGCGCTCCTGGACATCGCTGCGGTGGATACGGATGGAGCCGCCACCGATCTCGTTGCCGTTGCACACGATGTCGTATGCATAGGCCAGGGCGTTTCCCGGGTCGGTGTCGAAGGTCTCCAGGCACTCGGGCTTGGGCGAGGTGAAGGCGTGGTGGACAGCGGTCCAGGCGGACTTGCCCAGGGCCACGTCACCGTCGGCCCGAGCCTCGGCGGAGGGCTTGAACAAGGGGGCGTCCACCACCCAGACGAAGGACCACTCGTCGTCGTCGATGAGCCCGCAGCGCCTGCCGATCTCCAGGCGGGCGGCGCCCAGCAGGGCCCGCGAGGAGTCCACGGGTCCGGCGGCGAAGAAGATGCAGTCACCGGGTTCGGCCCCGGCCGCCTGGGCCAGGCCGGCCCGCTCAGCGTCGGTGATGTTCTTGGCGACGGGCCCGCCGAGGGTCCCGTCCTCGGCGACGGTGACGTAGGCCAGACCCTTGGCGCCGCGCTGCTTGGCCCACTCCTGCCAGGCGTCGAAGGTGCGCCGCGACTGGGAGGCCCCACCAGGCATGACAACGGCGCCCACGTAGGGGTTCTGGAAGACCCGGAAGGTGGTGTCCTTGAAGTAGCTGGTCAGGTCCACCAGCTCGCAGCCGAAGCGCAGGTCGGGCTTGTCCGAGCCGTACCTCTCCATGGCTTCGCGGTAGGTCATGCGCGCGATGGGTGTGGGTAGGTCGTAGCCAATGAGCGCCCACACCTCGCGCAGCACGTCCTCAGCGACGGCGATGACGTCGTCCTGCTCGACGAAGCTCATCTCCACGTCGAGCTGGGTGAACTCGGGCTGGCGGTCGGCGCGGAAGTCCTCGTCCCGGTAGCAGCGGGCGATCTGGTAGTAGCGCTCCATGCCGGCGACCATGAGGAGCTGCTTGAACAGCTGCGGGCTCTGTGGCAGGGCGTACCAGGATCCCGGGGCCAGGCGGGCGGGCACGAGGAAGTCGCGAGCCCCTTCCGGGGTGGAGCGGGTCAGGGTGGGGGTCTCGATCTCCACGAAGTCGTGGGAGTCCAGGACCTTGCGGGCGGCCTGGTTGACCTTGGCGCGCAGGCGGATGGCGTGCTGCATGGTACTGCGTCGCAGGTCGAGGTAGCGGTAGCGCAGGCGCGCCTCTTCACCGACCTGCCCGGCGTCCTCGGCGTGGTCGGAGATCTGGAAGGGCAACGGGGCGGCGGCGTTGAGGATCTCGACGTCGGAGACGACGACCTCGATCTCGCCGGTGGGCAGGTTCGGGTTGGCGTTGCCCTCGGGACGGGCGCTCACCTCACCGGTGACGGCCAGGACGTACTCGGCGCGAAGGTCGTGGGCGACCTCCTCACGGATGACGACCTGGGCGATGCCCGAGGCGTCCCGCAGGTCGATGAAGGCCACGCCTCCGTGGTCACGCCGCCGGTCCACCCATCCGGTGAGGGTAACGATCTGGCCGATGTCTGAGGCGCGCAGGGAGCCTGCGGTGCGGGTTCGCAGCACGGTGCTGGGTTCCTTCCGTGTGGGGCACTGAGCCGGTGCCCGTCGGGGCGCACCACGAGACGGGTGGGCGCCGGCGGCAGTTTACAAGGAGCCCCGAGCTCGGTCCTCAAGCCCGTGCCGCTGCGGCACGGCAGTTGCGCACTCTGAATCAGGCCATGGCCCGACGGCGCTGGTAGGCGGCCATCCTGCGGCGGTTGACCGCCACGAGCACCGACAGCACAACCAGGATCATGCTGAGCGCAAGGATGGATGTACCGATGATGGGGAAGCCGGCAGGTTCTGCTGCTGGGCCTGCTGCCTGGATGGCCGAAGCACCCGTACCGCGCGATCCGCCTGTAGCGGCGACCTGGTGGGGCGGCGGGGTCGGCGCCGTGGGGACGGTGGGAGGGGCGGCTCCCCCGATGACTGTGACGCCTGAGACCGTGAAGTAGGGGCTCTTGTTGGTGCGGTCAGCCGCGTCGCCCTCCTGGGCCGTGACTCGGTGAGCCTCAGAGACCCGGAAGCGCAGCCAGTGGTTTCCCTGTTCGACGTAGTCAGGCAGCTCGAAGGAACCGGAGGCGGTGCCGTCCTGACTGGTTGTGACGGTGGCGACCACCTCCGACTCCGAGGGCCGGGAGCCGGCCAGCGTTCCGTCGTCGATGAGTACCTGTACCGTCACTCCGCCTGGGAACCCTGAGACGGTGTACATGATCGTTCCCCCGACGGCGACCGTCGAAGGACTGACGGTCGAAGCTGTTCCTGGGGTGGAGGGGTCTGTCTTGGTATCCGCTTTGGCAACGGGGCCGGTGGGGACCAGCGTCACCAAGGAGGCAAGCAGGACGGAGCAGACGACGAAAATCAGGCGCGGTACCTGTGTCAGGTACCGGCTACCGACCCGACGCCGGGCCGGTGACGTACGCCGATCCGACCGAGTCAGCCGAGTCAGTCGAGTCATCCGTCCTTCACCTCCTTTCTGCCGCTGCAGGCTCTGGCCGCTTGACGACATCATTGATAATCGTGCGGCGGTCGGGTGCCGCGTTCATCACCTGCGCGGCACCCGCAACCGCTGAAGAATCCTCGGGGCCCGAAGGGGCAACCCAGAACGTGCAGCGACCAGCAGACTGCCCGCTCCGATGACGAGTAGACCTCCGGCACCCCCTAGGAGCATGTCGTTGGCACTAAGGCCAGTCGAGCTTGTGGAGGGCCTGTCGGGGAAAGTCAGGAGCTGGGCCTGCCCCGGGCTCCGAGGATCGAAGGATGCGGAGGCGATCTCCAGCTTCGCCCAGCCCAAGAGGCTGTTGTCACGATCGGCCACCGCCAGCTCGTAGGACCCCGACTCGAAGGTCGATATGTCTATGGAGATGCTGTTGGCGCTGTCCACCTGCACCCACCCCTTGGTGGTCGCTCCGGGAAAGACGAACACCGACACCCAGTCCCCCGATGACGCCTTGGCCCTGGGAAGAACGAGGTTGACGATATTTCCCTGACGCGAGCCGGACAAGGAGCCGGCGTTGTCCGCGCTCAGCTGTGCCGCGCTGGTCACGGGGGGCACCGGGTTCCTATCAGGACGGGCGGTACGGTCCTCGGCAGTGGCGTTGGCCGGAGCCTGCGCCGGTTCCTCGGCGCCCTCAGAGCTCTGCGGGTTGCTAGCGGAACCGGCTTCTCCCCCGCGTTGACCACTCTGCTGGTCCTGGCCTCGATCAGTGCCCGGCCCACCCGGCCCACTGAGAACCGACGTGCCCGCCGGCAATCCTTCTGATGCTTCGGAGTCACCTTTGGAAACGTTGCTAGCACCTTGCCCGGATCCGGGACCACCGCCGGAGCCAGCACCCCGGTCAATGGTGTTGTCGGTGTTGTCCTGGTTGAGAACGCCCTGGTCGGGCGTGGTCGAAGCAGGGCCTCCTGGGCCCGGCTCCGGAGAAGCAGATGCTGAGGGCTGGACAGACGGCTCTGCGGACGGGCTCCCAGAGGGTCCGGAGGAAGGCTCAGTGGTGGGCCCTGTGGTGGGATTGGTGGGTTCGGCGGAGGGGGACGGCGAGGCAGACAGGGACGGCTCCGCCGTCGGCCCCTGAGTCGGCGTTGTTGTGGGTGTTGGAACCGGTGTCGGTTCGGGGACCACCGGGGCCTCGTAGCCGAAGACGTTGGTCGACTTGGTCAGTCCGCTCCCGCGCAGCGAGACCTGGAGGTAGTAACGGCCGGTTTTCAGATCCGCTCCGGTGGCGAGGGAGGACAGGTTGATCTGGGCGTTGAAGGATCCGTTCGAGAAGGTGACCGGAAGCGAGGCCGTGCTCGAATTCCTGTAGCCGCCGTAGGCGACCAGCTTGAGCTCGATCGGCTTCTCGCCATTGAGCATTGTTCCGTTCTCGCACCAGCCGCTGCCGGAGATCCTGATGCTGCGCTCCGATGTGTAGGCGGGCTGGCTGCCCTGAGGATCCGAGCCATCGGGGTTGACTACCTTGACGGCAGGCTCAGCCTGGCAGGTCGCGACCGTGGGATTCTGCGACGGTGTCGGACTTGCTGAAGGAATCGGCTCGGGATCCGGCGTGGCGGTTGCGTCAGGAGTCGCCGTGGGCTCGGTGGCAGGAGGGCTAGTGGCCGTGGCGTCGGGTGATGGCGTGGAGGTCGCCGTAGCCTCGGAAGACGGTGTGGGTACCGCGGTAGGCTCTTCTGCCGGCTCAGTGGATGGAGCGCCGGTCGGATCAGGCTCGGAGGTGTGTGTCGGCTCTGCGGACGGCTGCGCGCTCGGCTCCGACGTGGGTTCAGGAGTCGGGGGCTTGATGATGTCAGGATCCTGCTTGACGAAGGAGAACAGGCCCGTTGTCGCACTCACCGTTCCGCTGCTGAAGGTGAGGCTGAAGACCTGTTTGCCGACTCCCCAGCTGCTGTCTCCGATAGCCTGACGCACACCCCTGACAAGATAGTTGGTCGGGATGAATACATTCTGCTCGCCGTTGGCGGGAGCCGGTCGTTCGAGCTCGGCCTTGATGCCGGGGAGAAGGTGGGGCGTGACCGTCTGTCCTTCAACGACGTTGAGCGTGATGGAGGGATCCTCCAGGACACTCCCGGCGGTGCTGCACCAATCGGACAGCACGACGTCAACACCGCCCATTTCTCCCGACTCGTAAACGGGGACCACGTATTCAGGCGCCGACTGACCCTCAGGATAGACCATTCTGGCGGCAGGGTGGCAGTCGGTGCTCGCGCCGGCGTCATTGACGACCTCATTCCCGGTCAGGAGGGGCATGGCCGTAACACCGGCGGTAGTCATCACAATACCGAGAGCCGTGAGGACAGCAAGAATCGTGCGAGCACTGGTACCGGTGGTGGGGCGGGCCGCTAGCAGCCGCTGAGCGTAGTGCATCAAGTGGTCTCGTTCTGGGGCGGGGACGGGTTGACTTACTCGCACAGTCCACAGCGGATCCCTGAGGAAGACGAGGAAAGGAACGCACCGTTCAACGGGCACGGCAACCTTTCGCAAACGATGATAGACGTTCTTCTCCTCTCAAAGGATCCGCTATCTTCATAAAACATCACTCGCGACGTCGATTCCGGGACGAGTATACACGACAGTTACCCAACAACCGGTCGGAGCGATACTATCCACGTCCGACATCACTGAGGAAAAACCTGTATCGGTAACGATAAAACGGGGAACGTGATCATAAAGTTGTTCAGATTTCATTTTCATCTCGGTTTTATCGCGGAGACGCATCGGGGGTCGTTCAGCGCACGCTTCTCGCTGAACGACCCCCGAGGAAATCGGCTCTCTCCTCGAGGTCAGTCCGGTCGGTCTATCGCGGGCGGCCGCCGATCAGGCACGACGACGAGTGCGCGCCAGGAGGGCCCCACCGGCCAGGAGGGCTGCCGCGAGTACCGCACCTCCCAGGGAGGGGCCTGTCCTTGCCAGACCCGAGCCACTCTCGCCTCCGGCAGAGACGGAACCAGCGGTCACCGCTGCGCTCGCGCCGTCATTCCGGCCCTCAGCACGGCCTGCCGTGGCGGTCCGGAGGGCCTCGGGCGAGCTCATGCCGGGACTACTCACCCCGGTCGGCGAGGAGGTGCCGGAGCTGCTCGGTGCGGGATCGGCAGCCGCGGTCGACGTCGTTGCGGGATGAGGGGCGACGACGGAGAAACGCTGAACGTAGTCGTTCTTGGTACCGCCGTCGCGGCTGCCGCCCTTGTTGACGGCGTAGACATGGCCCCGCCCGTCGTACTGGACGTGGTTGGGGTTGCTGCCGGCATCGATCGTCTGCCTGATCGTTCCGTCAAGATCGTGGACGGTGATGGTGCCGGCGTTGCGGTTGGTGACATAGACCAGCGAGTTCGCCGGGTCCAGCGCCACGTTGAGCGCCCCCGAGGAGATGTCCTTGCCGTCGGCATCCTTCAGGCCGGTGGCAGTGACTACCTGATTGACGACTGTCCCGTCCTTCTCGACGACGACGAGATCACCTGTTCCCTGGCTGGCGACGTAGATTCGTCCGGTTGCCGGGTCGTAGGCCACGCCCGAGGCGCGTGAGACGCCGTCGGGTAGAGCCGCCTCGGCGACAGATCCGGAGGCGACGTCAATGATGGCGGCCTTCGCACTGGAGGCCGATACGGTGACAAGGGTTCCTGAGGCCTCATCAAGGGCCAGAGACATGGGACTGAAGTCGTCCGCGTCCCGACCCACGGCGATGTCCGACAGCGGGGTGTTGGTGGAGGTGTCGAACACGGCGATCCTGTTGGAGCGCGCACTGGAGACGTAGGCGCGGTCCCGCACGGCATCGATGACGACGTCGCGGCTGTGGACGACGGTGTTCTTGTCGAACTGCTTGATGAGCGTGAGGGTATCGGCGTCGTAGACGGCGACGGTGCTCTGGCGGGTGTTGGTGACCCAGACGGTGCCGTGCTCATCGTCGACGGCCACCCCATAGACAGCGTAGCGAGCCCCCTCGAGCGGCTCGCCGTCTCGACCGGTGGCGGTCGGATCCACATCGGGAACGACGTGCTTCTGGTAGGCGAGCGTGTCGGCATCGAGCTTGATCAGCGAGGACTGCGTGACGGGCGGGCGCCCCACCGCCGAGGTGACGTACAGGGAGTTGCGGCTGGGTGAGTAGGCGGTCTGGTAGAGGCCGGGGGCCACAGATGACTCGATCCCCATCACGCTTCCGGGCTCACCAGTGGTTCCCGGTACCGGGGCGACCGCCGCGTTCTGGTCGACTCCCGACGGATCGGTCTGGGCGTCCGCGGCAGTGGCCGACATTGATGATGCCTCGTTCACTGCTGTGGTCGTCGAGCTCGCCACGGGGTCTGGTGTCTCGTCGGCCGCGTACGCAGCTGAGCCGACGACTCCGACCAGACTCAGCACCACAGCCGACACGAATGCCCCGACTCGCGTCAGAGACAGCCTGCGGCACGACCGGGAGACGGACGGGAACGTGGGATCAGACGGAGAAGACTGCTGGTAACGGTCCATGGAGTACCTCTGTGAGCTTGCTCGGCGTATTCACCGGAATGGGCGATAGGGGCGGACGCACTGAGTTGCGCCCGATCACCCGGCCAGCGATTCAGGATGACCTAAGTGATATTCGTGACGCTACCATTGTCTTAAAACTGTCCGGTGCGACAACAGTCACCTTGACACAGTCGACTCGTGTGTCGTGCAGAGATCCCGTTCATGGGCGTCGAGCCCCCGGGACAGCCCGTGGCGCCACCAGGCGTAGTCGTGGCCGCCGCGCTCCTCGCAATACTCCAGCAGAGCTCCCTCAGCCCCGAGAAGAGTCGCGGCCGCACGCGCCCCCTGCCGCAGAACGCCCTCGTGCACGCCGCACTGAACCACCAGCCGCGCCGCCAGCGGCTCAGCAGACTCCCCTCCTGCCCGACGGCGCAACCAGGAAAGCAGGTGCCCCTCACCCTCACCCCGGCGGCCCGAGCCCAGCCAGAAGGACGCCGACTGCACGATGGCGCGTCCGGCGAGGTCGGACCGGTGCAGAACGAGGTCCGCCGCGGCCACACCGCCCAGGGACTGACCGGCCACCACCACGCGCTGCGGGCTCCAACGTCGCCGGCCCGCCTGCGCAGCCTCCAGGCAACGGATCAGCAGCTCCCTGCTGCGGTGCGGATCCGCCAGGTCACGGGCCCTCATGGACAGGTCCCCGGAGTCGATGAGAAGCAGGTCCCAAGACACCGCCCTGGCGCCGAGCCGCCGGACGACGTCGTTGCGGCGCCAGATCTCGCCGTCGAGCAGAACCAGCAGCCCGCGCTCCATCTCCGCCTTCCGTCCCCGCCCTCGCTCTTCCCGGCCTCGACCGCTGCCCGTGTGGCGGGACCGCCAGAGGGTGACGCGCCGCGCCGAGTCACCGGGGGCGTCGAAATCGTCGAGGGCGACGCCGCCGAGCTCCTCACTGCTGACATACTCGCCACCGCGCAGTACCGAGCCGCCCTCAGGCTGCGCCGCGATCGACCACTCCGAATAGGTCGCTGCGCTCGGCCCCTCCCACAGGGAGGAGACGAAGCCGAAGCCGTCGTGCAGGCGATCAGGGTTGAAGGGATCCGGACGCCCTTCGGCGTGAACCCGCCTCCAGCACTCCCGCCGAGCGCCGGCGTCGTCGGGCAGCGGCTCACGAGTCACAACGATCCGGTACCCCAGGAGGGCGTCGTCGGGCAGCAGGACGTGGTACGCCCACCAACTGGTGTCCGGAACCCGAGCGGCGAGCGCCGGAGCAATGTGGGTGCGATGATTGTCTATCAGTGTATTGAGATGGATGAGAACGCTGGGGCTATCTCCTTGCTGCTGGTCATTACGCCACAAAAAGGTCGTTTCACGCATCTCGACGCCATCAATGAGGCGGGTCTCCCCTAGGACCGGAGTACCACTGGCCGCTGCCGCGGCCAAGGCGTCATCGTCAGGATGAAGCGGCCACCATGCCGGAGCGGCGGGAAGCGGGCCGCCCTCCGAGGCGATGGGGGTCGGTGCCGGCTCTCGCCATCGGGACTCTCGTGCCGAAGCACCATTGGGACGAATACCACTCACACCGGTGACCCTATCGGACTCCATCAGCCTCTATCGCAGTCCCGCCCACAAGAGGAACCTGCCGGTAAGAAATGACGGCCTTGCATTCTTCCGGGAGTTGTGGCGTAGGGTGGCGTCCATGACACGCATCGCTCAGCCGATCACCGCCCTCGGTGCACAGACGCCCGCGGTCATGTGTGGCATGCGAATGTGCTGTTGCTGTTGGCCTTGTTGATATCCCCTCCCGGTGCGCAGCCAGTGCCTGATATCGCAGTGACGCCACGGTAGGGGTTGATATCCCTGGAGCTTCCGAGATGACGCGGGCCGGGCTCCCGTTACTCGTCCCTTCGTGCCGGAGAACCTGCCGCGCCCCTCAGTGGTTGTTCCTTGGAGCCTTGAGCATCCAGACGATATGTCATGCTCCTCGAAGAGCGCCTCACCCTTATTCGTCTGTTCCCACAGGTTCTGCGGCACCAACAGTTCTTCTGTCTCTCTCAACGATGTTGCTCCCACGTCCATTCGGTTCTACTCAGTTCCATCCCTTTTTGCAGGAGACACCATGTCGACGACCGTTCCCTCGCCCTCCTCCACCCCGTCCTCCTCCGACTCCCCTGAGACCGATGAGGTCACCGCCGACAACGCGGCGGACATTCTTGCTGCGGACGACGACCCAAGCGCCGTGGATGCCGAGGCACCTCGCCGCGGCAGGCCGTCTCGGCGCACGCTGCTGACCGTCGGTGGCCTGGTGGCCGCTGCCGCGGTCGGTACCGGTGCGTATTTGACTATCCATCGCACCAACCAGGGCGTGATTGGCGCCCATGAGACGCTCCCCCTGGTGATCGGCGGTGACATCTGCGCCGCGCCGCTGTACGCCGCCTACCACCGGGGCTTCTTCGACGACGCGGGCCTGAAGGTGACGCTCGCGCGTACCCAGCAGACCGAGGACACCAAGGACGGGGTGGGCGCGGGCAAGTACATCGGTGCACCGGGCATCTTCTTCTCCTGGCTGGAACCGATCTACAACGGACTCAACGCCAAGCTCACGGCGGGACTTCATGCCGGCTGCCTACGTCTGGTGGTCGGCAACGACTCTCCCCACCAGAGCCTGGCCGATCTCAAGGGCACCACGATCGGCGTGCCGTCGCTGTCGTCATCAGCCTTCGCCTACTTCGCGATCGGACTGTCCGAGGCCGGCATCAACGTCGACCCGGACGGCGGTGACATCACCTGGCGCACAATCGATGCGGACTCTCTGGGAACCGCTCTGGCAGAGGGACAGGTGGACGCCATCATGGGTTCTGATCCGGCGCCGCTGCTCCCCGTCTTCAACGGGACGGCTCGCGAGCTGGCCAACAATGACGCAGAGAAGTTCTGCTGCTCGGTGGCCCTCAACGGTGATTTCGTCAAGAGACGGCCCAAGGAGGCCAAGGCCCTGACCGAGGCGTGGATGAAAGGGTCGGCCTATGTACCGGACCATATCGATGAGATCGCCAAGATCGAGGTCGACAACGACTACGTGGCTGCGGACCATGACGTCGTCGTCCGGGTGCTTAAGACGTACGGGTTCAACGCATCGGCCTCCGGGTTCCGGGCCGCGATCGAGCCCGGCATCGAGAAGTTCAAGACAACCGGCTTCATCACCTCCGATGTCTCCGCACAGAGCCTGACGAACGCGGTCGTCGCCGACCTCGGCATCGAGGACTGATTGACGATGCCCACCGAGGTGAAATCCACGACCACGTCAACCACATCTTCCAGGTTCGTTGACGACAGACATCCGCAACCGCCCTCCTCCACAGCCAGGCAGAGTGCGCCAGGAGATCGCCGTCCCAACGCAGGCTCTCTTCTGAGCACCACGGCACTGTTCCTGTGGCTGGCCTACCTGGTCGTTGTCGTTGCCCTGCCGGAGGTAGACCTTCTTCGCAAGGCGTCAACCACTCCGGTCACAGTCCTCACCGGTGCATGGCTGATCGCTCTGATCACTTGGACACTCACGGCACGGGCCCGACCAGCGTCCTCGGCGGCGAGCTCGCTGGCGCACTTCCTGCCCTGGATCAACGCTGCCGGCGCCTGGTTCATCGTCTGGCAGCTGACAACCTCCAAGCTCGGACTGCTCGCGCCCCCGTACTTCGCCGCCCCAGAGGTACTGATCGCGTCCTTCGCCGGTGACTGGAGGCTGCTGCTCAGCTGCCTGGGGGCCTCCGCACTGCTCTTCATCATCGGGTACACGGCGGGATCGGTGCTGGGGTTCTTCACGGGACTGCTCATGGGCTGGTCGAGGCGCGCCGACTACTGGCTCCATCCGCTCCTTCAGACCATCGGCCCAGTTCCCGCAGCCTCGCTCCTTCCGCTGGCGCTGTTGCTGCTTCCGACGACGTACGCCTCGGCGGCCTTCATCGTCGGCTTCGGCGCCTGGTTCCCCATGGCGACCATGACCCGCGCGGGCGTGCGCTCCGTGCGCCGCGACTACATCGACATGGCCCGCACGCTGGGAGCCGACGAGCTCTTCCTCATCAGACGTGTGGCCGTGCCCTCGGCGCTACCGGACATGCTCACCGGCTTGTTCACGGGGCTGGGCACCTCGCTCGCCGCCCTCATGACCGCCGAGCTGACCGGCGTCGATAAGGGTCTGGCCTGGTACATCAACTGGGTCAAGGGCTGGGCGGACTACCCCAGGATGTATGTGGGCCTCATCATCCTGGTGGCCTTCTGCCGCACGCTCATGGTCCTGCTGTTCAAGATCCGCTCCTCGCTGCTGGCATGGCAGCAGAACCTTGTGAGGTGGTGAACCGATGTCTGCCGGTTCTGCAACGACTACTGCCACGCCGCAGATCTCAGCCCCGTCCATCCCCCGCGGCGCACAGGTCAATCTGACTGGTGTCTCCCACAGCTATCCCTTGTCCCATGATATGGAGCACGGATGGTTCCACCTGCTGCTGCGCAGGGTCTCCCCCGCTGCGAGGGCCCGCTATGAGGCAGAGGCTGCCAAGCCGGATCAGCTTCCCGTGCTCAATGACATCAACCTGACGGTCTCCCCCGGCGAGTTCGTCTCGCTGGTGGGGCCGTCCGGGTGCGGTAAATCAACGATTCTAAGACTGCTGGCCGGGCTGGAGCAGCCTGTCGAGGGCAGTGTCACCGTCGACTCCAAGCGGGTGACCGGTCCCTCTCCTCTGCGCGCGCTTGCGTTCCAGGACGCCACGCTGCTGCCATGGAGGACCGTGCGCGACAATGTCGCCCTGGGCCCTGAGGCGAGAGACCGTGTGGAGCGCGACCAGCGCAGGGTGGAGGCCGCCCTACAGATCGTGGGACTGCGAGACTTCGCTGACGCCTACCCCGCCACGCTCTCAGGCGGCATGGCTCAGCGGGCCTCGCTGGCCCGGGCCCTGGTCAACCGGCCCCGGCTCTTCCTCCTGGACGAGCCCCTGGGCAAGCTCGACGCCCTGACACGCCTCCAGCTCCAGGACGAGATCATCAAGCTGTGGGAGTCCCAACGCTTCACAGCCGTCCTGGTCACCCACGACGTCGACGAGGCCCTGCGCCTGTCCAACCGAGTGGTCGTCCTGTCCGAGCGACCGGCGCGCATCGTCGCCGACATCGAGGTTCCCGAGCACGACGAGTCGAGTGACGAGGTCCACGAGCTGCGTCGAAAGATCCTCAGCCTACTGGGTCGGTAAGCGGGCCGCGAGACGGACCTCACCTGTGATCCGGCCCGCGGAGAGGGATGGTGCCGCGATTCTCCCGTAGCCTGGATCCAGGAGCGAACCGTTCCCTGTTGACCCCGTTCGGGTCTTGCAGCGCCTGGTGTGCGGCAAGTGCTTCCCGTGAGTCTGTGCGTGTTAGCCCATGAGTCACTCGGCCAGTCCCGGGTGCTGGGCGAGTGTGGTGGGCCAGGTACGGCAAAGAGTGGAGGACAAAGGGTCCTCCCCCACACTCCGCCGCGGTCCCCAGTCACTTCAAGGGGACAGATATGGGAAAAACTTCATGACTACCTCCTCCAGAAGCACTGGACCCAGCGCCTCCGACGCTCAGAGCAACGGGCCCCTGAGCCTTGACGCGCTCTTCTCCGCAGAGCTCTCCGCCGGCCAGCCGGCCGGACCGACAGACACAGACAGCAACCACAACACCGGCAACGGTGACAACACTGACGAGACCGTCACCGCGCCGCACGACTCCGATGGTGCTGTCTCCTCCCCCGAGGACTTCGCCACTCCTGCATCCTCCGACTCCCCTGAGGACCCCGAGGACGTCGACCACGAGGACGAGGCCGACGACGTCGACCGGAACCTGCCCGAGGCCGACCCGGAGGACGAGGCCGATGACTCCGATGAGGACGACGGCGTCGACATCGATGAGGACGAGGTCGACGGGCACGCCCCCTTCATTGACTCTGATGCTGATTCAGCCGATTCCGACGACCACCGGCAGGATGACAGTGAGGCTGCCAAGTCCTCGCGCGGCAGGAGCAAGCACGAGGTGACGGAGGACCAGCAGGACGACGAGATCACCTTTGCCGATCTGGGGCTCCCCGGCGACCTGCTCAAGGCCGTGACCGACATGGGTTTCGTGACCCCCACCGCCATCCAGAAGGAGGCGATCCCGGTCCTGCTGGCCGGCCGCGATGTCGTCGGCGTCGCCCAGACCGGAACCGGTAAGACCGCGGCCTTCGGGCTCCCGCTCCTCGACGCCGTCGACTCCCGTGACGGCGTGGTCCAGGCCCTCGTTCTGGCCCCCACCCGCGAGCTCGCCCTCCAGAGCGCCGAGGCCATCACCGACATGGCCTCCCGCTCCCGCGGGCTGGACGTGGTGGCCGTCTACGGCGGTGCCCCCTACGGTCCCCAGATCGGCGCGCTCAAGGGGGGCGCCCAGGTCGTCGTCGGCACCCCCGGACGCGTCATCGACCTCATTGACAAGGGCGCGCTCCAGCTCGACGACGTGCGCTACTTCGTCCTGGACGAGGCCGACGAGATGCTGCGCATGGGCTTCGCCGAGGACGTCGAGACGATTGCGGAGTCTCTTCCCACCGAGCGACGCACCGCTCTGTTCTCCGCGACGATGCCTCCGGCCATCCAGGCCGTGGCGCGCCAGCACCTTCACGAGCCCGTTCAGGTCGAGGTCTCCAGGCCGGCCTCCACGGTCGCCACCGTCCACCAGACCTACGCAGTGGTGCCCTTCCGCCACAAGATCGGTGCCGTCTCCCGGGTCCTGGCCGTCACCGACGCCGAGGCCGCCATCGTGTTCGTGCGCACCAAGTCCACGGCCGAGGACGTCGCCATCGAGCTGGCCGGCCGGGGCATCCAGGCCGCCGCGATCTCCGGCGATGTTCCCCAGCGCGAGCGTGAGCGCCTGGTGGAGCGTCTGCGCGCCGGCACCCTCGACGTGCTGGTCGCCACGGATGTGGCCGCCCGGGGACTGGACGTGGATCGCATCGGGCTGGTCGTCAACTTCGATGTACCGCGTGAGGCCGAGGCCTACGTGCACCGCATCGGCCGTACAGGTCGCGCCGGTCGCCACGGCGAGGCCGTCACCTTCCTGACCCCCAAGGAGAAGGGCAAGCTCCGTCAGATCGAGCGCCTCACCGGCAGTCGGCTTGAGGAGATCACCCTGCCCTCCCCCGCCGACGTCTCCGAGCACCGGGCCCGTAAGCTGCTGTCCAAGGCCGCCGCCCGTCACGAGCGCGGTCGCCTGGACATGTACCTGCCACTGGTCGGCGACTCCGCCCGGGATCTGGACATCGATGTCGAGGAGCTGGCGGCCACGCTACTGGCGCTCGCCGTGGGTGACGAGGGACCGCGCAGGCGCGAGGATCGTGGCGGTGAGCGTCCCCAGCGCGCACGGCGGGAGGAGAACCTCGACTCTGAGGGGACCTTCCTGTCGGCCTCCTTCGAAGGTGGGCACGACAAGAATCGTCGCGGGGACCGTGGGGATCGGGGCGAGGGGCGTCGTTCGGCCATGCGTTCCGGACGCCGTGAGCACGAGGGCCCCGGGACCGTCTACCGCGTCGAGGTGGGTCACCGCGACCGGGTCCTTCCCGGCGCTATCGTCGGCGCCCTGGCCAACGAGGGTGGTATCGAGGGCTCCGACATCGGCAAGATCGACATTCTGCAGTCCTTCTCTCTGGTCACGATCTACGCCGATCTCAGCCCCGAGCAGCTGAGCGTCATGGGCCGGGCCACCTTTGGCGGCCGTGAGCTGCGGATCCGCCCTGATGAGGGGCCGGGTCACGGCTGGTCCGGCCCCAACGGCGGGGAGCGTCGCCCCAAGCGGCGCGACTGGGACGACCGTAGTGAGCGCGGGGATCGGTCGGACCGAGGATTCCGTCCGCGCCGTGACAACGGTGATCGTGGCTGGAGGGACCGTGACGGGCGCGGCGGCAGGGGCGGCTACGACCGCGGGGACCGCCGTGACAACCGCCGGTGGGACGACCGCCGCGGTGACCGGGACGGCTTCCGGGGCCGCGAGGACCGGGGCGGCCGCGGCTACGACCGCGACGGATACCGGGGCGATCGCGGAAATGACCGTCGAAACGGCCGCGACTATGGCGAGCGCAACCAGAACCGCTTCGGCGGCAACCGGGGCGGCTTCCGCGGGGGGCGCGGCGACCGCTGAGTCCCCGGCGGCTCACTGACACGATGGGTGGGGCGACAACACACGTTGCCTCCCCACCCATCATTGCAGCCGGCCACGTGAGGCGATCGGCGCTGCGGAATCTTCTTCGCATACTGTGAGACTATGAGACTCAGACACGCCATCCTCGGGCTGCTATCCCGTGAACCGCAAAGCGGCTACGACCTCAACCGAGCCTTCAACAGCTCGATCGTCTACTTCTGGTACGCCGACCAGTCCCAGATCTACCGTACCCTCGACAGGCTTGAGGCCGACGGCGCGATATCGACGCAAGTCATCCCTCAGAGCGGTCGACCGGATCGACGGGTGCACAGCCTGACGGAGTCGGGCCGCGCCGAGCTCGACGCCTGGCTCATGAGCCCCCTCGAGCCCGCAACGGTCAAGGATCCCCTGCTGGCACGCGTCTTCTTCGCCGCTCGACTGGGCCACGAGGGACTCGATGAGCTCCTGTCCAAGGCCGAGGAAAGGTTCCGCCAGGAAACGGAGGCCCTGGAAGCGATCGACTTCGGCGACGCCGACGTGGGGGATCTCGACACCGCCATGAAGGCCGCAGTCCTTCGTTACGGAATCGATGGCACAAAAGCCCAGCTGGAGTGGGTCCGCCAGACTCGGCGCGCCATTGCCGCCGACGCCGCCAGGACGCGGCCGAATACCACCGAGAAGGACTAAACCGCTAGTGAGGGGCGGCGCTGAGAGAGGTCGACCGTCATCTATACTTGCAATGTCTACTAGTCGTATTGCATAGTATATGTATGGCACACACACCTCATCCCGGCGACGCCGTCGCCACAGGCTCCACAATCCGTCTCGGCGTCTTCACCGCCCTCACTCTCGCCTCCGGCTGGATCGGGCTCCTCGTCGACGACGCCCTGGGTACCGCCCACTCCCTGCAGGGACAGGGGTCTCTCGTGTGGATCATGACGCCGATTCTGGTCGGTGCGGTCCTGGCTCTGAGCGACCCTCCACTGCGCCGCCCCTACGCCGCTTCGTGGCTACCGGGCAGGCTGCGGGCCTACGGGGTGGCGATCGGCGTCTTCCCGCTGTCCTTCGCCGCTGCCATCGCCGTCGGCTGGGCGGCGGGGGTGCTCAGCCCCGGCGGACTGGGGGCCTTCGGGGGCGCCGTCGCCGTGAGCGTCCTGCCGACCGTGCTCAAAAACATCGCGGAGGAGGGCGCTTGGCGCGGTTACCTCACTCCCGCGCTCCTGCGTCGGCGGCTGCCCGACCCTGCAGTCTGGCTCCTCGTCGGAGTCGTGTGGGGCGTGTGGCACCTGCCCTACTACCTGTGGTTCCTGGACGAGTCGCTCCTCCGCTCGGTCTTAGACGTCCCTCCGCTCGTCTACGCCCTCATCGCAGTTCCCGTCACGATCTGCTGGACCCCCTTGTTCACCGAGCTTCGGATCCTCAGTGGCAGCTTCTGGCCGGGTCTCATCGCGCACTCGATCGCGAACCTCAGCCAGATCCCCGTCAGCTTGGGCGGCCTGCCGATTGCGCCGGTCTGGGAACTGCTGGTCTCCCCGGTGGTGGGCATCATTCCCAACGCCATCGTCCTGGCGGCGGGCCTGGGGCTGTGGGCCCGGCGCACCGGCCGGCTCCGCCGTCGGCCTCAATGATCCGCTCGACCACTGGACGGGGACCGGCTCGGCGTTCGCACCTGTCAGGCTCGACGAACCCGGACGGTCCCCATCTGGGCGCGGGCGCGCAGCTCGAGGCGCCGCTCGAGCGCCTCGGGGTGGTCCTGGCGGGGTAGATCGGTCGTCGCCTGACCGAACTCGGAACGACAGTCAGCCAGGACCGCAGTACCCTCAGGCACTCCCACCGACACGGTTCCCAGCTGACTGGACAGGTCCAGGAATCCTTCATACGCCTCGACGACCTTGACCGAGCCGGCCTCCGTGTGGGCCGAGACCGTCCCGGTGGTCGACCGGATGCGCACCGAGCCCGCCCGGGCCCGCACACTGCCGTCGTGGAGCGCCCCGATGACGATGGAGCCGGCATCAGCGTGCACCTGGACGCCCTTGCAGTCGCCCAGTCGGATCGATCCGGCCGAGGCGCGCACCTGCACCTGGTCCCAAGGATGCTCGGCGTTGATCGAGCCGGCATCGATGCGGGCGTTGAGGCACGCACCCTCCGGCACCGTCACCCGCAGCCGAGAACCTGTCGGGCCCCACGGCCAGATGCCCACGAATCGCTCGCGCCCCACGAGCGCGATCTGGCGGACGGTCACGATCGCGCCGTCAGCGGAGATGTCCAGGAGGGGTTCCAGAAGCTCGTCGGCCTCAACACTGATCGTGCGCCCTGTTCCGGGAGCGGTCACAACACTCAGAGAGGACAGGTCCAGGACGAGTCCGGGCTGAGTGTTCTCGGGAAGATCGAAGGTCCAGATCGGCATTGGTGGTCTCCTCAGGCTCGGTTGGAGTCAACGGGCCGCACTGAGATGGAGCGGCGGCAAACGGGTAAAGTGGACTCGGAGCGGATTGATGACGTGGCGACGCGGGTGGTGCGGCTCAGCCGAACCACCCCCTGAGCGTCCACCCCGAGGCCCGCCGTCCTTCTGGGTCGACGGGTCGGCCGAAGGGGTTTTCCGCGTCATCGCCGCCGTTCGCACCACCGGAGGTTTCGTGCCCAGCGGCTCGGACGTCCGACGGCGACGCTTCTGCAGCCAGTGAGCGCCGAGCCGCTTCCACGAGCCAGGCATTGACCGAGCGCCCCTGAGCTCGGGCCGCGGCATCGACCTGCTGCTTGAGGGACTCGGGCAGGCGCAGCGTCGTGCGGACTTCCGGTCCCTCCTGCACGTCCTCGGGTGCTGGAGTCCCGGCTGGACGATCCGGCGTCTGCGGGCATTCCGAACCCGACTCGGAGGACGGCGATGCCTGAGTCACCAGGAGGTGGGGAGTTGAGCCGTCCATGACGACAGCCACGTGAGCATCGTCGAGCTCACTGCTGAGCTCATCGGCAATGTCCGTGAGCATCTGCAGGGCCACGAGCCGTAGAGCCGGGTCGAACGCGGCGGTGAGAGAACGAGCGACCTCCTGGGTGCGCTCATCGCCCAAGGATGAGGTCTCCATGAGGGTCCGACGCAAGGTATCAATGTAGGCATCCATATGCATGACACCATGTTGACACCATCAATTGATTTTGTCTAGACACTATGACGCCACCATGATGTCGAACATGGGAACTGATGGCGCAAAATGGTGTCAACTGATGTCGGTCGAGGTGATTCTGTTCAGAGTCTGCGCGAACTGCGCCCACCGGCACGTCTCAGTCCGGAGCGGCTCGATAAGTTCGATGTCAACGACCTCATCGGTCACCTGACGCAGGCGGTGAGCGATCTGCTTACCGTGGTGCCCAGCCTGGACACGGACCAGGAACGAGCCCAAACCGGCCAGCACCAGCCCAATCAGCAGACCACCGAGCAGAAGAGCGGTGGGCCAGGGGACTCTCCCCCAGCGGGGGACGTCGGCCTCGATGAGGAGACAGCCCTCCAGGACGTGGATCGCCACCAGCCACAGTCCACCAACCAGCAAGGTCAGTGCGCTCACCCACTGCAGCACGTTGGCCGCAACCCACCAGACCGGGCGCCTCCATGTGCCGCAGTCCACTGCGGCCACCGCTCGGTCCAAGGGAGCGGAGAGGTTCTCGGCGCGCTCATCACTGCGGGAGACGGCCTGTACCACCAGGTCTTCCGGCAGCCCGGAACAGGCCGCAACAGCATAGACGTGCGCGCTACTGCGCAGGTTGCCCGTCGCCGCCGGCCCGGCGGGCGGCAGAGAGCTGAGGTCAACCACACCCCGTCCCGGGCCGCCGTCGGAACGTTCAGCATCGCCAGGCTCTGGAGAGGACGAGCGCTCACCCCCCAGGTGGAGTGCTCGGAGCGGGTCGCGTCGTAGACGCTCGACCCACCGCAGCCAGAACCAGCCGACACGGGTGCGCGCCCGGTGCCGGTCGGAGCCTTCCACAGCCCGGGCGACGATGTCCACGCCCGCAACCGTCGCGGCCGCCTGTCTGAGTGCGGCCAGAGACTGCTTGGTCTGCACACCAGCAGCACGTTGCGCAGCGGCGTGCGGAGGAGCCTGGGCAATCAGGCCTGTCCGGACTCCCAGGTCATCGGCGGCACGGCGGACGTGGGCCACCAGGCTGCGTGCACTGGCCAGGCGGTCGCAGGCCACCGAGGCCACTGCACGGGCCAGACTCTCCACACCTTCACCCGAGCGGGCGCTGACCGGGACGATCGATACGCCCCCCAGCCCCTCGCGCTCCAGAAGCCGTCTCAGGTCGGCCACAACCGCGCCGCGGCTCTCCACGTCGAGCCGGTCCACCTGGTTGAGGGCGACGATCATAACCTCGGCATGGGCGGCCATGGGAATGAGGAAGTCGCGATGAACGACGCCGTCGGCGTACTTCTCCGGATCAAGGACCCACACCAGGACATCGACCTTGCCGGCCATGCGCTCGGCGATGTCCCGGTGCGCCGGCTCATCGGAGTCGATATCGGGCAGGTCCACCAGCACCGTGGCCTCGCCCAGGGCCCAGCCTCCGCCGACGCCCACCCGCCGGTTGATCGCGAGCCAGTCCAGCAAGCCGGTGGCCCCGACGGCGGTTTCCGGGACAACAGCGAGGGGCTCGGTGGTGGTGGGACGGATGCGAGCGGCTTGGGACACCTCGGTGCCAGTCAGGGCGTTGGTGAGGCTGGACTTGCCCGAGCCGGTCGCGCCGAGAAGGGCGGCCACGGTCGTCTCCGGCGCCAGGCGTCTGCGATGAGAGGCCTGCGCCAGGACCTCACGGGCTTGATCAAGCTCGTCACGCAGGCCAAGCTGCTCACCCAGCGCAACAGCCTGCTCTAGGTCTTCGAGAGCAGCGGTGAGATCCCAGACGTCGGCGTCGGTCGTCACCGCACCCTCCTCCCGGCTTGCCGGTGGGTGCTGGCGGTAGTGGTACGCAGAGACGTCGCCGCCTCCTGGCATGCCCGGAGCTGTTCTCGCAGCGTGTCCGCGCCGGGCGCGGGGACCGGTAGGGCGTCGGTGAAGCACTTCGCCTGATTGGCGAACAAGGTGGTGGCACGCTTGGTGAGGTCCTCACGCGCCCGTCGGGTCATGCTGCGCATCGCCTGGTCTCCGAAAACGGCCTCAAGCACCCGCTGGGCCAGGATGGCGGTGCCTCCCGCGATCCCCAGCTCTCCTCCGGTCAGACCGCCGGTGTGTGCGAAGACGAGAATCATGAGGACGACTCCGGCACCGTTGACCCCTAGGGACAGCAGCCGGGCAGTAAGCCGCTTGTCGGCGCCCTCAGAGCGGATGAGTGCGAGGACCTCACGCTGCCAGTCGTGGACGAGCGCCGCGGCGATGACCTCGAGCCCGGTCTGGGTGGGCACCTCTGCCAGGGCGCGGTTGAGGGCCTGCTGGGAGGTTCCGGCGCGACGCCAAGACCGTTCGGTAGCCAAGCAGGCCCGCTGGGACTCGGCCACGAGGAGCTCGACCAGGGACGTGCCGATCGCCTGTTCGACGCGCTTGGCCGGTGCCGGACGCCCTCGTAGAAGCGAGGTGATGCGGTCACGCACCCGACTCACCTGGACCTCCAGCGACCGGAACAGGTCGCCGGTTCCCACGAAGTCCTGCCAACGGGCCAGCACCTCACCGTGCAGCATGGATCCGTCCTCGGTGGCCTCGATGACGCGTTCCAGGGCGTCATCATGCTCGGTGGTGGCGGCGCGTCCGAGCTCGGCGTGCTCAGCCTCCTGCGAGTCCAGTTCGACGGCGAGCATCTCGCTCTGGGCCAGGGTCGAATCGATCGCTCCGGTCAGGCTGCGGTGGGCGACGTCCTGGCGTGCCATTGCGTCGGAGGCCAGCGCCCCCAGCCACTGCCGCAGCGGAGACACGCAGGACTCGGGCAGGAAACCGTCGTCGTCGAAGGGTGTCTCAGGGATCGTGAAGACGGGGGAGTCCCCCAGGCCCGCGGCGGCCAGCCGGCGCCGTAGGTCCGTCTCCACCTCGCCCTCCGCGCCGGTCGGGACCCGATCCAGGACGATGGCGGCCATGATGCGCCGCTGCGCCGCGGCCCGCAGGTGCTCCCAGGGGATGGCGTCGGCGTAGCGCGCCGCCGTGGTGACGAAGATCCACAGGTCCGCACCCGCTAGGAGGGTGGCGGCCAGGTCCCGGTTGTCCTCGACCACGGAGTCCACGTCGGGGGCGTCCACAATCGCCAGACCCTCGGGCAGTCCCTGGCAGGAGCGCAGCTCAAGCTCCCTCGGGGTATGGTCGGTCGACGGGGTCGCGGGAGCGTCAGAGGCCACGCGCAGGCGCGACAAGGAACCCAGAACCCGATCGGTTTCGAACCAGGCGGCATCGGCCGGCGCGTGCAGCAGCAGGGGGCGGCGCGTGGTAGGGCGGATCGCCGAGGCCCTGGCCACGTGCCGACGCACGAGCGATGAGACAAGGGTGGACTTGCCCGCTCCGGTGGAGCCACCGACCACGGCCAGCAGCGGCGCGTCCAGGCTGGTCAGGCGTGGCAGGATGTAGTCGCCGAGCTGGTCACGGATGAGCGTGGCCTTGTCCGAGGCCGCGGCCGTGCCCTGGAGAACATAGGGCATTGACAAGGCGGTCAGGCTGTTCCGCAACGCTGAGAGTGCCGTGGTCGCCCTCTGGATCTTCTGGGTGCTGCTGGGCTCGCCCCGGATCTCAGTCATGAGGCTGAGTCGACCTCAGTATCGGCCGTCGCGTCGGCCGCACTGCGGCCGACCCTGATCCGGGGTACGGCGTCGACGTTGGGCGGTTGCCAGGTGATGGCGTCGGCCTCGACCTGCTCACCGGAGCGGATGTCCTTGACCGAGTCGGGGCCTCCGTCGGCGCCCGGGAACCACACGAAGGGGATGGAGCGCTTGTCGGCGGCCTTGATCTGCTTACCGAACTTGGCGGCGCTGGGGGCGACGTCGGCGCTGATGCCACGGGCGCGCAGTGCGTCGGCGACCGCGTCGGAGGCGGCACGGTGCGCCTCATCGGTGACGGCCACGAGCACCGCCGTTGGCACGGAGCGGCTGACATCCACCAGGCCCTCACCGATGACGCGGGCCAGGAGCCGGGACAGTCCGATGGAGATGCCCACGCCGGGGAAGGTGCGCTTGCCGTTGGTGGCCAGGGAGTCGTAGCGGCCCCCGGAGCACACTGAGCCGAGGTCCTCGTGGCCGGCCATGAAGGACTCGTAGACCGTGCCGGTGTAGTAGTCCAGTCCGCGAGCGATCTTGAGGTCGGCGATGACGGCGCCGGGGCGGCGCCGTCCGGTGGCCTCGAGCAGGGCGGTCAGCTCGGACAGGCCCTCGATGAGGAGCTCGGTGGGCTCGGCGCCGGCCAGCGCCCGC
Organism: uncultured Actinomyces sp.; assembly: GCF_963526355.1. GTDB lineage: Bacteria > Actinomycetota > Actinomycetes > Actinomycetales > Actinomycetaceae > Actinomyces. The sequence continues at coordinate 27,897 of NZ_CAUROW010000001.1, read as the reverse complement.
AGAACCTGATCGGAGACGTCCTGACCATCGGTGCCGGTGATGGTGGCGAGCCTGAGGGCCTGTACCGCCTGCTGCGCGCTGATGCCGACGCTCTGGGTGAGTTCGGCGGCCACCTTCTCGGGGCCGATCTTGTCGAGCTTGTCGACGACGCGCAGGACCTCGATGAGCCGGTCCGTGTCGATGCCGATCGACTGGTAGAAGCCCTGGGCGACCTTGCGGTTGGAGACGTGGATGGTGACCGCGGGCACCGGCAGGGCGCTGAGCGCCTCGTGCATGATGAGGGGGACCTCGACGTCGTGGTAGAACGGCAGGGAGCCGTCACCGACGATGTCGATATCGGCCTGGATGAACTCGCGGAAGCGCCCCTCCTGGGGCCGCTCCCCGCGCCAGACCTTCTGGATCTGGTAGCGCTTGAACGGGAAGGTCAGCAGCCCAGCGTTGTCGACGACGTAACGGGCGAAGGGGACGGTCAGGTCGAAGTGGAGCCCCAGCTGCTTGCGCGGGTCCGCCTCATCGGCGGCCTCGACTGGGTCCGCCTGCAGGCGGTTAAGAAGGTAGACCTCCTTGGAGGTCTCCCCCTTCTTCGTCAGCTCGCTCAGTGGCTCGACGGCGCGGGTCTGGATGCCGCTGAAGCCGTGGAGCTCGAAGGTGCGGCGCAGGATGTCGACGAAGTGCTGCTCGACGATGTGGCCCGCGGGGAGCCACTCGGGGAAGCCTGACAGTGAGGAGAGAGCTTGTCGTACCTGTGCCATGGTCCGCATTGTGTCATGACGAGCAGTGAGGCTGCGCGTCGCCGTCGGGCCCTGCCGCCATCAGGCCTTGAGGTCTCCCCCACGGATTTTTGCCTCGGCGAGGTAGGGGTTGCCGTGGTGCTCGTGCTCCATGGTGGTCACTGCACCGTGCCCGGGCAGCAGGATGGTGGCCGGGTCGACGGCGTTGGCCAGGAAGCGCAGGGTGGCGAGCATCTGCACCTGGTCCCCGCCGGGCAGATCGGTGCGTCCCACGGATCCCTTGAAGATGACGTCACCGTCGAGGGCCATGAGGTAGGTGTTCTCCTCGTCGGCGACGGCTGGGTCGTCCTCGATGACCTCGGCCTCGTAGAGCAGGGCGTTGTCGGCCAGGCAGGCCTCGAAGAAGAACAGCGCGGAGCCCTCCGAGTGCCCCGGAGCGGGGACCGCGCGCAGCGCGATGCCGGGGACCAGCTCAATGGCCTGGGAGAAGCCGTCTGCCGGGAAGAGACGGATGTCGGCGGGCTGCTTCCACTCGCTGCCGGCCATGTCGGTGAAGCTCATGCCGTTGGCGCTGATACCGGTGGTGATGTCGGGCTCCTCGAGCCGGTAGCGGTCGCGCTCGGGGATGTAGACCGGCACGTCGACGGCGTCGTCACTGGTGAGCAGGCCCTCGGCGTGGGCGGCCTCAATGAGCGCCTGGCTGTCCCACACGTGGTCGGCGTGACCGTGGGTGAGCAGGATGGCGCTCAGGGTGAGCCGATGGGAGCGAAGCAGGGCCAGGGCGCCGCGGGCGGCGCCGGCTCCGGGGTCGACGACGAGGGCGGGCTCGCCCGGACCGGAGGCCAGGACGTAGCAGTTGGCTGCGAACACAGGTGCGATGGTGCGCTCCAAGATCATGCCCCCAGCCTACTTGGGCCGCCTGGGAACAGTGTCGATACGGGTTAAAGAGCTGCTCAGGTCCACAGGACCCGGCTGGCTCACCGAAGATGAAGCCGCCGCCCCCACCAGTGCTCAATGAGCCAGCGGTCGTGGCTGGCGACGATGAGCGTGCCCGTCCATGTCCTCAGAGCGGCCTCGAGCATCTCGAGGGCGTCCAGGTCCAGATAGTTCGTGGGCTCGTCGATGACAAGCACCTCAGGCCCCGCAGCAGCGGCCAGGGCCAGCTGAACGCGGCGCTGGTTGCCGTCGGAGAGCTCGCTGATGGGACGGTTCCACAGGCGCGGGTGCAGGGCTCCCCGGCCGCGGTCCCCGATCCCCTCGGTCCACACGTTCTCATCCACCCCAGGGTCGCCGAGTTTCGGCAGGTGCTGGGGTATCCGGAGCACCGAACCGGATACCGTGAGGCTGCCGACGGAGTCCTCTGTGGGTGCTGACCGCCTACCTATCCAGGTCAGAAGCGTGGACTTGCCGCTCCCGTTGGCGCCGGTGACCAGCATGTGCTCGCCTGTCATGACGTCGACCGTGACCGGTGCAAGGCGCCCGGGTACGGCAGCTGACCGGGCCGAGACCGCCATCCCTGTTCGCGGCGCCGGTTCAGTCAGACGCAGCTGCAGGTCATAGGAGCGGGGCCTACGCACCTCGGTACTGGCGAGCGCCTCCAGCCGACGGTCGTCCTGCGTCTGGCGCCGAGTGGAGACGCGCTGGGCGCGGTCGGCGTAGAACTTCCGGGCTATGCGGGCCTCGGTCCGGGGCGCTGCCCCACTGTGCCCAACGATCTCGGAGTCGCGACGGTGACGCGCAAGCTTGCGCCGCTGCTCCTGCTGACGCTTGTGAAGACTGTGGTGAGATGACCTGGCGTGCGCCTTCTCCACGAGGTAGTCGCTGTATCGCCCCGCGCACCGGTAGGCACCCATGGGGCCGCTGTCCCCGGAGGCGGTGGCGAGTGCCTGCCACGGCGCTGTGTCGAGGTCGACGACGGCGGTAGCCACCTCGTCAATGAAGGCACGATCGTGAGAGGAGAACAGGACCGGTCCGGGCCATGACGCCATCATCTCGCTCAGGTAGCTACTGCTACCGGCATCCAGGTGGTTGGTGGGCTCGTCGAGCACCAGCGCCTGACCGGCTGAAAGAAGCAGAGCGGCGATCTCCAGCCTCCCCCGTTGGCCCGGCGACAGGGAGGAGACGAGGCGGCCTGTATCCACGCGTCCCAGTCCCAGCCCGGCGAGCGCTTCAGCCCGTCGAGCCGGCAGGTTCCAGGCGTGGAGCGACTCAAGCCGGGTCAGTAACGAGTCGTATTCCTCGGCGAGGGAGCCGGTTTCAGCGCCAGCCTGGGCAATGGCCTCGCTCAGGCGCTCGAAACGATCAAGCGCGTCCAAGGTCTCAGCGCAGGCGGCGTCGAGGTAGCCCTCGATCGACGTGGCAGTCGACTCCTCCGAGTCGGCCGCCAGCGGGCCATGCTGCTCAGGAATGCTGACAGCCCCGTGGTCAGGGGACAGCTCACCGGTGGCCAGGCGCAGGAGCGTGGACTTCCCCGATCCGTTGGGGCCGACGACGCAGACGCGTTCGTCGTCGGAGACCGTAAGGTTGATGCTCTCCAGCAAGGGGGCGGAGGTGTAGGAGAAGCTGACATGTGAGAAACTGATCGCAGGCATAACTCGTCCTTGACATGAGGCGGTGGGGGCACAGGGGCGAGTCACGCGAGCATGGTCACATGCTAACAGCACCAACTGTCGACGAGGTTTGGGGAACCGACACCGGCCCGCTCGTGAGGGACATCGGCGCTCAACGAATCAACTGAAATCAGTGGGGCGAAGGATGGTGAATGCTGCCGGCGGGAACGTAGACTTTCGGCACTGCCGTCCTCCGACGGCACCTCACCACCACCCGACTTGAGAGCCGGGCGCGAACGGAACGGAGCGGTCACGCCGCTCCCTCCCCGTCAACCCATGAAGGAGCATCCCGTGACTGAGCGGAACCAGCCCGACAACCGGTCTGACAACCAGCCCGAGGCTGAGCAGACCATCCAGCCGACCGACCTGAACGAGTCGGCAGCGCCCAGCCCGACGGAGCAGGTACCAACGGCCGACGCATCCCCCACCAATCCCGCGGTTGAGGCCGTTGCGTCAACGCAGACCAGCACCCCGCAGACACAGGCCGACATCGAGTCCTCCAACGAGTCCTCCAAGAAGCTCGAGCCCGGCGAGCCCGCGGACCAGCCCGTCGAACAGCCCACAGCGACGTCCTCTGACGAGCCGGCATCCCCCGCCTCCGAGGAGCCCGCCCAGACCGAGCAGCCGACTGAGAAGGTTCAGACCGCCGAGGCCACCCCGGAGGACGCCACGCCGACCCCGGCCGAGGTTCCCGCCCCTGCAGCGGCGCCTACGGCACCTGCCGAGCCGGCCATCGACCCGCAGGAAGCCATGGACGCCGCCAAGTGGGGACGCGTGGACGGTGAGGGCCGGGTCTACGTCCAGGACGGTGGCGCCGAGCGCGAGGTCGGCCAGTTCCCCGATGCCCCGATCGCCGAGGCCATGGCCTTCTATGTGCGACGCTACTTGGACCTCAAGGCGACCATCGACCTGTTCGCCACCCGCCTGCCCCAGCTCAGCGTCCGCGAGATCGACTCGACCCTGTCCTCCATCTCCGATTCCCTGACGGAGCCGGCCGCCGTCGGTGACCTGGAGGGACTGCGGGCCCGCTTCGCCGCCCTGAAGACCGTGGCCGCCGAGCGCCGCGAGGCCGTGTCCGCTGAGCGCGCGGCCGCCAAGGAGCAGGCCTTCAAGGAGCGCACGGCGATCGTCGAGCGCGCTGAGGCCATCGCCGAGCAGGACCCTGCCCGCACGCAGTGGAAGAACTCCGGCGCCGAGCTGCGTGAGCTGCTCGAGTCCTGGAAGGCCGCGCAGCGGCGTGGTCCGCGCCTGGACCGTCCCACCGAGGATGGGTTGTGGAAGCGCTTCTCCCACGCACGCACCACCTTCGACCGTCATCGCCGCCAGTTCTTCAGCGAGCTGGACGCCAAGCAAGCGCAGGTGCGGGCTGCCAAGGAGGCGCTCATCAAACGCGCCGAGGAGATGCAGAACTCCACCGACTGGGCCGGCACCTCCGCGAAGTACCGCGACCTTCTAGCTGAGTGGAAGAAGGCCGGACGCGCCTCCCGTAAGGAGGACGACGCCCTGTGGGCCCGCTTCAGGGCAGCCCAGCAGGTCTTCTACGATGCCCGCCGCGCCAAGGATGAGGCTGTCGACGCCGAGTTCGCCGAGAACCTCAAGGTCAAGGAAGCGCTGGTGGCCAAGGCCGAGGCGCTCCTACCCATCAAGGACATCAAGGCCGCCAAGAAGGCCCTGCGCCCCATCCAGGACGCATGGGAGGAGGCAGGTCGGGTCCCCCGCGGTGCCGTGCGTCGCATCGAGGGTCGCATGCGCGCCGTTGAGGACGCTATCCGTGAGGCCGAGAACGCCGAGTGGCGTCGTACCGACCCGGAGACCAAGGCCCGCGCCGAGGGCCTGGCCGGTCAGCTCCAGGACGCGATCGCCGGCCTGGAGAAGGACCTGGCTGCGGCACAGGCCGCCGGCGACGCCAAGAAGATCGCTGAGGCCGAGGCCGCCCTGACGGCTCGCCGAGCCTGGCTCGAGCAGGTGCTGCGCTCGGCCAAGGCGTGACCCAAGCACGTTCCGCTCATCTCTGAGACTTAAGGAGCGCCTGAGGCGGGGCCGACACCACCCACCGGTGTCGGCCCCGCCTCGTGTCTCATCCTGGCGTCCCTAGTCGGGAGACCCCACTACTCCCAGGTGGCGGTCGTGGGGTCCATGCCCTCGGACCGGGCGCCGGCGTCAATGACGTCCTTGAGCCAGGCCGCCAGCCCTGGCGCGCGCTTGTCGTAGTACCGGGCGTAGCGCTCATCCGCCACGTAGCCGCGAGCAATGATGACCTGCTTGGAGGTGGAGACCTCGAACCACCGGTTGAAGTCCTTGCGGTGCCACCGCGCCAAGGCATTGGCCTCGGGGCTGCCCGGCTCGACGCCGTTGCGCATCGCCTCGACCAACGCGGTCTCCAGAGCGACAGTCTCCTCGTGCGCCCGCTCCCAGTCGGCGCGAGACATCCGGGCCTTGCGCCGGTAGGACTCAGCCCACTCCTCCGTATCACCCCACTGGGCGTGGGCCTCCTCGATATAGATGGGGTCCCAATCGGTCCCCCAGATCTCCGCCATCTCAGCCACGGAGATCCTCGCTCCCGACTGCTGTATATCCATCACCATGTCGATGGAGCTGAGCATCTGCTGCAGGTGAGAGATCTGTCCTTGCACCAGCTCACGCTGACGGCGCAGGTGCGTCATGGCATCCGTCTCCGGCTCATCAAGAACCATCTTGATATCGGCCAGATTCATGCCGGTCTGCCGGTAGACGAGGACCTGCTGGATGCGCATGATGTCTGCCTCGCAGTAGAGCCGGTAACCGGCGGCACTGCGTCGGGATGGGTGCACCAGGCCGGTCTCGTCCCAGTGGTGCAGCGCCCTGACACTGACGCCCAGGAGCGTTGAGACCTCACCGACCGTCATGGCGATGTCCGCGTCACCCGCTGCCGCGTTGACCGCAGTATCAACAGCCGTGTCACGCGTCCTGGCTCCGTCGTGCTCCTGCTCAGAATCCGTCACCATGTCTCCTTCGTCAGCTCTCGCCCTGTCTGGTGAGTGTCCTGGTACGTGTCGTCCACATTGATACCTCACGCAATGGGAGCAATGGGAGGGTCAACTCCTCGTGCTCACAACGAGGTTATCCACAGGCAGCCGGTTTACTGTGGCGCTCAGAGCGAGGAGAGTCTCAGGATGGCGTATGGCTCATTTCGTTCCGGTACCGGGTCATGCCGCCGTGGCCCACCTGTCGGCCCGTCCCCTCTCCCCCGTGATGAGCGCTCTGCCTCCTCAGGACATGCAGGTGCTGCGGTGCGGCGAGCTCGATTCCCGACTACTGGTCAGTGTCCTGGGCAGTCTGCAACCGGCCGATCTTCTGCACTCGGTCGAGGGACGCATGCGGGCTGTAGCCACCGCTATGCCCTGTCAGGGCGTGCTTCTGGCGAGCACCGCCATGTGGGTGCATGTCGGCGGGCCACCGCCCGACATCTTGGAGGTCTGTCTACCCGGAGGGCGTCGAAGTCGGCTGTCCTACCTGGTGACCAGGCGAGGAAGGCTGCCCCGCTGCGACACCACCGTGATCGACGGAGTCACCTGTGCCACCATTGCGCGAGCCGCCGTCGATATCGCCCGTCTAGGGCCGCCCGTGGCCGCAGTGCGGGCCATCATGACCGCCCGCGACCACGGGGTCAGCCGAATCCGCTTGCTGCTGACGCTCAACCACTGTCGTGGTGCGGCCAGCCGAGGCTGCCCGCGGGCGCAGCACATCATTGAGTCAGTCATACCCCGGGCTTCATAAGCAGCAATACCCCACCAGCGGCCGGCGCCGACGCCGAACCCCGGTATCAGCCGGGACGCCGAGCCGCGGACAGGCTCCTGCGCGCCTCGAAGACTCCGTCAATGCGCCGCAGCGCCGCCAGCGTGTGGTCCAGGTGCCCGGCCTCCGCCAGTTCAACAACAAACCGCCCGGTGACGACCCGGTCCCGGCTGGTGGCAATGTTGGCACTGATGAGATTGACGTGGCTGTCCGCCAGAGCGCGGGTGACGTCGGCGAGCAAGCCTCCACGGTCGAGGGCCTCGACCTCCACCTGGACCAGGTAGGCGGACTGGGCGTGGTCCGCCCAGGAGACGGTGATGAGTCGCTCGGGCTCGCGCTGGAGCTGGTCGACATTCTGGCAGTCCGCTCGGTGCACTGAGACACCCGAGCCCCTGGTGATGAATCCGACGACGGGGTCACCTGGCATGGGGGTGCAGCAGCGCGCCAGCTTGACGTAGACGTCCCCCTCCTCCATCCCGGCGACGATGACGCCGGCATCGGCTGTACGCGGGCGGCGGTGTGCTGCTGCCCGGGTAGGCAGGACGCCCTCTGCAAGAGTCTCCTCGGCACCATCCTCTCCACCCATGGTGGCCACCAGCGTGTCGACCACGTGCTGGGCGGAGACATGCCCCTCGCCCACGGCAGCGTAAAGGCCGTCGATGTCGATCTTGTCGAGGGTCTTGGCCACGTTCATGAGGGTCTCGTGGCTCATGAGGCGCTGGATGGGCAGGTTCTGCTTGCGCAAGGTGCGGGCGATGGCGCCCTTGCCCTCCTCAATGGCCTCCTCGCGACGCTCCTTGGAGAACCAGGAGCGGATCTTATTGCGGGCGCGGGTGGATCCGACGAAGGTGAGCCAGTCGCGTGAGGGACCGGCGTTGATCGCCTTGGAAGTGAAGACCTCCACGGTGTCACCGTTCTCCAGACGCGTGTCCAACGGCACCAGGCGGCTGTTGACGCGTGCACCCACGGTGCGGTGCCCCACCTCGGTGTGGACGGCGTAGGCGAAGTCCACCGGAGTAGCCCCCGTGGGGAGGGCCAGGACATCGCCCTTGGGGGTGAAGACGTAGACCTGGTCCCCGGCCATCTCGTAGCGCAGGGCGTCAAGGAACTCTGAGGGGTCCTGAGTCTCCTTCTGCCAGTCGACGAGCTGGCGCAGCCAGCCCATGTCACCCCGGTCGGAATCCCCGGGCCTGCCTCCCAGGGCACTGGGACCGGAGGCGTTGGGGTCCTCCTTATAGCGCCAGTGCGCGGCCACACCGTACTCGGCCATGCGGTGCATCTCATGGGTGCGGATCTGGATCTCCACCGGTTTGCCTCCCGGCCCCACCACCGTGGTGTGCAGCGACTGGTAGAGGTTGAACTTGGGAACGGCGATGTAGTCCTTGAAGCGCCCACTCATGGGCGTCCAGCGCGAGTGCAGGGAGCCGAGCACCGCGTAGCAGTCCTGGACGGTGTCGACGATGACTCGCACCGCCACCAGGTCGTAGATGTCGTCGAAGTCCTTTCCCCGCACGATCATCTTCTGGTAGATCGAGTAGTAGTGCTTGGGGCGACCGGTGACCGCCCCCTTGATCTTGTTAACCCTCAGGTCCTCCTCGATCTGGAGACGCACCTGACGCAGGTACTCCTCGCGTGCCGGGGCCCGCTCGGCCACCATGTGCTCAATCTCCTCGTACACGCCCGGGTAGAGGGCCTTGAAGGAGCGGTCCTCCAGCTCCCACTTGATCGTGTTCATTCCCAGGCGGTGAGCAAGGGGCGCGTAGATCTCCAGGGTCTCCTTGGCCTTGCGAGCGGCATTCTCGGCGGAGACGTACTTCCAGGTGCGAGCATTGTGGAGACGATCGCCGAGCTTGATGACCAGCACGCGGATGTCCTTGGACATCGCGATGATCATCTTGCGCACGGTCTCCGCCTGGGCGGCCTCTCCGTACTGGAGCCTGTCGAGCTTGGTGACACCGTCAACGAGCAGGGTGATCTCGTCACCGAAGTCCGCGCGCAGGCGCTCGAGGGTGTAGTCGGTGTCCTCCACGGTGTCGTGCAGGACGGCAGCGGCGAGGGTCTGGGCCGTCATGCCCAGCTCAGCGAGAATGGTCGCCACTGCCACCGGGTGAGTGATGTAAGGTTCCCCAGACTTACGCCGTTGACCGGCGTGGGCCTTCTCGGCGACCTCGTAAGCGCGCACGATGAGGCTCGTGTCCGCCTTGGGATGGTTGGCGCGCACCGCGCGCAGGAGCGGCTCGATGGCAGCAGGGGTGGAGTGTCCACGAGATCCGAACCAGGCCAGACGGCTGCGCACGCGCGAGCCGGGGACAACACTGTCACCTGAGGTGACCGGGCTCCTCTTCGTCTCCGTCATTGTCGCATCATATAGCGGCCGGCTCTCCGGGACCTGCCAGCGTCAACGGCTTGCATGCGGTGTCGTGTCCACCAAGGACGCGACACCGCATGGGAATCACCTGTCATCAACGATTGCGACGCAGACCGATGAACCGTTCCGAGCCGTCTTAGAAATGAGTGGACAAAACAGGCTCAGAAGACGACGATCGAATCGATCTCGCGCCCGCTCAGCTGTTGCCGACCACCGAGGTCGGCCAGCTCAAGCAGCATGCAGATGGCCTCCACCGAGGCACCGGCCTGCTCGATGAGGGAGATGGAGGCAGCGGCAGTGCCTCCCGTGGCCAGGACGTCGTCGATCACCAGGACGCGCGCTCCCTGAGTGACAGTCTCGGGCCGCAGCTCCATACGGGCAGTACCGTACTCGAGGGCGTAGTCGACGCCGATGACCGGACCGGGGAGCTTACCGCCCTTGCGTACGGTGATCATGCCGATCCCGAGCCTGACCGCAAGGGGCGCCGCCAGGATGAAACCGCGCGACTCCAGGCCCGCTACGGCATCTATCCGGCCACGATAGAGACCAGCGAGCCCGTCGACGAGCTCGGCGAAGGCCTGCCCGTTCGCCAGGAGCGGGGTGATGTCCCGAAATAGGACCCCGGGCTCGGGAAAGTCGGGGATCTCCCGCAGGTTGCTCGTGACCAGCCTGGTCAGAGACTCAGGCACCGTCTCGGAGTGGGCCACGGAGGTGGTCATCTGCGCTTCTTCTTCCTCTTGGGCTGAGCCGCCACACCGAGGTGGTGGCCGGGGGTGACAGGTGAGGCGGCCGGGGCCGCGTCGATCTTGGCCAGTTCCTCGACGTCGTCACCGGCTTCCTCACGCCGTCGCCGACGCGCCGCGGCGACCTTGGCGGTCTGCTCCTTGATCGGCTTCTCGCGTGACCGCAGGTCCACCAGGAGTGGAGTAGCCAGGAAGATCGAGGAGAGAGTCCCCGCGATCATACCGATGAACAGGGTCAGGGCGATATCGCGCAAGGTACCTGCGCCCAGAATGAATGCGCCGACGACCAGGAGGGAGGCCACTGGGAGCACGCCGACCACGGAGGTGTTGATCGAGCGGATGAAGGTCTGGTTGACGGCCAGGTTCGCGAGCTCGGCGTAGGTGGAGCGGCTCTGGGCCTCGAAGCCCTCGGTGTTCTCTCGGATCTTGTCGAAGACGACCACCGTGTCGTAGAGGGAGTACCCCAGGATCGTCAGCACACCGATGATCGTGGCCGGCGTGACCTCGAAACGGGACAGGGCGTATATGCCCACCGTGACGATGATGTCGTGGCACAGCGCCAGCAGCGCGGCCGCCGCCATCTTCCAGGTCCGGAAGTAGGCCCAGATGAGCAGCCCGACGAAGATGAAGAACAGGACCAGTCCTCGGGCTGCCTTCTTCGTGACGTCGGAGGACCAGGTCGGTCCCACAGTCGTGGCAGAGACGTTGGAGGCATCGGTCTTGTAAGCAGTGGCGAGCTCGCCGGCCAGCGTGTCGAGGCGCTCCTTGCTCAGCTGATTGGTCTGCACGCGCACGGAGGACGATCCCATGGTCGTCACCGAAGAGCCGGCCGTCAGGTCATCCTTGGCCAGAACCTCGTTGGCAGGGTGCTCCGAGAGTGAGGACAGACCCGTCACCGTGATCTCGGAGCCGCCCTTGAAGTCGATTCCCGGAGTAAGCCCCACGGTGGCCAGGAGCGCGGCCGATCCGGCGATGACGACGACGGCAATGAGGTACCAGATCCGTCGTTTCCCGACGAAGGGGATGGACGTCTTGCCCGAGTAGAGCTCGTTACCGAGCGTGGCGAGAGACTTCACTTCGTCTCACCGTCCTTTCCGCTGACTGCCGCAATATCGACCGCGTCGTCGTCCTTCCGTCCAGCAGCGCTCGGGCTCTCGGCGGCCTTACGGGCCTCCGCCTTGCGGCGCGCCAGGGAGCCGGCCATGCGGTCGGCGATCGCCTCACGCCCCTTGCCGTACGTGGAAGATGTGGCACCGAGGTGCTCGGGGTCCAGGCCCGAGAGCCGGTGCCCCTCCCCGAAGAAGCGGAAACGGACGATCCATTCCATGAACGGGTGAGTGAAGAAGATAATGATGGCCAAGTCCACGCAGGTGGTGACTCCCAGAGTGAAGGCGAAGCCCTGCACCCCGCCGACGGCGAGGAAGTACAGGACGATCGCGGCCACGAGGTTGACGGCGTCGGAGATGAGAATCGTACGCCTGGCGTGCTTCCAGCCTTCATCGATCGCCGTTTTGAGGGTTCGTCCGTGACGCACCTCGTCACGGACGCGTTCGAAGTAGATGATGAAGGAGTCCACCGTGATGCCGATGGAGATAATGAGGCCGGCCACACCCGCCAGGGACAGGCGGTATCCCATGGTCGCGCTCAGCGCGCTGATGACCAGGTAGGTTCCTGCCGCTGCCACCACCAGCGAGGCCACGGCCACCACTGCCAGGCCGCGGTACTGCCAGGCCAGGTAGAGGATGATGAGGCCGAAGCCGATAAGACCGGCGATCAGACCGTTACGCAGCTGCTCGGTTCCCAGGGTGGCGGAGATCTGCTGCTCGGACTGGACCGTGAAACTCAGCGGCAGCGAGCCGAAGGACAGCTGGTTGGCCAGCGTGTTGGCCTGATTCTGGTTGAATCCGCCGGTGATCTGGACCCGGCCGTCGGTTATCGGCGAGTGGACGTCCTGGTTGAACCCGGAGGCCATGATGGTCAGGCCGTCCAGGACGATGGCGAACTGGGCCTTGGCCTGGTTGTTCTGGGCCTGAGCGTTGTGCGTGTCCTGCGCTCCGGCGGCCGCCTGGTCGCGGTAGGCCAGCAGGCGCTTGGACAACTCGGAGAACTTGCTGGTGCCATCGGGGTTGAAGGCCAGCGAGACGACCCATTTGTTGGTGGTCTGCCCCCGCGAGTCGGTCTCCAGACCGGAGCTGGCGCTCTTGAGCTCGGTGCCGGTGATATCGGCCGGTCCCAGGATGTAGGCCCCGTGCTGCTGGGATCCCGCGTCCTTGGAGCAGGAGATGACGGCGACCTTGGGGTCCTGCATCTGACCGGTGAGGTTCTTCGGGTCGGAGCAGTCTGTCATGTAACCGTCGTAGAGGAGCTGCTCGCTGATCCAGGAGTCGGAGGAGTTGTCCTGGGAGGTGGCTGGAAGTGGGTCCGGGGAGATGACGCCGTCCTGGTTGACATCCGCCAGCTGCTTGGCGATTTCCTCCGGTGACGTGGGCTGCGCGGTGGACTCGGCGGTGGGCGCCGGGGTTGCGGCGGGCTGCTCCGTGGAAGTGCCGTCCTGGTCGGCGGCCTGCTCTCCCTCTCCCGAACCGACCTCGGCACTGCCGGAGTCCTCGGCCGGCTGAGTGGATGCCTCACCGGAGTTCGGATCGGGCTGAACCTCGGCCTGCGCAGTGGGCTGGTCCGCGGGCGCCTGCGTGGCAGCGGCGGAAGGGCTCTGGCTGGCGACGTTCTTGGCCGCCTGCTGGGCGCTTCCCGGCAGAATGCGGATGACTGGCCGGAAGTACATGACGGCCGAGGTCCGAACCAGCTCCAGGGTGGCCTGACTGGGCTTTCCTGGAAGCGAGACCACGATGTTCTGTCCACCCTGACGGGAGATCTGGGCCTCGGAGACTCCGGAGGCGTCCACACGCTGGCGGATCACCTCAATGGCCTGCTCAACGTCGTCGTCGCTGATGGACGAACCGTCGGAGGTCGTCGGCGTCAGGATGATCTGGGTGCCGCCTTCGAGGTCGAGGGCGAGCCCGGGCGTCAGCGACGCCTTGTGCCTCATGGTTCCGACCACCAATGCACCGAAGCCGATGATGATGACAAGAATGAACATCAGAAGGCGGCGCCCTGGGCGCTTTCGCTGCTTGCTGGACACGTGGCCCCTTCCTAGGATGGGTTTGTCGGGTTCATGACCCGAAGTCGTGCTGGGTGCTGGGTGAGCACCACAGGGAGCGGTTACGGCCTGGGGCGGGACGCCACCCCAGCTCACAAGGAGAACGTGTCAGGACTGCGTCTCGGTCGTGTCCTGCTCGGACTCGCGAGCATCATCGTCATCCTGCTGCTCGATGTCGTCATCCACGTCCTCCTGGACACCGGTCGAGCCGAAGGGCGGCTCCTCGATGGCGGCAATGGCCCGCTTGTTCCACAGGGTCTCATCACCCAAGGGCGTGGCCAGAGTGACCACGTCACCATCGACCTCCACAACCGTGCCGTAGAAGCCGCTGCCAGTACGCACCCAGTTCCCGGGCACCAGCCCCTTCTCCGTACGGCGCTGCTGCTCCTCCTGCATCGCGCGCTGCTTACGGTTGGCGAACCACATCATCAGGAGCATCCCGACGAGCATGATCCAGATGAAGTACTGCTGCATGGAGGCTTCTCCGTTTCGACTAGGCGGTCGCGGCTGGTGCAGACCCACGAATGTCACAGGCCGGCGGAGGCGAGTCTATGGCACACGGGCAAGACCGTTTACCCACCCCTGGCGAGTGGTCAGGCACAACTGGGTACCAACCGGTCACAAAATGATCACAGTACCCAGTGGCGGATCAGAAAAACAGCGCCCCGTCTGTGGGAGGCTCGAGCCCCAGGTGGGTATAGGCGGCCGATGTGGCCGCCCTTCCCCGCGGAGTACGCACCACCAGGCCCTCACGCACCAGGTAGGGCTCGGCCACTGTCTCGACGGTCTCGGGCTCCTCCCCCACGCTGACCGCCAACGTCGTCAGTCCCACCGGGCCGCCCCCGAAGCGGGTACATAGGGCGTCAAGTACCTGACGATCCAAGCGGTCCAACCCCAGGGCGTCGACCTCGAAGACGTCCAGGGCACCGCGAGCGGCCGCTAGATCGAGACGGCCGGGCCGCCCGTGAACCTCCGCCCAGTCCTGGACCCGACGCAGCAGCCGGTTGGCAATGCGGGGCGTGCCGCGTGAGCGCGAGGCCAGCTCCTTGGCGGCGTCCATATCCAGGTTCACTCCCAGCAACCCCGCGCTGCGCGCGAGGATCCGGGTGAGCTCACCCGGGCCGTAGTAGTCCAAATGCCCCGTGAAGCCGAAGCGGTCCCGCAGCGGGGCGGGCAGCAGACCCGCCCGGGTGGTGGCCCCAACGACGGTGAAGGGTGGCAGCGACAGGGGGATGGAGGTGGCACCCGGTCCCTTGCCCACGACGATGTCGACGCGGAAGTCCTCCATCGCCAGGTAAAGCATCTCCTCGGCGGTGCGGGCCAGCCGGTGGATCTCGTCAATGAACAGCACGTCGCCCTCCTCCAGGGAGGACAGAATGGCAGCGAGGTCTCCGGCGTGCTGGATGGCGGGCCCGGAGGTCAGGCGCAGGGAACCGTCGACCTCGGCGGCGATGATCATGGCCAGAGTGGTCTTGCCCAGCCCGGGAGGACCGGACAGCAGGACATGGTCCGCCGTCACCCCTCTGGCCAGGGCCGAACGCAAGACCACCGAGAGCTGGCCCCGCACCACCTCCTGGCCGGTGAAGTCCTCCAAGCGCTTGGGCCTCAGGGCCGCCTCGGCGGCCCGCTCGGTGGCGTCGGCATCGCCACCGACCATGCGCTCCTGGCGGCCCTCATCCGCATCAGCCACGGTGCCCGCCTCCCAGCCACCTCAAGGAGGCCCGCAGTAGGACGGCCATGTCGGGGCTCTCGCCACCCTCGGCGTAGTCGGCCTCGACGGCAGTCACGGCCTGGCGGGCAGCGGCCTCGTTCCAGCCGAGCTGGACCAGGGCGGCGACGACGTCGGCATTGGGCGCCGCACCATCCCAGGAGGATTCAGGGTCCCCGCCCCCTGGAGTCTCCGGCCCCGGCAGCGCGGGGTCGCGGTCGTCGCCGGTGACGGGGCCGAGTTTGTCGGCCACGTCCAGAATGACCCGCTGGGCCCCTTTGGGCCCGAGCCCGGGAACCCGGGTGAGGGCCGCGATGTCCTGGGAGGCGATGGCACGCCGGAGCGTGTTGGGGGTGTGGACGGCGAGCATCGCCAGCGCCAGCTTGGCCCCGACCCCCTTGGCGCTCATGAGGGTGCGGAAGCTGTCCCGCTCATCGGCGTCGGCGAATCCGAACAGCGTCAGCGAGTCCTCGCGGACGACCAGCTCGGTGTGAACGAGGGACTCCTCACCCACCCTGAGGCCGGACAGGGTGGTGGGCGTGGCCTGGATGCTCATTCCGACTCCACCGGTCTCGATGACAGCGCCGGTCAGACCGACACTGAGGACAGTGCCGTGCAGCGAGGCGATCATGGGCAGCTTCTCCTGGTGATTCTCAAAAAGTCGGACCGAACCGGACAGAGTCGCAGAGGCTCTGAGGAAATCGGGGAGACTCTGAACAGGCTCGAACAGAGGGGCAGGACTCGAACAACTGTTCGGATCCTAGCAGGCCTTCGCTGCCGACGGCGTCAGCGCCGCACCCGCCGCGGGTCGACGGCACCGGTGCGCCGGGCCGCGGCCTGGGCGGCGGCCCACTGACGCTGAGCCGGTGTGCGGGCCGAGACACGCACCGCTCCCCCGGCAGAGACCATCTCAGTGGCGTCGTCCGTCCCCGTTCCGCCGCCGCGCCAACCGTGACAGATCGCCTGGGCCAGAGCGTCAGCAGCGTCGGCGGGCCGGGGTGGTGCGTCGAGTCCGAGAATGCGGGTGACCATGGCCTGGACCTGAGACTTGTCCGCCGTCCCCGATCCGGTGACAGCCGCTTTGGCCTCACTGGGGGTGTGCTGGGCGACCTCCAGGCCTGCGCGCGCCGCGGTGGCCATGGCGGTACCCATCACCTGGGCGACCCCGATGACGGAGCGCAGGTTGTCCTGAGCGAAAACCCGCTCGATGGAAACCACCGAGGGAGCCAGGCGGGCGATCCAGTCCTCAATGGCCTCGGTAATGGTCAGCAGCCGCAGCTCGGGGCTCTGCGACGGCGGGGTGCGCACGACACCGACCTCCACCAGCCGGACCTGGCGGCGGGGATCGACGTCCACGCACCCCAGACCGCAGCGGGTCAACCCGGGATCGATGCCCAGTACCCGCTGCTGGGCGACGACCACGCGAGCCGAGCGCGGCCGAGGGACGGCACCCAGGGAGTCAGCTCTCGTCGGAAGCGAACTCGGCGGCCACCTCGGGGCTGAGGTCCACGGAGGTGTAGACGTTCTGGACGTCATCGGAGTCCTCCAGGGCGTCAATGAGGCGGAAGACCTTGCGCGCACCGTCGACGTCGACCTCCACCTTGGTACCGGCGACGAACTGGACCTCGGCGGAGTCGTAGTCCATCCCAGCATCCGTCAGTGCGGTGCGCACCGCGACAATGTCACCGGGCTCGGAGTAGATCTCGAAGGACTCACCCATGTCCTCGACCTCCTCGGCACCGGCGTCCAGCACGGCCATGAGGATGGAGTCCTCGTCAACGCCGTCGGTCTTGGCCACCTCGACGACACCCTTGCGGGTGAAGTTGTAGGCCACCGAGCCAGGGTCGGCCAGGTTACCGCCATTGCGGGAGAAGGCCACGCGCACATCAGAGGCAGCCCGGTTGCGGTTGTCGGTGAGGCACTCGACGAGGAAGGCGACGCCGCCGGGGCCGTAGCCCTCGTACATGATGGTCTGCCAGTCGGCACCGCCGGCCTCCTCACCGCTGCCGCGCTTGACGGCCCGGGTGATGTTGTCCGCCGGGACGGAGTTCTTCTTAGCCTTCTGGATGGCGTCGAACAGGGTGGGGTTGCCGGTCGGGTCGCCGCCACCGGTGCGGGCGGCGACCTCGATGTTCTTGATGAGACGCGCGAAGAGCTTGCCGCGCTTGGCGTCGATGGCGGCCTTCTTGTGCTTGGTGGTGGCCCACTTGGAGTGACCCGACATATGTGCTCCTTGGGAGTCGACGATGAGGGCGCAGCCGGGTGGTGCTCTCAGGCCCGGCGCGTCACCATGGAGACGAAGACGTCATGGACCCGGTGGTCGCCTCCGACCTCCGGATGGAAGGACGTGGCGAGCAGGGCCCCCTGACGAACCGCAACGATCCTACCGCCGTCTGCGCCGCCGACCCCAGCCGCCCGTCCTGCGCGGGTCGTGGCAAGGATCTCGACTCCCCTGCCCACGTCCTCCACCCAAGGCGCCCGGATGAAGACCGCGCGCAACGGTCGATCCTGCCCCGCACCCAGCGCCGGAGCGACGAGATCCTCCTCATAGGAGTCCACCTGACGCCCGAATGCGTTGCGGCGCACAGTCATGTCGATACCACCCAGGAAGGTCTGTCCCTCCTCCGCGCCCTCGACCCGGTCGGCGAGCATGATCATCCCGGCGCACGATCCGTAGGCGGGCAGACCCGTACCGATCAGCTCACGCAAAGGGTTAAGCATGCCAAAAGAGCCCAACAGCGTGCTCATCGTCGTCGATTCCCCGCCGGGGATCACTATGCCGTCGATCCGATCACCAGGAGTCTCACCCAAGTCGGCCGAGCGGCGCACGACAACGGGGCGCGCTCCCGCCGCCTCGAGGGCCAAGGAGTGCTCTCGCACGTCACCTTGAAGGGCCAGGACTCCAATTGTGGGACGGGAGTCGGGCGGTACGAGTGCAGGGAAGAGCGCCCGAGGACGGCGCGCATCAAGCGTGTGTGCTCGGGGATGAAAGTGGTTCGGGCTAGTCATCTGCGGCCTTGGCAGTCGGGGCGGGGCATTGGACGGGGCGGGCCATGAGCTCTGTCAGGATCTCAGCATCCACTGGATCGGTGAGGTCGAGCGGCTCGCCGCTCCAGCCCGCGGCGAGCTCCCTTACGAGCGCAGGCAGGCGCACCGGATAGATCTCCTGGCCTCGTTCCTGAGCAGCCCGGAGATCCTCGGGACTCCACCAACCGATGGAGTCAACGACGTCGCGCTCCAGATCGGTCCAACCCTGCTTCCCGACAGGACATCTGGTCGGTAGACGTAGGAGGAAGAAGATCTCGTCCTGACGGCAGGTGACGGCGGCGAAACGGAAGATCGCCTCCCGGTGGGCGACGGGGCCCTCAAGGTCTGCGGGGGCGACAGCGATTCCGGATTCCTCGGCCAATTCGCGCACGGCGCCGACCCGGGGGACTTCGCCGCTGCGGAGCCCCCCGCCCGGGGTGAAGACCCAGTCGTGATCCGGATCGGCGGCGTCGTGTCCCGCCAGGAGCAGTACGTCTGCATCCCGGGTGACGACCAGAACCCGTGCGGCCCTCCTGAAAGGCAGGCCGTCGTCGCCCAGGCTCCACTCGGAGGCGTCGAGGTACTGGGCCCAGTCCTCGGGGACCGGCACCGGGTGGCGGCTGTCGAGGTGGCCGGAAGCCGGCTCCCCGTTGCCTGGAGAGCCTCTCACCAGCCGCGTTCCGCGAGCCGGTGGGGCTCAGGGACCTCTTCGACGTTGATCCCGACCATGGCCTCACCCAGGCCACGTGAGACTTCGGCGATGACGTCAGGGGCGTCGAACTGGGCGGTGGCACGCACGATCGCGGCTGCACGCTTGGCCGGGTCTCCGGATTTGAAAATGCCTGAGCCCACGAACACACCTTCAGCACCCATCTGCATCATCATGGCGGCGTCGGCCGGAGTTGCGATGCCGCCGGCAGTGAACAGGACGACGGGCAGGTGCCCGGTGCGGGCGACCTCGACAACGAGCTCGTAGGGGGCGGCCAGCTCCTTGGAGGCCACGTAGAGCTCATCCTCCGGCAGCGAGGTCAGGCGGCGGATCTCATCGCGGATCGTGCGCATGTGGGTGACCGCGTTGGAGACGTCCCCGGTTCCGGCCTCTCCCTTGGAACGGATCATGGCCGCGCCCTCGGTGATGCGGCGCAACGCCTCTCCCAGGTTGGTGGCTCCACAGACGAAGGGGACAGTGAAGGCCTGCTTGTCGATGTGATGAGCGTAGTCGGCCGGGGTGAGGACCTCGGACTCGTCGATGTAGTCCACACCGAGGCTCTGAAGCACCTGGGCCTCCACGAAGTGGCCGATGCGGGCCTTGGCCATGACCGGAATGGAGACCGCCTCGATGATGCCGGTGATGAGGTCGGGGTCGCTCATGCGGGCCACACCACCCTGGGCGCGGATGTCGGCAGGTACGCGCTCGAGGGCCATGACGGCGACGGCGCCCGCGTCCTGGGCGATCCGGGCCTGCTCGGGTGTGACGACGTCCATGATGACGCCCCCCTTGAGCATGTCCGCCATGCCACGCTTGACGGTCAAGGTGCCGGTGCTGGGGGTGCTCTGCTCTGTACTCAATCGTGGTCCTCAGGCCGTGAACCGCCGGTCGTGTCGATGTCGGAGCGAGACCGACGGCTCCGTGAAAAGATGCTGACGCAGCGCATGTTACTCCTCGCCCCCGAGCCGGCCTTGCGCGCTCGCGCTGTGAGACCCCTGCCTTCTACACGGTTCCGATGAAGGCACGGCGTGCCGAGTTGATGCGGTTGAGCAACTCGGTCTCCCGAGTGGAGAAGTCCTCCTGGGAATATCCATCCACGGCCTGCTGACGCAGCTGGGCAAGCTCGGCTGCACCCCTCTGGAAGGCGGTCATGGCCTTGAATGCCTGAGGGCCCCTGGTCACAGCCCAGCGCCTACCCGCCCTACGCCCCGCACCGGTGGTGAGCATCTGGACCTCGGCCGGAGCGAACCAGCCGGCACGGGCGTAGTCGTCCAGCTCACGACGCATGGACTGACGCTCACCCCGACGCAGCCACAGAACCAATCCAACGCAGAGAGAATAGAAAGGGACCTGAAGCAGCAGGTACATCCCGAAGTGCGTGATACTCACAGCAATAATCCCGTTCCAGACAGCATGAAGCGTAATTGCTCCAATAAGTCCCACCGGGGCCATCCACGCCCAAGCATGCTTAGACCGTCGACGAGAGGAAATACCGATCGAGACTCCGATGCAAGCCGTGAAAGTCAGGTGAGCAAAAGGAGACAACAACCCCCGCATCACAAAAAACTCTTCTATATGACTCCACCCTTGAACAAAGTACAGAATATTTTCAACAAAAGCGAAGCCCGCGGCTGTGCATGCCGCATAAACAACCCCGTCAATCGCTCCATTAATGGTCTTTCGCCAGATGAGGAAGACGAAAAGGACCCCAAGCCCCTTGGTCAACTCCTCAACCAAGGGCGCCGAAATGACACTCGCCACACCAGCACCCCCCATAGCCTCAGCAATCAGGCGATCCACCGCAGTATTGACCACCATCGAACAAAGAGTGGAGACACTCGCACCCCAAAGGAACGCCATAGCAAGAGTGACTACTGCGAACAAACCAGGAGGCCTGGGCTCCCAGCGCACGTACCAGAACACACAAGCAAATGCTATCGTAACCGCGAGCACCATCATCAAAGGAATGAGAGCCAAAAGAAATGCCGGAAACAGAACCGGACCGTACTCCCTACCAAGATCAGCAAAAAAGATCACGGTGTATATAGAAAAAACACAGATCACGGCGGTCAAAATAACCGCTCCGACCATGGCCAGAATACTGGGCGGGATGAGCCCCTCGAAGGCTTGTCGAACAGAATCCCCTCGAATGCCGCGGAGATCTGAGGACGGCGCGCGAGACGTTTGAGGTCTCTCATGCACATGGTAGCGGCCCGCACCGGGAAGCGGACCGAGGTCGGAAGATGACCGGGGCAGCGCCCTGGAACGCCGGTATCCGGGGCGGGGCGCCCAGGGGCTCGGGGGCATGCTCATTGGTTCACCTCGGTTGCGCCTCGTCGTCATGGGTTGGTCGCGCCTCGGGGGTCGTGTCGTCGTCGGCGTCAAAGGTCTGGGGCATGGGGGCGTGCCCGGCCAGGTGAAATACCCGTACCAGCCGCCGGGCCCTGAGCGCTTGAGCCTCGCTGACATGAGTGTTGTGGAATCTACGTGCCAGAACCAGCCGGGAGCAGGCCCGGTCCAGACGGCTCAGCGCGAGCACGCTCAGCGGGTCCTCAGAGAGGTCACGCCGGACGGAGTCGGAGACCACCGTACGAAGAACCCGGCTGAGGTCGGACTCGATCAGAGCCCGGCTGCGGACGGTCGGCGTGGGGCTCGCTGCAGAATCCGGAACGGCATCAAGACGCGAGGAGGGGTCCAGGCCGTCATCGACTATGGGACCTTCAGCGTCCAGTGCCTCACGGGCGGCCCGGCTGAGCAGCAAGCGCGAGGCAGAGTCCAGAACCCGGGCGGCGGCAAGGTCCGCTGCTGCCTCAGCCCGGTGTACGAGCTGAGCCTCCAGAGTGGCTCGCGATCCCAGCACCTGTCGGTGCAGCCGGTCCACCCGCACAGCCCTTGCGTACAGGGCCCACCCGATGGCCACAGCCAGCCCGACAATCAGGACGACGACGCTCCACACAGGCACGTCCTTCACGGAAGTCGCTGTGGATGTCGCCAAGAATTCCGCGATGGAGGACGCAGCCGTGCCCGTGGGAAGGCCGATTGCTTCTACCATTGCTGTCATTGTTCGCCCTTCATCACTCCTAGGTCATTTCTCACCGGTGCTCGCCAGCCGTCTGTGGCGGTACAGGCGGTGCAGGTCCATCGAGCGCTAGTCGCGCAGGCGGCCCAGCATTGTGCGCGACCCGGGTGCCGGCGACACTCGGGTGTGAGCTGTGGACAGGGCCATGTCGTAGACGTCGAGGACCTCATCGGTAACCGCGGGCCAGTCGTATCGCCCGACGATCTTAGAAGCCGCCTGCTGACGGGCCTGAGCGGCTTGAGTGTTCTGGAGGGTATCGATGATGACCTGGGCCAGGTCATCGCCGTCCTCGTTGCGGAACAACGCCCCGTAGAGTCCTTCGGCAAGCACGTCGGAGAAGGCCTTGAGGTCAGAGGCGACGACCCGGGTACCTGCCGCCATGGCCTCCACCAGGACAATACCGAAGGATTCCGCACCGGTCTGCGGGGCGACATAGCAGGTGGCCGAGGCCAGCATGGCGGCCTTGTCCTCGTCACTGATTCCCCCCAGGAAGACCACCGAGTCACCGAAGCGGGCCAGCTCGGCACGGATCTCCCGGGCCTGCCCACGGCCTGCGATGAGGAAACGTGCGCCCCGGACGGTCTTCAGCACCGTCGGGATGGCGTCCGCCAGGATCCGCAGCCCCTTGCGGGGCTCATCGAGGCGCCCCAGAAAGGAGATGGTGGGGGCGTCGTCCGTCCCCCGGAAGCGGGGGTCGTCCTTGGGCGCGCAGGCAAAAGGAGCAACGTTGATCCCGTTGGGGATGACGACGGCGTCGCCGCCGTGATACTGGATAACGGTACGGCGGGCCTCCTCCGAGACCGCGATGCGGGCCGAGAGCTTCTCCATGAGCGGCACCGTCACCGGGCTCAGCAGCTCGCGGGCGCGCGAGCGGTCCATGGCTGCGTGGAAGGTGCCCACGACCGGGGCGGAGGCGGCCTGGAGGGTCAACATCCCGACGTTGGGTGCGATGGGCTCGTGGATGTGCAGAATGTCGAAGTCTCCGGCCTCCAGCCAGCGCCGGGCCCGCCTGGCCACGAGCGCGCCGAAGTTCAGCCGCGCCACCGAGCCGTTATAGGGGATGGCAATGGAATCCCCGGCACTGGTGACCCAGTCGGGCAGGACTGTGCCCGGGGAGGCCGGTGCGAGAACCTGAACCTCGTGGCCGCGCCGGAGAAGCTCGCCGGCAAGGTCCATGACGTGCGCCTGAACGCCTCCATGCGCGTCGAAGGAGTAGGGGCAGACAAGACCGATCCTCATGACAAGACCTCTTCATCCCGTTCGCGGACATGACCACCGGCAATGCGCTTCTGGTCCAGGTCGGCGTAGAAGACGGGCTGCAGCATGTGCCAGTCCTCAGCATGCTCGACGATTAACGGATCCAACTCGGCGACCCATGCGCGAGTATGCGCCTCAATCTGCTCCCGGCCCTCCAGTCCCCGCGGTGCCGGGACCCTACGGGCGGTCAGGACGAGCCCCCACGGCGATCCCGCTCGACGGCGTCGTTCACCGGTCAGTCGCTCGTAGTGGATCGCCGCAGCGTACAAGGGGTAGCCCAAGCGCTGGGCGATCGCGGCGGGGCCGGCCGCCACACGGGCGCTGGCACCAGCCAACTGGACGATGATACCGGTCGAGGACAGATCCCGATCGGCCAAAAAGGCGATGATGTAGTGTCCCTGGCTCGCCGCCTCCAGCAGGCGGTCGAAAACCTTCTCCCCGTGAGCCTGATCGATGATGCGCAAGCCCATCCCCTCCCGAAAGGTGAGGAACTGCTCGAAGAGGTCGTCAGGCTTGAGACGCTCAACAACGGTTAGAACAGTGGCGAGCTCACTGCAGGCCCAGGCTCCGATGAGATCCCAGTTACCCATGTGCGGCAGCGCAATGATGACGTTTCCTTGACGTACGTCCTCATGCAGCTGCGGATCGACGTCGGCGCGCACACGAGCGAGAACCTGCTCCGGCGTGATTCCGGGCAGGGCGAAGACCTCATAGAAGTAACGCGTGTAGGAACGCAATCCTGCTCGCGTGATTCGACGCAGTACGCGCGGCGGTATGCCTGGCGGAAGGAGGCGCGAGAAGTTACGTTCGAGCTGTTCCACGGCAGTGATGGGCCTCAGGCAGTACCAGACCCACACTATGTCCGCGACGGCGTGAGCCAGGCTGTATCCCAGGGAGACCGGCAGATGGCGAGCACTGCGCCAGGCCAGACGGTAGGCGTCGGAAATCCCTGGCAGGCGCAGCTTCATGAGGATCCTCCCGTTCTGCGGGTCTGCGCATAGACAGTCCACACACGCTGAACCACAGTAATGAACGAGGCGATCGCCACATAGATGAGCGCAATGGTGAGTACCCACTGAGGTGCCCCCAGTCCCACGATAAAGGTGGCGCCGAGTGCGACGACGAGCCGGTCGGCACGCTCAGCGATCCCCGTCTTAGCGGTGGCACCGATGGACTCCGCTCGCGCCCGCGCGTAGGGAACCGTGGCCGCCAGGACGATAGCCGTCAGGGCGGCGACGACCGTCACGGTACGAAGCGCACCGATAGGAATGGTCAGTGCGGCCCAGGCCGCCAGGGACCCTAGAACAGCACCGTCGGCCAGGCGGTCCATTGTGGAGTCCAAAAAGGCTCCGAAGACCGAACTCTTACCAGTAGCCCGAGCCAGAATGCCGTCGAAGGAGTCGACCACCAGCGCCAGGAGTAGGACGAGGGGACCGGCCACGAAATATCCTCGGGGCAGCAGGGTAACTGCTGCCGTCACCGACAGGACCGTCCCGGCAACGGTGAGCATGTTGGGAGTTACCCCGAGCCGCCCTAGAACGAGGGCGGGGCGGGTGAACAGGGCCTTTGTCAGACCGCGACCATGGTTGCCGAGCATAGGGTCCTTAGGTCTCAGGTGGAGGAATCAGGGGGACGGATGGCTGGGGGGGTAATGAGTACGTGAGTACGACTGTGATCCTCAAGGTGGATCAGGGCTATCAGTGCCCAGCCGCCCGAGTACGGGCTGCCCAGGCGGAGGCGAGCATGTTTCGCTGCTCTCCGAGGAGCTGAGGCACAGGCTTGGTCCGTCCGACGATAGGCATGAAGTTAGCGTCCCCCTTCCAGCGTGGCACGATGTGCTGGTGCAGGTGAGCGGCAATCCCCGCGCCGGCGACTTCCCCCTGGTTCATGCCCAGGTTGAAGCCGTGAGGATGACTCACCGAGCGCACAACGCTCATAGCCGTGGCGGTCAGCTCGCCGATCTCCACCCGCTCGGCCTCGGTGGCCTCGGTCCAGTCGGAGATGTGCCGGTAGGGACACACGAGCAAGTGACCGGTGTTGTAGGGATAGAGGTTCATGATGACGTAACTGACCCGCCCCCGATGGACGATGAGCGACTCCTCATCACCTCGGCCCGGTCCTGCGCAGAAGGGACATCGGGCGGGAGTGTCATCCGCGGGCTTGTTCTGCCCCCCGATGTAAACCATTCGGTGCGGGGTCCACAGGCGTTGGAAAGCCTGCGGGGCACCCTCGTGGTAGAAGGGGGCCTCCGCATGGATGTCATCTCCGGCAGGTGAACCGCCGCCCACCGCATCATTCCCCCGATGAGTCGGTTCGTCTGTCACTTCATCAGTCACTGTGCAGCTTCTCCCCCGCAGGATCGTTGATACGGGCATCGATGACACTGGCGATGTGGTCCACGGCCTCCTCGACGGGAACACCGTTGGTCTGCTCGCCGTCGCGGAACCGGAAAGAGACGGCACCGGCCTCGGCGTCCTCTCCTCCGGCGATAAGTATGAAGGGGATCTTGTCCTTGGAGGCGTTGCGGATCTTCTTACCGAAGCGGTCGTCGGAGTGGTCCGTCTCGACGCGCACCCCCCGGGAGCGCAACTGAGCGGCGACCTCGTCGACGTAAGCGTCGAAGGCCTCTGCCACAGGAACGAGCCGGACCTGCACCGGGGAGAGCCAGGCGGGGAAGGCGCCCGCGTAGTGCTCGGTGAGCACCCCGATGAAGCGCTCCACGCTGCCCAGCTTGGCGGAGTGGATCATGATGGGGCGCTGGTGGGTGCCGTCGGCGGCCGTGTACTCCAGGTCGAAGCGCTCGGGCTGGTTGAAGTCGTACTGGATGGTGGACATCTGCCAGGTGCGGCCGATGGCGTCCTTGACCTGCACCGAGACCTTGGGACCGTAAAAGGCCGCGCCGCCGGGGTCCGGGACGACCTCCAGCCCGGAGGCGTCGCAGGCGTCCTGAAGGGCCTGCGTGGCGGCGGCCCAGTCGGCGTCGGAGCCGATGAACTTGTCCTTCTTGGCGCCGTCCTCGTCGCGGGTGGACAGCTCGAGGTAGAAGTCGGTCAGTCCGAAGGCCTTGAGGATGGACAGGAAGAAGTCGATCTGGGAGCGGATCTCCTCACCGGCCTGCTCAGGCGTGCAGTAGGTGTGCGAGTCATCCTGAGTGAAGCCGCGCATGCGGGTGAGCCCATGGACAACACCGGACTTCTCGTAGCGGTAGTCATGACCCATCTCGAAGAAGCGCAGCGGCAACTCGCGGTAGGAGCGCCCCCGGGAGCGGAAGATGAGGTTGTGCATCGGGCAGTTCATGGCCTTGAGGTAGTACTCCTGGCCGGCCTTGGTGATGTTGCCCTCCGCGTCGCGTTCCTCGTCGGCAAGCATGGGCGGGAACATGGTGTCGGCGTAGTAGGGCAGATGGCCCGAGGTGTGAAAGAGTCCGCCCTTGGAGATCTCGGGGGTGTGGACGAAGTCGAAGCCATAGTGCAGGTGGCGGTCGACGACGTACTGCTCGATCTGGTGGCGCAGCATGGCGCCCTTGGGGTGGAAGACCACCAGGCCGGGGCCGATCTCCTCGGGGAAGGAGTACAGGTCGAGCTCGGCGCCGAGCTTGCGGTGGTCGCGCTTGGCGGCCTCGGCCAGACGGGTCTGGTAGGCCTTGAGGTCGTCCTTTCCGGCCCAGGCGGTGCCGTAGATGCGCTGGAGGGAATCGCCGGACTGGTCGCCCTTCCAGTAGGCCGACGAGGACTTGGTCAGTGCGAAGCCCTGTCCGATGAGACGGGTCGAGGGCAGGTGAGGACCGCGGCACAGGTCCGTCCAGGCGACACTCCCGTCACGCCGGACGTTGTCATACATGGTGAGCCCCCCGGCACCGACCTCCACTGAGGCCCCCTCGGCGCCCGCTCCCTTGGTCGTGATGAGCTCGAGCTTGTAGGGCTGGTCCGCCAGCTCCTCACGCCCCTCGGCCTCAGTGATGTCACGGCGCACGAAGCGCTGCCCCTCCTTGACGATCCGCTTCATGCGCTTCTCGATCTCGCGCAGCATCTCGGGGGTGACGGCGTCGATGGCACCGAAGTCGTAATAGAAGCCGTCAGTGATGAAGGGACCGATGCCGAGATTGACCTCCGGAAACATCTCCTGGACAGCCTGCGCCATGACGTGGGTGGCGCTGTGGCGCAGGATGTTCAGGCCGTCCTCGCTGGATAGGGCGATGGGCTCGACGACGGCGCCGGCTGGGACCTCGCGGTCCAGGTCCCAGGGCTCGCCGTTGACGCGCATCGCGACGACGCCGTCCCTCTTGACGGCGTCATGCAGGAGGAGCGTTCCCGTGGTGCCCGCCTCAATGGTACGTGGTGCACCGTCGAGGGTGATATTGATCGTGGGCTGGTTTGACACGGGCTCGTCTCCTCTTACATTCGGTGTGGGGCGCTGTACTGGTGCACCCCGGTTCGGCCGCGAGTCTACGTTGTGGGCGGGCGGACTCAGTGCTCCGGTGAGCCGCGCCGCGCGCGCAGTGCGTCACGCAGGCGCTTGGCGGCGGACATCCCGGAGTAGATGACCCGGGAGACCGGAACGTCCCAGGCGCCGTCAACTTCCGTGACGTGCTGAGCGTAGCGCTTCTTGTACTGGCCCACCGTGTAGAGCGAGGGGACACGTGTCGACCCGGCCCCCATGAGGTCCAGGCCGCGGTAGCCTTCCTGCGCCAGGGTGCAGGCGGCCCACCAGTCCAGGGCCTCGGCCCCGCGGAAGG